>QZKS01000088.1 GCA_003599865.1 Desulfobacteraceae bacterium
GGCTTTTAAAAAAAATGCGGAATCCCGGCAGGTTTCATCTGTGTTAGTTTTCAGAAACCGGGTTAATTCCGACGCTGCTTCCTTCCAGTTTTTGTTTTTGAATTGGGCAAGAACTTTTTTCAGCTCCGGCTCGCTTGCGCAGGGATCTGCTGCAAATTCTTCCAGCAGATCATCGATACTTCCTCCGGCAAGATCGGATGGAGGATCAAGATGGATTTCTTCTTTTACGGGGATCACCTCCTCCGTGATGTTTTTATCGCGATTCTGTTCGGCCTGATCCTGCATACGGATCGGTTTCCTTTTCGATTTTGTTTTCAACCCTTTTCTTCGGGTCTTGTGTTTCTGTTTTTCAGCATAAAAATTTACAACAAGGGTGGTTGAATCATCCCATTTGGCATCGGTTCTCGAAATCGCTGTGACTGTTTCGATGATCAATAGGGTGACATGATTCTGGAGATATTCAATGCGAAGATTTTGAATAAAAGAAGAAGCAGATCCTGTTTTTTCGATGGAATCCGAGATATGGACATCTTTAAGGGCAATCACAATTTCTGTTTTGTCTACCTGGATAATTTTAAAGAGCGATCTCTGGTTCAGTTGAAGGGATATCCGCTGTGGTGCATCCTGAAGCCGGATCCGGTGGATGGTATTTTGACGGATAGCCGCGCCGGCATTTGAAAACAAGACAAATGGAATGATCCATATCAACATGGGAAAAATTCGGATCAAGGGGCATTTCCGTTTCAAGCAATATGAATACATCACAACCTTTCGATCAAGAAGCAAAGAAGGTTTGGCATTTATCAGGACAACAAGTCGTATTACGATGATTGTTCGTACTGTTACTGGGATGATGATCTGCCTATATGGGTTTTTTAATCTATGTTTGTAGGTTTTTTTGCAAACCGTGTGCCAGTTTTATTTGATCATTGAGAAAAAAAGAAGAAAAAAAGAATGCCTGGTTTGCCTTTGGGGGAAATGGCTTATATCGTTGAAAACGATAAGTTTTTTGGATCGGGTTGGGATTGGGTGAGCTGTGAGAGCCTGTTCCGGATATGGTGAAAATTGTTTCAACGATGAATGAATACTCCTGAATCAGTCAAGAATTTGGCGCTCTATTTTACCATCCTGCTTTTAAAAAAGCTGTTTTAAGTTCATTTTTTTCATTTTTTCAACCAGTGTGGTTCGATTCATTTTTAACAGTTCTGCCGCTTTTGATTTCACGCCGGCTGTATTTTTCAGTGCCTGAAGAATCAGGTGCTGCTGATATTGTTCAACGGCATCATTGAACCCCATATCCTGCTGCACGGGTGTGACAGGTTGAGGAAATCCTTCTTGCTTATTCTGGAAAAGGGTTTCCGGCAGGTCTGACACCTCGAAAACATGGTGATCCACAAGAACGGATAGTCGTTCGATCAGATTTTCAAGCTCCCGGATATTTCCAGGCCAATGATAATGCATTAATACATCCATTGCTTCGGTCGAAAAGGTCTTTTCCTTTTGTTTTCTGACGGTCTGAAGTTTTTTCAGAAAATGGTTTACCAGGAGCGGGATATCTGATTTCCGATCGCGGAGAGGGGGCAAGGTGATCGGAATGACACTCAATCGATAGAAAAGGTCTTCACGAAATTTTCCATCCGAAATGGAATTGTCAAGATTCTTGTTCGTGGCGGCAATGATTCGAATGTTTACGGAGATCGTTTTGGTGCTGCCGATCCGTTCAAAACTGTGCTCCTGCAATACACGAAGAAGCTTCACCTGAATTTCAGGATTCACATCACCAATTTCATCCAGGAAAATTGTCCCGTTGTCAGCCAGTTCAAATCGACCGATTCGTTCCCGATGTGCCCCGGTAAAAGCTCCTTTTTCATGTCCAAACAATTCACTTTCCAGCAGTTCAAAAGGAATGGCTCCGCAATTAACCGAGACAAGCGGTTCGGATTTTCTTCCGCTTTTTTGATGAACCTTTCTGGCAATAAGCTCTTTTCCTGTTCCACTTTCGCCGGTAATCAATATGGTTGCATCTTCATTGGCAACCTTGTCGACGATATTCAATATGTTCAGAATTACAGGGCATTCTCCAATAAATGCGTCAGGCCTGAAATCCTCGGTTCCTACACGGGATATCATTTTAATATTTTTTCAAGCTTATCGGATATCTGTTCGGCAGTAAAAGGCTTCACAACATAGTTGGATACGCCGGCCTGTACGGCGCTGATCACATTCTGTTTTTGTGCTTCGGCGGTAACCATTAAAAACGGAATGTCTTTTATATCACTCATGCCTCGAACGGTTTTCAGCAGCTCGAGTCCTGTCATTTTCGGCATATTCCAGTCTGAAATGATCAGATCAAAGTGACCGCTTTTCAGTTGTTCAAGGGCTGTTGTTCCGTCGTCAGCCTCGGTAATGTTCACAAAACCAAGTTGTTTTAAGATATTCTTCAATATTCGACGCATGGTGGCAAAATCATCTACAATCAAAATCTTAATGGATAGATCCATCTGTTTTTCCTCCTTTCATTCCGATGAATCCGGAAAAAAGAGCAGGGTTGCTTTTTTTCAATAGAATATTCATCATTATGGGAAATATGGAAAATATATTATATCAATTTCAGTTTTCAAGACAGACTTCTATGGTAAACCGCCCTCCTTCTGTAGTAAATGGGATAGCGATTTTGGGACCATCGGTATAATGGGTTATCTGATGATTTTTTCCGGAAACAACAGAAGGTATGGCGGCGTCAAACACTTTTCCATTTTCCTCCAACTCCCTTCTGGCCTGTCCGGATATCATGTTGGTAAGCTCACCAACAGCATCTGCAACCTCATTATTCAATTCCTTCATTTCTTCCCCGAACATGTTGGATACGATTTTCAAAATGGTTACTTCTTCAAATGTGACCGCGATCGTTCCGTTTGATTCTCCCGTAATTCCAATAACACCCGTTACATCGCCCTTTGCCACATCATCCTTTTTCAGATAAGGCTTCTCTGCCTTGCATTTGATAAATGCCATGGTCTCAAGGACATTGATTGTTGCGTTAATGAATGGATTGATCAGACTTGCGTCCATTATCTGGCCTCCCTGGATTCAATTATTATTATCAAATATGGAAACAAATATCTTCGTATGATGAAATACGATCGTTCAGAAAGAAGGTGACCTGCAGGTACGTTTGCTATTTAATCAACATAATCAGGGTCGGTCGTATTATACCGAACCAGGTTTTTGAGATGTGTGTAGCTGTCAAGGTCCATGGATTCGAATTCGACGGCAATACCATTTTGATCTTTTCGGATGATTTTCCCTTGCATATAAAGATTGAGCTGTTCCGTCATTCCGGTAAGATTTACTTCCACTTGGCATTTGGTGCCGACAGCCGCAGCCTCATGGGCGTGTATGAAGATACCTTTGAGACTCAAGTCCCTGGAACTACCCTCAATACGTATTTCAGATTGATCTGTTCTTAGAATAATACTGGTTTTGAAATCCACCCTGAGTTTTTTTCGTCTATCCACATCAGCCGCAGTCATGATAAGGTTTCTCCCTGATTGTATGATCTTATTCCATTCAAGAGGATATGCTCTTTTATTCGAGCCTTCAAGAGATCGTATCTTTACGTTGTCTGATTTGCCGGCGTTCCTGTGAAAAAGCGTATGCAATCAGCAACTCTCTCTCTTCTTCACGGATATTGATAAATTTTACTCCGACCTCATAAAGAGGCGTGTCATTTTTTTGAATTGTCTTTGTATGAATGACTTCTCCATAGGTGTTAAAACCGCCTAATGGAAAGCCAGGTATATTTAAAGAGATATCAAGCAACTGTCCCTTTTTAACCGGACCATGTAGAATCAGTTTCATACCTGTACCACTGATATTCACCGCTTCTTTCACGATGATTTTTATTTCATCTTTATTGTCTTCCAGTAAATCAATAATTTTATCCAGTTTATCGTTCAGCAAAAAGACGGAATCAAGCAGATAGGAGATAACCGGATTATTGATTGCCTCTATCGAGGAAGGAAAGTCAGACATTGAAAAAGAACGTTTATTTTGTCTGTTAACGGTTGACGGGACTTTTGGGGGTGATGCGTCATTGGCGGTTTCAGAAACAGGTTTTTTTAATGATTTTAAATTGTTACAAATATCATTATCGACTAGCTTGATTTTGACTGTTGTGGAGATGTTCGCACGGGCGTAGTTTCTTTTTTCCATCCGGTTTTTGCTGTTCATAGGATAATGGTAAAGGGCAAAGAGATGATTTTTGTAATGTCTCGATGATCATTGCTCATCTGGTGTGCGTGCAATGAGCGATACGTTTGTATTTGCCAGTATATCATTTGAATTCAATTCTGTAAATATTCAAATCAGCTTATCTTTCCTTCGTGATACAGAGCCAGAAAGGCATCCACGTATTCCGGATCAAATTGTGTTCCGCTGCAATCAGCCATAATCGCCAAAATTTTAAGGGGGTCCATTTTTTTTCGATAAGCACGGTCAGATGCCATTGCATCATAGGAATCGGCCACGGAAACAATTCTCGCCAGACGGGGGATTTCTTCACGTTTCAGTTTGGAGGGGTATCCTGTACCATCAAACCGTTCATGATGATGCCGGATAATTTGTTGATGTTCATCCCACATTCCCAGCTGTCCGATGATATCGGCTCCAATATCCGGATGCTCCTTTATCTTTTCAAATTCATCTTCCGTAAGCCTGCCGGGTTTTAATAAGATCTCATCCCGAATACCGATTTTTCCAATGTCGTGCAAAGGGCCGGAAATTTTTAAAATGTCAATTTCTTCATCACTGCAGCCTACTTGTTTTCCAATGGCAATGGCGATCTCCGTAACACGGTTGGAGTGCTCTTTTGTATAGGGGTCCCTGGCTTCAATCGCTTTTACAAAGGCCTTTAAAGTAGTCATCAAACCGCGATTGATATGTTCATACAGTGCAAGGTTTTCAATGGCATATGCCGCTCTTTGCGTCATGAATGAAAGATAATATAATTCTTTATCCGTAAATCTTTTAAGGCCTTTTTTCATGGAAGCGGTCAGAACGCCAAACACTTTTTCCTGTATTTTCAGGGGAACAATCATCAATGAAAGGTTGTCGTTATCGTTGCTGTCAACATTTTTGTTTTCAGAAACGAGAAGCGGAATTTCATCTGCAATCGTTTCAATAATCGTCTGCTGAAAACGGTGGTCGATTGGGGAAAACGGTTCTTTCGGATTTTGGGGCAATGTTTTCAGATATGACTCTGAAAAGGATGAACTCACCTCAAAAGGGATATGTTCCGATTCATTGATCACAAAGAATTTGGATTCATCCGCCTTGGTAAGATCAATCGTGATTTCGACAATCAGTCTGAAGATATCGGTTGTATTGTTGATCGCCGACAGGTCTGCCATGATTTTATTTAATGTCTGGAGTTCTTCAAGCTTGTATACGAGTTCCTTGTTCAGCTTTTCCAGTCGCTCTTTGCCCTCAACCTCTTTGGACAAAAGTATATTTTTAATAAATAGTTTTCTTTCCCGGAGAACTCGTTGAACACAGACTTCCATCTGATTCAGGTTTACAGGCTTGATGAGAAAATCAACAACACCATTTTTCAGGGTCCTGATCGAGTTTTCAAGGGATGGATAGCCTGTCATGATGATAACCGGTATGGTATTATCAATTTTTCTGATTTCTTCTGCCAGTTCCAGGCCATCCATTTCAGGCATATTGATATCGGTAAAACAACAGACTACTTTTTCTGAGCTCAAGACGTTAAGTGCTTCAACACCATTATTGGCGGTTATGACACTATACCCTTTGTGCTGAAAGAATTCGACGGCAATTTCTAGAATATTCTCCTCATCATCCACAAATAGAATGGGACCGTTAATATCCTGTGTTTGATTGAATTTCATATCCTTGTGCATGAACCCTC
The DNA here is from genome assembly GCA_003599865.1 of Desulfobacteraceae bacterium. Taxonomy (GTDB): domain Bacteria; phylum Desulfobacterota; class Desulfobacteria; order Desulfobacterales; family SURF-7; genus QZKS01. The sequence continues at coordinate 5,936 of QZKS01000088.1, forward strand.
AGTAAGGTATGTTGAAAAATGCCCCGGCAGCTGTTTGAAATTTTGTGGTGTTATTGGCAATCGGTTTTCAGAAATCATGATAATTATGATCATTATAATAGGACTGAGAATTGAAAACCAGCCTAGAAAAATTTATATGAAAAGAATACGGTTTCAATATCATATTGATAAAAAGGGGGCAAGAATGACCCTTTCAGCTATTTGTATGATGTTTGGTATCAGGTACAGATCTAAGGTAAGAATATATCAAAAAACGCATTTTTGTGGTCACATCTGACTATGAACCGGATGATACCATAAAATTTTGGTTTCATCACGCAATTTTTCATATTTTTATCCAATTTCATATTTTTCTTTTAACTAAGGGGCTTGTCAAGAGATAGGATGCAGTCGGAGTTTTTTATAATTTGAATATAAATTCAATATGCTTTGAATTTCATTGAGGGGAGCCTGAAAATGATATGGAAGGATTGCCTTAAGCGTGCCCTCAAATGAAAAGAATAACAAAAGCTGTTTGAAAAATATTGAGTTTATTTTCGAAATGTCGTAATATGACGTTATCAAATGGAGATAAATTTTCACTTCCATTCTATATATTTTTATAATAACAGAACCTTGCTAAAATCCTGCGAAACCTGATCCGGCGTTTCCCGAATCAGACAACAGAAAAACTTGATTATCCAACTCCAACAATCAATGTGTCAAGATCACCGGACCCGGCCATTCGGCCAAAACAATGGGGTTGGAAGTGACAAATGGTTGTGTATCGTAAGGACATTCCACCGATCATAATATAAACATGATTTTTATCTGAGATCCGCTCGCAGCATTCGATATTGATGATAGCTGAAAAACAATTGGATGAGAGATGAATCGAAGAATTTTTTTAACATTGGCTGTATCAACTGTTTTTAGCCTTGGCCGTTTTCCATGGGTTTGGGCAAAGAGCGTTGAGCCCGACACGAGTAACCGGTTCCGGATTCAAGATGTTTCCTTAAAAGATTACCTTCATAAGATGAGGAATTTTGATGTGCCGCATATGGAGGACATTTATGTCGAACCGGAAGATTGTCATTTTCTGGAATCAGTCGTTTTCCGATTTAGAAAAATAATTAAAATGGTCGGGCACGGAAACTTTGCGCTGCTCAGCTTGGACGAGGCCATTCAGACAGCAAGAAATTATCAAGACGTCGGTTGTTTTTCCGAAAATGAATTGATTTTTCTGGAGAAAATTTTTTATACGGAATCCTCCGTCTATGGATTTCTGGACGATAAGCCCTTGAAGAATCTGACCGATCGGATTGATAAACAACGAACAGTAAAAATACCCTATTCGGGAAATTATCTCTATCAGGGGCACCCTTTTGAAACCTATCAGCAAATTAAAAACAGTATTGGCGAAAATGTTATTTTAACATCCGGATTACGAAGTATTGTCAAACAGTTTTATCTTTTTTTAAACAAGGTATACACCAATCAGGGTAATCTTTCTCTTGCATCACGATCACTCGCGCCGCCCGGCTATTCCTTTCACGGTATAGGCGATTTTGATGTAGGGCAGGTAAATTTCGGGGAATTTAATTTTACGGAAAAATTTACAGATTCGGGAGTGTATAAAAAATTAACCGATCTCGGGTATTCCGGATTTCGGTATCCTGATGGAAATCAGCTCGGCGTTCGTTTTGAACCATGGCATATCAAAGTGAGCTGATTTCCGGAAAACAGGATATCCGTTTCAATGTTTAAAACTTCTTTGTCCGGTCAGAACCATTGTTGCTCCCACTTCGTTGCAGGCTTCTATCGACTGATAATCATTTAACGATCCTCCGGGCTGGATGACGGAAAGAATACCTTCCTTCAGGCCGATATCAATTCCATCTCGAAACGGGAAAAAGGCATCACTGACCATGCTTGCACCAAGGAGCCCTCCCTTTTCGCGGGCCACCTTGTCATCGATTTCTTTTTTCTGATCCGGATCTTTCAGATCAGTGTAAGCAATTTTGTATATTTCCCAGGAATATCGATCCGCCAGTTTCCGGTATGCCTTATCCCGGGCAATTTCGGCAACACCAACCCGGTCCTGTTCTCCGGTTCCGATGCCGATAGTAACTTCGTTTTTCACATAGATGACCGAGTTGGAGGTAATTCCGGATTCAACAAGCCATCCAAACAATAAATCATTAAATTCCTGATCGCTGGGTTCCCGTTTGATTCTATAAACCTTGCCTTGATATTCACATTCGGCTAGTTTTACATCATTTTTGGTTCGGGCCTGTGGAACAAAAGACCATTGCACGATCTGGCCGCCATCCATCAGGCTTTTAAATTCAATACAGCGTTTACCAATAAAATCCTGAAGCCGGTGAATGTTGCCGATACGAATAACCCGGAGATTTTTTCGTTGGCCCAGAATGCCCAGAACACCTTCTTCAAAATCAGGGGCTGCAACGACTTCCGCATATTGCGAAGCAATGGCGGAAGCGGTTTCTTTATCAACCGCTTGATTCAGAGCGATACAGCCGCCAAAAGCGGCGACCCGGTCAGCCATATAAGCTTTTTGGTAGGCGTCAGCCAGTGAATCGGATCTGGCTACCCCACAGGGATTGTTATGTTTTACGATGACCACGGTTGGTTTGTCCTTGAAATATCGCAGAATATTCAATGCATTGTCCGCATCCGTCAGATTTGTTTTTCCCGGGTGTTTTCCGGACTGAAGCAACTCGATATCCGATGCCAGATATTGTCCCGGCGCAATGGTCTGTGTCTGTCCCAGCACCAGATTCCCGTTTACCAGTTTGTATAGTGCGGCCTCCTGTCCGGGATTTTCACCATAACGGAGTCCTTTTTGAATGTTATCAATTGTCCAGGCGACCTTTTGATAGAAAAGGGTTTGCCTTTTTCCATTGTCAATAAAACTGATTTCCATTTCCGGTGTGAAATGGTCATCCATAATGGTTTTGTACATCTGTTTCAGATCTTCCGGCATATCGATCTCCTCTTGATATTCAGGATTCATTCAGTAGCGTTACAGGTTATAACAATTGCGAACTTCATCAACGGATTTAGACGTGAAGTAATCCGCAATGGCCGCATCGTATTCGGCAGTATGTTTAAACGCCTTACCGGCAAGTTTATAGCGTATGTCCAGGGTCGTGCATCCATGGTTTGCTTTCAGGCATGAAATGATCTGCGGATAATCGGAAGGATCGATAACCGATGCAACCCGTAAATGATTTTTGGCGGAGGCTCGAATCATGCAAGGACCACCGATGTCGATATTTCCGCGAGCCATCTCCGGTGTGGTGTTGTGTTGTGCAATGGTTTGCTGAAAAGGATACAGGTTTACAACGACCATATCAATGGGAACGCCATTGGTACGTTGCAGGTCTGATTGATGGGAATCGTTGTAGGTTTCGGTCAGAAGTCCGAGATAGATTTTAAAATCAAGAGTTTTAACCAGCCCTCCCTGGGTTTCCGGCTGGCCGGTATAGTCAGAGACCGGTGTCAGGTTGAATTTCCAATTCTTTCCCAGGATCTCTTTGAGTTTTGAAAATGTGCCGCCGGTTGATAAAAAATGTATCTCCGGATTGATTTCAAGAAGTCCCGGAACAAACAGCGCAAGACCGGTTTTATCGGATACACTCACCAGAACGTGTTGAACCTTTACCAGGTCGTCAATTTTGTTTACAATATTGATACTCATAGCATGTAATCGGCAGCAGCCGAAACCTCCCTTCATGATTGTTTCAATTTCCGGATCGGTTTGTCATACGCGGGACAAAAGATCTTGAAGCACTTGTCAACTACTTGTTTTTCCCACATTAAGATAGTCCGGCCGGTCCGTCAAGAAAGGAATCGGAAAAAATCATGAAATGGATATTGTGCCTTGGGGAATGATCCGTATTTGACACCGCATGGAGAAACCCTTATATTTTCAACATTAAAAATGAATTCACCAAGATGTAATCAAAAAAACCAATATATCGGACTGTCATTGTGAATGGAAAGGAGATGCGTCGTGTTACAATTAATCTCAACTGGACTGCAGAAGGTAACCGCGGATGCGATTGTAATTCCAGTATGTGAAGATAGAACGATCTATGTGGATAAAACAATTGTCGCATGGATTCAGGAGGCGAAAAAATTTCAGGAATTCAAAGGACGCAAATCCGATGAGGTAACGCTTTATCATGTACCGGAGGTAAAACCGGAACGGATTATTTTTTCAGGGTTGGGAAAATTTTCGGAAATAAACCCGGAAACATTCCGGGGCCTGATCGGTGGTATTGTTCAGTCGAGCATCAAAAAAGAATTTTCACATATTCTGATTGCCGCACCTGATGAAGAAAAGCTGGATCATCCGATCGAGCTGATTATAGAGGCCATGCTGGAAGGAGCGTGTCTTGGAAACCATATTTTTGATCGTTATAAAAAAGAAAAAAAATACAAGGCGCTGAAAAAGATCGGTGTACTGACATCTTCGAATATCGTAAAAAAATTGCGGCATCTTCCGGATCGCATCCAGACAATCTGCGAAGGGACGATTATGGCAAGAAACTGGGTTTCAACCCCTCCGAATGAAAAAAAACCAGAGCAGTTTTCCCGTGAAATTGCGCGTCTGGCAGGAAAGGAAAAACTAAAGGTCCGCGTGATTCAAGAAGGAGAATTGAAAAAACTGAAGATGAATGCAATGCTGGCGGTTGCGGCTGGAAGCGAGAGCAGTGCGAGGCTTGTTATCTTGGAGCATGAGCCCGGGGATTCAAAACAGACGATCGTACTGGTAGGAAAAGGTGTTACCTTTGATTCCGGGGGGATCAACTTAAAACCATCCGGTTCATTGGAAGATATGAAGATGGACATGGCCGGCGCTGCAGCAGTGGCGGCAACCATGATCACCGCTGCAAGGCTTGGGATACGGAAAAGACTGATCGGCGTTATCCCGATTGTGGAAAACATGCCGTCGGGAAGTGCTACACGCCCGGGAGATATTGTCAGAAGTTATGCCGGCAAAACAGTTGAAATCGGAAATACCGATGCAGAAGGAAGGTTGATTCTGATTGACGCCATTTCCTATGCCATTAAAAAATTCAGGCCGGATACCGTGATTGATCTGGCGACCTTAACCGGTGCCTGCGTGATGGCCCTTGGGGAAAAAATTGCGGGAGTGTTCTCGCCCGATGATGATTTGTCCAATATGCTCATTTCTGCCGGTGAAAAAACGTATGAACGATGCTGGCGTCTGCCATTGCCGGAAGATTACAAAGAATTGATTAAAAGCGATCTGGCAGATATCAAAAATCTTGCGAGTTCGAGAATGGGCGGAGCGATTACGGCCGCATTATTTCTTTCCGAATTTGCAGATGTTTCAAAATGGGCTCATATCGACATTGCCGGTCCTGCATTTGCCAAAAAAGGAACAACCTATTGTCCGAAAGGCGGGACCGGGTTTGGGGTGCGTCTGCTTTGTGAGGTGTTGAAATAGAGGGAATAAGTGTTTTCTGCACAAACGGCTGTTGATGATTATGACGACAGCCGTTGCAGTTTGTCAAAAGCGCCGTCAACAGCCTGTTTGATTGTTGCGGTTGTTGCCGGTTTTCTGAGGTAGCCATCAAAACCGACTTCTTCTAATTTTTCCGCTTGATAGGATTCAATAAATCCTGACAAGGCATAGATAATGGAGTTTTGATTTTTCGAGCGAATACGTTTGCATAGCTTTGTGCCATCCATGCCGGGCATACTCAAGTCTGTAATGATCAGAGGAAAGTATTCCTTTTTCAGTATTTCCAATGCCTCCACAGGGCCGGAAGAGAGTGTCACCGAATAACCCATTTTCCGTAAAACACGCCGCATGATATCTCTTTGGGACTCTTCATCATCCACAAATAAAATTTTTTTTTCAATCATTGGTTTCCCTTGCCGGAATATGTGCCTTAAACCAAGGTCAAAAGTGAATGGTTGTTTTGTTATTAGTGTTCAGGGTTCTGTGAGTTGCGACGGATATGAGATATACGCAGGCACACTCAATGTAAAAAACATTATACTATGGGAATGAATAACATGCAAGGGGATGTGTGGATCAAAAAGCCAATGCCAAGCTTCGGGGGTGCAATATTTCATTGGGGCAAGATCCGCTTCCTGTTGAATTAAGGAGATACACTTTTTGCAAAACGAAATATTTTTTGAGTAATTTTTTTTCTGTCGTCAGACGAAAATGTACGTTCAACAAACATGACCTCACCGGACCTTTTGATGGTCAGCAAGGATGAGCATCGGGTTCCATAAATATCGCTGTCGATAAAAATGGGGGCGAGAATTTTTTCCCATCTCTGTCCGACTCCGGTGTCCGGAAGTTGATCATCCGGTGGTGACGACCGGTCTCCCAGAACCTGAAAGGTGTCTTGGATATCGATTCCCGATCTGGAAAAAACAGATTTGAGTTTCGATTTTCCCTGGATAACCTTCGGCCATGGTGTATTCAACAAGTGATTGCTAAGTCCGTGAAAACCGCCTGGAACATTCATTGCTGCGGAAGAATGGTTGGAATAATACCAAAGCTGGTCTTTCTCTCCGACCAATAGATTAAAGCCATGGTATTGATGTCCGGTATGTTGAATCTGCTTGATATAGTTTTCCGGAGATGATTGACCGCAAAGAAAGTTACGGACCAGATTCCCCCGTGTGGGCGCTTTTTTTTTCCGATCAAATGGATCTCGAAAATTCGTGATGGCGGCATACCGTAATGAGCGGGTAATTCCGAGCCATGTTCCCCCGCCAACCAAGTCTTTTCCGGCTAAAACCGATGGGTTGTCCTCCCAGAAATCAAGCGGTTTTGCAGGACGGTCAAAAAATTCATCCCGGTTTGCTGCCAGAATCAGGAGGTAGTCAGGATGCTGGTTATAGGAAAAAAGAATCAGGCACATACGCTCATTATTGACCTCAGGTTGTTTTTTATGGTAGTTTCCAATCTTTATTCAATCATTTATATCTGTCTGATCAAGAATATCCAATTCATTTCACATATTCAGGCATGATACTGACGATCATAACAAAATTGCAGAGGTTTTTAAATATCATTAGACGGAGGATTTGATCATGAAGGAAGTCGTTATTGTCGGAGGATCAAGGACAGCCATCGCCTCATTTGGCGGCTCTTTACAAACTGTTCCCGTTGTTGAACTGGGTGCAATTGTAATGAAAGATGTTCTGAAGAAGGCCGGACTCAGGCCGGTTCTGAGCGATGAAATGAAAGCCATGGCACCGGATAAATTAAAAAATCAGGGAAAGATTGATCTGGAAAAAAGTTTGTATGAATGGAATGACAACCTCGCTCCGGTTGTGATCGATGAAGTGATTATGGGAAATGTCCTGCAGGCGGCACAGGGACAGAATACAGCAAGACAGGCGATGGTTCGAGCCGGCATTCCAAAGGAAACCCCCGCTTTTACGGCAAATAAGATTTGCGGTTCCGGATTAAAGGCAATTGCTCTTGGCGCAACTGAAATTATGGCCGGACAAGCGGATGTTGTTCTTGCCGGTGGTCAGGAAAATATGAGTCTTGCACCGATGGCTTTGCCCAAAGCACGCTGGGGACACCGGATGGAATTGACCGGGACCGGGGATATCTATGACTTGATGGTATTTGATGGGCTTTATGAAATTTTTTATGGATATCATATGGGGCTGACAGCTGAAAATATTGTTGATCTTTACGGTATCAGTCGGCAGGAACAGGATGAGCTTTCCGTCTTGAGTCACCAGAGAGCGTTAAAGGCAATCCATGACGGTCTTTTTGCACAGGAGATTGTGCCGGTGATCACCAAATCCCGAAAAGGCGAAATTGTTTTTGATCGGGATGAGCGGCCTATGGAAACCAGTCTTGAAAAAATGGCAAAACTACGTCCGGCTTTTAAAAAGGATGGGAGTGTAACAGCCGGTAATGCATCTGGAATTAATGATGCAGCAGCAGCGGTTTTGCTGATGAGTGCGGAAAAGGCAAAAGAAATGGGATTGGAGCCGATCGTCAAGATTAAAGGTTTTGCTTCCGGCGGTCTTGATCCCGCCTACATGGGTCTTGGTCCTGTCCCTGCGGTACGAAAGGTTCTGCGTTCTTGTGGAATGACAATCCATGATATGGATATGATCGAGCTGAATGAAGCCTTTGCCGCACAGGCAATTGGGTGCATGCGGGAACTCGGAATCGAGGTTGAGAAACCCAATGAGCTTGGCAGCGGTATTTCTTTAGGCCATCCGATCGGGGCAACCGGAGCACGGCAGATGGTATCGGGAATGTATCAAATGAAACGGAAAGGATATCAGACCGGATTGATTACCATGTGTATCGGCGGTGGTATGGGGCTTGCCATGGTTGTTGAGCGGGTTTAATTTAAAAACAAATAGAATAAACATACAAACGGCCTGATGATAAAATCGGGCCGTTTTTTTTGATTTCAGAGAAGTATTTGCCTATATCATATTGAAAAAATAATAAAAAGCGATTAAAGAGGTGCTGACGCCGGAGCAGTCCGCTCACATGATTTCAAAGATTTTATTTGCTCTTTTTTCAGAAGGAAAATCGAATAAAAACAGTCTCTAAAAAAGAAATCAAACTTCCTATTTTTTGCTTTACTTAACCAGGCCGAATTGCTAAAACCATGACAGTCTCGAGAAAGAAGATGGTATGAGAAGGTTGATCATGATCAAAACGGACAACAGGAGATAATGAAAAAAATGAGTATTACCAGGAAGTTGGGCATTTTGGTTTTTTTTATGGTACCCGCTATTATCGGTGGTGGAATCATCTATCATGCTTTTCATAATTACACGCCGGTTGTTGTCTATGAGCTGATTCTTTATTTGATTGCAGGCGGGTTTCTCAGCAAATAAGATCATATCGTTTTCGCTGAAAACAAACCGGTCTTGCAGGTACATTATTTTCGGAGAGATCCTGGTGAATAGGATGGGACATCATCCATCATTGCCCTTGAGGGTGGCCGGTTAAGGAAAAGTCACCGGTTTCTTATATCTCAAATCCTGTCAACCGATTAACCTGCCTGTTGTATGATATCTTAAAGTGTCAAGGTTGAAACTGTTTTTTTGGAGAGCGATCTGTTGATTGTCAATATTTTATGTGATGAATTCATTGGGGAAAGCAATGCAGGATCGAACAAATAGCGATCTGATTTTCTGGTTTTTCTTGGGATTGTTTTTAATCTCATTTTTTTTAATCGGATGGTTGCTGTTGCCGTTTCTGTCGACGATTGTGCTTGCCGCGGTTATTACCGGTGTTTTTAATCCGGTTTATCGGTACATGACGAAAACATTTCGAATCCGCCAGGCCTTTTCTGCTTTGATCACCTGTATTCTGATATTTTTTATTCTGTTTGTTCCCATTCTTTTTTTTACCGGTATTTTATCAAAAGAAGCGTATGATGTTTATCTGTTGGGTAAAACAGCTGTTTTGGATGGTCAGATTAAAAAGTTTCTGGAAAGTAACCATGTGATTGAAAAAACGAACATATTGCTTTCCAATATCAACATTCAGGTTTCCATAGAAGACCTGAATCGATCCCTGTCTGAACTGGGAAAAGAGTTTGGCTTATTTCTGTTTGACCAGATAAAATTAATTACCTCCAATATATTCAGTGTTGTTGCCAACTTTTTTTTCATGCTGCTGATTATCTTTTTTCTGTTGATGGACAGTGCGAAATTAATTGATTTTATTGTTGACTTGTCCCCTCTTCCCAAGGATCAGGATGAAAAGCTGATTCAAAAATTCAAGGAGATGGCCGGTGCTATTTTAATCGGCAACGGTCTTGGCGGCATGATTCAGGGAACCATCGGTGGAATTGTTTTTGCGATGTTTGGGTTAAATGCTCCCTTTTTATGGGGTGTTTTAATGGCTCTTCTGGCATTTTTGCCGATTGTAGGAATCGGTGTTGTGTTTCTTCCCACGGCCGTGTTTATGTTCATTAAGGGACGAATGTTTGCCGGCATTTTTTTTATTGTTTTTTATATGATTTTATCCTTTGGAATTGAGTATATTTTCAAACCAAAAATTGTAGGAAACAAGGTTAAGATGCATACTTTGCTGGTTTTTCTCGCCATAATTGGAGGGATGAAGTTATTTGGAATTTTAGGGATCATCTATGGTCCTTTGATTGTTACCTGTTTTTTAACCATGGTGGATATTTATCATGAAAATTATCAGAAGATGGTGGAGCCGATCAATATTTTATCTGACTGAAGAAGAGCTGTAACCGGTTACGCAGAAGTGTTAAGATCAGGGTTGTTAATTTTACTATTTGGAGATCACTGATATTTTCAGTTGAAAGAGAATGAATATGCAAGACATACAAGTGGTGGATGCGGGACCGAAGATCAGTATTGAGACCGAGATGAAGAAGTCTTATCTCGAATATGCGATGAGTGTCATTATCGGCCGGGCGCTGCCGGATGTGCGTGATGGATTGAAACCGGTACACCGCAGGGTTCTGTTTGCCATGCGGGAACTCAAAAATGATTGGAACAAACCCTATAAAAAATCTGCCCGTATTGTCGGAGATGTCATTGGTAAATATCATCCGCATGGAGATACGGCGGTCTATGACACCATTGTTCGAATGGCGCAGGATTTTTCCCTGCGATATCCGTTTGTAGATGGTCAAGGTAACTTTGGTTCTGTAGACGGGGATTCAGCGGCTGCGATGAGATATACGGAAATCCGCATGATGCGGCTCGCGCATGAAATGCTGGATGATCTGGATAAGGAAACCGTAACATTTATCCCCAATTATGATGAATCCCTTACCGAACCATCGGTGCTTCCGGCCAAGATTCCAGCCCTCTTGATAAACGGCTCCTCCGGAATTGCCGTCGGCATGGCAACCAATATTCCGCCCCATAATCTGACGGAAGTCATCAATGCCATCACCGCTCTAATTGATAACCCGGATATTACCTGGCAGGAGCTGCTGGAGCACATTCCGGGACCGGATTTCCCGACCGCAGGGATCATTTATGGTACCAGCGGTATCCATGAAGCATACAAAACCGGAAGAGGTATTATTCGTGTTCGTGCCAGAGTGGAGGTTGAGAAAGATCGGACAACGGACATGGAGACAATCGTCATTTCAGAGCTTCCGTATCAGGTCAACAAGGCCCGGCTTATTGAAACCATCGCGCAATTGGTTCGGAACAAGCAGATTGAGGGAGTGCGATATGTACGGGATGAGTCGGACCGGCATGGAATGCGGATTGCAATCGGATTAAAAAAAGATCAATTTTCCGAAATCATCATTAACAAACTGTTTAAACATACCCGGTTGGAAAATAGTTTTGGGATTATTTTTCTTGCCGTAGTCAACAATCGGCCTGAGATTCTTTCCCTAAAAGAGATTCTGGAACACTTTGTCCTTCATCGCAGGGAAATTATTGTAAAGCGGACCCGGTTCGAGCTTGCGAAAGCAGAAGCAAGAGCACATGTATTGGAAGGCCTGAAGATTGCCCTGGATAATCTGGATGAAGTGGTTGCATTGATCCGGGCATCAAAATCACCTCAGGAAGCGAAATCCGGATTGATGGAGCGGTTTGCCCTTTCTGAAATTCAGGCCCAGGCAATCCTGGAAATGCGCCTACAGCGGTTAACCGGTCTTGAGCAGGAGAAAATTTTAGAAGAATACCAGGCGGTGCTTAAGGATATTGAGCGTTATAAGGCCATTCTTGGCAGTGCTCGGCTGGTGCTTGATATTATCAAAGACGAACTTTCTCAGATTAAAAGTGAATTTGGAGATGCGAGAAGGACGCAAATTGTCCAGGCGACAAAAGAGATCACCATGGCCGATATGATCGCTGAAGAAGATATGGTCGTGACCATTACCCAAAGCGGCTATATCAAACGAAATCCCATCACTCTGTATCAGCAGCAAAACCGGGGGGGTAAGGGAAAAACAGCGATGGGCACCAAGGATGAGGATTTTGTTGAGCATTTATTTGTCGCATCCACACATCACAACTTTTTGTTTTTCACAAATAATGGAAAGGTTTACTGGTGCAAGGTATATGACATCCCGCAAGCAGGCCGTGCCAGCAGGGGTAAGGCGATTGTGAATCTGCTTGATTTCGATCAGGATGAAAAATTGACAACGGTCCTGGCCGTACCGGAATTTGAGCCGGGATATCATATCATGATGGCAACCAGAAAGGGTACGGTGAAAAAGACGGATTTGATGGCATACAGCAGACCGAGAACCGGCGGTATCATTGCGCTGAATCTGGCAGAAGGAGATGAATTGATTTCGGCCAGAATAACCGACGGAACCATGAATGTTTTCCTCTGCACGGCAAATGGAAAATCAATTCGATTTCTGGAATCGGATATCCGGCCTTCCGGCAGAATTGCACGGGGGGTAAGAGGAATCCGGTTGGTAAAGGATGACCGGCTCATCGGCATGGAAGTTTTGAGTCATGGCCAGACCCTTTTTACGGTGACGGAAAACGGGTTTGGGAAACGCACATCCATTGATGAGTATCCTGTTCAGAAAAGAGGCGGGCAGGGTGTCATAACAATTAAAACCAATGTTCGTAACGGCAATGTTGTTGCCATTCTTCTGGTCGATGAAGATGATGATATTATGCTGATGGCAGACAGCGGCAAGTTGATCCGGATGGCGGTAAAGGGAATTTCCGTGATCAGCCGCAACACCCAGGGCGTTAAGCTGATTGAAATGGAAGCCCATGAGAAGGTGGCCGGTGCGGCAAGGCTGGCAGAGAAAGAAGAAGAAAATGATGATGAAAATATAGAAAACATAGAAAATGAAGAATAATGGATCATATGCTTGTTGATATTAATAAGACAAAGATCGGGGTTGTCGGTGCTGGTTCATGGGGAACGGCGCTGGCCAATCAGTTGGCTGAAAAAGGATTTATCATAGACCTTTGGGTGTTTGAGAGCCAGGTGAAACAGGAAATACTGGAACACCGCGAAAACAGCATTTTTCTTCCCGGCATTACACTCTCGAAAAACATTCTCCCGTCCAATGATTTTCATCCGGTTGCATCCGACAAGGATCTTCTTCTGGTTGTCGTTCCTTCCCATCTCATGCGGGAGACAATGACCAGACTGAAGGATTTAGTATCGGAAAAAACAATTCTCGTATCTGCATCAAAGGGTATCGAAAACAAAACACACCTGACCATGTCCGGTGTACTGAAAGAGGTTTTTTCAAACCGATTGAAAGAAAAATTTGCCGTGCTGTCAGGACCCAGCTTTGCGAAGGAGGTTGCCCGCGGTGTTCCAACCCTTGTAACCGTAGCGGCGGAGAATCAGATGGTAGCTGAATTTGTCCAGCATGTCTTTGCAACACCCACTTTTCGCGTTTACACTATTGATGATATGATTGGTGTTGAACTCGGAGGGGCTGTAAAAAATGTAATCGCTATCGCATCCGGAATTGTGGATGGATTGGGGCTGGGTCTGAATACCCGTGCCGCCCTGATTACCAGAGGACTCACGGAAATAAGAAGGCTTGGCCTTCGGCTGGGCGCCAAGCCGGAGACGTTTTCAGGCCTTGCCGGGGTGGGGGATCTCATGCTCACCTGTACCGGGGATTTAAGCCGGAATCATACTGTGGGAAAGCAGATCGGGCAGGGAAGAAAATTACAGGAAATCTTAGGCGAGATGCGGATGGTGGCCGAAGGTGTAAAGACGGCAAAGTCTGTTTATAATCTATCCAGAAAACTGGATGTTGAAATGCCGATATCCCATGAGGTGTATCGGGTGTTGTATGAGGACCGATCGCCTGCGGATGCTGTTTATCGACTGATGACAAGAAGTCTGAAAAATGAATTTGATGAAGTCTGATGATGCTTTTCTCATATGGAAAAGAAACAAGCGCATAAAGGATCCGGACACCGCAATCGACTCAGAGAGAAATTTTTGGAATCCGGGCTGTCCGGTTTTCATGACTATGAAATTATAGAACTGCTTCTCACCCTTGCTACCCCGAGAAAAGACTGCAAGGATGCGGCCAAGGACGCGTTGGAAAGATTTCAATCTTTACCCGGTGTTTTTGAAGCGTCCAAGGAAGAGCTTTTGTCCGTGAACGGAATTGGACCCAAGAACCTTCTTGGTATCCAACTGATCAAGGCTGTCTCGGACAGATATCTTGAAAAAAAAATACGGGTCAGGGATCTCGTTCAAAACTCCCGGGATCTTTTTAACTATTTGTATCAAACATTACGAGACAAATCGCAGGAGTGTTTTTCCGTAATTTTTCTGGATGCTAAAAACAGGGTCATCGACTCAAACGTTCTTTTTAAAGGAACATTAACCGAAAGCGCTGTCTATTCACGTGAGGTGATCAAGATGGCACTGGAGAAAAGAGCGGCGGCATTAATTTTTGCTCATAATCATCCATCCGGTGATCCGGAACCATCGAACGTTGACATTCTCATTACCAAACGGCTACTGTTTGCATGCAAGGTTGTTGGGATAACGGTTCATGAACATATTATTATCGGGGATAATCGTTATTTCAGCTTTGCCGATCAAGGCCATATTCACCGTATGACTCGAGAATGTGAAGGTAACCTGTAATCTGGTCGTCAATAGAAATCCATATGAATGATCAAGTACACAACGAAGTGCCGGCATGTTTTGGAAAGCTCGATATTGTTTTTCCGAAAAAAGATGACGGATTGCGGCATAGTCCGGAGTCCTGTATGCCATGTTTTTATAAAACAGAATGCCTGCGATCGGCGATAGACGGATCGGATGGAGTGCAGGTAAAAGAGGAGCGGACCGACAGGGCATATGAATCCGGGCTCATTGGTTTCTTTGAAAGATGGTCCACGAAAAAAGAGCTCAACCGAAAAAAACAAAAAAAGAACAAAACAGTTTCATAACTATTTTCATACGAGAAAATAGTATACGGGATCCTTTTAAGAAGGAGATACAAAATGAAAAAATTGTTTATTGAGGACATTCAACTGGCAGGAAAGCGCGTTTTGATGCGTGTCGATTTCAATGTGCCGATGGAAAACGGTTTGGTGACAAACGATAAGCGGATTCGTGCCGCCCTTCCTACGATTCAATATGTTCTGGAAAAAAAAGGCAGGTTGATTCTTATCTCCCATCTGGGACGTCCAAAAGGAAAACGGATTCCAGAGATGTCTCTGGCCCCGTGTGCGAAGGCACTTTCAGCAATTTTGGGCAAAACAGTAGCGTTTGCGGATGATTGTATCGGTGCATCTGTGGAAAAGGCCGTGAATAATCTTTCGGATGGTGAGAGCATTCTTCTTGAAAATTTACGCTATCATGATGCGGAGACCAAAAATGATCCGGAATTTGCAAAGAAACTTGCAAGTTTGGGGGATGTTTATGTGAACGATGCTTTTGGTACAGCGCATCGAGCCCATGCTTCAACGGATGGCGTAACGCGATATATCGATCAATGTGCTGCAGGATACCTTTTAATGAAGGAATTGAATTACCTGGGGCAAATCAACGACAATGCGGAAAGGCCATTTGTGGCCATCCTCGGCGGGGCAAAAATTTCCGGTAAAATTGATGTGATTTCCAATCTGCTTCCAAAGGTAGATCGCCTGATTATTGGAGGGGGCATGGCCTATACATTTTACAAGGCGATGGGATATGGAATCGGAAATTCTCTTCTGGAGGAAGACAAGGTAAGGCTTGCGGAAGATCTTCTCAAAAAGGGAG
This sequence comes from Desulfobacteraceae bacterium, assembly GCA_003599865.1. Taxonomy (GTDB): domain Bacteria; phylum Desulfobacterota; class Desulfobacteria; order Desulfobacterales; family SURF-7; genus QZKS01. Next base: position 21,654 of record QZKS01000088.1, read on the forward strand.
GGGAAAAGCTGATATTGCCGAAAGACTGCATGGTGTCGGATGAATTTGATTTTCAGACAAGGAAGATCGGTACCTTGAAACCGGTAAAATGCAATGCCATTCCGGATAAGGCTTTTGGACTGGATATTGGGCCTGAATCAATTGAAATTTTTGGCAAGATCTTAAAAGGGGCAAAAACCATTATATGGAACGGGCCCATGGGTGTTTTTGAGATTCCGGAAACGGCTAAAGGCACCTATGCCATTGCCGGTATGTTGGCAGAATCGACGGAAAGAGGTGCCATCACTGTGGTTGGCGGTGGAGATTCGGCAGCAGCCGTCAAGCAGGCGGGGGTCGCAGATAAGGTATCGCATGTTTCGACCGGTGGCGGCGCATCGCTCGAATTTTTGGAAGGAAAGATACTTCCCGGTGTGGCAGCATTAACAGACAAGTAGAATGGTGTTTTGATGCATAAATAGCATAGTATGATCATTACGAATAACGGTTGGATCATCCGGTGAGCAGGAAAAAATCGATTTGAAAAAATTCGTATCTTCCCTCTATTCAGTGATCGTTCTGCTTGGATTACTGTTGCTGTCTGCTTTTTTCATCATATTTTTTAAAACCCAGATCTGGGGTGCAGTACTTTCGGGTTATACGTTTCTTAGCGACAGAGACGAAATTCATCGTTTCATATCATCATTTGGCGGTTGGGCGCCTGTTATCTTTATTCTGTTCCAGCTTCTTCAGGTTATTTTTGCACCAGTACCAGGAGAGGCAAGCGGTTTTATCGGCGGGTATCTTTTTGGTGCCCTTCCCGGTTTTTGTTATTCGTGTATCGGCTTAACCATTGGTTCCTGGATCAATTTTATCATCGGGCGCTTTCTCGGAAAAAAGTATATTCGAAAATTGATTCCTCAAAAGTTTATTGACCGGTTTGAGCCCTTGTTACAAAAACAGGGCATTTTTGTATTGATCATCCTATTTATTTTTCCCGGTTTTCCAAAGGATTATCTGTGTTTGTTTCTGGGAATGACGGCCCTGCCGGTAAAGGTGTTCATGGTTATTTCCAGTGTCGGCCGGATGCCGGGGACACTCATGCTGAGCTTGCAGGGAGCTTATGTGTTTGAAAGAATGTATGGGCTTTTTGCAGTTATTTTCGGTATCAGCATGGTAGTTGTTTTGCTGACGTATCGATTTCGTAAAGTTTTGTACTGCTATATGGAGCGGGTAAATGATAAATCTCTATCTTGACGGTCACTTAAAATAGTGGTATTCATTATAAATTTCATATCATCATCAATTTTTTAAGAAGGAGTCCATCAAAAATATTGACTGGTAATGGATTAAATCAACAGAGCTTATATCTGGATTAAACCGAGATACGCTGTATAGGAGATGACATTGGGTTTCTGGACATACAGAGAAGCGTTGAGCAATGAAAACAGGCTAAGGAGATCCTATTATGAGCTGCTGAGAGATGAGCTGGATCAGTTTATTCTTCAATATGCTCTTACCGATTCTTATTACAATTTCATCAACCGTAACATTCCTTACCCTTTTGTAGAGCGCCGTGAATTAAAACCAAGGGCACGAATACCCAATCTGGAATATGAATCACAAAATTCTTTTCTGGTAATCTTTCTGGAAGAGACCATTCCCGATGTCCATAAAAAATATATTCGTTTTTTCGATGTCAACAAGACCACAAAGATCAACCTTCTTCAAACAAAGGCGTTATCCCTGGAAAAAAAATTTGATAGAAATCAGAAATATTTGGATTCCGCTCATTTTTTTGACTTCCTTAGACAGCTTCTGCCTGTGGATTATGCGCTCCTTATACAAAGAGATCCCACGAGTCACAGCAGAAACAGATATGCCATGTCTCATTTTCATGTCCGCATTGATTGGCCGATTGCGGATGCTGCTGAAAATCTTGCTCGAAGCCTGCGGTATATTTCAAAGGATATCTACGAAAAAGGGGATAAATACGCAGAGGACATCCAGAAAAAATTATTTGAATACTATGGGCTTCCGGTTATGGTTGGCGGACGAAGAACAGCTGCTATCGTGGCGGCGCAATATATTAAACAGCTGGGATGCCTCTCCACGGTATATGCAGGAAGCAGTGAATCCAGAGCATTAATCCGAATCTCCGAACGAGGGGTATCAAAATCAATCTTGATAAAATTTACAAAAGAGGAAGTGGATCAGATCGCAGAAAGCAATAAGCTTTCAACAAGAACGTTTTCCAAAAATTATGCGATTTCGCATGAAGATGCTGATAAGAACAACAAGGAATCGGTTTGTTTGTTTCAAGCGACCTACGCGTATACGGATCATGCCCGGCCACCGGATGATGGAAAATTGAGGGATATCAATCCGGATCCTTACTGGCTGATTGTGGGAGCGCAGCATATCCTCCCCAAACCCGGTGTGTGGAAATATCCTCCGATTCCCATGAATGTCATATACTCTTAGCCGGTAATTATGGCTGAAGTTTCTTCATCATGGCGGTTTCGTCACAGTCTGGAAATTTTACACATAAAAGGCAGTCTGCCCAGATTTTATGGGGGAGGTTTGCTTTGTCAATGGTTTGGAAATCAAACTTTTTAAAGAAATCCGGCTTATAAGTAAGCGTGAACACATTTTTGATTTGAAACGTTCTGGCTTCGGAAAGGATGGCTTCAACAAGTCTTGTTCCGATTTTTTGTCTCTCATATTCAGCAGACACGGCAAGGGATCGGATCTCTGCCAGATCTTCCCAGCAAAATTGAAGCGCTCCGCAACCAACAATCGCTTTTGTATCCGTATCCTCAAAAACAAAAAAATCCCTTACATGATCGTAAAGCTGACTGAGCGGCCTTGGGAGCAATTCACCTTTGTTTCCATATTCATTTAGAATTTTATGGATGGATTGAATATCTTTTGTGGTTGCTTTTCGAATCATGGGGGGGTTATAGCATTCTTTTCTATTTAAGGGAAGACCATGTTTCATGGGGATGCAGGAGTTGTTATTGGCTTGTTCAACAGATAGAGATTTTGTTTTCCGAAACAGGATTGTAGATCTTAATGGATGAAATAGGAAATCATTTGAAAATTAAAATGAAGCTGGCTTTTCTGGAACAAATGTATGCAATTTATGACCACTATCTGGAAGATAAAGAATTCTCCTGTAAACGGTTTTGCGATTCCTGTTGTACCAGAAATGTGACCATTACAACCCTTGAAGGCAGCTATATTCTCAGACATCTATCCTCTCAGGATCAGGGAAATCTTATTGGCTGCCTGGAGCGGGATCGATTCAAGGCGCGATTTTCTCCTGAAGTTACGATTAACCGGTTTGCAGATTGTTGCAGAAATGGCGGCAATCCGCCTGAAGAAGAAGCGGACCCGAACTGGACCCCGTGTTCGTTACTGAAAGGGAATGAATGTCCGATATATCGGTATCGGCCGTTTGGGTGCAGATGCCTTGTTTCAACGGTTCATTGCCGGGAAACAGGCTTTGCTCAGATCGATCCACTTCTACTGACCATAAATACAATTTTTCAACAATATATTGAACATATTGATTTACATGGAGCAACCGGCAATTTAATCGATGTCATTCTGCATCTGAAGCAGGAGGATGGAAACGAGGTCTTTCAACGGGATAAAAAATTGAAAAATACAAACCTGGTTTCCAATACAATCTTGACATATCTGATGATCCCACCGGAACACCGGGAAGAGGTTTGGCCGATTCTGGATTCGATACAGAGAATCCGTGTCTGAGTGGACTATCATGATTATTCAAACAGATCTTCAGTCATTCGGATGCACATCGTTCAAGATTATCTTGGCACCCCATAAACCGCCGGTGGTTTCCGTTATAATTTCCACATCCCTTTCTTTTGTTGGGAGGTATTGATCGGAAACTGTCCGAGTATCGATCAATTCCGGGATGGCAAGTTTAAATTCAATCTGGTTGTTCAATGTACTGAAGGTGTTTCCGGCAATCATATTGGCCAATTCTTTTATTGTGCCTTCCCTATGTTGTGCTGTAATCTTATCCTGCTCCAGGCCCATGAAGCTTTCCGTCATATGGGCAAGAAGGTCCTTGGGAACAATAATAAGCAGACAACCTGAGAAGGGACCGGTAAAGTTAAGGCGGCAAGCCATTGAGAGATCATTGTGCATGATATCACTATTTTCCAGTGTTGCATGAATGTCGAAATCAAGAGACATGAAAAACATGGTTTCAAGCACTTCAGAAATCGAGGTCATCATCGCTGTTTTCAGGCTCTGCATTTTCCAGTTCTCCTAAAATTTCTATTAATTTGTTTCGTATGGCCTCCGGTGTAAATGGTTTTTTTATATAACCGGCTGCTCCTTGTTCAAGGAACTCATTTACTTTCTGCTGACTGCCTTCAGTAGTTACTACCAAGACAGGAGTCGCCTGAAATGCATTGTCCTGTTTCATGGCCTTAATGAGTTCCATTCCATTCATTTCAGGCATATTGTAGTCTGTTATTACAATATCGAGCCATGTGTTTTTCAGGATTTCCAATGCGAGCTTTCCATTTTCCGCTTCAAAGAATTCCGCTTCAGCATATCCGGATGCCTTGATTGTTTTTTTGATAACGCCTCTCATGGGCAAGGAGTCGTCGACGATGAGTATTTTTATGGTCATATAAAGCTCCCTCTTCCTGGGATATTCGATTCAAACCGCCTGTATCAGTTCTTCCACTTTTTGCATATTTTCTCCAAATCGCATGATGATTTCCTGCAGGTCGGATGGATTAACCCCTAGTTTATCAAGGATATCCTGATGGAATCGATATGCCAGCCCATCGGACCCTCCACCAATACCCATCATCATGCAGATGGTGTCTGCAAGATAAACAATTGAGGTTTCAATATCTTCATGAGCCTTTTGATCAGACATATGATGATTGGAGATGATGAAAATCATTTTCGGACTGAATTTCCATATCTTAGCTACAAGTCCGCCCAATTCAGCGTGATCCACCCCAATGATTTTTTTTTCAGCTTCTCGAAAACTGAGACCCTTTTTTTCCACCTGGAAGGATATTTTTTCAAAAGAATCCGATACAAAACGGTCAAGTATAACTTTACCAATATCTTTTAGAAGGGCCGCAGTAAAAATGATATGCTTTTGCCGACTGATTCCTTTTTTTTCAGATAAATCTTTTGCAATCAAAGCCGAGGCGACCGCCTGTCTCCATAATTCTCCCTCATGCAGTCCATAACCTTCCTGACTTTTAGTCAGATTTTCGGCTCCCCCGTGTAATAGGATCAGATCAACCATCTGGTCAATACCAAGAAATGAAATGGCGTCGCGTACGGAGTCGATTTCTCTGGACTGGCCAAAATAGGCGGAATTGCAGATTTTTAAAAGATTTGCTGTGGTGGATGGATCATATAGAACGATTTCGGCAATATCCGCGATGGAGCTGTTTGGATCTTCAATAATGGTGAGGATTTGGCCGGCTATCCGGGGTATGGGTTTGAGCATGTGTATTTCTTTGATCAGTTTTTGAATGGTACTCATACTTTAATTTCCCCTTTGCCGGATATTTTAATATAGGTATCACCGGTTTTAATATCCAGGCGAACTGTTCTGTTGCAGTTTCCGCCAACATCTTCATGATTGATAATCACATTATTTTTAAATAACATTTTCCGAAGCGCCATGTGATTTCTTTTTCCGATATTGAAAAAACCTTTCTGGTCTAAAATCTGAGCTCCTCCGGCAACAACGATTTTCATTCTCTGTTTTTTCGCTCCAAGCTCATAGGTTGCTTTGAAAAGTTTTGGAATACCGGTATCGGCGAACATATATGGGTTATTGATCGCTTTGGCCTCATCAATACTGGATTCCGGGAGCATATAGTGAAGAAGACCACCTGCCTTGGCAACAGGGTCATAAATCGAGACACCAATACATGACCCTAAAGAATAGGTGATCAAGCTGGCTTCTGTATCATTGCTTGTTTTCATATCGGAAACGCCGATAATAATTTTCACAGAATGTTCCTTTCTGTTTATCTTGGACAAAAAATGAAATTTTATCATGCCAATCAATTCGTTGGTGCTAAGCCATTACCGAATTATTGGAGCAGATAGATAGTTTATTATAAGGATACGTGTAATGATTTGAATAAAAGTGCGGAGGCGCAAAGATTCTTTATTTACTGACCGTCATTATAAAGAGTGTAAAATATTTTGTCAAATATGAAATCATGAAGATAATGAACGGCATACTGATTTGACAAACCAAATAACGGGACTTATGTTTGTGCTGAAATGGACGTTGCTTATTCACCGTTAAAACCTGTTATTCACAAGGGCAGGTTTTATTTTTAAGATAGTAGAGGAGATAAACAGATGACGTTTGAGACAAAAGAACAGGTTCTGGAGAAAATACTTTCTCAGGAAAAACCGCATTGCCCTTATTGTAATATGGTGATGAGCCTGTGGGATGTTCCTGATATTGCATTAGGTGATGGGCTTGGATGGGGAACACCTTATCTGTATATTTGTTTTAATGACGAATGCTCTCTTTATAAAAGCGGCTGGGAAAATATTATGGAAAATTTTTCTCACAATGCATCCCACCGTTGTATGAATTATCCTGGCACAGATCAATTCGAGTGCATTCCGGTGTTCAGCCCGGATGGTGCAAAAGGACAAATTTTAGATGATGAAGTGCTTGCTGCGCAGGAAAGGTTGAAAGAAGCAATCAAACGAGGCTTTTCCATTCTCGCGGATTGTTATGTTTCAAAAGATTGGGTGGAAGTTCTCAAGATCTTGATTGATGCAACGGAGCCGGCCCGCGTAAGACTAAAGGCCGCTGAAATGATTGGAGATATTGGTGAAGTCGAGGTGGTTGAATCCCTCCGGAGTACGCGCTTTGGAAATGTTAAACTAACCGAGACTGTTGAGGAAGCGGTTCAAAAAATACACAATCGCTCTTTTACCCGGGAGTGCCCGTTCTGTGCGGAAATTATTAAAAAAAGAGCAAAAGTATGCAAGCATTGCGGGAAGGATGTAGCCGGCATTTAGATTCTGTTTTTATCCGGAACATTAATGATCATGCTGTCATAGGAGCGGAAAATCAGTTTTTCCCGCTCCTTTTTTTCTGGAGGAAAAGATTGGAGCGGGATTTGTTGAATTCGTTTGAGGGATTCCTCCTTGGACGGGATGGCATCCAGTCCTTCCCCCGTTTTTTTTCCGGCAATGGTGTCCAGGATAATAGCTGTTTTTCCATCCGACACAATTGAATATGGCACTTGATATTCTTCGATCAGCCTTGCCACGGCCAGGGTCTCTCTCTCTCGTGATCCTAAAGAACCGGCCGCGCATTTGATCACCATCATTTTATTTTCTTCCACCGCCACGATGATATCCACGGTTGATCGATAGATTTCTCCATTGATCATCAGTGATATTTTGTGATCAATTAAGAGATCCTTTTTATCAAAACCTTTATTGTTCACCAGAAACTGTTCAATGGCCTGGCGATTCATTTCCGCGCCGATATTTGGAATTTCCCGGCCGGTCAGAAAATCTGTAATGGTATCAGATGCTTTCATTGTATCAGCGACCTCCCGGTCATCTGTCTGGGTTTGGCTATTCCCATGATATCCAGTATGGTTGGGGCGATATCTCCAAGGATACCGGGTCGGAGGTTTATATTTTTCCGGTCTTCGTTTACGATAATGAATGGAACGGGGTTGACCGTATGGGCTGTATGCGGTTGGCCATGATCGTCAAGCATTTTTTCAGCGTTTCCATGGTCAGCCGTGATCAACGCTGTCCCTCCGGCAGCCTGGATTGCGGTAACCACTTTTTGCACATTTTCATCTACGGCTTCACAAGCCTTAATGGCGGCAGGAATGATTCCGGTATGGCCAACCATGTCCATATTCGCAAAATTTAAAACAATTAAATCATAACGCCCGGACTGAATGCGAGATACAACCTCATCTCCCACTGGTAAGGCACTCATTTCAGGTTTCTGATCATAGGTTTCAACATCCCGTGGGGATGGAATTAAACATCGGTCTTCACCCGGAAACGGTTTTTCTTCTCCACCATTGAAAAAGTAGGTTACATGGGCATATTTTTCGGTTTCCGCAATCCGAAGTTGGGAAAGCCCCTCTTTACTGAGGACTTCTCCGAGGAGTCCGTCCAAATGCTGGGGTGGGAAAGCGATTGGCAGGGTGAAACTTTCATCATACATGGTCAGACAGACAAAATTTGCAATCCGTGGGCAGACCTCTCTCTTAAAGCCGGCAAATTTTAAATCTGTAAGGGCTCTTGTAATTTGTCTTGCCCGGTCGGCACGGAAATTAAAAAAGATAACGCAATCATGATCGGAAATCGTTCCTTCCGGATTGAGGACGATGGGTTGAACAAATTCATCTGTTTCTCCCCTTGCATAGGCATTACGAACAGCCGTAATCGGATCGGTCTCCTTTATGCCCTGTGCCTGGGTGTATAATTGATATGCTTTTTTGGTCCGATCCCACCTTGTATCTCGATCCATTGCAAAGAATCTTCCACAGATGCTGGAGATGCATCCGATTTCCAGTTTTTGGATAATATTTTGCAATTTCGTTATATATCCTGCTCCGCTATCGGGCGGGGTATCGCGGCCGTCCAGAATTGCATGGATATATACGTTGCTGAACTTTTTCTGTTTTGCAAATTCAAGAAGTGCAAACAGATGGGTTAACTGGCTGTGAACGCCCCCATCAGATACCAGCCCCATAATATGAAGGTTGGATTTTTTTTCTTTAGCGATAGAAAAGGCATTTGTTAACATTTTATTTTTAAAGAAGGATTTGTCTTGAATGGCCTTGTCGATTCGGAGAAGATCCTGGTATACTATACGTCCGGCACCAATATTCAGATGCCCGACTTCCGAGTTTCCCATAATTCCATCCGGAAGGCCGACTGCTTCCCCGCTGCATATCAGGTGGGTGTGTGGATATGTCTCCATGAGTTTCGTTAAATATGGCAATTTCGCCTGAGCAACAGCATTCCCTTCTCTTGAAGGATTAAGGCCCCATCCATCAAGAATGATGAGAATACAAGGTTTCACTTTTTTCATTGGATGACTCCATCTGGTTTATAAATGGTTTTTTCTAACAGGTTTCACAATATTTTCCGTGTTGATTTTCCCGGCGTCTTCCCAAAGGCCGTCAAGGTCATAAAAACTTCTTACCGGCTCGTAAAAAACATGTATAATCACATTACCATAGTCTAACAATACCCACTGACCCTCCTTGATTCCTTCCACATGGTATGGCTTGATTCCATTTTTTTTCAGCTCTCTTCTGATATGTTCCCCAATGGATGTTACCTGCCTGTTCGAGCTGCCACTGCAGATCATGAAGACGTCGGCAATAGAGGTTAATTTGCGAACATCGAGAACGGTCAGACCTTTTATTTTTTTCCCCAATACAGCTGTGACATAGGGCTTTAAGGAAAAGTCAAAATCAGATGTCATGTAAATATAGTCCTTTGTTTTTAATATACTGTTCAACTTTTTCCGGTACCAGATATTTCAAAGATTGTTTCCGGCGAATGATTTTTCGAATATCGGTGGAAGAAATATCATAGGGTGAAACTTTTACAAGATATATTGACTGTTTTGTCTGGTGCTTGAAGCAATTGCAGTTTTTCTGAAAATAATAATGGTTGGAAATTTTTTCCCGAATGTGGCTCGATAATTCCTGAAAACCAACATGTTCGGTTCCCGGCCTTGACATGATGATCAAAGGCAGTTTGGTAAACAATTTTTTATAGGACTTCCATGTATCGATTTCAAGAAATGCATCCATTCCCAATATAAGGAATATTTTTGCGTTTTCCGGCAGGGTATTTTTGAAATAATCTATGGTATCAACAGTATAAGAAGGGCCGGAACGAGTAATCTCCACATCTGAGACCAGGTAACCATCCAAGCTGGATACGGCAAGACGGGTCATATTCAGTCGATCTCGGGCATCTGCAACGCCTTGTCTTTTTTTGTGTGGAGGGATGGCGGAAGGAATCATGTAGAGTTGATCCAGTTCAAATTTATTTTTAATTTCTTTTGAGACGTGGATATGACCAAAATGGATTGGATTAAACGTGCCACCAAACAGGCCAATACGCATGAATATTCCTATTCGACAAATCAATTTTTTGGTTTATTATTCTCTTATCTGTCCTTCTCCGAGCACAATAAATTTGGTTGTTGTCAGTTCCTCCACGCCCATGGGTCCAAAAGCATGAAGTTTTGAAGTGCTGATACCGATTTCCGCACCAAGCCCAAGCTGTCCGCCATCATTGAATCTGGTGGAAGCGTTAACAAGAACTACGGACGAGTCCGCTTCTTTTAGAAATTGTTGCGCACGGCTGTAGTTTTGGGTGACAATTGCTTCCGTATGGCTTGAGCCATATTGTCGGATATGCTCAAGGGCAGCATGAATATCTTCTACGACCCTGACAGCAAGAATCAGATCCAGATATTCTTCCGACCAATCTTTTTCAGTGGCTGGTTTTGCCTGAGGAAGAATGCGGCAGGTTTCAGGACAGCCCCTGATTTCGACACCTGCGTTGATGAACCGTTCGCCCATCATTGGTAAAAAGTCAGATACAATATTTTTATGCACCAGCAAGGTTTCCATGGCATTACATACTCCCGGGCGCTGAACTTTGGAATTGAAACAGATTTTTTCAGCCATGGCCAAATCAGCACCATCATCGACAAAGACATGGCAAACCCCTTTATAGTGCTTTAATACCGGAATTTTGGAGTTTTCCACAACAAAGCGAATCAGGCTTTCTCCGCCTCGTGGAATAATCAGGTCAATACATTCTTCCTGTTGTAAAAGCCAGGTTACGGCCTCACGATCGGGAATGGGAACAACCTGTACGATTTCTTTTGGAAGTCCGGTTTCCGAAAGTGCTTCATGAATCGTTTTTGCCAATGCCCTGTTTGAATGAATTGCCTCCGAACCTCCCCGCAAGATGACTGCATTGCCGGCTTTCAGGCAAAGGCCTGCTGCATCAATGGTGACATTCGGCCGCGATTCATAGATAATGCCGATCACTCCCAATGGGATGCGCATTTTTGAAATGGTTAACTGATTTGGCCGTTTCCATGATGCCGATGTTGAGCCGACCGGATCAGGAAGCTGCACAACTTCCTGCAAGCCTTGAATCATTGACCGGATCGTTGCTTCTGTAATCGTTAGCCGATCGATCATAGCGATGGAAAGTCCTTTTTCTTTGGCCAATATCAGGTCTTTTGTATTTTCATTTTGAATAAATGCTTCATTTTGTGTCAATTTTTCAGCGATTTTCAACAATGCTGCATTTTTTGTATCAGAAGAACTTGTTGCGATTTGTCTGGAAGCGGACCGGGCGGCGCGCGCCATTCCCATAATGGTGGATTCAATGTGCATTTTTTTCATATCCCTCGTGTTGTTTATTGATTTCAAACCGGTATCAGCTGAAATAATTTCAGTACGGATTCTTAATACTCTTTTTCATGTCTGATCGCAAGGTTATCCCGATGTATCACCTCGTCATATGGTTTGGAACCTAAAACAAATTCGATTTGATTAGACCGGTGTCCCATGATTTTCAAGATATCCACAGCACTGTAATTTACCAATCCGATTGCGAGTTTCCGGCCATCTGCGGAGAATAATTCAACGCAGTCGCCGATCATAAAAGATCCTTCGACAGCTGTAATTCCAATTGGTAAAAGACTTTTTCCATTGTGAAGCAGTGCTTGAGCAGCACCGTCATCTACTTGGATTTTGCCTTTTGGCTTGCGGGAAAAAGCAATCCAACACTTTCTCTTAGATAGCTTATTTTCATTGGCAACAAAATACGTGCCGGATTGCTTTCCGGAAAAAAGATCATTGAGGGTATTCGGTTTTTTTCCATTGGCGATCACCATCGGGATGCCGGCAGCTGTTACTTTCTCTGCCGCGTGAATTTTACTCAGCATGCCTCCGGTCCCTAAAGCTCCGGGAATTCCTCCAGCCATTTTTTTGATTTTATGATCGATATTGCCGATGATTTTTATCATTTCCGCATCAGGGGTCGTCCGGGGATCCTTTGTATACAGTCCGTCAATATCCGTTAAATTGATGAGAATGTTTGCATCCATGAGCAGGGCGATCATCGCGGACAGATTGTCATTATCTCCAAATTTAATCTCTTCGGTAACCACCGTGTCATTTTCGTTAATGATGGGAAGGATGCTCCATGAAAGAAGTGTGTTCAGTGTGTTTCGTGCATTCAAATACCGTTCACGATGATTGAGATCACTCTGGGTAAGCAAGATCTGAGCGACCTTTTTATTATACTTGGAAAAAGCTTTTTCATACTCCAGGATCAGGCCGGCCTGACCGACAGCGGCAACCGCCTGTCTGCTGGGAATATCGGCCGGCCGTTTTGCAAGCCCTATTTTTTTACAGCCCGCAGCCATTGCACCGGAAGAAACCATCACAATTTCGATACCTCTTTCAAACAGGAGGCTGATCTGTTGACTGATGATCCCGATTGCATCCGTGTTGAGGCCATGTTCTGCGGTAAGCACATTGCTTCCTACTTTGATCACAATACGCTTTGCCGTGGAAAAGATTTTTTTTTGCTTAGTCATCATGGAACATATCAATCTGTTTGATAATTTCTTTTTTCAAACGGGATATGTTTTTTCCGGTTGCTGCAGAAATCAGGATAATTTTAGAATTTTTAAGAGCAGATTGAAAAACAGCGGCATTTTTTTCAGCTTCCGGTATATCCAATTTGTTTAATACAATAATCTGTTTCTTTTCAGCGAGTTTTTTACTGTAAAGCGTAAGCTCTCTGTTAATGGCATGATATAAATCGAGTGGCTTTTCAGGATCGATGACCGATGCATCGATAAGATGGACCAGTATTTTGGTTCTTTCGATATGCCGAAGAAATTTAATACCCAATCCAGTTCCGGAATGAGCACCTTCAATCAAGCCGGGTATATCGGCAATCGCGAAAGGTTCTGCCGAATCCGTATAGACAATCCCAAGGGTGGGTGTTAGCGTAGTAAACGGGTAGTTTCCGATTTTGGGACGTGCGGAAGAAAGGACGCTCATCAATGTGGATTTACCGGCATTGGGGAATCCAATAATACCGGCATCCGCGAGAAGTTTAAGTTCCAGTTTCAGCTTAATGGTCTGCCCTGGTTCTCCGGGTTGTGCAAAACGCGGCGCACGATTGGTAGAGGTTGCAAATCGTTTGTTGCCTTGCCCTCCCCTTCCCCCTTTGGCGACGACATACACATCATCGAAACCAATGAAATCATAGATGACTTCATTGGTTTCCGGGTCAGACATAATTGTTCCCGGGGGTATTTCAATAACCAGCGGTTGCGCACTTTTTCCGGTTTTTTGCTGCCCTTCTCCAGGTCCACCGTTTTTTGCCCGCAACAATTTTTGGTAACAGAATTGATAAAGCGTTCTTTTTTTTGGAGAAACTTTAAATATTACATCTCCACCATTCCCACCGTCGCCGCCGTCCGGTCCTCCGCGAGGTATAAATTTTTCACGCCGGAAACTGACACAACCTCGGCCACCATTTCCGGATTGGACGGTGATAATCGCCTCATCTATGAATTTCACGTGGCATAAACGCTGACTTTTTTCCGGTCTTTTCCCATTCGTTCATAGGTAACCTTGCCGTCTATTTTGGCAAAAAGGGTATAATCATTTCCAACACCCACATTTTCACCAGCGTGAATTTTGGTTCCTATCTGACGTACCAGAATATTGCCAGCCCTGACGTTTTGACCGCCATATACTTTCACTCCGCGACGTTGACCATTACTGTCGCGTCCGTTTCGTGTACTTCCGCCTGCTTTTTTATGAGCCATCTTTTCTACCTCGAATCGTCGGATCGGTTGTTCTATGCCCCGATGCTGTCAATTTTAATTGCCGTATATTGTTGACGATGTCCTTGCATTTTACGAAATTTTTTACGGCGTTTGTATTTAAATACAAGAATTTTTTTGGCTTTTCCCTGTTCTACAATGTGCCCTCGAACTGCGACATCTTCAACAACCGGTTGGCCGATTTTAACAGCCTCACCATCTGAAAACATGAGGACATTGTCAAAAGAGATTGCATCTCCAATTTCACCAGAAAGTTTTTCAACCTTCACGGTTTCACCTTCTTCAACTTTATATTGTTTCCCGCCTGTGGCGATGACCGCATACATGATCCAGGGCCTCCTTGTTTGACAAAATTTTTACCAATGCTTAAAACCAAAACATTCTATTATTATAATTTATTTTGTCAAGAAAAATATTGTAAAAATCGTATTTGTCTTCTCCATATCATGGAGAGATATCCAGCCGTTCCTTTCCGCAAAAGATCATTAATCCGGTATCTTTGGATCGACAAACAAGAGTCATGCGTAATTGTTTTGCCAGGTCAACGGCTAAGGCAGTTGGTTTGGAAAGAGCCAGAATAACGGGAATACGGGCACGCGCTGCTTTTTGAACCAGTTCGAAGCTTATTCTCGAAGAAAGGATTATACAAGCGGCTTCCGGCAGACGTTTTTCCAGAAACAGTTTTCCAATGACTTTATCCAGTGCATTATGCCTTCCAACATCTTCCGCGACCGAGAGGAGCTTCATGCTGCGGTGTAAAATCGCTGCTGCATGTGCGGCTCGCGTAATATTTCGCAAGGGTTGATGATTGGAAATGGTATTCAGGAAATGTGAAGCTTCTTCTATGTTCAATTTTGCTGATTCTTCCATGGGCCGGACAATCTGAAAGAGGTCATCGATAATCTGTTTGCCGCAGACTCCGCAACTTGTCTGACTGACAAAGCTTTTTCTATCGATCAACCCCAGAACTCTTTTTTCAGCGGATGGATTCAGGGTCACAGTTACCATGTTTCTATCGATTTCATTACAAAAACCGATGGATGAAAAATCATCCATGGTTTCGACAATCCCCTCTGCTAAACAAAAGCCGGCGGCATGAGCAATCTCGTCTCCAGGTGTTCTCATTACAACGGAATACGGTTTCCCTTGAATTTTTATGGACAGGGGTTCTTCAGCAATCAGTTGATGCCTGGTTTCGGTGATTGTGCCATGATTCCAGCAAAGGCTTTGGCAGGGAGCGTGATCCACTTTAACTCCTTATATTTTATATTTATTATGATCCGATAATGATCTGATGGTGTGTTCATTATTTCATAAGTTCAGACCGGTGTAAAGATCAGTTTACTGAAGTTTTTCTTGACAGGCCTTGTGGTTTGCAATTATGTCTTTTGGCAAGGATTGTGAACAATGTTTCACTTTTTTCATCAATCAACTTGCAGTGACAATATGTGGGTTTTGATTTTGAAATAAATGATTCTTTATAGAAATAACAAAATATTTTGGGAGTATTTGGTACCATGAAACGCTTATTTCCATTTTTTAGAAAAAAAATAGAAAAAAAAGAAGAGATTGAGGTTTCTGAAGATGTCATGAGGGTACCCCGGTTGATTGAACCGCTGTTGAATAAAGCAGCTCTTGATATTGTCGATTTGTATAAGAGTAAATTGATAGGAGAGCCGGTTACCTATATTGTTCCGGCAATATGGGGGGCCAAAGAAAAAGGAAAAATGGACACGGTTCAGGACGAGATATACCGGAAGGTAACACCTTTGATTCATGAAATATTCGACACGCTGAATCTGGACTGTCAGACCGCATCGCAACGGTTTGCCGTTGGATATATGATCAAGGGGCTTATTATTTCAAAAATTACTTATATGATTGAAATATTAAAGAATCGTTTGAAGGATGATGTTGCTGTGGGAGATCCGAAATCTGAAAGATCCTTAGCATATGTAGAGCCTATCGGAAATGCGTAATCAGATTTTTTTATGACCTGGGATGAGATAGAGAAGGTTATCGTGCCGGTCATTTTTTAGTAACGCATAACCGGCACGAATTTGGAGTGGATTATTGCTTCTGTTTTTACCGTTCGCACAACTCTACAAGAACACCACTGGTTGCTTTAGGGTGCAGAAAGGCGATTTTAGCACCGCCGGCTCCAATTCTGGGTTTTTCATCAATCAGCTGAATTCCTTTTTCCTTTAATTCCGCCAAGGCATTTTCAATGTTGTCTACCCTGAATGCGATATGTTGAATTCCCTGTCCTTTTTTTTCAATGTATCTGGCGATCGGGCCATCTGGTGCGGTCGATTCCAATAGTTCGACTTCGCTTTCTCCAACAGGGAAGAAAGCAGTTGTCACTTTCTGCTCTGTAACCGTTTCAGATCCTTGAAAGTTTAGGCCTAAGACATCCGTCCAGAATGATTTTCCATCTTCAATGCTGTTTACCGCGATACCCAGATGATCAATTTTTAAAATTTTCATACAAAGCTCCTTTTTTATACTGGCTGACACAGACCATGCAATATGCAGTCACACAATTTTGATGGCTTCCTAAAAAAGCCCAATATCTGCGTTGCGCTACATCCCTCGTCACTGCGGCGTACGCCAAGTATTTCTCATTCCTCGGGATTTGCGCGCCTTGATCTTGAACTTTTTTCAAAGCCGTCTCAAATTCGACTTTTTATGATTTCATCAATTTTGAAGACCCGGTCTCCTATGGGTTAAACTTTTTGTATGGCTCTTTTAAATCCTGGCAATGCCTTGATAATCGTATCGTCATCAACACAAAAAGCAATTCTGAAGTAACCAGGACCTCCAAATCCGCTTCCCGGAACAGTAAGAATCAGTTCCTCCTGCAGGATTTTGACAAACCTGACATCATCCGGAATCGGTGATTTGCAGAACAGATAAAAAGCCCCGGCCGGTTTTTCAAACTGATACCCAAAATCGGATAGGGAATCACATAAAAGATTCCGTTTTTTGGCATACAAACGCATATCCGCGCTCTCTCCCTGAAGCTCACCAACAGCACGCTGCATGAGAGCCGGGGCATTGACAAACCCAAGAATCCGGTTGGCCAGGGCCATTCCGGCAATCAGGTCTTTTTTGTATTCTGCTTTCGGGTTGACCGCCACAAACCCGATGCGTTCTCCGGGGATGGAAATATCTTTTGAAAATGAGGTTACAATAATGCTGTCATCATAACAGGGAAAAAGGCTTGGAACATCAATCCCGTCATAGACTATTTTTCGATAGGGCTCATCTGAAACCAGATATATTGTCCTGTTCAGTTCTTTGCTTTTTTGACGAAGCATGGATCCCAATTGTTCAAGGCTTTTTTTGCTATAAATCTGTCCGGTCGGGTTATTGGGCGAATTGATCAGAACCATACGGGTTTTTCCGGTAATGGCGGATTCGATTTTCTGAAGATCCAGTGTGAAATCGCTATTTGTCGGAACGGTTACCAGTTTTCCGCCGTGGTTATCTGCATAAAATCCATATTCCACAAAATAGGGTGCCGGCGTGACGACTTCTTCATTCGGGTTGAGCAGGGTTTTCAGGATAACATTCAATCCACCGGCGGCACCACAGGTCATGATGATTTCACTGCCCGAGATCGGAACACCCTGCTCGGTCACCAAGTAGTCGGCGACCTTTTTACAAACAGCCGGATATCCGGTATTGGGCATGTAGGAATGATCGCACGGACCTGCATTCCTGAGGAGATCCTGAAGCACTGTCCGGAATTTGTCAGGTGGTTGAAGGTATGGATTTCCCAGACTGAAATCAAATACATTGTCTGAGCCATGCTGTTGTTTGAGCCGTGTTCCTTCTTCAAACATTTTTCTGATCCAGGATGATCTGGAAATGAAGGTTTCAATTTTTCCGGCAATTGTCATACAAGCCTCCGGTAATGATCAATGGATATCTTTTTTTCGTGAGGGTTGAAAATATAATTTTATCCTACGTTTTGAACAGATTCAATTCCTGGGATCTGTTCTTTCAATAGCTTTTCAATGCCGTTTTTCAGTGTCATCTGAGACATGGGGCAACCCGCGCATGCGCCTTGCAGCCTTACTTGTACAACATTTCCCTTGATACCGACGAGTTCAACATCGCCACCATCTTTCTGAAGCATGGGTCTGATTTTATTCAGGGTGTCCTGGACTTTTTCAAGCATGATTTTCTCCTGTTTTCAAGGGGATTGTTTTCGTTTATGATAAAAGTTCCTTTTGAATTCCTGAAACGTGTCTCCGGCAATCGCTTCTCTCATTTTCTGAGCCAGATTCAGATAGTAATATATATTATGAAGCGTATTTAAATGATATGCAAGAAGTTCTCTGGAAATATACAAATGACGAAGATATGCCAATGAGTAATTCCGGCATGTGTAGCAATTGCATTCCGGATCAGCCGGCCCGGTTTCCGTCCGGTATCGGGAGTTGGAAATATTGATGTTGCCGCTACTGGTGAACAGTTGACCATTTCTGGCATTGCGGGTTGGCATGACACAGTCAAACATATCCGCGCCAAGGGAAACCATCTCAACCAGATCTTCGGGTGTACCAACGCCCATGATATATCGGGGTTTATTATGTGGCAGCAGCGGAAGTGTAATTTCCGCCATTTCCAGCATCAGCTCTTTGGGTTCTCCTACGCTGAGACCACCGATGGCATACCCGGGAAAATTCAGTTTGACGAGACTTTCAGCAGATTGTTTTCTTAATTCTGGAAACATCCCTCCTTGAACAATGCCGAACAAAGAATTATTCTGACAGGTTTTCACCCATGCCTGGTTACAACGTTCGGCCCATCTTGCCGTCAGTTGCAATGCTTCTGCGGCTGTTTTCTTTTCAGCAGGATATGCGATGCACTGATCCAGGCACATCAGAATATCGGAGTTCAGGCAGGTTTGGATTTCAACCGCATTTTCTGGGGTCAGCATGTGTTTTGATCCGTCAATGTGTGATTGGAAGGAATAGCCCTGTTCTGAGATTTTGGAGAGCTTTGCCAGGGAAAAGACTTGAAACCCACCACTGTCTGTCAGGATGGGATGATTCCAGTTCATGAACTGATGCAATCCGGAAAATTGCTGGATCACTTCACAGCCGGGTCTTAAATACAGGTGGTAGGTATTGCCTAAAATGATTTGTGCACCACATTGGATCAGGTTTTCCGGTGTTAAGGACTTTACTGTTGCCAGCGTGCCAACAGGCATGAATATAGGGGTCTGGATTGTGCCATGCATGGTTTCAATGATGCCGGACCGGGCGCTTGTTTCGGTGGATCTGGCGGTAATGGTGAAGTGTAGCATTTTTTAAATTTTTTCCCTGCTGTCAGATAATGAACATGGCGTCACCATAACTGAAAAAGCGGTAACCGTTATTAATGGCCTCT
Source organism: Desulfobacteraceae bacterium (assembly GCA_003599865.1). GTDB lineage: Bacteria > Desulfobacterota > Desulfobacteria > Desulfobacterales > SURF-7 > QZKS01. Next base: position 40,978 of record QZKS01000088.1, read on the forward strand.
TGATACGCGGAAAGAATGGTCGATCGGTCGGCAAATGCAGATACGAGCATAATCAACGATGATTTGGGCAGATGAAAATTGGTGATCATGCTTTTTACGGTTTGAAACTGATATCCCGGATAAATGAAAAGATCACAAATTCCGGATCCATGTCTTATGAGCCCATCCTGGTTTGTCGCAAACTCTATTGTCCGGACCGATGTCGTACCCACAGCAATGATTCTGGCATTTTCTTTTTTTTTCTGGTTAATTGTATCCGCAGCCTGTTTGGAAATGGAAAATCTTTCCGCATGCATCTTGTGGTCTCGGATATCATTTGTCCGGATAGGAAGAAATGTTCCATAACCGACATGCAGCGTAATTTCAACCAGAGGGATATTTTTTAATTTTATTTTTTCAATAAGTTGTGGTGTAAAATGAAGCCCTGCTGTCGGAGCGGCAATCGCACCTTTTTCTTCTGCATAAACAGTTTGATAGGTGTTTCGATCATTCCATGCAGTACTATTATTTCCCCGTTTGATATATGGCGGAAGTGGAACCTGCCCAATCCTATCCAAAATCTGGTCAAAATGTCCGGTAAACCAGAATCGAACTATGTGTATGCCTTCTTTAAATTCGATAACTTCCGCCTTCAGGTTCATGTCAAAAGATAAAAGGGAACCAACTTTTGGCCGTTTGGATGCTTTGATCAGGCATGGACATTCAAATGTATTTTCCCGATCATGTCCGTGAAGGCCTCCGGCATAGTCCAGTATTAAAAGTTCAACCTGGCCTCCTGTTTCCTTTCGACCAAACAAGCGGCCGGGAATTACTTTTGTATTGTTTACCACCAGCAGATCGGAAGGTGAAAGTAAATCAAGGAGTTGAAAAAATGACAGGTGGCTGATTTGTCCTGACTTTCTATTCAGAACAAGCAGTTTGGATTGATCGCGGTCAATATTGGGTTTCTGGGCAATCTGTTTTTCCGGAAGTGGGAAATCATAATCCGACACCTGATACATAGCTGCTTTATCCTATTTTTTTCCCGAAATAGACAAGACATAGTCCGGAAAGCATTAGTATCAATCCAATCGTACGCAAGGACTGATCAGGTGTTTGGGCGATTTTTAATATAAAGATTTTAATTTTTTCCGGAAATGCAAAATAGGGGAGTCCTTCCAGAATCATTACCATTCCAACAACACATAAAAAAAAACTCATAACAACCTTCTGATATCATAATTATATTATTATTGATAAACGGTTCTTGAAAGGTTTTATCATGGATACATAGAAAATCCCCAAATTCCTTTATAACCAGTGATGGCCAGTATCACGAAAAAAAAACAGCGGCAAGAACGAAATCATCAGGATTCGGAGTCGGAACGAGATAATCCGGAAAGAAGGAACAATGAAATAGCTTATGAAAAACATTATATATAACGTTTGTATTGTTAGACATGATTAAGGTGAATGTCTTGTTAGCGAGATTTTCGTATCCGTATTTTCATTATTCAAAAATGAGACCTTTATTATATAAACTATTGAAATAAAAAATATTAAATATTAAATTTTCACGAATACCGTATTAATAACGCAACTATATATCGTCTGCTGTCAATAACAACCCACATTCGTTTTCCAATCAAGCAATATTCTCAATTTGCTTTTATCAATCAAATTGACAGGGTTGAGTGATTCTAGTAGGATGTTTGTCTTATGTCATTTTTACTACACACCTTTCTTTTTTGATAACATAATCTTTTATGGAAATGAAACGGTAAAACCGATCGATATCATCATATTAAAGGAATTAATATGGAATTTGAAGCTGTTATCGGGCTGGAGGTTCATGCCCAATTAAAAACCAAATCAAAAATTTTTTGTTCTTGTTCAACAGAATTCGGCGCACCGCCCAATACCCATGTATGTCCGATCTGTCTCGGGATGCCGGGTGTGCTTCCGGTTTTGAACAAAAAGGTGGTGGAGTATGCTCTTCGAATGGCGGTGGCAACAGGTTGCCGGATTGCACAAACCAGCCGTTTTGCAAGGAAAAATTATTTTTATCCGGATCTTCCCAAAGGGTATCAAATTTCCCAGTATGAGCTTCCCATAGCCGAGTCTGGAATGGTTGAAATTGAAGCAAATGGCGGTTTTAAAAAAATCGGTATTACCAGAATACATATGGAAGAGGATGCCGGAAAACTGAATCATGATCCGCATCGGCCGATGAGTCATGTCGATTTGAATCGAACCGGCATACCACTGATCGAAATTGTTAGTGAACCGGATATTCGATCTCCGGAAGAGGCTGGTGCTTATCTCAGAAAGTTACGGGCAATATTGCGGTATCTTGAGATCTGTGATGGAAATATGGAGGAAGGCAGTTTCCGGTGTGATGCAAATATTTCTCTTCGGCTAAAGGGTAATGAGGTTTTTGGGACACGAACGGAATTGAAAAATTTAAATTCTTTCAAGCATGTGGAAAAGGCAATTCAATATGAAATCAGGCGCCAGCAGTCCATCCTTGAAGAAGGCGGAGAAGTGATTCAGGAAACCCGATTGTGGAATCCGGACTCCGGAAAAACATTTTCCATGCGGGGAAAAGAAGAAGCCCATGATTATCGATATTTCCCTGATCCGGATTTATTGCCTCTGGTAATTGATAGCGCCTGGATAGAACGGGTGAAAAGGGAGCTGCCGGAGTTGCCGGATGAGAAGACCGCTCGTTTTATCCGGCAGTATTCACTTCCAAACCAGGATGCCGAACGTCTAACATCAAGCAGAGAACTATCTGATTTTTTTGAAAGATGCGCAACTTTTTTTCCGGATGCCAAAGCCATATGCAACTGGATTACCGGAACCCTTCTGGGGCTTTTAAATGCACAGGGAAAAACCATTGAGAATTCACCTGTAAGTGCTGAAAACCTGGCGGGGCTGCTGAAGCTGGTTTCAGACGATGTGATCAGTGGAAAAATTGCCAAAACCGTTTTTGATGAAATGGCGGAAACCGGAAAGCCTGCCAAACAGATTGTGGATGAAAAGGGACTGGTTCAGGTGACCGATACTTCAGCCATTGATGCGGCTGTGCAAAAAGTAATTGAAGGTTCTCCCAATGAAGTGGCGGCCTATCAGGCCGGCAAAAAGAAATTAATGGGTTTTTTTGTGGGGCAGGTCATGAAAGAAACGCGTGGAAAGGCCAATCCCGGAATGGTTAACAAGATTCTACAGGACAAATTGGGGGGATAATCTGTGAAATATTTAATTTTAAAAAGTGTAATCGTTTTTTTCTTGTTTCTTTTCATCCCGATGCAGGCAATGACAAATTCTCCTACACAAATTGCCGTCATCCCCTTCACAGTCAATGCGGAAAAGAATTATGCATATTTGCAGAATGGGATAACGGAGACGCTTATCTTTCATTTGTCAAAAGAAGGAGAATCAAAAATAATTGATTCGGAAGCTGTTAATGAAGTAATGAAAGATATGAAAGGTCCTTTGACTGATACAAAAGCAGCACAGATTGGTCAGGAATTGAAGGCAGATTATATTGTTTACGGTAGTGTTACGGTTTTTGGCGACCAGGTCAATGTTCATGGAAAAGCGTTTGATGTAAAAAAGTTACACCCTCCTGTACGTTTGTCCAGGGAAATGTCTTCTATTGATGGAATCATTCCGGAGATCAAGGTGTTTGCAGGTGAAATTGAAAAAGCTATTGTATCAGCCACTTCTCACACCAATCAACCACAAGATGAGCTGGAAATCCAGGCGGAAAAAAAATCCGACTCCTCATCAGAGATTATTGTTCATCGTGAATCTCAGGTTCAGGGCATGACCGGTTTTTGGAGAAGCGAGCCTGTTGAAACACTGATTCACAGCCTGGGGGTTGGTGATATAGACAACGATGGTAAAAAAGAAATCCTTATCCTTTCACCGCATACAATTGATCTCTATCGCATTCAACAGTCAAAGCTTGTAAAAGAAGAAAAAATTTATTCAGATGATGGCCATTATTTCATCAGTATCGATATTGCGGATATCAATGGGAACGGTTTTCCGGAAATTTTTGTGACCAGCCTGAATGCACTTCAAAATACGGTCTCTTCTTTTGTGCTGGAATACAAACAGGGAGTTTATATCCGAACTATGAAAGACCTTTCCTGGTATTTTAAAGTGATTGAGGGAAAACAGCTGATGGGTCAAAATCAGAGAACCGGTGGTTCGGATATTTTCAGCGGTGCAATTGTGCGGATGGCTTGGAAGAACAACCGATATGAGCCGGCTGAACCGATTATGCCTGAACATTCAGCGAATCTCTTGGGTTTTGCGTACGGAAGATTCCTGAATACTAGTGAAAGTGTGGCAGTTGTTACGACCAAGGGCGGCTCATTGCAGATCATTGATTCTTCGGGAAATCGGTTTTGGTCAGGAAGTGAGTCTTATGCAACCCTCCCATTTTATTTCATACTTCCCAGGGAGGAACCGAGTGTTGAAAATCGGCAGTATTATCCGGCGCGGATCAAGATCAACCCTACGGATGGAAGCAAAGAGATTATTGTTGCAAGGAATCCAAAATCCATCGGAGGAGCCTTGTTGAATTTCTTCAGTTCAAATGATCAATCTCAAATCGAGGCTCTTTACTGGGATGGAATCGGTTTTACGTCTAAATGGGAAACCAGGAAGATATCAGGAACCATAACTGATTTTATTATCGATGATGTTGATCAGGATGGAAAAAACGAACTGGTTGTCAGCCTGATTTTGGAAACAGGCAACATTTTACGTCAACCCAAAAGTGTTCTATTTCTATATAATCTCGATGGGATAAAAGAATAGGGTCTGTTCACAAAGAAAACCCGGAGACGGTATTGGCTGTCTCCGGGTTTGAAATTTTCAACACGATATTTTTTGTCTAGAAATTGATCTGAGTTTTGGCACCAAAGTACAGTTTGTTCCCCTCATCGGCACCGGTGTTGTCATCCATATAATCGAAATATCCGATTTCCGGAACAATAAACACACCGTCTGCAAAGCTGTAGGTTGTATTCACATAGTAACATATGGTCTCGTCTTTTTCTGCACTCCCATCCAGATCATTGGTATCATACCCAACGCCCAGTTCAACCGTAACTTTGTCACTGGCTTTTATGCCGGCAACCAGAAGTCCGCCGAAGGTTGCATTGTCTTTGATATCATTTGTAATAGCATCATAAGCTGCTGAATTATCGCCTTGAGATACCAAACCATAGTCCCCACCGTTCATGGCATAGTTCAACGCTGCGTTAACATAGGCTTTGCCGAGGTTCACACCACCGCCAACACCGACAACATAGGAGGTAACGGTTACATCCTCGGAGCCGCCAACACCAAGCTCTTCAACGGTAAAGGTCTGGACACCTGCAAAAGCATCCATAAAGAATTTTTCTTTGCTCATATTATAAGAAACTTCCAGTTTGGGGAGGATTACATCAACATCTCCACCCGTACCCAGATCGGTACTTGAGGGTCTAACCAGAGCAATTTTGACCATTTTGTTCAGGGTAAACTGAATCATGGGGATTCGTCCGGCATAGGCTTGTCCGGTTCCGAGCAGGTCATTGTCATCACCCCACACCTGGTTGCTGTAAAAATAGTTGCTGACAGGGGTGTAGGTTTGACCAACCAGCACTTCATTGTTGCCGAATTGATAGGTTCCATACAGTTTTCTCAGATTGGGTCCTGAACCATACTCAAATCCACCGCCAACATCACCATTTTTGACAGTAGCGCCAAGCCGGGCATTCCCCTGAAGATTCCATGTTGTATTTCCATCGTCATCCAGTGTGCCTGCGTTAACCTTATCATCAATATCATGGAAGGTTTTCATTCGTGCGGAACCGTAAAAATTCCAATCTGCCGCCGTCGCAGATGCTGCAAAACCGGCTACCAGTGCAAAAACTGAAAATAAAATAAATAATTTCTTCATCATCTGTTTCCTCCTGAATGTAAGGTGTAAGCAATTGGGTTTTTGTCTTCCTTAATTATATGAAATTAAAAATCAATAAACATGTATCAGACAATTCCTTCGCTTCAGCATCACCTCCTTTAAAATGTTTTGAAAACACAAAACAAGTAGTAACTGGTTAATAGCTGATGTTGACTGTCTTAATGTTTTATCTTCTGTTGTTTCGAGCTATCTTCAACCTTGTACAAATCAAATTTTATATTACGTTTTTACTAAAATTAAGGAGAATATTGTTTTGAGGACTTGCCAGATGATTATATATAACAATCTAAAATCATACTGGTTTTTTATATAATAAAACCTAAAAATTGATGTAGTTCTATCAAGCGAGAAATGAAAAGTCAAGATATTTTGGCAATAAATGCAGAAAGTTATTTTTATATCCTTCCATAATATCAAACAATATGCTATTCCCGCTATCATCAGGACTATAATTCTGCAGAAACAAGTCTGAGATTAAAAGCATACATATAGAAAGAAGTTAAAAAAAGTGATCAGGAGTCCTTCGGATGAAAAAAATAGATCTGTCTCATATTTTGATAGCTATAGCAGTTTTATTAATTTATTTATGGATGTCGGATTTTCATGTGATTGCCGCGAACAGAAATAGAATCAAGGTTCTGCTGTTTCAAGTCAACTCGGAAAAGGACATGAAATATTTGCAGAAGGGACTTTCCGACATTTTGGAATCCAGACTGGCCGGTATCGAAAACGTGGAGATCGTGGGGCCGGAAGCACAAACGGTTGTTCATATCCCTGGAGAACACGGTTATCATCCGGAGGAGATTCGCAAGGTCTATAAGGACGGGAATGTAGATTATATTGTTTGCGGGAGTCTTACCATCGTAGGAAACCATACGAGCCTGGATGCAAAGGTGATCGAGCTGTCGGGAACGAAAGGATTCTGGTCATTTTATCGAAATGTGGATCATCTGGACGAAGTCATCCCGGCTGCTGAACAGATTGCAAAGGAAATTGAAGATACCGTATTTAAGGGGCTATCTCGGAATATAAAGACTTTTATTTCAACACAAAAAGATGATCTGAAGAGCCGGAAAGAAAAGAGAAATGATTATCATCTTCAAAGCCTTGAATTGCCGATTCAGGTCATCGGTCTTGGTGCCGGAGATGTTGATGGAGATGGAAGCATTGAAATTGTCGCGGCCTCCAATCATGATATTCATACATTCCGTTTCAAGGAAAACAGCCTTGTCGGCAGTGGAGACGTCAAGGGAGAAAAATATCACTCCTACCTGTCAATAGATGTTGCCGATATCAACAAAAATGGAAAGGCGGAGATTTATATTTCCGGTGAACATACCGGATCAGGTTCTTTGACATCATTTGTCATGGAATGGAATGGAAAGCAGTTTTCTCCGATTATCCAGGATCAAAATTGGTATTTTCGTGTGATTCGTACGGAAAAAGGAAATCAGCTTCTCGGGCAGAAAAAGGGGATTTCCATGGCTTATATGTCTGGAATTTATAGACTTTTATGGGATGGCGAGGTATTGATACCGGCCAAACAGCAAGAAGCTTTTCCGGATGATACAATGGTTTTTGGGGTTTCAAAAGGATTTGCCGGGCAGAATGCAGATCTGACCGCAGCGTTTGATTCAAGTGACCGGCTTTCGATCATCCATGAAAATGGCAGCATTGCCTGGAAAAGTGATACTCCTTATGGCGGCAGCGAGCGTTTTATAAAGACGGTTGAAGATTACCGTGACAGCGAAGGTGATCGGTTTTATCTGCCGCAACGAATCGTTGCTTTGGATTTTGAGAAAAAGCCGATGGTGATCATGCCGTCAAATGATTCCTCTTCCGGTCGGTTTTTTCAAAAATTCAGAAATTATACCAATGCACGGTTTTTGTTTTTCACCTGGGATGGTATGGGGCTTCTGTTAAGCCGAAAATCGCCGGACCTGTCCGGTTATGTGAGTGATTTCTGTATCGCAGACGTAAATAACGATGGGTGGGAAGAATTGATTTATGCGCTTGTTACAGACAGAGAAACGGCTTTTCGCAGTGCGAAAAGTTATCTTGCGAGTGAGGCTTTATCCGGGTTGATCATACCACGTCCATAGATATTACATAAATACTTGACATTAGTCTTTAAAAAGAAGATAATGCCGTCTATGATTATTTTGGATTTGCTGAAAATCATAACATGCCTGTCCCAAACATCAATAACGAAAAGTCATTATACAAATCATTAACATTTTGAGCCTGCAACAGCTTTCATAAAAACACGACTATGACATACTTTTTGATACATGATGTCTTATGAAATTTCAGCTATTATTACAATCGATGAATTTTATGATGAAAGGAGGGATGCCGGGAACGTTTCAGTCTGATGATATTCACTGAATGGTTTAAGATTTATTATTAGTAATAACAGATATTTAAGGAGATGATTGATGAAAAAAACAACCATATTACTGCTTACAATCTGTGTTTTGGTGATGACTGCCGGCACAGGTATGGCTGCGGAAGTTGATTTCAGCGGCGAGTACTATATTGAAGGGATCTACAACTCCAATCCAAACCTGGCCAAAACAGATCTGGCAACCTATTACCGCCAGATGAGGCTCCGGGTTCAGACTGATTTTAAAGTGACCGAAGATTTAAAACTCACGACCCGGTTTGATGCGCTTGAAAAAGTATGGAATACGGATGACTCGGCCTTTACAAATAGTGAAGATGCGGAAAATATCGATTTTGACCGGGCATACATGACCATCATCAGCAAGGTCGGTATGTTTATGCTGGGGCGCCAGGAAGGGGTTACCTGGGGTACGACCTGGGCGGATGATGAGGATGACACGGATCGCTTCAAGTGGGTGCTGCCTCTGGACGCTGCCGGCGGTAAATTGATTTTTGCATTGATTGCGGAAAAAACCACGGAGAATGATAAAACCAGGCAGGATGATAATCTTACTAATGATATAACCAGCGGAAAAGATAATGACAAGTATTACTTTGGAACGATTTATAAACGGGAAAGATATGATACCGGTCTGTTGCTGGGGCTCTATGATTTTAACCGGGTTCCGGACCCTGGTCAACGCAATGCAATCAATCAGTTTAGCGATGCCGGATATACTGCGAATGTGGCCGGACTCACTGCTTATGGGGCGGTACTTCAGGGTTATGTAGCCGCTGTCATAGCAGATGGCGGAACACCAGGCGCAAATACACTTGCATACCTTGCGGCAAACCCGGAAATAGCTACACTGGGTACTCCGACTACAGCGGGCAGCCCGATGAATACGCTGATCACCAGAGGAGGCGTTGGCGAGGCGCATGTTTATCTCTTATCTCCCTATTTCCGCGGGAAATTCGATAAACTTGGTGTCCAGGCCGAACTTGATTATGTATTTGGAAAAGTGGAATATTCAGATGATGGATATGCCGTGCCAGACCATGATGTCAAGGCGTTTTCTTATTTTATGGAAGGCACCTATGATGTGGGTCCGTTGGTTTTCCAGGCAGGATGGGCACACCGTTCCGGTGATGGCAATGAAGCCGATACGGATGAAAAAGGCATGGGATATTTTTCACCGGGTCTGGATTGGGAAAAAATGCTTATCCTGTCTTCCGATTACCACGGCTTGAATACCACTATGGCCGGGATTGGAAACCATGTGGGCGATGGATTTATAACTTTTTCAAGACCGCTTCTGGATGGTTTCCGGATGCCTTACATCGGAGCTGATTATTCCGTAAGAGATGACATCACTATCGGCCTTCTGGCAGCCATGTCTACAGCAGACGATACGGTTACCGGCTGGGATGATGACCAGGGCGTTGAAGTGGATCTTAAGTTTACCTGGCAACTCATGGATAACCTGGAATACCAGGCAACCTTTGCCTATCTGTCTGCAGGAGATTACTGGAAACAGGGTAATGCGGCTGCGGATTTAGATGATCTTTATTGTGTTTTCAGCCGGCTGACCATGACATTCTAACAGCGATATAATGTATAGTTTTCCAAGAATCCCCCCTTGATTTCAAGGGGGGATTCTTTATGGAGGCAACTTGTAACTGTTTGCTTGGAATCAGGTAATCATATTCTGAATCCGCATCATGAAATCCCCGACATCGCGACCATATTCGGGTGATCCTTCTACCCGGAGATATTCATTTTTCACGGCCGTCACCATATCCACCTCATTCAGGATTACCGGGAGTGCACCGTCAATGCCATTGAACCGCATATGAACAAAGGGGCGCCTCTTTTTGTAAAAACCTCTTCCCGCTTTTGTTTTTCCGGCTTTGACCCTTAGGTATGCGGCGATGTCCTCGTTGTCCACGGACATCTGATAAATCCGTTCCGGCTGTTTGGATGTCCAGCGGACCATTTCCGGATCGCCGCCCTTGTTGTACTGGCTGAGGGCAGTGGTAATCATATAAATTGTCATTTTAATTTTCAGTCTTTTTTTATCCTCTGCGGTTGGTTTTGCATTGGGCATGAGAATTTTTAAGCTCAGGAGCAGGCTGAACATTTTGATCAGCAATCTGATTTTCAGAAACCCTTTTATACGCGGAATCACCGGTTTGCCGGCCAGCATGTCATTCATTTTCTTGACACTTCCAAATCCAAAACGAATATCCGGACTGGGGCAGATACCCTGGATGATTTCCAGATTTCCTTTCTGAAAGTCCAGATATGCTCCCACTTCTCCGGAACCGTTTTGAGCGGCAAACTGGATTTTTGCGGTAACATCCTGGAAGCGGTTTTTCATTTTTTGAACATCAGAAAGAACAACCTTCATTACCGGAAACAAAGCCTGCAAGAATAATCGTGCTGCGAGCAAATCTCTTTCAGTTGTCATGTTATACCTCATCTTCCCAGTCGTCATCCTCTTCAAAATCCATGTTCATGACTTCCCGGACCTTGTCAATAATTCCATCCGTATCCAGCTTATAGTGGCTGCAAAGATCTTCCGGATACCCGACGATGCAGTAGCAGTCGGGAATGCCGACCTTGACAAAGGCACAACCTTTTCCACTTGCAGCAATAACATCGGCAACAGCGCTTCCAAGCCCTCCCAGCACCGTATGATCTTCAAAGGTGATGATCCTTCTCGTGTCCGTTACGGCCGCCAGAACGGCTTCTTCATCCAGCGGTTTGATGGTATGCATGTTCAGTACCCGCACGCTCAGACCATCATTTTCCTTGAGAAATTTTGCTGCCTCGGCAGCCTGCAAAACGGTAACACCGCAGCAGATCAGGGTGATATCGGTTCCTTCATTTACCTCAATGGCTTTTCCAATCTGGAAATCATAGTCTTCGTTTTCATAAAATTTGGGTTCAAATCCCCTTCCGATGCGGATATACACCGGCCCGGGGTAGTCGACGCAGGCTTTTACAGCCTTTGCAGTCTCAATTCCATCAGCCGGAGCGATCACGGTCATGTTGGCGAAAGATCGCATGATCGCAAGATCTTCCGTACAATGGTGGGTGGTGCCGGCCGAACCAAATGAGGTGCCGGCGTGGGTGGCGATAATCTTGCAGTTCAGATTCTGATAGCAGATATCCGTGCGAACCTGCTCCACTCCTCGCATGGCAGTGAAGGCTGCCATTGTTGAGACAAAGGGGATCAGACCGGTTTTGGCAAGGCCGGCGGAAACACCAAAAAGATTTTGTTCGGCAATCCCGACATTGAAAAAACGATCCGGAAATTTTTTGCCGAATTTTCCGATTTTAGTGGAGTTGGCCAGATCCGCCGACAGGCCGACTATTTTTGGATTTTCTTCTCCTAACCGGCAAAGAACTTCTCCATAGATTTCCGCCTGGGTCATTGTATCGGCATCATAGACCGTCCATGTTAAGCCTTCCGTCATTGTGCCCTCCTCTTTTTATTTTTGAGCGTGCCGCTAATTTTTGAGGTTCATTGCCTGTTCAGCCATCCGGTCTACAGATGCTTTTGCTTTTTCAACCAGCTCCGTATCCAGACCTCCGTAATGCCATTTTACTTGGTTTTCCATGAAATCGATCCCCTTGCCTTTAACCGTATTGGCGATTATGACAACCGGGCCTTTTTTTTCGCTTTGGGCGTATTCGATAGCAGCAGACAACTCGGAAAAGCTATGTCCATCAACTTCTTTCACAATAAAACCAAAAGCTTTCCATTTGTCCGCAAAAGGCTCAAGACCCATGACCTCCTCTGTCGGTCCGTCAATCATCAGTTTATTCCGGTCCACAAAAGTGATGAGGTTGGTCAGTTTAAACTGGGAGGCAGCCATGGCCGCTTCCCAGATGGAACCTTCATTGCATTCGCCATCCCCTAAAATACAGTAGGTGAGCCAGGATTGTTTTTGTACCCTGGCGCCTAACGCCATCCCGACAGCCATGGGAAGACCATGACCCAGGGAGCCGGTGGAAGCATCCACGCCTTTTACCTTCAGGCTGTCCAGATGCATTCCAAAAGGAGATTTGAATTTGTTGAATTCTTTCAGGTCCTGAAAGTCAAAATAGCCTTTGCGGGCCAGCAGCGGAGCGTATCCCACACCACCATGGCCTTTACTGAGAACCATCCGGTCTCTGTCTTTCCAGGTCGGATTTTTCGGATCAATATTCATATACTTGTAATAAAGGAGGATCAACATTTCGACCATACTCAACGCACCACCAATATGTGCCCCCCCTGCCCAATATGTGATATCGATAATATCCTTCCGCAGCTGGCATGCCTTTTCATGTAATAATCGGATTTCCTGATCTGTAACCGGCATTTTTTCCTCCTGTTGTGACGGGATTGTTCACCATTATCTTCCTAAAAGCGATCACCATATTGCTGTTTGATGATTTGAAATGCATCATCCGCAATTTCGAGCGTTTGTTGGATATCTTCATCGGTATGGGCTGTTGAAACAAACCAGTTATGATGGGATGTAAAATAGGCCCCTCTTCCGGTACACTCCGCACACCAGTCCTGATGCAGCATGAGGCTTTCATCATTGGTAATGCGAAGATAGGGCATGGAAGGGGCGCCGGTAACCTTCAAATCATATCCATAGGTTTTGGCAACCTTAACCAGCCCATCCAGAAGCTTTTTCCCTGTTGCCAGAATTTTTTTTGGTCCATCGATTCTTTTGAGCTCTTTCAGGGTCTCAAGGGCGGCTGCCATGGGTTCTGCCTGGAACCAGTAGCTTCCCGTGTAAAAAACACGCGCCGTAACATCCTTGAGCGCCTGGCTGCCCATCAGAGCGGAAATCGGATATCCGTTTGCAAGCGCCTTGCAGAAGCAGATCAGATCCGGTGTGAAGCCGAAATATTCGCAGGATCCTCCGATATCCATCCGAAAACCGTGGCGGATGTCATCGACAATAAGAACGATTCCATGTTTTCGGCAAAGAGCCTCGATTTTTTTCCAATATCCCTCATCCGGCATTTCATTGTCCGCAAAGACAGGAACATGATAAGGGGTTGCAATAAAACCAGCGATATCATTTGGATTGTTCTCTATGGCTTTTTCAAATGCAGGAACATCATTCCAGGGTATCCGGATGATGTTTTCCGCATCCTCCTCAATGGTTCCATGGTGTCCCGGCGCCTGCATCCAGGAAGACGCGCCGTGGTAGCCGCCTTTGATCATGACAATTTTTTTTCTTCCGGTGGCATCCCTGGCAATCATGGTTGAATAATTGGTCACATCCGCGCCGTTTTTGGCAAAAAACACCCAATCTGCTGCCGGAATTAAATCCACCATAAACTCTGCCAGCTCAACCATGACGCTTGGCGCTCCAGTGGTGCAATTGGATGATTGAATCTGCTTTGCCGCAGCCTGATCGACAAGCGGATGATTATATCCTAAAATCATGGGGCCGTAGGCACACATATAATCAATGAACTCATTTCCATCCACATCCCAGAACCTGGCACCGGCAGATCTTGCCGTATAAAATGGATAGGATGTTGCCGGAACAAGAGGGGCGGGGCTGAAATGCCCATAGATACCGCATGGAATGACCTTTGCTGCCCGTTTAAACAATTCCTGTGATTTTGTAAATTGGTATGTTTTCATAAACAGTTCCCTCACATGTTTTCCGATAGGAATTCCCGCCATCGGTCCCATGTTCTATCCCAGATAAAGCGGTATTCTGTCCAGTACCAGACCCATGGAATCCAGCATGGGGGTTTGTCCTTTAATCATCACATCTCCGGAAGCAATCGCAGTGAATGCATCCAGTTTGGCATTCAGAAAAGCATTTGCGACTTGCATATTTTTCATATAGAGGCAGGCCATCGGCCTTTCCGTCTCGCCGGAAACCGGTGTGATATTGCCGTTCCGGACCCGGAGGGTTACTGCCGGCCCGTCCGGCAGAATCTTCATGAGAATATCACCGTTTTGAATATGGGAGACAGCATGTATTCCAACCCGGTCCAGGCTTCCGATTTCCGGTATGGCATGAGCTGCCGTGTTCAGTGTAAATCGGGTATTGAGTTCGCAGTAGGTTGTATCCTTCAAGAGTTCATCGGTCGGCTTGAGATAATATTCCAGCTTTTTGGTCAGTTTTTGAAAGTCGCCGTTCAGGAAAGGTATTTTGGTAAACCCTTTTAATGGAATCGGAAATCCCCGGCCGTCCATCATCCGGTTTAAATGGGCTGGAGAGAAAAAAAACAGAATGATTGTCGGTTTGGGAAGTTTGCCCTGTCCTACCCGGCATTTTCCGTTTTGAAATTCGATAAATGCCTTGGGTCCGAGCAGTATGGAAAACTGGATGGATATATTCCACTGTTTTGACAGGGCGGCCATTTCCGGATCATATTGAACAAGATCTTCGAGGTTTTTCAGCACAGCACAGAGGTTGAGTCGGGCTTTAATCAGTTCATGACCCATGAAAAATCCTCCTATTGTCTGGGGGGAAAAAATATGTTATCTTCACGATAATGAGTGATCGCTCACTCTATTGGGTGTCAATAAATCAAAACAGCCTTTAAAAGTCAAGTGGAATTTGTCCGACGAGAAGCACAGGACTTAACCATCGACACCCCTGATGTTTGTAAACAAATGGGTTGTTTTTTACGATAGTTGACAGAAAACCAGGATGAAACGTCATTTCAATCCATCTGGAAAAAAATAAGCAACGTGTCTTCAGATGAATACGTGCCAAGGAGCAAGATGAAAAAACAGTTCGAACTGAATTCAAACCAAGGAATTACAAAGCAGAAACATTATAAAGAGGCGTTTCAAAAAATTTCTCCGGAAAAACGGGAAAAAATTCATACTGTGGCGGCTGGAGAATTTGCAAAGCACGGACTAAAGGCTGCGAATATTAATATCATCGCCAAAAAGGCCGGGGTCAGTATCGGGTCCATGTATAATTATTTTAATTCCAAGGAAGATCTGTTTTTAACGGTTATGGATTACGGCTATCAGGTGCTGGAACAGGTGATTTCGGAAATCGATCTTGAAAAAGGTGATATTTTTGATAAAATTGAGAGACTCTTACGGGCGGCCCAGAAGTATACAAAGGAATATCCGGAGCTGAATCAGATCTATCTGGATATTACCTCCCAGGGGCTTTCCCATCTTTCGACATTGCTTTCCCGCAAGATGGAGACGATCTCGGCACAATTTTATCGCTCCATGCTTACAGAGTCCAAAAAATCGGGAACCATTGATCCGGATATCGACGAACATATAGCCTCTTTTTGTTTGGATAATTTGATCCTTTTATTGCAATATTCTTATACAACCGATTATTTCCGGGAACGCATGAAGATATTTGCCGGCGAAAATACGGCGGATAATGATGAAAAAATAATTCAGGGCATGATGCACTTTATACGGAACGCACTTTCTTCTCATCCCAAGATAATAAAATAAAAAAGCCGTCACTCAACTTTGATTTAGGAGGGGATTTGCCATGAAAATCGGGGTGCCAAAAGAGATAAAAATCAAGGAAAACAGGGTTTCATTAACACCAGCCGGGGTCGCGGCGCTTGTGGATGGCGGGCATACGGTTTATGTGGAAAAAGGAGCCGGACAGGGTTCCGGGATCATGGATGAAACGTATGTCAAGACCGGTGCTGTTATGCTGAATACACCGGAAGCGGTTTGGGCGGAAGCGGATATGATCATTAAGGTGAAAGAACCCATAGAACCGGAATTGGGTTTAATGAAGGAAGGTCAGATTCTGTTTACCTATTTGCATCTGGCCGCTGATCAGAAACTAACCCAGTGGCTGCTGGGTAAAAAAGTGATCGGGATTGCCTATGAAACCATTCAGCTGGAAAATGGATCTCTTCCCCTGCTCGCTCCCATGAGTGCCGTTGCCGGAAGGCTTTCCGTACAAATGGGCTGTGCCTGCCTGGAAGTTAAAAACGGCGGAAAGGGACTTCTGGTATCCGGGGTCCCGGGTGTTGCACCTGCCCGTGTAACCATTGTCGGCGGAGGCATATCCGGGATTAATGCAGCTCAAGTTGCCATTGGCATGGGTGCCCGGGTGACCATTCTCGATATCAATCAGGAGAGACTCCGTTATCTGGACCATCTCTTTTATTCACAAGCTGTGACCTTGATGTCCAATCCCGTGAATCTGGAACAAAGTATTCTCAGTGCGGATCTGGTGATCGGCGCGGTGCTGATACCGGGAGCCAAAGCACCCAAACTGATCAAGAAAGAGTATCTGAAAAAAATGGAGCCGGGTTCTGCGCTGGTGGATATTGCCATCGATCAGGGTGGATGTGCGGAGACAAGCAGGCCCACAACCCATGATGATCCAATATATATTATTGATAATATTGTACACTATTGTGTTGCCAATATGCCCGGGGCTGTTCCGCGTACATCAACCTATGCCTTGACCAATGCAACTTTTCCTTATGTCCTTGCGCTGGCAAACAAGGGATTGAAGAAAGCCCTTACGGAAAATACCGCATTGAAAAGGGGCCTGAACGTTTACAAAGGTCAATTAACCTGTGAAGAAGTCGCGAATGCCTTTGGGATGAAGTCCGCAGCAATCAGTTTATAATGCTGCTTCTCCGGATGATTTCATCTTTCATTTTGGGAGACAGATCGTTGAAATAAGCGGAATAACCGGAAACCCGGACAAGAAGATGGGGATACAGATCCGGATTGTTCTTGGCGGCCAGTAACATGGAAGGGTCAAGGACATTCACCTGAACCTGCATGCCGCCTTTTCGGAAATAGGTTGACAGCACACTTTTCAAGGCAAGTTTTCCGGTTGGTCCACGGAGCGTATGGCTGTCAAACTTCAGGTTAAAATTGACACCGTTGGCGATTTTGGAAAAATCAATTCGATTCACCGAATTGATGAGAGCCGTTGGCCCAAGCCTGTCCATTCCATTGGATGGAGAAATCCCGGAGGAAAAGCTTTCTCCTTTTTTTCTGCCGTTGGGAAGAGCACCGGTAACTCTTCCATAATATTCATGGATGGTAACCGAGTAAAGACCCGGAACATAACGGCCGCCTCGGGTATTCCGGTATTGGTTCAATTGCCGTGTAAATTGCTCCACCACATAAACCGTCCATTTGTCTGCATCCGGTTGGTCATTACCGAATTTTTCAATGGCTTTTAAATAATTCCGGAGGGAATTGTCCGGCAGGTTGAGGCTGAGTTGTTTCACCAGCGCGGGGAGGGTGATTTTTTGATCGGTAAATACCGCTTTTTCAATGGCAAAAAGGGAGTCGCCGGTATCTGCCGGAGCCACACATTGAATACCGGAAAAGTTGTAACGGGCTCCTCCTGCCGTAGAGCAAATCCCGTTTTCCAGACACCCCTCCAGAAGAGAGCTGGTAAGGGGGGTTGGATGATATTTTCGATTGGCCGTTTCAATGGCCTGAAGATCTTTGATCAGCCGGGATACCTGATCGGCAAGCTGGATTTCAAAAGCGGTTTTTACATCCTCCATGGACCGCATGTTTTTGACGGGCATGCTTTTGGCTCCGGACCGGAACCGGGAACCGAACCGTCTGCCCTGGTTGAGCGCCAGCTCCAGAATCAGCGGTACATTCAACAGCGCGGCATCGGTTGATGAAAAGCTTTTTCCCTGTGCCACGGGTTCAACACACCCCACGCCGGTATAATCCCTTGCATCTTCGATGGAATATCCGTGATGAACCATGGTATCCACAATAACCGTATCATTATACAAGGCCGGGGAATTGCTGCCGTTGGCCAGCATGGTATGGATTTTTTCCAGATATTGTTCAGGGGATTTGTCTGAAATCCGCGCATGATAATTGGGTTGCCGCATTCGCAGTTCATCCATGATTTCCAGAAAAACATAGGTCAGTTCATTGGTTCCGTCTGTTCCATCCGGTCGCAATCCCCCTACCGTAACCACCTGACCGTTGAACATGCCCCCATGAATATTGGTGAGGTATTCTGAAAAAACAGGTATGATTTCAGACATTTTAATGGAAAATGCCGAGAGGAGTTCCTTGGCTTTATCCCGAGTGATTTGCTTGCGCTGCAAATCGGCTTCATAAAAAGGATACAGATACTGGTCCATCCTTCCCGGGCACACCGAGTTATCCAGACTTTCCAGGTTAATGGCAATCTGGGCAAAAAAGAGGGACTGGACAGCTTCCTGAAAGGATGAGGCGCCTTTTTGGGGCACATTTCTACAGGTTTGGGCTATCGTGAATAATTCCTGTTTTCGACCGGCATCGGATTCAGCACTTGCCATTTTTTCAGCAAGATGCGCATAGCGTTGTCCGAACTTTGCAAGTGCATCTGCAATGATTTTCACCGCCTCATAAAAACACCATTTTTCCGTTCCCTGGATTGAATTTTTCTGAAATCCGGAGGCCTCGGCAAGGATTCCATCCGTGCCGATGGAGATCAGTTTTTCATAATCCGGAGCAATGTGGGAGATTCCGCCTGACTCGTTAATGATATAGAAATGGCCTTTCAGCTGATGAATCAGCAGCCGGATGAGTTGATAGGGGGAGCGGTAAGCCTTGAGAGCCATAAATCGGAACATCCAGAATGGAATGATTTTCAACAGATTCCAGATTTCAATGCCGGAAATCCGGAGCGGATTGGTTTTTCGTTTGGAGAATTTGAAAATATCCAGCAATACGGGAACGCCATGAAGCTCAGGAAAAATGGACCCGCCGACTCTTTTGGAGGAATAATTGCCGACAATCAGTTCGTCAGGGTAGATGCGGATTTTTTTGTTCAGCAATACCTCACGCAAGGATTCCGCCATCTGAATATGGGCGGACTTTTTGCGGTTATCCGATTGTTTGTGGTAGGCTGTCCAGATGCAGGCCCGATCCGTACAGATCCCGGGAGAGGCTGTCTGTACGGAATTTTTCAAGCGCATCACCCGCGATGGTTTTTTTTCTTCGGTTACCGGTCTTCCCAGGTGATCAGTCGTAAAGAACAGCATGGATTTCCTCCTTTTCAAACAATTCTTGGATTTCTTGAAGATTTTTCAGATCCAGAGGCGTGATATTCATGGGGCGTAAGGATGTATCGATTCGGTTCAGCTTGGCCTCGCCCAGCGGATGATACGGAAGCAAATGGATGCTTTCCTGCTGATTCTTCTTCAGGAAGCGGGCTGTTTCCCGGATATTATCGGGCGCGGTATTGACACCCGGGATAACCGGCATTCTCGCCTGAACAGCCATTCCGCTTTTCGATAACCAGATGAAATTATCCAGTATGTTGGCATTCCCTTTTCCGGTAAACTGTTTGTGGATGGAATCATTCATATGTTTGAGGTCATAGAACACAAGATCAAGCAAGGGAAGCAGTTTTTCGATATTGGTCCAGGACATCATACCACAGGTCTGGATGGTCGTATGAATATGTTTCTCCCGTATCATGGGAAGCCAGGCCAGCAGAAAATCCGTTTGAAGAAGCGGTTCTCCGCCGGAAAGGGTAATGCCTCCATTGGAGTCCTGAAAAAAGGCGATGTCCTTTACGACTTCATTCGTAAGATCCGTTAGGCCCCATTCCTTTCCCACCAGTCGGAGACTGTTTGTAGGACATTTGGAAACGCAAAGGCCGCATGCCGTGCATCTTTCAGGATCAAATCGAAGGGCCAGAGTTTCAGAGATGGCATTTTCCGGACAGATTTGTTTACAGGTGAAGCAATGGATACAGCTTTCTGCATAGAAAATCAGTTCCGGTTGCGCGCGATGGGATTCCGGGTTTTGACACCATACACAGGATAACGGGCAGCCCTTGAAAAAACAGGTTGTGCGAATTCCCGGTCCATCATGAAGGCAAAACCGCTGAATATCAAAAATGACGGCCTTTTCTCCGGGATAATGCAAGTTACCATCCTTTTCCATCATGGGAATGTTATGCATTTTTATGGCTGAATACTAACAAACAGACCATACGGTCTTTAAGTTGAAAACTAACACACCCCTTTCCTTTTTGTCAAATGATTTGCTCTGTATTTAATAATAGAAAAAAACCCGATACAGGGATAAGCATTTGGATCAGGAAAACAGGTTGAATCTCATAAGTCCCATTTTTGCAAGACGGAATTGAAAGGCTGTTGCCAGGCATCCAATTCCATATCGGGTACTTCTTGAGAAGTTTATAGAAGAGGCTTCCGGAAAATATTTGGTCGGGCAGCTGACTTCCGCAATGGTGTAACCGAGCCACAAAATTTGCGCCAGAATTTGATTGTCAAATAAAAAATCATCTGAGTTCCGTTCCAGGGGAAGCTGACGGATCAGTTGCCCGGAAAATGCGCGATAACCGGTATGATATTCTGAAAGTTTAGCACCGGTTAATACATTTTCCGTTAGTGTTAAAAAGCGGTTGGCAATATATTTCCAGATCGGCATACCGCCTTTCAGGGCATACCCGCCGAGTATTCGGGATCCAAGCACACAATGATATAGTCCGTTTCCGATCATGGATGCCATGGCCGGGATCAACTGGGGAGTATATTGATAGTCGGGATGAATCATGATGATGATGTCACCACCATGGTCAAGAGCGATCCGATAACATGATTTTTGGTTTCCCCCGTATCCGAGATTATAAGGGTGCGGATGAACAATTGTCCGGGGAAGGGAGTTGGCAATCGAGACAGTCTGGTCGCTGCTGCTGTCATCAACGACAATGACCAGGTCAACGATTTCCTGAGCCAGAACCTCATCATGCGTTTTTTTCAGGGTTTTTGCTGCATTAAAGGCCGGCATGACGACGATGACTTTTTGATCATTATACATTTTTCAACATCAGCAATAGAGGGATTTTTATTTCACGGGCGCCTGGATTCCAGATCATTGCAACTTTTTTTAAAGCACGCTTTCCCCCGGGGACCGGCATATATTTACAGATCAATAGGTAACCTTGTAGGATCGTTTGTCATTGGTTCGTGCAAATCCATAGCCGTCTCCGCCTTTAAAAGAGTCATATCCCAGAAATACTTCCATCATCAGATCTGTTTTTTCCGATCTCAGAAGAGCATAAACATCCGCACGGATTCCATGAGGTACGCCGGACCCGAAACCGGATCTGGGAGGTGGATCCGGCAGTTTGAATTCCTTTTCAGAGGGATAGGGATTCTCCGTCACCGGGCGATATTTTCCCGTCAATATATCTCCATCCGGCATGACAACCGTTATTTCTTTGTAAACATTATCATATCGGCCTTTCAGGGTATGTCCGGAATCTAGATTTTTCAGCTTCAGGTGAGAGGTGCAACCCGTCATCAAAAATCCAATAAGCATAAAGATAAGAAAAGGTATTTTATTCCGATTCATTGCGCTCTCCTGTCGGATCATCCGGAATGGTCCGCCGGAATGGTCCGCCGGAATGGTCTGATTGATCATTGATAACTGTTGATTCCGTATCCGGGTTCAGTGTGTTCTTCTGGATCTGGATTATCAAAACAGTTAATCCACTTGATGAGCATGTGTCAATTGAAAAGATATCGGAGGGGTCGGTCCTGACTATTGGTAAACATTTTCTGAAACCGATTGGGGGGTTGATTTTTCAGGGGCATCCCTTATCTTGTTGAATAATTGATTCCTATCCATGAACCCACAATGATTCAATGAATCGTATGGAGGTATTATGCAGGTTCTTGTTTTATATTATTCAAAAGGCGGAAATACCCGGAAACTGGCAGAAGCAATTGCATGGGGCGTTGAGCGTGTCGATGGTGTCACGGCGCGTTTACAAAAAACAGATACGGTCACGACAAGTGATTTTTTGAATTCTGACGCCGTGATAGCGGGGTCACCGGTTTATTTCGGCGTAATGGCGGCACAGCTCAAAAAGGTGTTTGATGATTTTGTGGGTGTCCGGAAAAAAATGGAAAACAAAATCGGAGCTGCTTTTACAACATCAGGAGATCAGTCGGGCGGCAAGGAAACAACCATGATGTCCATCATCCAGGCCATGATGATTTATGGAATGATCATTGTCGGTGACCCATTGTCGGCAACCGGACATTACGGTGTTTCCTGTGTCGGCAGCCCGGATGAAAAAACAGAGAATAATGGGATGATGCTGGGACAGAGGGTTGCGGAACTGGTAAAAAAGATAAGGGGATAATGGAAAAAATATCACTTGACATCCTTCAGAAGGCGGCCTAATTTTTCTATTTTTTTATTTCGATGTAAAAAAGGAGTGTTGACATGAAATCACGTCAGGATGGTATCAGCATCGCCTCGAGCCCGGATCAGGCAAAGAAAGCGGATCCCGATGCATCATTGAAGAATTCTTTGCATAAGATAAAACACATTTTCATGATTATGAGTGGAAAGGGCGGTGTCGGGAAAAGCAGTACCTCCGTTAATCTTGCCATTGCGCTGGCAGGAAAGGGGTTTCAGGTCGGCCTTATGGATGTGGATATTCATGGCCCGGATATTCCCAGGATGCTTGGCCTTTCGGCAATGCTGGATCTGGATTCAGAGCAGAAGCTTGTTCCGGCGGCTTTTTCAGAGAACCTGAAGGTCATGTCCGTCGAGTCCTTGAGCATCAACAAGGATGATGCCATTATCTGGCGAGGACCGATGAAATATTCAGCCATTCGACAGTTTATAGCCGATGTCGCCTGGGGGGATCTTGATTTTCTTTTGATAGACGCTCCCCCGGGAACAGGGGATGAGCCCTTGACTATCGCTCAGATCATTCCCCATGCAAAAGCAATTATCGTGACTACTCCTCAGGAGATTTCATTGGCAGATGTGAGAAAGTCGATCAGTTTTTGCAAGACCGTAAAAATGGAGATATTTGGACTGGTTGAAAATATGAGCGGATTTGTCTGCCCGCATTGTAATGAAGCCCTGGATATGTTTGGTTCCGGAGGAGGAGAAAAAACAGCGCAAGAGGCGGGAATTGCTTTTCTGGGTAAAATACCGTTTGATACAAAGATGGTATCCTGCGGGGATCAAGGTGTTTCCTTTCAGGAAAAGCATGCTGATTCGGCGGTGGGAAAGGCGTTTTTGAACATCGCGGAAAGAATGGCCAGCCTGGTTTCCGGAAGATGATCCTGCCGGGAACAGGAATCCGGTTTTATACGATATTCCTGAAAGGATGAACTTCAATGTCCGGGTTTGGCTTTAATTTTTTCCCATGCGGCCAATACTTTTTCCCGTATTGTTTTTTCGCTGATAAAGTTTGCGCTGTTCAAATATTTTTCAATGCTGGTAATCTGAATATACCGCGGAGGGATTGAATTTAAAGACAGGGCAAACAGATCTTCAATGCAAATGGGGCATCGGCAAAGTGTTTGATCTTTCCACAAGATCTCCCGAATGACTTTCAGAACCAGAATTTCGTTATAGTTAAAGATATCACTGACCGAACAGTCTTCGATCGTATAATCAATTCCATCTCTGTTGAAAATTTCCATGGCAGCCTGCCTTGTAATATATGATATGAATCGGATCTGAAATAACGGGAAAACAGGAAGATCAATATCGATCACCGATCGAATGTTACAATAGTACAGCAGATGATTCCGGTCAATGACAATGGTGTCCTCATTTTGTTTATAGAATCCGCTTGAATTTTTTTTCAAGTTCAACAATTGGCCAGCTGATTCGTATGGGACGTCCATGCGGACAGTGCGAAGGATTCTCGCATGAAGCAAGCTGATCGATTAGTCCCGTCATTTCCTTTACCGAGAGAGCCTGATTTGCCCGAATCGATCCGTGACAGGCCATCAGGATCAGGCATTCATCCAGGATTTTTTCAATCCCATCGGAAAAACCGATATCGGTGATGCTTTCCACCATTTCCATAATAAATGGTTTGACTTCCTTATCCGATATCAGGGATGGGATCGTTTTGACGGCAAACGCAGTGCCGCCAAACGGCTCCATTTCAAGGCCGTAATGTAAAAGTCCGGGAATGAGTTTTTCAAGGGTAATGCTTTCCTGATATCCCAGGTCGATGATTTCCGGTATCAGCAGCTTTTGAGCAAGGGAGCCGGTTATTTTGGATTTTCTTTTTAAATGCTCAAAGAGGATTCGCTCATGGGCGGCATGCTGGTCAAATAAAATCAGTTCATTTTCAGATTCGCAGACAATGTATGTATTATGAAGCTGGCCGATAACGGCAAGCTGGGCTTGGGTTTCGGTCGACGGAACATGCTCTTTTTGCATTTCCGGATCATCGTGATGGGGTGTTCTGCTGATGTGGTTAACGGAATGTCTCAATGAAAGGTATGGATATTGTTCTTCGGCTATGATTTCCTTCCTATCGTCAAGTTCCAATAGCGGTTCTTGAGAAGAAACCGGAAAGGGGATTTCCTTGTTCTGATGCGGATTTTTCGAAAACGCAGGTGTCGGCTCTGCTTCATGGCTTGGGAACAGGGGGTTTTGTTTCCTCTGATTTTGTGAAATGGGTTTGAACTTTTTATGCTCAATATCATCCCATGTCCGGAACACCGCCGACTTCAGGGTTTCATACACATTCCGATAACCTGTAAATCTGACCTCATGTTTTGTGGGGTGGACATTGACATCAAGCTGTTCATGCGGAACGTCGATGTAGAGGACGGCGACCGGAAAACGGCCTTTCATGAGTCTTCCCCGGTAGCCTTCGAACAGGGCATGCTGTAACCCCCTGTCTCGTATAAAACGGCCATTCACATACAGATAGATTTTTTGGGATGTGCTTCGCGTAAGAGACGGAGAAGATATCCAGCCGTACACAGTGACATCCTGGCTTTCCATCCGCAGTTTATGCAGATCTCCTCGAATGTCCTGCCCGAACACGGATGAAACCCGATCCAGGGGATTGTCTGTAGGCGGCCAGTTTTTGACGGTTTTCCCATTATGCGTGATCCGGAATCCGATTTCCGGACACCCCAGTGCAACTGCGGACACAGTTTCCAGGATATGACCCATTTCAGTATCAGTCGCTTTTAAAAACTTGCGCCGGGCAGGTATATTGTAAAACAGATTGTTAACATCGATCATGGTGCCGACAGGAGTGCCCACTTCCATGACATTCCTGATTTTTCCGCCGTCAATCAGAATCTTGGTTCCGGTTTCCGAGGAGGCATCCCTGGTGGTCAGGGAAAATCGGGAGACAGCGGCAATACTGGGCAACGCCTCTCCCCGAAAGCCCAGTGTTTTAATGGAAAACAGGTCTGCATCCGTATGAATTTTGCTGGTCGCATAACGTTCGATGGAGAGCAACGCATCATCCCGGTTCATTCCTGATCCATTATCGGAAATACGGATCAAGGATCGGCCGCCGTTTTCAATATCAATCAGGATGCGGGAGCTATTTGCATCAATCGCATTTTCAAGAAGTTCTTTGACAACAGAAGCCGGCCGCTCGACAACTTCTCCTGCTGCGATCTTGTTGGATAGAATATCAGGCAGTATTTGAATTCTCGGCACAGTTCCTTCTTTATCTATTCCTGAGAGACATTTTCCTTTCTGTAAAAGCGGATGATAAACTCACTCTCATTGGGTGACAGGTCAAACCGGATGCACGCTTCATTGATCAGCTTGCCGATTTGTATTTCCGGTCGGCATTCCTGTTCTTCGGAAATCCATTTGATCGCTTTGCGCAGCGCTTCTCCTTCAGGCATAATACTCATTTCATCCATCCTTCCTATAAAGCCGGTTTTTCTTTATGAAACGTTGTGGCTTGCTCAAAATTATAGGCAACCTTGATCAGCAATTCTTCGTTGAAATGTCTGCCCATTAATTGCAGTCCGATCGGCAGCCGGTCTTTTGAAAATCCGCAAGGGATGGAAATTCCGGGCACGCCGGTAAGATTGGCTGACAGTGTAAATATATCCGATAAATACATGTTTAAAGGGTCGTTCGCCTTTTCACCGATTTTAAAGGCCGGGCTCGGGGTGACCGGAGAAAGAAGCAAATCGCATTTCTGAAAAGCATTTTGAAAATCTTCGATCATCAGTGTTCTGACCTGGGATGCTTTACCATAATATGCATCATAGTATCCGGCGGAAAGAGCGTACGTTCCGATAATAATCCTTCGTTGCACTTCCGGACCAAATCCCTTTGATTTTGTGCTGCGATACATCTGAATTAAATCTTCCGGTTCCCTATCCCGGAATCCATAACGAACACCATCGTATCTTGCCAGGTTGGAACTGGCTTCACATGGGGCAATCACATAATAGACCGCCACGGCATATTGGGTATGAGGAAGAGAGACATCGACAAATTCCGCACCAAGATTTTTCAAGGTATGGATGGCATTGTCGATGGCGGCAGCAACATCCGGATCCATTCCATCCGTTGTATAGTATTCCTTCGGCAATCCGATTTTAATGCCGCCAATTCCCATGGACAGAGATTTTTGAAAGTCAGGAACCTCTTTTGGTACGGATGTTGAGTCTGATGGGTCATAACCCGAAATTACATTCATCAGAAGGGCACAATCCGTCACATCTTTGGTAAGCGGACCAATTTGGTCGAGGGATGACGCAAATGCCACGAGTCCAAATCGGGAAACCCTTCCATAGGTGGGCTTCATTCCGACAATGCCGCAATGGGAAGCCGGCTGACGTATGGAACCGCCGGTATCGGACCCCAGCGAGCCGATACACATGTCCGCAGCGACGGATGCTGCTGAACCGCCGCTGGACCCGCCTGGTATTCTGGTTACATCCCATGGGTTTCGGGTAAGATGCATGCCGGAATTTTCCGTAGAGGAGCCCATGGCGAATTCGTCCATGTTTGCCTTTCCCAGTGTGACAGCCCCGGCATTTTTCAGTTTTACCATCACGGTAGCATCATATGGAGGTATAAAGTTTTCCAGTATTTTGGACGCGCATGTTGTCGGAAGATCCTTGGTACAGATCAAATCTTTTATGGATAAGGGGATGCCGGTAAGGGGCTGGATTTCACTTCTGCCGATCATGTTGTCCGCATCCCTGGCCTGAGCGATGGCCTGCTCCTGAAAAACAGAGAGATATGCACCGATTTTATGATCCGTTTTGTCAATATGATCCAGAACATCCCGGGTCAATTCGGTGGAGGATATCTGCCGGGTCTTCAGCAGATCATGCGCTTCGTGTATGGTTAATTCATGCAGCTTCATTTCCGTGGCTCCTTCTATCGCTCAACGACTTTCGGCACTACAAAGGCTCCATTTTCTTTTTCCGGAGCATTGGAGAGTGCTTGATCGTTTGTAAGATATTCTCTGGTGATATCCTCCCGGAATGCATTGGTCAATGTGATTGCATGCGATGTCTTTTGAATTGAATTTGTTTCTGCCTGGTTTAATGTGTCTACATATTCAAGAATCCGACCGATCTGTTCTGTCAGTTTATCCAAAGAGACCTCATCGATTTCAATCCTTGCCAGATCGGCAACGTGAATAATATCATTTTTTGTGATGGGCATACCAACTCCTGACTCTGGTTATCTGAAACGGTTGAAAGTTCGCTTACGGCGATTTCATCCTTTGTAAAAACCTGCCAACTTATTGTTTTAACAGAATCGCTCCATTATGGGTTTTTTTGATTTTTGCCATCATGGCCTGGGATTCTTCCTTGCTGCTGAAGTAACCGGCGCGAACACGATACCATATGTTATCTTTCGATAAGACGCCTACGGATTTATAGGCTGGAATGCCTTGTTTCTGCAGAGTGGAAATCAATTGATCCGCTTCTTTGGAATCCCGCAAAGAAGCAATCTGAATGGTCATTTTTTTTTCAGATAAATCGGCATCTGCCGGAGAAGGCTCTTGTTTGGGAAGAGATGGTTTTTCCGGTTTGTCCGCAAGTTGTTTCTTTTTGATAACCGTTCTGGTTTTATGTGATGGCTTGCCTGTCTGAGAAATTTCCGTCGGCTCCGGGGTTTCCGTTTGAAAACTTACGGATGTATCCGGCTTGCTTTCTTTCAGGTTCTCGTGAAATTCAAAATCCGGCTTTTCCGTCAGAATCGTGGTATCACTTTTTGTTAGTTGCAACTCCTTGTTAATCAGGGCAAGCCGGAGGTCTGCCAGATCTTTTTGAAGCGCATTGATGTCAAATTGTACCGGAGCCATTCCCCTTCCGACCAAAATACCCAATAAGAATATCCAGACGGAAATGAAGCAAAAGATGACAATCCATCCCATTGCTCGTTTTCTGGGCATTTGAATCAACTGTTCATCCTTGCAGGATGGTTGCTGTGCGGCGGACTTGTTTTTTTCCATGGGTGTAAACTCACATTTTATCCGGTGCGGAAACGCCAAGAAGTGCCAGACCGTTTCGGATAACCGTCTTTACTGCATCGACAAGATAGAGTCTGGCTTTTGTCAGATCAGGATCTTCGGTTAGCACCTTGTGTTTATTGTAATAGGTGTGAAAGGATGATGCAAGATTCATCAGGAAAAATGTTATTCGGTGCGGTTCCATCATTTCTGCACTGGTGAGAACGGTTTCCGGATATCGGACCATTTGACGGATCAGTTGTATTTCTTCCGGTTCCTGAAGCAATTGAATTGCTCTCTCATCCCATTCCCGATTATGGATGATAGTATCTTCCCCAGCAGCTTTTTTCCCGATGCTGGATATTCGGGCATGCACATATTGGACGTAATATACCGGATTTTCGTTTGTCTTCTTGGCCGCAAGTTCCAGATCAAAATCAAGAGGGCTTTCATAATGGCGGGTAAGAAAGATAAATCTTGCAGCATCGCTCCCGACTTCATCGACGACTTCTTTCAGTGTGACAAATTCTCCGGATCGGGTGGACATGGCAACCGGCTCTCCTCCTCTGAGGAGATTCACAAGATGCACGAGAATCACATGAAATTGATCTCTTCTGTAACCGCTTGCCTCAACACATGCTGCGATGCGCTGGATATAGCCATGATGATCCGCACCCCATACATCGATTACCCGATCGAAGCCTCGCAGAAACTTGTCCTTATGATATGCGATGTCAGAGGCAAAATAGGTTGTCAGTCCATTTTCACGAATGACAACACGATCTTTTTCATCCCCATACGCACTGGTTTTAAACCAGTTTGCGCCATCTTTTTCATAAATGATATTTTTTTCTTTAAGCTCTTTGAGGATGATATCGACTTTTTGGGAATCAAACAGGCTTTGTTCGCTGTACCATCGGTCAAAGGTAACCCGAAAATCCAGCAAATCGGTCTTAATTCCATCCAGTATGATGGACGCCGCATATTTTGCACAACGGTCAATGGCATCTTCTTCATTTTGATCCAGAAGATCGCGGCCGATTTCGGTTTGCAATGATTTCGCAATATCTTTAATATAATCACCCTGATAACAATCTTTGGGAAAGTCCGATGCTTGGCCGAAGATTTCCCGGTATCGGAGAAACACGGAAAGTCCCAGGGTTCGGATCTGACGGCCGGAATCATTCACATAATACTCTTTCTGGACATCATATCCACAGCAGGAAAGGATATTGGCCATGCTGTCGCCGACTGCCGCACCACGTCCATGTCCCACATGCAGCGGTCCTGTCGGGTTTGCACTGACAAACTCAACCTGTACCTTTTTCCCCTGACCGATATTGGATGAACCATAGTCGTTCCCTTTTTCATGGATCTTTTTTAAAAAGGGATACCAGGATTCATTGCGGATAAAAAAATTGATAAAGCCTGGTCCTGCGATTTCATGTTTTTCCAGAATTTGTTCTGAATCTTCAATTGCAGAAACAATTGCTTCGGCGATTTTGCGAGGAGGCATTTTTTGAATTTTGGACATTTTCATGGCAATATTTGTGGAAAAGTCTCCCTGCGATTCGATTTTGGGTTCCTCGATCTCGATCTCCGGAAACTCGCAAGATGGCAGAAGCTTATTATTGTAGGCTTTTTCGATGGCCTTTTGAATCAGATTCTGGATTTTATTTTTCATGGATTCCATTCTTATTTAGTTTGAATTGAATAGCGTTATCACTGCAAGAAATCAATTCATAAAGACTTTTGATTTTCAAGTCAAGTTTGGCTTTGGATAGAAAGCAAAACCACCCGGACGCGGGTGGTTTCAGTATCACATGTTCTGTTTCTTTATGTATTGAAAATAAGGGATTACCTGATATGTTCCGATACTCTAAATGTCATCGTCTGCTTGTATTCCATCATCGTCGGCTATCTTGATTGAAGGTGTTGAGGGTGAAATGGTATCAATATCATCATCTCCAAGAATGGTGTCATCTTCGATATTGCTTTCATCTTCCAACAGGGTATCCAGCTCTACCGGGTTGGCATCCTCCTCATCCAGGATGACTTCGGGGAAGGTATCTTTTAATATGCTGATATCGTTAAATGAAATTTCTATGGTTTCATTACAGCCGGATCCCAGAAAATCCCTGATTCCTTTTGCAATCAGGTCGGCACAGGCATTGACCGGATAGAAGCCTTGTGTTCTGATGGAGGAAATCAAAAAAGCATCTTCTTTTTCACATGCAGCCTGTATCATTTCTTTGTTATATTTTTGCTCAAATATTGTTGAAAATACACCTTTATCCAACTCGCCGGATTCTCTTATGAGAATTTCATTTTCATTTTCACCAAGCAAGACACTATATTTTTGTTTCATGATTTATCCCCTGAATTAAAAAGTTTTCATTAACCGGATTATTATATGGAGTTTATTATTTTTTGCAATAGTAATCAGAAAACTTTGTTGCAACAATATTTTAAAAAGTTGTTTTCCAAACAAAAAAGATTGACCTGTAATTTTCAAGATGGTAATAAGTCGCTTTACATAACGTGGAGGGATGGCCGAGTGGTTGAAGGCGGCGGTCTTGAAAACCGTTGAGTGTCAAAGCTCCGTGGGTTCGAATCCTACTCCCTCCGCTCTTTTTTTGGGGAGAGATGGCCGAGTCGGCTGAAGGCGCTCGCCTGCTAAGCGAGTGTGCGGGTAACTCTGCACCCCGGGTTCGAATCCCGGTCTCTCCGCCATTTCAGAATGTTAATCGCCATTATGCCAATCAGCATGATGGCGGTTTTTTTTTGGCATAAAAGGCAGAATTGACAGAGATGGATTTCCTTCATTTGCCATTATAATCTGCTGGATATACGTATGCAAAAACGGTATATATTTGTTTGCAATTGAAAAATCATCTTAAGGAGGTTGAATATGACCATTCGGGATCAAATGAAAGCAGATCTGGTATCAGCAATAAAGGAAAAAGATGAAGAAAGGAAGAATGCCATTCGGGTTGCATTGGGGGAGTTTGGTAGAATTGATAAAAAAGATCTGGATCATGAAGAGACCGTCAGGATTTTGAAAAAATTGATCAAATCTGAAAAAGAAATGCTAGAAGCCAAAGGGATTTCGGATGATTCGATGTTTATTCGAATTCTTGAACATTATTTACCGAAACTGGCTTCAAAAGATGAAATATGCGAATGGATTCGTCAAAACATTGATTTTTCACAATTCAAGAACAAAATGCAGGCAATGAAACCCATTATGTCTTACTTCGGATCATCTGCCGATGGCAACATTGTGAAACAAATTTTGCAAGAATTGTAGAAAAGAGAACGGTGAGTCACACGCGGCTGAATTACTTTTGCTCTTTGTTTTTATTCTTTTTTTTTAAACAGATTTTGTCTTTTCGAACAATGGCGCATATTTTTTCATTCTCCAACTCCTTGCAATTGGTGTGCGCATAGAGCGGGCATTCAGGATATTGCTTGGACACGGTTCCCCCTTAGCCATTTCAATCGATTCGAATCTTATGAAAGGTATTGGATGTTAGCAAAAACGTATACTCCAATACGTTTATTTATAGATTGTGTCAAGAAAATAAAGAGGTTAGGGGGCGAATTGTCTTTCGGACAAGGGTGAACCGCTAATATGCTGTTAAACATAAAAAAAACAGATCATGCCTCCGATGTCCATATTGACATGAACTTGGTTTTCCATATATAGCAGAAAAGACTTGAAGGCGAGTGAAATAACAAACTTATAATTTCGTAATGATAAACAAAACAGGATGATAAAATGATAAATTATAATCAGTCAATGGAATCCGCCAAAGAATTTTCAGACTGTTTCTGGAAACACAATGGGAAAACCGTTTCCAAAAAACCCCAGAATCCGATTGCAGCAAGGCAGGCGTTGTATAATTCGGATCCAAGACCGGACAAGGTTTCATTGGCTCAGGGAATGGTCTTTAATGATAAGGACCGGATACGGGTATACCACAAAAATAGCAAAACCTGGTATGATTCTGTTGCTGAAGCGGAAGGAAAAGGCCGTTCCCGTGAAGAGTGTGAGGTGTTCGTTAATAAAAAAGGGAAAATTTTTCATTCGCCTGCTGTTTTTATCGCGCAAAGAAGAGCCCTTGAGCGGTTCAGAGAGCAGCAGTTTGGTGATGATCTGACCAAAAATCCGGCAGCATATGGAACACCGGTTGCTCCGGCACTGCAAGAGGCCATGCGATTTGATGGAGAAGACATTTATGGAAAGGGCGCCTATGATGCTGAAAAAATCATTTCCTATCAAACGATTGGAATGGCAAGCGGCTATAAACATTTGACGATGCCGGTACTCAATTCCGTTCGGACGTCTCTGGGCCGTCCCCCCATACAAACCGTTGTTATGGGGTCCAATTTTTATGGAGCTTATGCAGCCACATTTGATCATATGAAAATTGTCCGGTATCGGTACATGAATGAAAATGGAGAGTTTGATTTCAAATCATTTCAAAAGGCAGCTGAAATATCGGATCCTCAAACCACCATGTTTCTATTTGATATGAGTACCGGAAACAATTTTATCGGAACCCGAAGATCAAAAGAGGATAATGAGAATATTGTTCAGGTTCTCGTTGATAGACAATTTTTCAGCGAGCATGATATTGCGTATCCGAATTTTGATCCGGACTTCCATTCGGATAATGAGATTTACAGAATATTGAAAAACATCGGCGCACCGCATGGAGTTCAGAGTTCCCGCGGCAAGAAAGATAAATACTCATCCAGACTGGCATTTCATCACCTGTATCTGGGCAATGGAGATCAACGGGCTGAAATATTCAGCCATCTTGTTACGGAAAACCGGAATACATTTCTGGCGATGCCGGATACCTGGCTGCATTTAACAGAGATGGCAAATGATCGTTCTCTTGGCGAAGCCCATGAGAAGGATTGTAAAGCATTTGTAGAAATCGTCGGAAGTTCCAGAAACAGATTGTCGGAGGCTCTTTCCTGGAACTGGATGAAGAAACGGTCCGGAATGTTTGATATGGTCAATATCACCCATAAAGGAGCGGATAAAATGGGAGAGGAATTCGGTATTTATGCTGTTCCTGTCCGCAACCAGAACCGTATTGGAGCCGATGGATTGCCGGTAGAGGTGATCAGAATTAAACATGGAATGTCGGATGAGAACATTCATAAGGTTGCAGAGGCATTGAAAACCACCATACAGAAATATCCCAGTGAAAATGGAAAGATCAATCCGGATATAATCTTTGTCGATTAGCACATCAGTTTGACCCAAAACAGACGGTTTTCGGGAAGCCGTCTGTTTTTTTTGTCCGTCCATTTTTGAATTGTATCGTAGGAGCGGCTGTCATTTATTTCTTACTTGACAGGCGGCTTGCTTTTTCTTAGCTTGCAAGGCAATGAATTTATTTATACAATTTTCTGGGAAGGTGGCTATGACAAAATGGCATAAAGTGGTTCTCGCCGGGTTTCTGATCCTGTTTTTCAGCAGCAGTACATACTGCCTTGAACAAGACCTATTGAATTCAACAACAGCAGATCATCGCGTCGAAGATGAGATCCGGTGGCTTCAGGCAGAAGCCATTGTCCTTACCGCTTCCAAAAATGAGCAGTCTATTCTCAATGCGCCATCTGTTGTTACGGTATATACGGCAGAGGATATCCAACGACAGGGTATCCGTAATGTCAAGGAGTTGCTGGAAAGAACTGTTGGATTCATGCCTGCACGAAATGCAGCCAACCCATTGATTGGCACCCGAGGGATCGTCGCCGGCGAGAATGAGCCGTTTCTTCTGCTGATTGACGGCCACAACATGAATAGTATTGTTGATAAGGGCCCGGGTGACTATTTTATCTTCCCATTGCTTTCCCAGGTTAAACGAGTGGAGATTGTACGAGGTCCTGGGTCAACGCTCTGGGGCAGCGATGCCGCCCTGGGGATTATCCATATTATTACAAAAGACGGCGGAGATATTAATGGGCTGCAGACAACCGTGGACGGAGCAACGGGAGATGGCTACCGATATGCCAATGTTTTATATGGAAATAAGGAAGACGCGGATCACGATGTCATGCTGTCCTTTACCACCGCAAAAGCAGATGGATATCCTGATGGCGGTTTTAAGCCGCATCCGGATTGGTTTGCCTATGGTTCCATGGATGAAATCAAGGATTCGTGGGAGATGTATGGGAAGATCAAGCAGCGTCAGTTTATGTTTACTGCAAGAGCCTCGGATCTGCTGGATTCCCGCCTGGATTCAACGCCGAATTGGTTTGATATCAACTCGCCGCTTGCAACCGAATACAATCGCAGAAAGCATTATTATATGGATCTGGGGCATAAAAAGGATTTTACAAAACAGGTTTCCCTTGAGACCAGAATATTTACGGATTTGATGGAACGCTGGCAGGGCCAGGCAAATCCGGTGGTGACATCCGGTTTGACCAAGATAGAAGAATCCTATTACAGCCGGGAGACGCGTATGGGGTTTGAAAGCATGCTGCGGGCAAGAGTCTTGAGCCGGCATCAGCTGCTTACCGGAGTGAGCATGGTCCGGACCGAGATCGATCCCATTTATCAAAAACTTCAATATCCCCTGCCGGAAGATTCAACCGGAACAACAACGGAGCTGGTACCCTTGGTCATTCCTGAGGATCGGGATCTGACCATGGCGGCATATGTGGAAGATAACTGGAGTGTGTTTCAGAATTTAAATTTGATATTCGGACTTCGGGTTGATCATAATGATTTGCGGGAAGACAAAACCAAAGTGCTCCCCCGGTTTGCATCCATTCTGGGAATTGGTCAGTACTGGACGACCAAATATCTGTATAACACAGGGTATGTAAGGCCTCCGGTTGCCAAAAGCTTTCTGGGCCAGAAACCTGTCATTCCCCCTACTGGATGGGAAACAGAGTCAAAACAATATCTTGGAGTAACCGAGTCAGAGGAGGTGGAATCCCATGACCTGCAACTTATTTATGCCACCAAAAGCATTCATACCAGTATCACCGGATATCATACGATTTTCAAGAATGCCTTCAATTTTTATGGTGATCAGATAACGGTAGATGACGTAGAGCATTATCTGTTTTATGTGAACTCGAACAACATTACCACCAGCGGACTGGAATTGGATGTCCGTCATCAGCTCCATAAAATGATCACCTGGTATGGAAATTATTCCCGGGTTCTTCGATCCAGGATCGACAATCTGGAAAGTTCGGCGTATGGATCTTTTTACAGTTTTGAAGGGCAGTTTTTATTTGCAAATGACCGGACACTGCTTCACTTTCCCCACCAGATATGGAATCTGGGCCTTGATTTGAGTTTTGCTTATAATATAACGGCCAATATTCATTACCGGGGATGGCATTGGATGACCGGACAAAATCCGAATCCCGGGTATTCAACATCGTATGAAACCCTTGGCCCG
This sequence comes from Desulfobacteraceae bacterium, assembly GCA_003599865.1. Taxonomy (GTDB): domain Bacteria; phylum Desulfobacterota; class Desulfobacteria; order Desulfobacterales; family SURF-7; genus QZKS01. The sequence goes on from QZKS01000088.1 coordinate 77,002, forward strand.
GAACATTTCATGGATATGGCCCTCTTGTTCAAGGACGTGTACTGGAAAACGCTGGATGTTTCCGTCTATGTCAAAAATTTATTGGATAACGACGATTCAAAATACACGCTTCCATTGGCCGGGTATTGGCCGGAGAGAGGCCGTTCCCTGGGCCTGAAGCTGTGTTACACATTCTGAGACCTGAAATTTTTCAGTCCGGCAAGGACGGGAACGGAGATGGGATGCAATCCTTTTTGAAATCCATTCACCTTGAAACCAGAGAAAAAGATGCTTTTGTTGTTCATGCCCTGTTCTCTCTGATCTGTATTCTGATGATTGTCGCGCCGGTCAATGTAAGGACCGGAATCCGTTTGTTTGTTCTGGTCATTGTTTATGATCTCATCCTGGTGTTTGTTGGATGGTTTCGCAAGGACCGGGATTGGCTTCAGCTCTGGATTTTTGTTTCGATTCTAAGCCTGTTTCAGGTATTTCCGGACTGGTTTTTGTCCGCACAACTGAAAATTCTGGTTTTTCCGGAAGACGGATTGTTTAAGATCGGAACGGTTTCCGGATATATGATGGGGTTGTGGACGATCCCCTTATTTATCATTGTATTTGTCGGTGAGCAGATGGAAAAGCGGTTTTCATCCGGAAAAGCCGCTCTGGGCGTAGGGTTTTTGTCACTTATCATGTTCGGCGGGTCCGAGCAGACCTTATGGATGCTGGAGTCCTGGTATGCCCGGAATGTCACCATGGTGGGGCATGTTGCCATTTATATCCTGATTCCGGAGATCATTCTGGGCCTGGCAACCTGGTACGGATACAAGATGGTAAAAAGCCGCAATGTTCTGTATAAAACAATAGCGGCATTCGGAATCATGCAGCTTTATCTGGGAAGCGCCGCCTATTTTTATTTTGTTTTGGAAACCTTAGTCCGGTCGTAATCCTGTTTCTTCTTTCTTTTCATCAAACGCTGCAATAATGGAATCGGCAGTTGTCTTGTCCAGGGCAAAAATATAATCATTCTGAGAGGATATTGCCGGGTATTCCTGGTTATCCTCATCCATTGCAAAAAGTGAAATAGAATATTCGTTTGGGCCTTTCAAATGAACCGTACAGATCGCATCCCCCAGGTCATCCCTTGTTTTGTCTGTAAGATATTTTTTGCATTTCAGCTTTGACAACCTGGACAGGAAGGTATTCATTTTTAAAAGATCCATGTCTTTTCCGGAAGCATCCTGCCATACCTGCTTTGTTTCCGGTGCGATAGTGTTTTGATTCGGCTTTTCCGCAGATTCGGCTTTTTTCTCTACCGGAATCTGTTTTTGTACAAAAGCGATTTGTTGCTGTCCTTTCTCGATCAGGACTTCGTGAATATCGTTTTGATGGAACGACAAGACGGTCTTATCTCTCAGACTTTCCATGGTTTGGTCAAATCCGGATCTGAAATTGTTTCCGGCATGGTAGACCTTGGGATCGGTTTGCAGCCGGATAAAGGTGTGATTAAAGGATGGCGCGGCTTTTCCGATATAAAACTCTCGTATGATATCGTCTCCCTTAAACGCCTTGACATGGATTCTGTTTTTGTCATCCAGTTCATACCGAACGTAATTTTCCGATTCGGAAACCAGTGCCGTAACCGCCAGATCATCAATGACATCCAGCATCCGGCGGATCATTTCTGTATCTGCCGGGTATTGTTCCGGAACAATCCGCCACTTGTCATCTTTTTTGATCAGGCCCAGTGTTTTTCCATCTTTGATGATTTCTATCTTTGAAATCACATTCTGCTGGATCACGGAAAGCCGGGGAAGCTGATAATGAATGTTATCCGGTTTATGAAAAACAAGATATAGGGTTAATGCGGCAATGATAACGGCAAGTATGATATATTCTTTTTTCATTTGGTAACCTTTTTGATCCGTGTGTTGGGCATGCAAATTTTTAATTTTTTTGAAAGATCATCTGGATCTGTTTTTTTCGGCCATGACGTTTGAACCATATAAACAGTCCGAACAGCGCAACCAGTATCGGCAATCCGGCAATATTGAATGTCTTGATTATGGATTTTGTCAGGGCATCGGTTTCAAAAAGCGGGTTCAGCCGTTGCTCTTTGCTTCGCATGACAGCAATATCGTCCCGACCGTTCAGATAATCTATGGCATTCAGAATAAACGTGGCGTTCGGCCCTTTTCCTTCTTCATCGATGATATTGTTTTTGATCATCTCGGAAGATGCAAGGACGAAAATTTTTGCCGACTTGCCTTTGGAAACAAACCGCGCTTTTCCTTCCACGGTTGACGGGTCGATCTCCGGCTTTTCTTCATCGGCATCTTCCGGTCCGATCTTTTCAATGTCTTTTTCTTCTTCGATATCCTGCTCCACGGTTTTTACCGGAAGGGGTTTTCCGTCAAAAAAGCTTTGAAATTCCCCTTCTATGAGATAGGCGAGGGGAAAGCTTTCGTTTGCCTCATCCGATCGCGGAGGCCTGATAAACCGAGGATCCAGATTGATACGGTCTTTCATTTCCCATGATTTTTCTGAAGAGGAGAAGAGTTTTGTTGCCGTAAGGTTATGGGCTTTTATCTGATCATCCATCAGTTCAATCGGAGAAATCTTGAAAGCGACCAGACCTTTGATGCTCTTCATAAAAGGCAGATCACTGTTGATATTTTCCTGTTGAATGATGGGTGCAAAATAGATGGGGGTTTCACCCCCTCCGAATTGAGGCGGCTTTACTTGTTTATAACAGTTCTCATCCAGCACAAACGATTGTTTGATTTGAATGCCGTAATGATGGAGAAGTTTTTCAAGCCCGGTATTCAGCGGAAGATACGTCGGTCCCTGATTAAAGGCAAAGGTCTGATTGTTCTGCGGCATTACTTCCTGAAAAGAATCGGCAAAGATCGCAAGATTTTTGCCGCGCATCAAAAACTGATCGATCTGATATAGTTCATAGTCGGTAAAGTTTTCCGTCGGTCCCACAATCAGAAGGCTGTTGAGACTTTCCGGAATGTTTTCCTCTTTCAGATTGACCTGTTTGAAAGAATAATTTTGAGAGATTAAAGAGTTGAAATTGGATAATCCTTCGGTCTGGTCTTGCGGGCTGTTGAAAAGACTCAAGGTGCCGTGGTCGGAGAGAAATCCGATGCTCTCGTTGATATCGATCAGGGTTTCAATATTTTCATTCAGGATATCGTCCAGATCTTCCATGTTCACCAATTCATACCTTGTACCAATGAGCGGAAATTGGAACATGCTGAGCAGTTGTATATCAATAGTTTTTTTACCGTATTTCATGACCAGCCCGATAATACCGGAACCCGGTTCTATATTCCGTTTTGGTACTGCAGGCCACTTCAAGCTCATCAGGCCTTGACGATTTGCTTCTTCCATAAGGTTGGGATCGGTTGATGGATCAAGGTATTGATATTCAAGCTTGCCATAGTTTTTCCGATTCAGCTTTTCAACCGCTTTTTCGATTTTTTCCGGTAGTGCCGGCAGGTCCGCCAGCCCCATAAATGGAGCAACTTGTTTCATGGAGGAGGAGAGGTACAGCGTGATGTTGATTTTTTTATCCAGAGCAAGCAGGGCGCTGATCTTGTTGTTCATTTTCTGGATGGATGTGGTAAGATTGTATTCCAGTCCTTCCGTCGAGGTGATGGTCGGTATTTTTTCAATGATATCGCCGTGGATAATGACAAGTCCCATGTATGCATTTTTAAATTTAATTTCATCTCTTTCAATGGCACGAATCTGAACGGGCGTAATTCCGTAGTTTCCGGCAAGCTCCCGATACTCGTTACCGGATTCCGTCAGATCTTCCCCGTCCGGGCTGATATCGTAAAACCGGTAGTTGAAGTAGTTATGGTACTTGCTTGCGTAAATTGCATATTCTTCCAGAAGGTCATGGAGATACTGTTCTGTATTGTTATAAGGCGCAGGAAGATTTTTTGTAAAAAACACATTTATGGTCAAGGGTTCGGAAAGCGTGGCAACCACTTTTTTACTGGCATCGGATAGGGAATAAATTTTATTGCCGGTCAAATCAACCCTTAAAAACAGTGTTGTGCTTACAATATTCACAAGAACAATGATAATCAGGTAGATCATAAATTTGATATATTTTCCGGATCTGTTTGTCGCGATCATTGTATTCTCCTTAATTTTTTTCTTGCATCGCCAGTTGAGCACCATAAAGGCTGATGACCATTACGCTGATAAAATAGATGATATCCCGGGTGTCGATAATGCCTTTTGAGATGTTCTGGAAGTGAAAATCCGCTCCGATGTATCCAATCACACCAAGAATGGAACCGGGAAAAAGGAACAGCATCTTGTCGAGCAGCGTCAGGCTGAAGCAGATGGCCATACCGATGATAAACGCGATGATCTGATTTCGGGTAAGGGAGGAGGCAAACAAGCCGATGGATGTGAAAGCAGCTCCCATGAGAATGGCACCGAAATATCCGCCGATAATCGGTCCCCAGTCCAGTTCGCCCAGGAAAGCCACGGTAATCGCATAAGTAAATGTAGGCAGGAGCATGGATACAACCATGGCGATGCCGGCCAATAATTTCCCAAAAATGACATCTTTGAATGTGACCGGCATGGTCAGTAGTATTTCATAGGAGCCGATATTGATTTCTTCGGAAAAGAGCCTCATGGTGATGGCCGGAATCACAAACGAAAATATCAGCGGCAGAAGGGAAAAAAAGTTTCTGAGACTGACCTGATTGTACAGAAAAAAGGTGGAAAAGAACAGCCACCCGGTGACAATGAGAAATACGGAAATCACGATGTATGCAATCGGGGATATAAAATAATCTTTGAATTCTTTATTAAAAATATGGATTACCTGCCTCATATCAGTTCTCCTTGGTCAGTTCGCGGAATATGTTTTCCAATGATTTGCCTTCCTGGTGAAAGTCTATCAGTATCCAATCGGTTTCTTTTATTTTTTGATAAATCGTGCTTCGGATATCATCGTCGCTTTTGCATGCGAGTGTCAGATTCAATACCGTTGAATCATCTGAAACAGAAGGCGATATACCGGAAATCCCATCAATGGCCATCAGTTGTTTTTGGACATGGTCTATGTTGGCATTCAACAAAGACAGCCGGATGTCGTATTCCCGGTTGCCTGTCTGTCTCAGGGATTCCGTACTGCCGTCTGCAACAATTTTCCCCTGATTGATGATCACGACACGATCACAGGCTGCTTCCGCTTCACTGAGGATGTGGGTAGACAGAACAATGGTTTTTTCTTTTCCGATCTGTCGAATGATTTCGCGGATTTCAACAATTTGATTCGGATCCAGACCGGAGGTCGGTTCGTCCAGAACCAGAATTTCAGGATCACTCATCATGGCATGGGCAATGCCGACCCGTTGTTTCAGCCCTTTTGATAACTCGCTGATGGGTTTGTGCATGATATTGTTCAGGCCGCATAGAGCTGCCAGTTTTTTAAGCCTGGCTATTTTCTGATCCGGCGTGAGCCCGCGAATATTGGCGACGTAATCCAAATAGTCATAAACCAGCATATTATGATATAACGGTGCGGATTCCGGTAGATATCCGATCAGTTTTTTGATTTCAAGAGAGTGCTCCCGGATAGAATAATTTTTGACATGGATGTTGCCGGACGTGGGAAGAAAAAAGCCGGTCAGCATTCGGAGCGTTGTTGTTTTTCCAGCCCCGTTTGGTCCCAGCAAGCCCAGAATTTCACCTTTCCGGATGTGGAGGTTGATTTGATCCACAGCGCAAAATTCATTGTAATACTTTGTCAGGTTTTCAACATGGATCATATGTTTCTCCTTCGCATCGATTTATGGGATGTCAAACAATCAAATGGCCGGCTGCTGTTCGAGCATGTACAACGGCAGTAATGGCCATTTGGTTTGCAATGAGGTTAATTTTTTTTGAAAAAATATTTCTTTTTCGATCAATGTCAAGTACTTTTTTGTAAAGCTGAAAGAGAGATGCATACCGTATCTCAGATTATAACGATTGGCGATTCTGAATCATTTTTTTCGCCAAAGCAAGACCTTCGTCATAACTTTGTATGGTCCCAAGATCCTGTGCTTCTCTCACAGCTGCCAGGATCTGACCCAGTTCAGGACCCGGTGACATTCCAAGGGCAAGCAAATCCTTTCCATTGATCAGGCTGACCTGTGCAAGTTGATATCGGATTTCGTAAAAATATTGTTTCATGAGATTTTTTGACCAGGCCAGATGACGGTCAAGTGTTGTTTTGTCGGAGGCTGGACCAAGGGTGCTTTTGCAATCAGCCATGGCGATCATAATCAGTGAAACGGAATCATCCCCTAACTTGCGGAGCCATTTGAAAATGGTTTTTTCTTTCACATCCGGCCTTGATAAAAACAGGAAATGCATATGATTGTCCACCATGGTTTCCAGAAATATCCGGTCCTTTGCGGACAATTTTACCCTTTGGGATAGATCGGAAATGATATTCCGTCCTGTCCGGTCATGACCGTGAAAAACAAGACGATTCAATTGTTTGTCCGCTTTCCGGGTATCCGGTTTGCCGATATCGTGAAATAAAGCAGCCAGTTTTGTCAATGCGAAATGGTTGTTCATCTCCAGATGCTTCTGCACCAGAGCGGCGGATTCCGGAAAAACGTTATGCAGGTTCGACATGATTTTTTCACAATTTTCAAGAACCAGCAGGGAGTGATCCCATACATCAAGATGATGATAATCATTCTGTCCGCAACCTTTCAGTTTTTGGATTTCCGGAAATATCATTTCCAGGAGGCCCATTTTATCCATACGCCGGACATATTGAGCGGAACAACCGGTCTTGAACAGCTTTACAAGTTCGGACATGATCCGCTCAATGGAAACCTTTGAAACCAGATGAATCTGATTCTGGATCGTTGTTGCGGTCCATGTTTCCAGGCTGAAATTCAGCTCAGCGGCAAACCGGAAGGCACGGAGAATTCGCAACGGATCTGACTGAAATGCGTTTATGGATGACATTCTGATCTGTCTGTTTTGTATGTCTTCGGCACCATGCAGCGGATCAATCATTTCTTTCATCCGTCCATCCCTGCCGATGGGAATGGCAATGGAATTGAGGGTAAAATCTCTTTCCAGAAGATCTTCAAAAATTGAGTTTTTGCGAAGCGGAACAATATCCAGAAAGTTTTTCTTATTATTACGATCAACAACCCGATAGCATTCGGCATTCTTTTTTTTATCAAACAGAACGACGGCTGCATCATGATATTGCCCCAGAAGACTTGCCGTCTCCTTTGGTTTTTTACAGGCGATATCAATATCCATAATTTCCCGATTCAGAAGGTAATCCCGCACAGCACCGCCGACAAGATAAAGATCAGGCAGGGGTTCGCTTACCGGCGACAGCCATTTGTACATTTTTTGTTCAATTGCGTTCAATTTTTTTCCATTGGGGGTATGCGTTTTTGATGATCCAACCATATATCACACGCAAACCAGGAACACGAACGGAATCATTGGGCCAATCACCAGGCATTTTGGGTTTTGTGTTGCGCAAGTGTTTATTGTAACTTGACTTTTCAGCATGAATCTTTTACATCCTTTTTTTGTTTTTTTTTTAAATGAAATAGGGTATTTTGATTACATTTACAGGAAGGTAATTTGCACATCGGCAACATGATTCAAGGATAATGAGGAGTCATCAAATAACGACATGATGCTTTCCGGTTTTGAAAAAATAGTGGAAGAGAGGATTCAGAAAGCACAAAAGGATGGCGTGTTTGAGAATCTTCCAGGATCAGGGAAACCATTGAAGTTCGAAGACGTCAATGTTCCGGAAGATCTTAGAATTGCGTATAAAATTTTAAAAAATGCCAATTTCCTTCCACCGGAGATTGAATTGCGGAAACAGATTCAAAAAACCGAAGACCTATTGGCCGGAATGAAAGATACCGCAGAAAGATATAAGACAATAAAAAAATTAAACTATTTGATTTTTAAATTAAATTCAACCCGAAACACATCTGCGGAACGGGACATGCCCCAATATTATCTGGAAAAGGTATGCGATGCCTTGAAATCCGGAGATTGAGTTGTGTTCATTGATCATTTGTTCAAAATAACATTGAAATGCAAGGCAGCTTTTATCCATGCAAAGGAAAGATAAAAATAATCGGGATGGCGTTCTGAAAAGTGTTTTCACCGCGTATTTTATCCTGGTACTGCATATTTTTTTAATTGCCGCATTAGGGATACTGGTTCTTTTTTTCCGGGGGGTTGTCAGCTATATGCTGTGGATTTTCCTGGGAGGAACAGCCGCCATCATTTTCATGGGATACATGACACGAAGAAGGTTGAAAGCGGAAGGGAAGTCGCTGAACGATATGCTGTCTCTGCCGATGTTTAAAGGAAAGACTGTTGAGGTCAGTGTGTTGGGAGGACTTGCATCCCTCAGGATTGAAAGTCCGGGAAAGAGCAAAGAGATTGGTACCCGCGTAATCAATGACAATAATCTGCTGGAAGATCCTGAAATGATCCATATTCGGGAATTGACCACCCTTGTCCATATGCTGGATAAAAACTTGATCACGCTTGACGAATATAACAAAGCCAAACAGAAGATTTTTAATTCATGAATCGACTAAAAGTCGCCCTTCTTTCCGGCGGGACTTCATCGGAAAGAGACGTGTCATTAAAAAGCGGTGACGGGGTATTTGATGCCCTGGACAAGAACCGATATCAGATCAGCCGGTTTGATCCAAAATACGATCTCGGAAAACTGGTCGCCGATTCAGAAAAAATCGATATCGCTCTGATCATCCTTCACGGACCCAATGGGGAGGATGGGACGATTCAGGGCCTTCTTGATCTTCTGAATGTGCCGTACCAGGGTACCGGTGTTCTGGGGAGCGCTCTTGCCATGAACAAGACGGCCTCAAAGCAGCTTTATAAGCATGCCGGTCTGATGGTTCCTCATTTTACAATAATCAATAAAAATGAAGCTGTGAATCCAAAGGAAATTGTCGGGGAAATTGGTTTGCCTGCTGTTATCAAACCGGTCAAGGGTGGATCCAGTATTGGGATGAGCATTGTCAGAGATGAAAATGATCTCTTGGCTGCCATCCAGGTTGCTTTCCAGTGTGATGATACTGTTCTGGCGGAACAGTATATCAGCGGAATGGAAGTGACAGGGGCCGTCCTTGGAAACCAGGAAGTCATCCCGTTGCCGCTTGTTGAAATCATTCCAAATGCGGCATATGATTTTTTTAACTATTCTGCCAAATATACTCCCGGTGCCACCAATGAGATCTGTCCTGCACGCCTTGATGAGCGGCTGACACAAAGGGTCCAGGAATGCGCGAGGATTGCACATAAAGCCCTCTTTTGCGATGATTACAGCCGAACGGATATGATCGTGGACGGAGAGGATATTTATGTTCTGGAGACAAACACCATTCCTGGAATGACGCCTACAAGCCTTTTACCGCTGGCCGCAAAAACAGCGGGAATCTCATTTGGACAGTTGCTGGACAGGTTGATTGACCTGAGCCTTGAGCGGTCCAACCGGAAACGATAATCACTCGGTCTGGATGCAATAATTGGATGGAGGATGTATGAAAATTCTAGTGGTGGGAAGCGGCGGCAGAGAACATGCCCTTGTCTGGAAAATTGCCAAAAGTCCGAAAGTGAAAACAATCTTCTGTGCTCCCGGTAATGCGGGTATTGCGGAGCTGGCCACGTGTATTCCAATCAATGCAGAGGATATTCATAGCCTTCTTGTATTTGCAAAAAAGGAAAACATTGATCTTACGGTTGTCGGTCCGGAAGCGCCCCTCGCCAATGGGATTGTGGATCTTTTCGAAGCGCAGGGATTGAAAACCTTTGGTGCTTCCAGAAAAGCGGCTGCGCTTGAGGCCAGCAAATCTTTTGCCAAAAAACTGATGAACAAGTATCATATTCCGACAGCCAAAGGACAAACCTTTACATCTCTTGCCAAGGCAAAAAAATATGTGAATTCAACAGGCGCTCCTATTGTTGTAAAAGCCGATGGTCTGGCGGCCGGAAAAGGGGTCTTTGTCTGCACTACCGAAATCGAGGCCCATAAGGCATTGGATCAGATATTTACCCAAAAAGCGTTTGGTGATGCCGGTAAGCAGGTGGTGATTGAGGAGTGTTTAAGGGGAGAAGAGGCCTCATTTCTTGCTTTTACCGATGGAAAAACCGTTCTTCCCCTGCCGTCATCACAGGATCACAAAGCGATTTTTGATGATGACAAAGGCCCCAACACCGGTGGTATGGGGGCGTATTCTCCAGCTCCTGTTGTAACAGATCATATTCATCAGAAAATTATGAATGAGGTGATGATCCCAACTGTCCGGGCCATGGAAGCAGAAGGCAGAAAATATAAAGGAGTACTGTATGCCGGCCTGATGATCGATAGGGACAGTATTCGCGTTCTGGAATTCAATGCACGGTTTGGTGACCCGGAGGCCCAGCCCCTGCTGATGCGTCTGAAAAGTGATATCATTCCGATTATGGAGGCAATATCCGAAGAGCGTCTTCATGAATGTACACTGGACATAGACACCCGGGCAACGGTCTGCGTAGTCATGGCTTCAGGAGGATATCCCGGGGCCTATCAGAAAGGGATGCCGATTTCCGGGCTCGACAAGGTAAAACGCATGCGGGATACCTATGTGTTTCATGCCGGAACCGGAAAAAAGAATGATACCATCATTGCTACCGGCGGCAGGGTGCTGGGAGTGACAGCCCTTGGTGATACCGTAGAAAAAGCCATTCAGAAATCATATTCGGCAACCGCGAAAATTGAATGGAAGGATGTTTACTTTCGCAAGGATATCGGCCGGAAGGCGGTGAAACGTTTATCCCGAAAGCCATTGGTGGGTATTGTCATGGGGAGTGACTCGGATCTTTCGGTGATGGAAGAAACCATGTCAGCCCTGCGTCAGTTCGGCGTTCCTTTTGAAATCACGGTGGCTTCTGCACACAGAAGTCCGGAACGGGCGGCAAAATACGCCACAACAGCCCGTGATCGCGGTTTGAAAGTAATTGTTGCCGCCGCCGGTCTTGCCGCCCATCTTGCCGGAAGTCTTGCCGCCCACACAACCTTGCCGGTCATTGGTGTTCCCATTAATGCATCGGCATTGCAGGGGTTCGATTCCCTGCTTTCCACCGTACAGATGCCGCCGGGTATACCGGTTGCAACTGTTGCGATAGGCAAGCCAGGTGCCAGAAATGCCGGAATCCTGGCAGTGCAGATTCTGGCGGTTTCCGATCCGGACCTTGCCGCAATGCTGGACACCTTTAAGTCGGAAATGGCGGCACAGGTGGAGAAAAAAGCCGGGAAGCTTGAAAAGATTCAATAACATTATCAGGATTGACTCCCATTCTCCGCAGCCTGAATGGATAGAAAAGGCTGTGGAGGCCATTTTGAATGGTAACATTATTGTTTTTCCAACAAGTTGTCTATACGGCCTTGCAGCGGATGCATGGAATCCGGTTGCCGTTCAAAAGATTTTTCAGGCAAAGCAACGCCCTGAAACGAATCCACTACTGGTGCTGGTAAAAAATCAAAAAGCCGTTGCTTCTCTTGTCAATACCATTCCTCCTGTCGCGGTTCTGCTGATGGAGAAATTCTGGCCGGGAAAACTGACCATTGTGTTTGAAGCAAAAGGAAGTCTACCCGGGACGCTTACCGCCGGAACCGGCAAAATCGGTATCCGGATACCCGAACACAAGGTTGCTGCCGCACTTGTCAATGCGCTTGAAAACCCGATTACCGGAACCAGTGCGAATTTATCTTCGGAGAAAGGATGTTCACACATCTCTGAACTTCATCCGGCAGTCGCCCGATACGCCAGTCTGATTCTGGATGCCGGACTCCTGAAGGGCGGTTTGGGATCCACAGTGATTGATGTGACGGTTACGCCGCCTGTAATCCTTCGGGAGGGAATGGTTTCTGCAAAGAAAATTCAACAGGTAGTTGAAACAGCGGGATTGGAATATGAATGATGCTTTAAAAGCCGGATGATGACAGGGATGGTACATTTGAAAAGGCCGGCACGGAAAATAGTACCGGCCATCGTGAAACCGGAGCGGTTAAAAAGCGTATGACGCTCCTGCTCCGCCATATACATCCACATCCTGTTCCGGGAGTACGTCATCATCAAAGGTATCCGTATAGGCGATAAAACCGTTAACAGACAGTGCTTCGGTAACCGCGTATCCAAGCCCCAGTGAAACGTTATAATCATGAAGCCCGCTGTCTGTGCCGGCCGACATGTCTTCTCCTGCATAACCCGCTGTGAAGCCGATATCCATGCTTAGTTTCTCGATAATTTCTCTGCTGTACCCGATATTCCAGCTGATATAGTAATCTTCTACCTCGTCGAAATCATAATATACAGTGATACCTGTGCTGAATCCGTCAAGTGGCGTGATGCTGATGCCGCCATATACCTCACGCGTTCCTTGTCCGCCGGCCGGAAATAAATATTCAATATATCCGAAAGACAAAGAAACAGACTTGATTTCCATTCCATATGAGAAGGTCAGATCGATTTCGGAAAACTCTCTGTCATCGAGGGTGTTGTTATAATCATCAATGTCTATATTCCCCCAGACATTCAAACCAAATCCTCCCTTTGTCACATCCAGAGAGGGCTGAACAACCATACCATCGTTGAATGTAATTCCTCTCCATACATAGGCGGAGTTTACATCCGTACCAAATGAAGCATCCGCTGCAATCCCATTTCCGACAAAAATTCCTGATAGAACGGTTATAAAAAGTGCCAAACAAACAAACTTCTTCATGAACTTTCTCCTTATAATATTGATAAAAGTTGATACTGCTTCTGTTTTTGGGCGATAGACAACTGATTCCGTTTCCGTATTGTTTGAACCTCCTTTCTCTTTAGAGTTGATGTTTCTGTTTTTTGGATATTGCATTGGATGTGCCAACGGATTAAGGTCATTGTTTTAGATTATATGTATTTATATTTTAGGTGGTTAATATGTTTTAACGTTTTGATGATCCAAAATGACGAACAATATATATTTCATTTTTGTATATTAAATATTATAAAAATACATTTATGTGAAAAAGCGTGACCCGAATTGATCAAAAGTGTTCACAGCGGATGGGTTACAGGCCATCGGATTCAAATGGGAGTTGCTTCAGGCAATTGCATGTCATTTTAAGATTGTTGCTACTATTGACTTTTTGGGTTTCTTATGAAACTATACCCAGTCGATTCGGTAATTGGAATCCAGGGTTTTCTTGAAATAATATATTATATATTTCAATAGATTATGTTTTTTTAATATATTTTCCGGATGAAGGAGTAGGTTCATGTCGGCACTCATCGTAATGGGGACTCTTGGCGTTATCATTGGTATTGGTTTGGCGTTGGCCTCTAAAATATTTTACGTATATGTTGATCCATTGGTATTGGCGGTCGAGGCGGCCTTGCCTGGTGCAAACTGCGGCGGATGTGGAATGCCGGGCTGCTCCTCCAATGCGGAAGCGATTGTGGCCGGTAAGGCGGCACCCAATTCCTGCGTTGCAGGCAGCGCTGAGCTGGCGGAAACTATCGCCGCTCTTCTGGGAGTATCCATTGAAGCCAAAGAACCGGACATCGCTCTTCCCGGCTGTACATACGGGCCGGATAAGGCGGATTTGAAATATCGATATGATGGAATACATGACTGCCGTGCTGTTTCGTTATTAAGCGGCGGAATGAAGGTTTGCCATGTGGGCTGCCTTGGACTGGGAACCTGTGCCAGAGCATGCCCATTTGGTGCCATTCATATGGGGCCGGAAGGATTGCCGGTTGTGGATGAAAAAAAATGCACCGGGTGTGGCACCTGCGAACGGGTTTGCCCGAAACATATCATTACCCTTTCTTCCATAACCAGAAGGATTATCCGGGAATATACGACGGATGACTGCACCACACCATGTCAGCGGCAATGTCCGGCCGGAATCAACATTCGGGAATATATTCATCAGATTGCAATCGGTGATTACAACCGGGCTGTTCAGGTGATCAAAGAGCGGAATCCTTTTCCAACCGTGATCGGCAGAATCTGTCCCCGTCCATGCGAAACAGACTGCCGGCGGAAACATATTGATGAGGCCGTGTCCATCAATGCATTGAAACGGTTTGTTGCCGATTATGAACGGGAAAACAAGAATCGGGTTTTACCATTCAAAGCGCCTTCTACGGATCGCAAGCTTGCGGTTATCGGAGGAGGAATGGAAGGATTGTCCACAGCATTTTTTAGTGCCAGACTCGGACATGAACCAACCGTATTTGAGGCCACATCTCAGCTTGGAGGGCTTCTTCGGACGGCTATCGCAAGAAATCGGCTGCCGCTTGAGATTCTGGATTGGGATATTGAAGGTGTTCTTGAAATGGGCGTCAAGGTTCAGACTGGAAAGGCCCTTGGAAAAGATTTTACTATCAGTACACTGCTTGCAGATGGCTTTGAAGCCGTATTTCTGGCCTCCGGAGGATGGGACAATCGTCTTGCCAGAGGCACCGGATCGGATATTGAGTCGTCGATTCCCGGCACCTATTTGCTGATTGATCTGTTGAAAAACAATGCGGCATCTGAAACGGAAATTCCGATACAAGACAACGTGGTCATCGCAGGAGGCGGAAAATCTGCATATGATGCGGCAAAAATCTGTAAGGACCGGGGTGCAAAAGAGGTTACCATACTGCAGAGAGGTGTTTTTCCGGATGATCCGGAAGATCTGGACACCTTACAAAAGCTGGGGGTAAGGGTTATCGGAAATTCCGGAATCTGCAGCCTGAAAGGAACAGATGATCGTTTGGAGTCGCTGGCGTATGCGGATTTGTCGGATCTTACTCGTACCGCCATCCCGGTAAACGTTCTTTTCCTTGCATCCGGTCGTTTCCCGGAATTGATTTTTGTGAAAATCAAACCCGAAGAGAGTAAAGAGCCTGAAATGAACGGTCCGGTCGCATGGGAGGGGATTTCTCCCTATAAGCAGCCGGCCTATAAGGAAGAAATCGGTCTGCTATCGGAAGGTGATCCGATTACCGACATGAGTGCTGCGATTAAGGCGATTGCGTCTGGAAGAAGGGGTGCTGTTTCCCTTCATAAGGTGATGTATGAACTGGATCTGGAACTTTCAGCAAATGTACTGACACCGAATTTTCCTGTGCAGGATGTAGATCACCTTGATCATGTGATTGCAACACCTCGTCAAATCATGCGGATTGAAAAAATAAACAATGCAGAAGAACAGGAAATCGAAAAGGGCCTTGATGAAAATATGGCAAAAGCGGAAGCGGATCGCTGCCTGCAATGCGGTCTGATCTGCTATAAGCAAACGGAATCGACCATTGCACCTGCTCATTTATTTACCACAGCCGATATTCCAGAATCTTCCTTTTCCGGAACAGAATGGAAGGCGGCAAAGATTTCGTCATCTGATGTCAACCGGATACACTAGAACTTGAAATTGGCGAAAGGAGATCTCATTGGCAACCGAAGACGGGATTGTCATTAGACTTGAAACAAAGACAGCATGGGTGAAAACCAAAAAATCCAGTGCATGTGAGTCCTGTGCCTCTCGAAAGTCGTGTAATGTAATGGGCGGTGGTGATGAAATGGAGGTGGAGGTCATCAACTCAGCCGGAGCAGCTATCGGGGATCAGGTTGTCATCAGTTTTGAAACAGCATCCCTTTTAAAGGCTACATTTTTATTATATGTTTTTCCAATCCTGTGCATGTTTGCAGGTGCTGTAATCGGTCAGGAAGTTGCCGTTCAGATTCAGCTCGGTGCTTCCGTATCGTCGGCTGTTTTCGGGTTTCTTTTTTTTCTGATTTCAATCGTTTTTATACGGGTAAAAGCGAACAAAATGGGAAGGCAGGATCGATATCGTCCCCGCATTATTCGTATCAAGAAGCCGATGCGCTCAAATTCTTCCTGAGGGTATATTCTTTTCTAAGCATCCGGATATTCAAATAGTTCCCCCCTGTAATTGCGCACAATATGTCTGTCATGGTTTGATTGATCAATATAATTGCATTGAAGCGGTACTTTCCCTCCCCCTTTTGGAAGGTCAATCATATACCGGGGGATGCATAAACCCGATATGTTTCCTTGCAGATATTCCAGAATTTTTAGACCGGTTTGTATGGGGACCCTGAAATGATGGGTTCCCTGTACAGGGTCTGGATGATGAATGTAGTATGGTTTGACCCGAATTTGTACCAGTTTCCGCATCAGTTCCTTCATGATATGAGGGGAATCATTTACCCCTTTTAATAAAACAGTCTGGCAGCCAAGTGGAATACCCACGTCGGCGAGAATGGAACAAGCTCTTTGGGACTCTGGTGTGATTTCATCCGGATGGTTAAAGTGTGTATTGAGATAAATCGGATGGTATTTTCGGATGGTCTCCGCCAGATCATCGGTGATCCGCTGCGGGAGCACACAGGGAATTCTGCTATGGATTCTAATGATTTCAACATGCTGTATTTTTTTTATTTGCTTCAGGATGTTATCCAGTGTGTTATCGTTCAGCATGAGAGGATCGCCACCGGATAAAATGACATCCCGGATTTGTTGATGATCACGTATGTAGGCAATCCCTTTTTCGATTGAACTCTCGTGTTGGGGAAGGTGTCGTCCGATTCTTCTTTTGCGCATACAGTACCGGCAATACATGGCGCACTGATTTGAAACCAGGAATACAACACGGTCCGGGTATCGGTGAATCAGGTTGGGTGTTGGCGACTGAAGCTCTTCATACAGAGGGTCGTCTTTCAGTGAACTGTTTTCAAGTTCTCTGATATCCGGAACCGCCTGTTTCCATAACCCATCCCCATGTTTTTTGATCAAGGAGAGATAGTGCGGCGTGATCTTCATCGGATATTTTTCGATGACCCGGTCGATATGATTTTCATCGATTGAAAAATGTTCCGCAAGCTGGATACGGCTTGTGATGCTGTTGTGGTTTATGTATGGGCCTTTAGGCATCATGTTTTTTTTCGATATACACAATATTGATCAATTGAATGTATTGATAAAGAATTTTCCTACGACATTAATTTTTATTGTAATCCCATATCTCCATAAACGAGGCAACAAAAGATCGGATACAAGCGGTTATTTTTTCAAACCAAATGATGCCGCCTTGAAGTCATGACTCTTCATTTGCTTCGGTCAAAGAGGGAATGCCCCGGACGACCATCTCCTTGCCGTATTTTTCGGTGATGTCATCCATAACCTTATCCACCTTATCCCAGCGGGGATGACTTACAGGATTGTCAGCAAACAAAGAGAGCTGCATGGGTGTATTGCAGGGGATCAGGCCGGATAGGCTGATACCGATCAGCCTTATTTTCCGCTTATCCTGATAGGCATTCAACAAACCGACCGACTGGCTGTAAATCGATGCGGTTGTCCGGGTCGGAACCGGAATGGAAATGCTTCTGGTAATCTGTGTGAAATCATCATGTTTGATTTTCAGTGTGATGGTTCCGGCTCGAAAACCCGATTTTCGTAGTTGTCTTCCAATGTTTTCAGATTGTATTCTGAGCTGGATCTTCAGGCGTTCCCTGTCGGTGGTATCTTGCGGCAGTGTTGACTCAATACTCACAGATCTGCGCTCTGATGAAACGGAAACCCTGGAGGGATCGATACCATATGCCAATTCTTTCAGGCGTTTTCCGAATTTCCCAAAGTGACTGTATAAAATTGAATCAGGATAGTTCCGTACCTGGCCCAAGGTGTGTATGCCGATCTGATGCAGTTTCTGAGAGGTCTTGTTTCCGACGCCGGGAACTTTGTGTATCGGCAAAAAACAGATAAAGTCGGATACGTTTTCAGGATGGATGATAAAGAGACCGTCCGGTTTGTTCAGATCAGAGGCGATTTTTGCCAGAAACTTATTGGGAGCCCCTCCGACAGAGCAGGTGAGATTCGTTTCCTGGAATATTGTCTTTTTAATCATTTCAGACATTTGAGTTGGGCTGCCGAACAGTCTTTCGCATCCGGAATGATCCACAAAGGCCTCATCAATGGAAACCGGTTCAACCAGAGGGGAAAACCGCCGGAGAATGTTCATGATGACAATGGAGACTTCTTTATATCTTTTGATTCGGGGGGCGATAAATACGCCTTCGGGGCAAATCTTTTTTGCGTATGCAATCGGCATCGCTGAATGGATGCCTTTTTTTCTGGCAGCATAGTTTGCGGAAGACACGACACCTCTCCGCGACAACCCACCGACAATGATGCATCTGTTTTTTAATTCCGGCCTGTCAAGCTGCTCCACAGACGTGTAAAAGGCATCCATGTCAATATGAAGAATCATAGGGGCATTTAATCGTGTTATCTGATTGACAAATGGAAATCGGCTATGTTACAAAAATGTTATTTTGTATATTCATGTTGCCAAATCGGTAAATTTTTTCATTTTTATACTATAGAAGATTATTATCATGAAACGAATAGAAGAAATAACTCTTTTTTATGAAATCAGCAAGGCCTTGAACGAACATCTGGATTTGAAAAAATCATTATACAGGGTTTTGGATATCCTCTCCAATTCCATGGAAATGGTTCGAGGAACCGTAACCATATTAAATCCTCTTCAGAATGAAATCAGCATTGAAATTGCCCATGGCCTTTCTCCCAGTGAGATTGTCAAAGGCAAATACAAGGTTGGAGAAGGGGTGACCGGGCGGGTAATTCAAGATGGAAAGCCGATTGCCATACCAAAGATCAGCGAAGAACCGCTTTTTCTGGACAGGACCGCCACGAGAAAGAGTAAGCTGAGAGATGAGTTGTCATTTATCTGTGTCCCGGTAACAAAAGAAAATCAGGTTATCGGAGCGTTGAGTGTGGACAAGATTTATCAGCCAAACTATTCTCTGAAAGAGGGGATAGAATATCTTTCGGTTGTGGCGACAATGATTGCAAACCACGTGGTGAATCTTGAAAAAATACGGACGGAAAAAGAAAAATTAAAGAAGGAGAACACCCGGCTCCGGAACGAGCTTGAGAACAAGTATCGGTTCAACAACATTATCGGAAACAGCAACAAAATGCGTGAAGTTTATCAAATGATTTCACAAGTTTCAAGAAGCAATGCCACCGTGCTGATTCGGGGGGAGAGCGGTACCGGAAAAGAGCTTGTGGCCAACTCGATTCATTATAACAGTCCCCGGTCCAAACAGAATTTTGTAAAAGTGAATTGTGCCGCCCTTCCGACCAACCTGATTGAGAGCGAGTTGTTCGGTCATGAAAAAGGTGCGTTTACAGGTGCCATTAAACAGAAACTCGGGAAGTTTGAACTGGCACATCGAGGAACTATTTTTCTGGATGAAATCGGTTCCATTGATCTGGATGTTCAGGTAAAATTGCTGCGCGTTCTTCAGGAAAAGGAGTTTGAGCGGGTGGGTGGGCATCGTACCATTAAGTCGGATGTCCGGATCATTGCTGCAACCAATAAAAATTTGGAAATGGCGGTGGAACAGGAGGTTTTCCGGGGGGATCTTTACTACCGTCTCAATGTTTTTCCGATTTATATGCCGCCGCTTCGGGAGAGAAAGACAGATATACTGCTGCTTGCGGATTATTTTCTCGAAAAATACGCAAATGAAAACCATAAGGAAATTAAAAGACTGTCCACGCCTGCCATTGACATGCTGATGGGATATCATTGGCCGGGCAATGTCCGGGAACTTGAAAATTGTATTGAAAGAGCCGTGCTTTTATGTGAAGAAGGCGTTCTCCATAGCTATAATCTTCCACCGACCATACAGACCGGGAAGGAATCCAATACCCTACCGGCGCAATCTCTCGATGATGCCGTGGCAAATCTGGAAAAGTGCATGCTGATTGATGCATTGAAGAACGCAAGGGGAAATGTTTCAACCGCAGCAGAGATATTGGAAACCACGGTAAGAAAATTTTCATATAAAGCAAAACGTTACAATATTGATTACCGTGATTACCGATAATTCAGGATGATCGGGTTTTTTCTTTGACATGTCGCCGGCCATCATTTATAAGAGCCATGTTTAGAGGGCGTTATTGGATCAGCTTCCGGTCGGGAAAATTTTTTCCGAACGGAATTTTCCGATTGCAGAACAGACATCTGGATTTATCAGTGCAGGATATGAATGATGGATGACGCAAACAATTCCAATTCTCCTTTCCAGAAAATTATTCGCAAGCTGGCTTCAGAGGCGAAGGAAATCGAAGCGCGTTCAAAAGCCGACCGGCGCAAGAACGGCCAAACATCAAAGCCTGATCATAGAGGTGATGAGAATACAGATGGAGAAGAGGACTCCGGAAGGAGCAGAAGGATCGATATGGACCTATCCCGGGAAAGAAGGAAATATCCAAGGAAATCCTGTTTTCTTTCCGTTCATTATGCTACAGACGAACGTGCGTATCAGGAATTTATACACGATATCAGCACCGCCGGGATTTTCATTGAGACACGTCAGCCATTGCCCATTGGGCAGAATATTGCCTTGACATTCTCACTTCCAAGCCGTCATGAGAACATCAAGCTGAATGGTACTATTGCCAGAAGCACTCCGAAAGGTTTGGGCGTTAAATTTGTCCAGCAAAGTGTGGACCAGAAAAATTATTTGAGTTCGCACATTGTCGACATGTGACTTTTTTGTTCGCCGGACGGAAATTATGATTCGGAACACCATGTTTTTCAGTCGTCAATTGCAAACCGCATCGCCATAATTATCTTTCCCCCACTGATCCAGGAAAAAATGTACAATGGACAGATCGGAGGTTCCTTTTTGTGAAATCGTTTCCAGCTTTTTCAGAAGTTCTTCCTTTTTTTCCTGCCTGTTGATCAGTGTATAGATCAACAGACTTCTTTTATAATAGGATATGGCCTCCTTCTGTTTTTCAATAAAAACCATGGCATCACCGATCGATAAAAGATCCTCCGCAATCCCTTGCTGAAAATGGGCTTTCTGGTCTGCGCGGAGGGCTTGATGAAAAAAGGGTAAGGATTCAGCGTGACGCGCTGTTTTCATCATCAGGGTCCCAAGGGCAAAATGAGCGGAAGCAAATGCCGGGGTGTTTTCTGAATCTATGGCTGTCACAGCCTGCCGGAGTAGTTGTTCGGCTTTCTGGAATTCCCGCTTTTTCGTTAAGAGAATGCCTCTGTTTATGATGAGCTGAGGGAAGGATATCCCGGCTTGCGCTGAAATCCTTTCCGCCTCTGTCATTACCGTTTCTGCCCGGGATAGCTGGTTGTGGGTGATGAGTGAGGACGCCTTGTTGGTCAGTGCGTGTATCGCGCCTTTCATATCGTTTAATGTAATATAGGTTGTATATGCTTCATCATAGAACAAAAGTGCCGTTTCGACACTGTCTAAGGAGTTATAAACATTTCCGATATTGTTGAGACACATGGCGACGCCTTCCAACCGGTCCGATAATGTGAACAATTCAAACGCCCTGAAAAAGTGCGTCAGCGACTGGTGATAGCAACCTTTGCGATACAGGAGATTGCCTGAGTCCAATTCGGACATGCTGAGCGTTGTCATGTCATTTTTTTGATCAGTCAACTCCGGTCCGGCGCAGGCGGTCAAGACCATCCATGCAGTAAGAAGAAGTGTGGAATGAAAACATCTGTACAGGAGGCAACGATTTCTAAAAGTCAAAACAGACCTCCATTGTAAAGAGTCCTTCCGGCATGGTGAACGGGATCGCTATTTTGGGACCATCCGTCATATGATAGATGGTATGGTTCTTTCCGGAAAATACGGATGGTATGGCACCATCCAGGCGAAGGCCAAGGGCTTCAATTTCACGTCGGGCCTGGCCGGAAATCATATTGGCCAGTTCACCGGCAACTTCCGTAACATCCCGATCCATTTTTTTGATTTCTTCACCAAACATGTTGGAAGCGATTTTGATAATGGATGTTTCTTCAAAGCTGATGGAAAAGGTTCCGGTTGCCTCACCGGTCAACCCGACAATGGTGCTGACATCTCCAGTGGCAAAGGCGTCTTTTTTTAAATATGGTTTTGAGGCCTTTGTTTTGATAAATGCCATTAAATTCAAGACATCAATTGTTGCTTTGATAAAAGGATTAATATATTCGGCTTTCATTGATTTCCTTTAAGGTGACGGTCATCCATGTTTTTCTGGTATATCAAACAATAAAGAATCTTGCGCCATGTTGCATCACGGATATCGATTTTTGGTAATTATGCTACAGTTGCTATGCTGGGAACCGGATATCAGCAATTCAAAAGAAATACATAAAAAAAGGGATAGGCGAACGAATACATATTTTTGATGAAAGCAGTATGCCGAAAAGAAAATCATCTGTCAAGAGATTAATGAATACAGTATCTTGTGGGATTTTAAGGGGCTATCATTTCACGCTTGACACCAATTGGCAGTTCATCCATATTAACAACTATTTAACAAAATAATAACCGGCCTTTCGTTTTAACAGGCAGACCGGTCCTATCGATTCCGATTGGGGGAAAATTGTAAATGGTTGACAGGGCGCTCCCGGCGATCTGCATTTATTGCTGGATTTTCACAATTATCCTTTTTCCTGCAACAGCAATGTCCGGATGTGGAGATGGTAAGACATTCTGCATTGGACTGGTTACAGACGTGGGTGTGATTGATGATAAATCATTTAACCAGTCCGCCTGGGAGGGGGTGCAAAAGGCCGGAGCGGAACTGGGGGCGGTCATTAAATATATGGAAACAAGGGATGCAAAGGATTATGAGCAGAATATTCATATGTTTGCCAAAAACAATTATGATGTGATTCTGACTGTTGGGTTTGCACTGGGAGAAGCAACCATTCAGGCAGCCGGAAAGTATCCGCGAATTGCCTTTATTGGTATTGATCAGTTTCAGGCAAAACCGGTTCACAATGTCGCGGGGTTGATTTTTCGAGAAGATATTGCCGGTTTTAAAGCAGGCGCTCTCTCATCCATGCTTTCCAAAACGAATATCATTGCGGCTGTGATGGCAACCGACCTGGTTCCGCCGGTTGCGGCGTTCCAAAAAGGCTATAAGGCGGGCGCACGCTATATCAATCCGGATATTAAAATTATTTCCTCTTTCCATCCCGGAGGGTTGGATGCCTCATTCACCGATCCGGAATGGGGTGCTTCTACTGCAGCACAGGCCATTGCGCAGGGAGCCGATGTTGTTTTTGCCGCAGGCGGGCTGACAGGAAATGGAGCACTGATTGAGGTGGCAGCGCATAGAGGAAAGTATTGTATTGGTGTCGATACGGATCAATGGTTTACGGTCCCATCTGCAAGGTCTTGCCTGGTTTCCTGCGCGTTGAAACAGATTGCTCCTGCAGTGTTTACATTGATCAAGCTGGCGCATCAGGATCAATTTCCGGAAGGCAACTATTACGGTGATGTAGCCTTATCCTCATTCCATGATTTTGATAAAAAAATACCGGAGAAAATCAAGCAGGATCTTCTTGAAATTGAAAGCCGCATAAAAGATGGGCGCATTACGATATCAGCTGATGAATAATCATTCATTGGCGATTCCGTGATCAAGTTTTGGTTTTACCAAACGAATTGAGGGGATTGATGATTCTGCTTTTACGATCATTCCTGGTACCTGCCGGGTCGGTTTTGCTGGCCTTTCTGACAGGAGGTATTCTTCTTTTCCTTTCCGGTTCACATCCGGTGGAAGCATATATCGCACTTTTTCAAGGCGCTTTCGGTGATTTGTCTTCCATTTCACGCACGCTTGAAAAGGCAACACCGCTGATCATGAATGGGCTTGCGATTGCGTTTGCTTTAAAAGCCGGGCTTTTCAATATCGGAGCGCAAGGTCAGTTTTTGTTTGGCGCCTTTGCCGCAGCCGTTGCAGGATTTTATGTGCAGGCGATTCCTTCCGTTTTTCATATACCCCTTGCCATCTTTGCCGGTATGACGGCCGGCGGGATTTACGGGCTTGTTCAGGGGGCCCTGAAAGCATTTTCCGGTGCCCACGAGGTGATTACCGGAATCATGTGCAACTATATCGCCATCAACATGACGGATTATCTGGTAAATCATCCGTTCCGGGATCGATCGCCGGGAAATATTGTTGCAAGAACACCACAGATCCTGGATACAAGTCGTTTTCCGGATGTAGCGGGTATTCCCTTAGGTTTCATTGCCGCGATTATCGCAGCTATTCTGGTGTGGTGGATTGTAAGGTATGCGGTTTTCGGGTTTGAAATCAGGGTTGTCGGGTCCGGGATCAATGCTGCCCGATATTCCGGGGTGCGGATTCGGTCTGTTTTAATGGGAACCATGCTGATCAGCGGCGCACTTGCCGGATTGGGCGGTGCCGTGGAAACACAGGGAGTCGTTCATCGATTTCAGCCGGGCTTTAATACGGGGCTCGGCTTTGAGGGTATTACCATTGCATTGCTGGGTCGGGTCCACCCTTTGGGCATTATTCCGGCTGCAATTCTGATCGGGGCCATGAAAGCCGGTGCCGGTATGATGCAGTTTTCAGCCGGTGTTGAGAATGAGATCATCGATGTCATCCAGGCTTTGATTTTATTTTTTGTAACCGCGGATGTAATTCTTCAGAAAATGCTTCCCGGAATAAAATGGGCGGAAGGCGAACGCCTGTCACTCAGTACGGGGTGGGGAGGCAATTCATGATGGCGGTTTCCCGATTGCGGCCGGGAGCGAGAGGGGAGATGTTATGTGTCTTTCTGTGGATATCCGTGACGGCATGCATTGTCTGCAGTTACTGGATTTCTCCGGTGGTTACGGTTGCCGTTCTTTCATCGGCATTGAGACAGTCCACGCCTCTGGTTCTCGGTGCGATGTGCGGCCTGTTATCGGAGCGTTCGGGTGTTATGAATATTGGTATTGAAGGACAGATGCTGATGGCGGCTTTTTGGGGGTTCCTGATGCATGTCTGGACCGGAAGCCTGATGATGGGAGTGATTTCAGGCCTTGCTGCCGGTGCTTTTGCCGGTTTTTTGTTTGCATGGATGTCCGTATCCATGAAAATGGATCAGATCATTGCTGGAACGATTATTAATATCCTGGCGGTTGGATTGACCGGTTTTTTTTATCCGACCGGTATGAGTTCGGCCGGAAAATTGAAAATCTATTCTGTTCCCCTCCTGTCGGAAATCCCTTTGGCCGGGCCGGTTTTGTTTCGAATGTCTCCCATCGTTTTTCTGACCATTTGTATTGTTTTTCTGCTTCATTATTGCTTGTTTTATTCCCGCTGGGGATTGAGAACAAGAGCGACGGGCGAGCATCCGAAAGCTGCGGCTACCATGGGGATCAGTGTGGTTAAGCTCCGCTATGGAAATATTATGATTGGTGGCTGTATTGCAGGCCTTGCCGGGGCATTTCTTTCTTTGGAATCGGTCGGGGTTTTTGAAAGAGGAATGACCAACGGAAGAGGGTTTATTGCCCTTGCCGTGATGATTTTTGGAAAATGGACCCCTATCGGCGCATGGGGGGCAGCTCTTCTTTTCGGCCTTTCCATGTCTGTTCAGACCCAGTTGCAGTTTGACCGGGTGCTTTCCCTTCCGCATCAGTTTACGGGAATGCTTCCGTATCTGATCACCATTATCGTGCTTGCGATTTTTATCCGACGGAATCGTCCGCCCGCATCGCTGGGCGTTTCCTGTGAAAGGGAATAGCCTATGGATGGTTTTCCCGTGCTGGAGTTAAAAGGAATTTCAAAATCATTTCATGGTGTGATGGCGAATTCGGGAGTGGATTTCAAATTGAAAAAGGGTGAAATTCATGCGCTTCTGGGAGAAAATGGCGCAGGAAAATCAACCCTGATGAATATGATTTGCGGGTTGCTTCAGCCGGACAGGGGCGAGATTTTTATCCAGGGGAACAGGCGGAAAATTCAAAATCCAAAGATCGCCATTCAATTGGGCGTTGGAATGATCCATCAGCATTTTATGATTGTTCCGGGGTTTACATCGCTGGAGAATATTATTTTAGGAAGTGAGCCTGTAACGAGAATGGCGATTGATTTCCGGAAAGCCCGAAAGCAGATCGCAGCGCTTTCCGATCAGTATGGGTTCTCCATTGATCCGGATGCGGTTACGGAAGACCTGCCGGTGGGAATTCAACAGCGGGTTGAAATTTTCAAGGCCTTGTACCGAAAGGTTGGTATTTTAATTCTGGATGAGCCGACAGCCGTTCTCACCCCCCAGGAAACAGAAGATCTGTTCCGGGTCATGCGCCGGCTGGCCAGAAAAAGCGTATCCATCATTTTTATTACACATAAATTACGGGAAGTGATGCAGATTGCGGATTCGATTACCGTTATGCAGCGCGGAGCCATCAAGGGGGTTTTATCTCCTGGAGAGACCGATGAACAATCCCTTGCAAGAATGATGATCGGAAGAGAAATCAACATGATAAGCAACGACAGGTCGGCTGGTGCGGGCAGGACCGTGTTTGAGGCAAGCGGTTTATCCGTAAACAGCTCCCGCGGTTTTGAGGCGGTCTCGGATGTTTCCTTTTGTGTCCGGGAGGGTGAGATTGTCGGGATTGCCGGTATCCAGGGAAATGGACAGATGGAATTGTCGGAAGCCATTGCCGGTCTCCGGGAGATCGCGTCCGGAAACATCATTCTTTCCGGAAAAGTCATGCCGGCGTTACATCCCCGAAAAATGATGGAAAACGGATTGGCCCATATTCCGGAGGATCGTTTGAAATATGGACTTGTACTTCCTTTTTCAATCGCGGAAAATCAGATATTATGCACCTATTACCGTAATCCTTTTGCCCGGTTTATGTGGCGAAACCGGAAAGCCATGCTGAATAATTCAAGAGAACTGATGGATCGGTTTGATATCAGAGCCGGAGGACCGGAAGAATCCGTAAAAACACTTTCCGGAGGAAACCAGCAGAAGGTGATTATATCCAGGGAATTCAGCAGAAACAGTATTTTTCTTCTGGCCAATCAACCGACCCGCGGGCTGGATGTAGGATCAATTGAATATGTTCACAGACAGATGCTCACCTTGCGGGACAAGGGGGCAGGGATTCTGCTTATTTCTTCAGAACTGGATGAAATCCTGTCACTCGCGGACTCGATTCTTGTCATCTATCGGGGAAGACTTATTTCCATGGCCGGGAAAGAAGGGGCCGACAGGGCGTCTTTGGGGCTGATGATGACCCGGGGATTGGAAAGAGAGAAATAATGATGCCCTGTGGCTCAGCCTCTGCAGGAATACGGAAAATCTCAGGTGGAGGTAACGGCAGTCTTGCAATTATTGAAAAATCGTATTAATACAAAATGATATGAAATCGATTCTGAAAAGAATGAAAAAAGCACCCCTTATCCGGGAGAGAGAATGATCAGGTTTTACTTTGTATATATTGGCATGGTCATCCTGATATTGTTTTGTGCAACGGAGTTGGTTGCGGAAAAGGTCGTTCCCTGCAAAGTTCTGGATCAGGATATTGCCGGATCATATGAGGGAGAGTGTCTGAACGGCCTGGCCCATGGGAAAGGAAAAGCCAAGGGAAAGGACTCCTATGAGGGGTCATTTTTCAAGGGCTGGGAGCATGGTGAAGGCCTTTATCGCTGGGCAAGCGGGGATGTTTACAGCGGGGAATGGAAGGAAGGAAAACGGACCGGTTGGGGTATCCTGAATCTGCCCACAGGAGCACTGTATGAAGGGGAATGGAAAGAGGATCAGTGTCACGGAAATGGATCATATAAATGGCCGAATGGTGCCTATTACGAAGGCGGATGGAAGAATAACAAAAGAAATGGGCAAGGGGTTTTTTATGGATCCGACAAATCCTACTACAAGGGAGAATGGAAAGATGGAAAGCAGCATGGAAAAGGTTTTTATCAGCTGTCTAACGGAATACACCTGGAAGGGGTGTGGCAGGAAGGTGTGTTTGTGAAGGAAGCCAGAAAAACACTGGAAGTCAGCCTGGATCGAAAACTATATGATTTTATAGAAGAAGAGCGGAACAAGACCGGTGAAAGCATATCCGATGTGGTTTCCCGGGCACTCATGCGTTTGATGGACCGGAAGTAGAATTTCCGCCTGTCCATGCCTCCATGATTTTCTTCATGAGTAATCCTTTTTTTGTCTGTTTTATACATTGTCCGGATTGAGGGTTTGCAGGCGTCCGGCAAAAATCGATCCCAGAATGGCCAGACTCTCCGCGTCAAGGTATTGATCCGCATGCCTGTCAAAAAGGACAGAGCAGCTTGCCGGAAACTCATGATCCTTCCGATTGAACAGGAGCAGCGCCGGAATTTTGGGAAGGAGCCGGAACCGCTGCGAGAGATCATACGGGAGACGCTCTTCCGGCAGCACGCCATTGAGGCGTCGGCAGGCATCGCTCAAATCTTCCATACGATTTGAAAACGTTTCGGCAATGGCTGACTCCACTTCATTTTTCCAATAAACCGTCAACGGGCCGCTGTCTTTCAGATCCCGGAATGCAACCCAGCAGGTTGTCCGGGCTTGGAGATCCGGTGCCATGAGCAGATACCGGAACAGAATGATGCATACATCCAGTCCGGGCTGTTTTCCGTTTTCATCGACAATGCCTTTGGGCGACACCATGTATGACCGGTTCAGGAGGGGAATAAAGGCATTGTCTTTTTCCACGGTTATGTCAAGCCGCTTTTGTACGATCCGGAAATCGATATTTCCGATCTGTTGCAGATAGTGCTGATAGGTTTCCGCAAATACCGGTGAAGGTGCTGTCATGAAAGATCCTCTTTGAAGCAGATGGTAGTTTCATACTACCATTATTCGACCATATTATCATGATTGCTTTATTCCATTGGATCACCATCTTTATGCCATGACGGATCGGGTTGTTCAACAGAAAATCTTTGAAAAGCAGAGAGGTGACTTTTATGACCTTTACCAGGGACACTTGAGAGCAATATAACAATCCGGACAGCTTTTTAAGGAAATGGAACTATTATTTTTCTATCTGTGAGGCAGGCTTTGCCAAGCATGTACTTTTTGCTGGAAATCCTATTGACAGTCCATGTTTTTTCATCCATCATGCAAAGG
>QZKS01000035.1 GCA_003599865.1 Desulfobacteraceae bacterium
AATTATGACCCCGGACCTGCGCAGTTCATTCCGAGGCAGGAGCCGAGAGATCCGAATGCGCTGCCGCCAAAGGATAGCTTGCATCCTGCGGCCAGAACCTCTTCCGCAGCCAGTTCGATGATGCGAAGCTCCGGCTTTTCATATGTTTTTTTTCGACATCCCTGATTCGGTTCGTTCTCATTCATCGCCACTCTCCTTCTGTCGAATCATTGCAAATCGATTCCAATCGATGTTTTCCCATTTCACAGAGATATTCAGATCGCACTTTTTCATTTCCTGTTTCCAGACAAAAAAAGGCAGGACAATACCCGCATAATGCAATTTTTTGACAATTTCTGCAGGATTCAATCCCATTGTGCTGATTATGAATCCCAGGGATCACATTTTCCCATCCATCCTGAAAACCACCCTGCAAAAGATCAAACTCCGGTCTGCCGGTCATCAGGCAAGGATGCAGCTTTGCAAAGGGATCAATATAAAAAGAAGCCTGCCCTGCTCCGCAAACATACAGGGAATCAGGGTAATGAAAATTTCGGGTACGCAGATAATATGACAGCCACCTCCGATACCTCTCCGCATCGGACATTTCGAGCCTTACGGCATCTTCAGGACTGACACGAAAATCAAGCGGCGACGGGTCTCCATTCAGACACGGAAAAAGGGCCGCATCAAACCTGAATTTGACACCAAGCCTGCTCGCGATATTTTCCATTGCTGAGAACTCATGACGATTAATGGACATGAGTATGGTTTTCAGTGCAACCCGTATCCCATGGTCAAGCAAAAGTGTAATCCCTTTCATACACTTTTCATATGAGCCCTTGACACGGGTAATCCGTTCATAAGTTTCAGGTGTTGCCCCATATATACTGATCTCCACTGCCTGGGGAGGCATATCGGAAAAAATCTCTATCTCTCTCTCCGTTACACAGGTGCCGTTTGAGAAAACCGTTACCAGAAGACCATTTCGGATGGCATGTCTGTATACCTTGTCAAAATCTTTTCTTAACAAAGGCTCGCCGCCTGTAATCAGAAGATGAAGACACCCTGCCCCGGTAATTTCATCAATGATTTGCAGCCATTTTTCCGTATTGATCTCATTCGAAATGTCACCGGCCTTATGATGCCGGTCCCCCAGATAACAATGGACACAGTTCAAGTTGCATTGCCGGGTCAGATCAATCGTTCCGAACAGGGGGATCCTTCTCTCCATCACTTTTGCATTGAATCGGACAAAATACTCCCGATCAGATGTTCCGATGGTTTGAAGGCACTCCAAATCAAGCCACCTGCTCAATCAGATTTTCAGTAAGAAAATCATCGATCAATGCAACAAGATCTTCTTTTGCTTTTTTCTCCTCCACATCAAATTCATGGATAACCAGATTGAGAATCTTCTCAACAGGAGTCTCTTTTTCAATATGTGCCCAGATAAATTCCGCAACCGGATTCAGAGAAAAAATCCGCTGCATATCCGCCAGTTTCCCGCGAATCGGTACAAGGATGGTTTCATCGGCTATTTTCCGGGCAACAATCTCATCTTTTTTTCGGTACACCTTATTATTGCTCATAGCATATAAGCTCCAGGGTAAGCGTATTTGGAAATGATCTTTTATTCAAAATTCCCCCTTGAGGCGGATCATCACAGACATTCCCCCTTGAGGGGCATCGTCATAGTTATTCCCCCCTTGAGGGGGGATTAAGGGGGGTGTAACAAAACCCCGATACTTCAAGATAGATGTTTTTATCGAAAAACCGAAACACCCCCCTGGCCCCCCTCAAGGGGGGAATTTCAATTTCGATACCCCCTCAAGGAAGAATTTACGTTATAAACCCACAATATTCAGTGCATCACCCTCAATTTCATCTGCAATGCCGGATCTCCCAATAGATTGTAGACACGGGGCGGTTGTTCACCTTTTATCTTGCTCCCGAAATTCATAAAACTCTTTTGGATGGCCTTGCCCAGAATCGACTCTCTGTTCTGAAAGACTTCTTTGAAAAATTCCTGATCCAGAAAGGCTGCATGCACATTCATGGAAAATCCGGTGGGTGCCCAGACGGCAACCGCTCCTTCCCCCTCGCTCATCAGCAAGACTTCACCAAGAGAGTCAAAGCCGGGCAATGCAAAACGACCGGCGACACAAGTCATTGCAGTAACAATCGGCAGCTTATCACCATTTTCAAACAAGGAAACATCGGCTGCAGTTAACAGGCCTTCATCCGTCAGAGAATTCACCGCGCCATGCCCCAGATAATTGATCAGCAGAACACCGTCTTGTATCCCGGATAACATTCGGGCCCTTGCATCGTTGATTCCCAGATCCGACAGATAAATTCTGTCTGAGGAATATTCGAACGGCAGATTTGCTGCGACGCTGTCGCTGTCTACTGAAAAATCACCGCCGTTATCCGGATTGTCAGCCATCATCATAATCCGGGTGCACCACTCACCTTCCGGTGTGTTCTCATATTGTTCCATTTTCCGGATCACTGCCATCAGGTCTTCCAAAGTGATCGCCGGAATTCTACCGATAGCGATTTCCGGTATGCCGTCATTACTTACAACATCGGCAAAGGGAGCATCCGAAGCAAACAGCCCGTAGGATGTCGGGATCAGGATGGGCGGTATCAGATTGTCTCCATGCCCCTGGTAATCCTTATAGTCATAGGTTCCATCTCCTGCCAGAACAACATACTGCGGCGGGATGATCCATTCATGATATGCATAGGAAAGAAAATCCCGTATTGCGGTTGGAGCGGCAATACCATGATTGAATTCATCATAAATATCTTCCAGCATGATCACTTCGGTGGTGAAACCTTTTTGCCTGCGATACTCGGCAAGCGCCCGGGCGCCGTCCTCCAGTTCCGGCACGGTGATGACAAGATAATCAGCTTTATTTGTCTTGTCTTTTAAATTGGAACGGCTGTCCGCAACAAACGATACCGGTTTTTTCACAGCATCGGCGGTCACTGCAAAATATGTTGATTCAAAGTGATACGGATGGAAGGAAACGGAAAAATCATCCTCTTCCTGTCGAATGGTTGAGGCATTCATATAAGCCGGTTCACGATTCCCGGTAACATCAAACACCATGACCTTTGGATTGGAAAAACCGCTGATGGTGATGGTATCGTTTTCAGACCCGGAAACGGCCAGAGAATTCCCGGATGCGATATAAAACCGGTTATACGTTAGGTCTATCGCATTCACATAGAAAAAACTATAGGGAGCACCGGTATCCAGGAGTCCTTTGACGGCTATGGTATTGTCCCCCTCATGCAGGATTGCCTGATCAAAGGCAAACGCAAAGCGGACGTCATCCATTCCATTCCAGGAACCCTCTCCAATAAAAATTCCATTCATCAGAATTTCCACATGATGATCCGATGCAATACCCTGAAAGTCTGATCCGCCTTTCAGGGTAACTGCGATGCCGGCAGTATTTTCCCCGGAAACCGATGCAACGGCGGGTAACGTTACCGGAAAAATTTTCGGTTCCTGATCCGGGGCTCCGGAAATGATGACATCCCATATCCAGAAATCCGCTTCCGGATCATGGTACAATCCTGTTACCGGCCATTGATTCTTCTCTGCATGAACCGTATCGGTGAAATAATGCCCTTGAACAGGAAATTCCGGTCCGACGCCTTGAATGATATCCATATTCAGGCCCCGGCCTTTTTCCAGCCGGTAGATGTTCTGATCCGTATAGGGGGTATCAATCGCTTTTCCATAAAAATAAATCCCGCTGTTTTTATCCGCCTTCATCCAGGCAACCGGTTTGCCTCCGGAATGAAGTGAGAGGTTGCCCTGTTGGATCAATCGTTTCACCTGGTTCACCGGAAGGCCTAATACATCGGCAATCTCCGAGGCGTCCAGATGATAGATTCCGGTTTCCTGAATACTGATTTTCGCCTCTGCTCCCCGCTGATACTTTCTCAGCCCTTTATATTGATTCCGCAACTTCTTTGCGAGTTTCAACCGTTGTTTTCTGTTCTCACTGATCTGTCTGGGACGAGGCTTATCATCAATGGTATTGGCCTGGTCAAAATACCCTCCACCGGATGATGCACTCCCGGATGACAGTCGATGCAGATTTTTCCTTCCGAAAATCCGTGCATAAATCTGTTTCAACAGGTCCAGCTCTTCTCCATCCACCGTAATGGTGAACGGCCCATGGACCCTTGATTTCCCGCGAGACTCTTTCTCAATCAATTTATAGGTATAGGTCTCACCGGAAACAGCCGTATCATCCGTGTATCGATAGGTTCCTCCCTGCGCATGAACAAGCAATCCCGGCAGTATCTGTTGATTCAGTTTTTCAAACTTTCCGGTATCCTCATTTTTTCGATACAGATAAAAACCCAGCGTACCGACTTCTGAAGCGGTTTCCCATTCCACGACAACCCGGTTGCCTTCTTCATAAGCCTTAAAGGATGACAGGATCGCAAGCGTCGGAACATAGGCAAACACCTCGGTGGAGTCTGTTGAATCATTGGGATCTGTATAATTGACATACAGGTAATCGTCCCCGGAAACATTCAGGGTGCCGTCATCTGAAGTTCCGGTGGAATATACAATCGGAATGCCGGAAGCGTTTTCAAAAATACCGGTATCGATACCGGTTTCGGTCAGAACGATTGTTTCCGTGTCGGTTCCGCTGACCGGCGGCGAGGCGGAACCAGTTACCTGAATGATGACCGTTATCGTCTCTGCCACGTCCGGGTCCATATTCCGATCCGGATCAACAACCTGAACATAGGCGTTATCCGATCCGCCAAGGATATCATACCCATTGATCGGATTTCCCGATGCATCAGTAAAGGCGATCGAACTCCAGCTGTTCATTCGGAACTCATTATAGGTAATTGTAGCCGGAGCGGAAAGTTGGGACGGCAGATCCGGTTGAAAGGAGGTACCATCTATTGCTGCAACAGCTGTCCAGGCTCCGTAAGAAACATCATCCGTCGAATTATCAAAATAGCTTCTCAAAAAGGCAGAACTGTCTGCCGTCCCAGTTGTATCCGTAAAAATCAACGCCCCATTTCCATCGTAGTAGGCCACATCATAAGCCGTCCCGGGAATCCACCCGTGTCCTCCCACATAAATGACATCATTTCCAACACCTGTATCAGACGGGTCGCGGTAGTAAAGATTGTCTTCCGTGGAATAATCGCTTGCGTAAGATAAAAGGTGCGGCACATAATCGACAACCGTCGCTGCTATCGGTGATGCTGCTTGATCACTCGAAATAGATGAGATCGCTTCAATCCGTGTAATCCCGATATCCAGAGGATCATCCACAACAACCTGATACGATACCGTCATGGTCTCGCCGGGCGGGATGGAAAATCCGTCCGCAGCAATTACCAGGTTCGGCGGTGTGCCGTCATCAAGCTGATTTGGATCTCCGGCTACATTGGTATATGTGGTTGTTTGGTCAATCGAAGCGGCAATTTCAATATCATCGAAATAAACGCGTTCATTCCCTGCCAAAGCAGATGAACTCAGGAATCGAATCCTCGTATTGGGCGCTATATAGGCTGAAATATCCCTTGACCAGGCAATATATCCGGAATCATTGGTCGGCCCCTGAAACCGATCCAGTTCCGTCCAGCTTGATCCGCCGTTATTTGAAATACTGACGGTCACATGGTCGTTGGCGTTGTCCAAAGCATTACGCCTATACGTAAAACTCAGTGTTGCTGTATCATATCCGGAAAGATCCACTCCTCTCTGAACCCCTTCACCACCACCGTCATTATCCTGTATGCGTAAGACATAGGACGAAGTATCCGCTATAACCTGTTCATCACCGCTGGTTGCCCCATCTGATTCGTTGATTTCAAGCCAGTTTGTGGCCCAGTTGGCAGTACCGTTGTTATTGTTATAGGATCTGGCATTGAATTCATCACGAAAGGTAGCGGCTGCCTGGCTGGAAACGGTAACAGACGTGGATTCCGGAATGCAGGAAGCCCCGGATGAAATGGTTTCATCAATGGTTATATTGGTATGAGACACTGCGTCCAGGTTGGTCAGGGTCATATCATATTGAATGGTGTCTCCGGCCCGGACCAATCCGCCGGCACTGGAAGTTTTCACCACACCTATTGCACTGGTAGTACTGGTGATGGCGGAACTGTTATTGCCGGCAATGTTATCAAAAGACGGACTTGAAACCGAAGCGGTATTGGATGCATTGGGATAGGCCGCAGACCCCACCTCCACGGTAAGGGTAATCGGGGGAAGATTCATGCCAACCGCAACCGGACCATTGTGTGTCCAGACTACTGTGGGGAGGTTTGAAATATCCGCCGTCCATCCGCTGCCCGAACTGGAAAGGTAAGTCAGACCGGACGGCAGTGTATCCACAACGGTAACCAAACCCGTTTCCACATCCGGTCCGTTGTTGGTCACCGTGATGATAAAATCCGCTGTTTGCCCTGCAATGAGCTCTCCGGAATGAATTTTATCTATAGCAAGATCGACAACAGGCGTGTTGGTCACGGAGATGATTTCCGCACTCAACAGCACCATATCTCCTCCGGAACTATACTGAGAGGTGGCTTCCGTATCACCGGCACTCAGAAAGGAAGAAATGTCATAGGTATCAATGTCCACGCCATAACGACCGGTTGACGGGCTCAGGGTATTGATGGTCGAATTATATTGATTGTTTTGTGGATTATCGGAATCCGATAACACGTTGCCGTTGAAACGGAGCGTCTCGGAAAATGTATTGAGACTTCCGGAATTGCCTTCATCTCCTTCCCAACTGATATGGGTCATCTTTCCATTGATGGGGCTGACAGGTATCTGGAAATTGTCTGCGGTGAAATTGATTGTGCTTCCGTAATATACTTCAAAACCATCAAAGATATTGATCACCCGGAAATCCTCGGTTGGATCTTCATATACGACAACCAGTGCCCAACCGGAAACAACGGTAGCAAAGCTGCAATGAGGAGGCGCTGTATTGACGCTCAAACCCGATACGGAAAAAGTGGAGTCGCCGCTGCCGACTGAGGCCGATACGATTGCGGTCACATCCTTGAATCCACAGAAATACTCTTCATCCGTTCCTTGGAAATCCTCTACAAACAACCGATCGGCAACAATGGTCTGCCCTTCAAAAGCGACTGTATCATCCGGTACGGTCCGGGTCGAGCCTAACCTTGTGGAAAAAGAACCCGCCCAATACAGATATGCCGCCCGTATTCCAGCCTCCGCGGGTATTCCTGAAAGATCAGCGGCAGCGCTATCGGTTACTGCACACGCATTTCCATCATTGGACTGGGTCCTGAGCGTCGCGCCTGTCACCACATAATTGATATTTCCGGCATGACTCTCATAGAACGTCACCGGGACTCCGGAATATGCGTTGCTTGTATACATGAATACGAGAAACACTCCGAAGACCATCCGGCAACATCTATTCATCGTAACCTCTCTTAAAATGATGACAAATAAAAACTTTGATTTCAAATACTTGAATATAATGTACAACGGCATATGTTTTTCTTTGTTTGGTCGTACCACAATATAATGTGTATGTAAAGAGCAAATACACACTATAAAGTGTATCCCAACTATCTTATTTTTTTTTGGAATTTTCTTTGTAAGAAAATGTAGAGGATGAATACAAAAAGATGGTTTAAAAAAAATTAATAGGCATGTATCTTTGCTTTCCTGCCAAAAACAGTCATCCAGATAATACGGATATCAAACCAGAAATCCCAGTTTTCAAGGTAGTAAATGTCATGCTCAACCCGTTCCTGAATGGAGGTATCCCCACGCCAGCCATTCACCTGTGCCCATCCCGTAATACCGGATTTCACAAGATGCCTTACCTTGTAATCCCGGATATGTCTTTTAAACTCTTCAATAAAAAATTCCCGTTCCGGCCTTGGTCCGACAACAGACATATTCCCGATGATCACATTCCAGAACTGAGGCAGTTCATCCAGACTCGTCCTGCGGATAAATTCACCTATCCTGGTAACCCTGGGATCATTCCTGGTCGTCCATTTTGTATCTGTGACATTTCCATCCTGAACAACCATACTTCGAAATTTGTAGATATAAAATTCAATGTTATTGGATCCAACTCGCCTTTGCTTAAAAAGGATGGGGCCGGGAGAGGATATTTTAATCAGGATGGACAGCAGCAAAAGAAGAGGTGAAGTGACGGCCAGTGCAAAGACAGAGAAAACAATATCAAACGCCCTTTTTACAATACGGTTCCGCAACAGGCTGAGCGGTTCCGTCCGTATGGAAATCAGCGGGATTTCTCCCAGCTTTTCCAATACAACACGATTCCGGATGATACTGAAAAAATCAGGAACAATTCGGACACGAATGCCTTCGAACTCACATTTCTCGACCATGTTGATGATGTTTTTTTCATCACTCAACGGTAATGCGATAATGACCTCGTCAACCAGATGCAAACGGACGGTATCATAAAACCGGGTCAAGTCACCGAGGTAATAACCTGACGGGATCGATCCGGTACACTTTGCAGCGATAATTCCATACAGCCTGTATCCCAGTTCCGGAAATGAAATGATCTGTCGCATCACCTTTTCAGCCGCAATTCCGCCTCCGATGATCAGCACCTTCTTTTGTTTATACCCGCTTTTAATCACATGCCGTAATATCAGTATGATAATCGACCGATACAGAATGGAAAACAAAAAAGCAAAAAGCAGCGGGAACAGGATCATCTTATTGCTGTCTTTGAAATTGCCAAAAACAGCGACGCTGACAATAGCGCCTGTCGTCAATACAGAATAGCTGGTGAGCTGTCCCTTGATTAAATCCGTAGAACGTGTGTGCGTACTTATACTCAACGTATTGGTATTGATAGAAATAAAAAACCATAAAATACCGATAAAAATCATCAGGATTACTGCGTTCAAGGAAATCAGCCCCCACCCGTTGTAAAACAGGTATACAAATAAAAAATTCAGATAAATTGACGCCAGGTCGAGCAGAAAAAGTATCTTTGAATTATTGTTCTTATTTTTTTTCATCAGGGCAATCTGTTATCAGCAGCGGAAATCCATTCCATGATATGAAAGGCATATTTTTTTTCTCTGATCAAACAAAGCGCGGCATCTTCCCGGATCATGACCCGCCAGAAAAACCCTGTATATCGTTTTAAATGATCTTTCATACGGACCACATAGTACAACAGGTTCATTCCGGAATGAATGGATGAAGGATATTTCTGTGATAAAAACTCCCTGGTGGGAATCATAAGCTTTAAAAACAGAATGCCTTTTGTTATCCATGAATCTGTTTTCCATATCTGCCAGAAATAGGGAGATAATGAAGGTTCATTCTCATTTTTATGAAATATCTGATCAATGGCCCATTCTCCATATTCTTCCCGAAATGAAACCGGTTTAAGATTTTCCAGAACATCTTCCGGAACCATTGCTCCCGTCAAGGTTTTTGCAAGAAAGAGAGTAAGGTAAACCCCATTCCGTATACTGCATTCTTCAGAATAATCGATCACCTCTTTCCAATTGAACCCGGAAGGATAGCGCTTGATGGTTTCACGAATATCACAGAAGGTCCTTAATCCGGCGAACCGGAATTGATGATGAAAAGAAAGATGCATGCAAAGGTGAACGATAAGATGTTCCGGTGATAAAACCAAAGCATGAACTCCGGCAATGACCACCGGTCTTGCCATATCCCAGATCCTGTTCATATCCAGATCCAGATACTGCTCCAGATACCAATGAACGTCAACCACCAGCCGTTCATCGGCATTCAGATAGCCGGCTTTCAGAAGGCACTCCTGCCCCCTTTTTAAATCTTCTTTCCGGAACAAAATATCTACATCTTCCATACTGCGAAGGCCAGGATCGGAATAGACGATGCCATTTAAATGAGCACCCTTCAGCAGAATAAACGGAGTATTTGATTTCACCAGGCCCTGTAATGCATTCTGTAATTCACACTCCATTTTTACATTTCGGGCCGCACAGTTTATATAGACTGAATAGAGTTTCTGCATGACCTCTCCAGGGATGTCAACTTGCTCTTTGATTCCCTGTAAATGTTTATAGAGGAATGGCGCCACAAGATGTTCTTTCGACTGCCGAACGAGAGAGTCCCATTCGGAAATTGTTAAATTCTGTAATTGCCCTGCAGATCGCGGATCACCGGATAAACAGTTTATCAAGCGCTTGTCTTGGTGGTTCAGGCTCATCGGTTTATTATAATTTTAAAGGATTGGAGAATGACTCAAGAACTTCCTTCCATTGCATGGTTATCTTTTTTCGCTCAAAATGGCTTAAAAAATATTTTCGGCCGCTCTCTCCCATCATTTGAGCCTTTTGGGGTTCATCAATAATGGATTCAATGTTTGATGCAAGCTCCTTGGGGTCATAAATCGATGCATGAATACCGGCTCCCGCCTTTTTCATGATAGTAATCACTTCAGAATGCGGGTCCGATACACATATAATCGGCTTACCAACCGCCAAAAGCCCGTAAAGCTTGCTCGGCATGATCACGCCTTCATTTTCCGGTATAATACCCATAAGGGAAACATCGGCCATGGATAAGGATTCTGCAAGCCGCTCCTTTTGCTGAAATGGAAAAAATTTTACATTATGAAGCCCCCTGGCATTAACTATCTTCTGAAGCGCTTTCTTCTTCGCCCCATCACCGATAAAAAGGAATATGATGTCATCCCGGTCTCGCAAATATTCCGCACTGTGGATCATCACCTCCAGCGGCTGATAACGCCCCAGATTGCCCGAATACATAACCACCTTCTTACCGCGAAGTCCATAATCGTCTATCAGTGTATTTTTTTCTCCGGCTACCGGATAAACAACAGTCTCATCCGCCCAGTTATGGATTACATGAATTTTATCACTATGGCCCGGCACCTTTTGCAAAACCACTTTTTTCATAGCCTCGGACAGCACAACAATGCCGGAAGCATATTTCAACGAGATTGTGTTCAGCAAATCAATAAGTTTATAAAGAAAACCGTTCTTCCTGATTACACCGGTATGCGCCGGAAGTTCCGGCCAGAGGTCATGGATCAGAACAACATATTTTCGATTGTCAAGACCGAATAACAGCAAACCGAGCAACGGAAGCATCGCAGGGTTGGTATTCAATATCATAAGCTCTTTTTTATTCATTCTCATGGCTTCAAACATCATGCTCAGAAAACAGCTCGTACCGTTCAGAAGTCTTCCCGGAATTTTGTTTTTATCAAAAAGGAACGAACGAACCCTCCTGATTTCAACACCATTTTTAACTTCATGTTTCGGGCACCTCTTTTTTACAAGATATGTGGGCTGTGCACAAATGACGTTAACGTTTAATCCATAAGAAACGAGATTTTCAGCAAGGTCACTCATGATCAATGCAGTTGTTGTCATGTCCGGATAATAAAGTTGTGTTATAAAAAAAATTCTATTCTTTTTCATACAAAACTTGTTTTTAGGGAACAAAACGGTACTATAGCACCTATCATTTGAGGATAATGTACCGGAGCATTTTCTATTCTTTGCCCCAGGGGGTGGGATAGAGAGGGATGTCACTTCCATTTAACACTGCATGACAGACTGTGATCAATTTGCGAGCCGCGATATCCCATGTATATTTTTCTGAGATAATTTTTTTCCCGCGCACCCCCATTTGTTTCCTTTCATGATCATTCAGGCTCAACATGCCATCAAGCGCGTCTCGGATAAAATTTTCTTCCGCCGGAACACAACATCCGCAACCAACCTGATCCAACTCTTGCCAAGGTGTTTCCCTGGTAGTAATGACCGGAACACTGCACGCCATAGCTTCCGCAACGACATTTCCAAAGTTTTCGGAATATGAAGGTAAAATAAAAATTTCCGCCCTGGACAGTAAAGACAGTTTTCGCTCACCTTCCACATTGCCTGTGAAAAGTATACTGTCACTATACTCCGAATTATTGGCCATCTGTCTTACTGTCTCCCCATAACCCAGATAGTCGGGGCCGGCAATGACAAGAAGGGCGTCAGGATATTTCTTTATGATATGCCGCCATAATGGAATCAGCATATCCAGACCTTTCTGCTTACTCAATCTTGACATGAACAGAACTACTTTCCGTCCTTTTAATATGGGCCAAAAGATTTCTGATCGATTGGTGTCAGGAAGTACAGCAAACCGTGATACATCGATCCCATTTGGAATGATGGTAAATGGCCCCTTGATACCCATACCTATGCATGCTTCCATTTCTCTTTCTGCTGTAACATGAATACAATCAGTTCCCAACAAATCGGTTTTCACATAAGTAAAAAACCCCAACATCTTTTTTATATATTTTATCCGCATCATCCATGGATCCAGTCCGTTTCTGGTTGCAACAATATGAGGCTTTTTCGCTTGGCGTGCACATCTTGCTCCTATCGTGGCCGGATGAGTGTAAATTCCATTAACATAAACAATATCATTTTTTTTGATTATCGATTGAATCCATTTTTTAGATGAAAAGGAAAAACAGCTGCGTTCATTATAAACATACCGGAAAGGATGAATTTTTAAATTGTCTTGTTCATATTTTCGAAAAGATTGAAATGGAATTCTAACATCCTTACCGGCATCACTTGTTACCACATCTATCGGCAGACCGATTTTCGCCATTGCACTCGATAGACCGTAACCGGATTCACATACACCCCCGAACCCCGTTGCCGGAGGGTAGTGGGTAACAATAAAAGCGACAGCCGGGTGCGGTGAACTTTCAGTGGTATGGTTCCGCATTATCCTGAATATTTCCGTTCCAATATCTTTACAGAGATCATAATTTCATATGCCAGATACAAACAGCAATATGCCCATCCGGCTTTACCATCCAGTATCCCGCCTTTTAAAATAAACTGATAAAAAAAACGGACAAAAGGCCGAAACGGCATATAATACGATAAAGCCCTAAGTGACTGTCGCCTTTTATGAGAATCCTGATTCAATAGCCCCATAATGCACTTCAAGAATGGTTTTCGATCGCTTATAGATACCTCCATTTCCATTGTAGACAAACGATTGTGCTTTTCAAACCAGGATGTAATCCCTTTTGAAAAACAATAATGGATATAGGGTTCCTGAATATATCCGGCTCTTCCGTTTACCTCCCATGTTTCACCATGCCCGGTAATAGATTCACGAAAATGAACAAAACCATTCCGGACGATTCTTGGATGCCATACCGGAAAGCCGGAGCTGTATTTCACCCACTTCCCCAGGAAAATCACCTTATAGCAAAGATAAAAGGCGTTGCAATCCCGGCTTTTTAATGCAGCAGTAATCTCTTCTCTCATCTGTGATGTTACCACTTCATCAGCATCGATAAAAATAATCCACTCCGTATTTATGCCTACCTCCTGTAATGCCCAGTTTCGCTGGTTGGCAAATCCTTTCCATGGATTACGGTAAACATCACATCCGAATTCTTCCGCATATTTTGTTGTGTGATCCGTGCTTCCTGAATCAACGATAACGATACGGCTCACCCAGTTCAGATTTTTAAGACATCCCTGTATATTTTTTTCTTCATTGCAGGTTAAAATAATTGCTGTTAAATTTATTTTCATTTATTTCTCTGCAAAAAGGTATCCTATTGGATCATGTAATTCAGCAACAAAACGTTTACTATTATTAGCGATCGATACGCGAAAACCATTATCCTGAAGCGTTTTTACAATTGTCCTTCCATCTCCAAATTCCTGATGAATCTCCATTGCTATTTTACAGACTTTCTCAAGCCAGTGGACATTCCCTTTAAACAAATCAAATTCGGATCCTTCAATGTCAATTTTCATAAAATCAATTTTTTCTACACCATAACGATTGATAATCTCTTCTATCTGTAAATGTGGCGGTGCCATGCCATAATGTGATGCGGCTTGAATCTTCGCGGTATCAGCAAATACGCCCGATCCGGCACCGATTAAACCGAACTCTATATGCACTTCCTCCATGCATCCATTTTTGGCTAAATTATCCTTTATAATGGGAATGAATTCCGACTGCCCTTCTATTGCGATAACCTTTCTTGAATGGAGTGCTGCGAGAATAGTAAAAACACCGACATTTGCTCCAATGTCCACGACTGTTCCGTTTTCAGGTATGAAAAAGTTTCCCGGTAAAAAATAAGTCTTTTCACAATAAATTTCACGGGCAAGGTCAAAAAAAGCGCTGCTCAAAAAAATCCTCCTGTTAAAAGGAGTAAAACAGCAATTTGCCAAATGGACCTTCCTGTCCGCCGGCCCGAGACTGCGCTTTGCAATGATCTCCGGCAGAGAAAAACAGATTGCGATGATATAAGCGAAAAATGTCCGATGATCCGCTGTATGATAGATGGATGAAAGAACCTTATAAAAACGTTTTATATGACCTGTCGCACCGCTCATTTATCGCTTTCAGCCGCCTCAAAAAATCAGAAAAGAAGAAGTCTGTTTTTTAACAGCTCGATATTTTCGAGTACTTCATTGACCGTTATAGAGTTGATACATTTTTTTCCGTTTTCAGTGCATTCTTCCAGGTTGCATCCGGAACAATCAACATGATGATAAATCACGCGATGCCTTACTGGATATCCGAAAGGAAACCATACCGCCGGCTTATTTCTTGCGCTGAAAATCGCAACACATGGCGTATGCACTGCACTTGCGAGATGCATGGGGCCGCTGTCATGACCCAAAAACATGACCGAACGGCGAAGTACCACAGCGCTCTCTCTTGGTGACAATTTGCCACAGAGATTCACTGCAGGGCCTTTCCAAATGTTTTTTAAAACATCACAACGTTGTTTTTCATCATCGGATCCGATAAAAGCGATACCCAAATCTGCATATCGCTCACTCAAGCGGCAAATCAATTCTTCCCAATTTTTTTGCCCCCAGTCTTTTACCGGCATTTTAGTGCCGGAACAGCAAGCAAAGAAATAACTGCAATCCCCCAGGACGGATATCGAATCAACAGCCTTTTTCTCCTCTTCTGCGGTAAACTGTAAATCCCAGCTGTTCCTTTCATTTAATCCGGCATCACCGATTGAGCTCAAGCATCGGGCGAGCCTTGTCGCTTCATGTTCATATAAACGACTCTCAATATCAAAACGATGGTTACGCAAGTCATCGGAAGCCGGTAATCCAATAATGTTACGAATGCCACAGGTTTTAAAAAAAAGGTAATCACGGATAATCGACAATCTGCTTCTAGGTGCTGCCAAATATATCAAAACATCCGGCTTCCAAGAGACGATCTTGGACCGGAGTTCCAGCAAATCAATCGGGTTGCGTGTTTTTAAGGGATAATCAAACCATCCTTGTATTAGTCCAGTCCCTTTTAATATATCTTGGACCGGCGATGCCTTCTGATGAAACGGCAAATTGGTCAGGACATAGCGATCAGATGCTGGAAAGGTTTTTCGAATCAGGTGAAAACATGGCAAAGCGACAATTGTGTCCCCAATGCTCCCAAGCCGGTAAATCAATATCCGCTGATTCTTCTTCAATCGCTTCTATGATGACAATCGATCTTTATTAACAAATATACCGCCGAGGATGTACCACATCCATGGCAAAATGTTCGCATTTAGAAAAAAATAGTTTTCAGTTAAAAAAGGCACAATACCTCCGACCAAAATGGAAAAGGCAAAA
Source organism: Desulfobacteraceae bacterium (assembly GCA_003599865.1). Lineage (GTDB taxonomy): Bacteria > Desulfobacterota > Desulfobacteria > Desulfobacterales > SURF-7 > QZKS01. The sequence goes on from QZKS01000035.1 coordinate 15,685, forward strand.
ACCGTTTTTTTCGACCGGTCTTCACGCAGTGATTTATAGGCTCTATAAAGGATAGAGATATGAAATAAAAAGTAAAAAAATAGACCGAAAAACCCATATAGCATCCAGATCCCCAAGATTGCATTGTGAGGTGCCAACCCCCGGATTGAATTGTCAAAATTCGCTGCAATCGAATCGCCAAGATCAGGGAAACCGGATCCGATAAAAAAATTATTGCTGCTGGAAAAATAATTTAAATATTGTTCCCAGATATAAAGTCTTCCATACGTCTGATCATATTCGAATGATTTTTCGGAAAATCTTTGCATTTCCAAAAAATCATTAATGATTTTTTCAGGGGATACCTGATAGAAATCAATCTGACAAATCAAATCCCAGCAAATGAATACAGAAACAACTACACAGAAAAGTGCAGCCTTTAACAATGGATGATTCATTTTTGTATTGACTTCATTGACGACTTCTTTCCGGAAAAGAACATAGACAAGAAAAGTAGTAAATATATATAACCAGCTGCCTCGGGTTTTAAGCTTAAAGAGCATCCACACTGTGACTCCAAAAATTAACAGCATTGTGATGATCAATGTTTTATAATAAGGTGTATTTTTTTTACCAGATAACAGAAATACGTAGATCGTAAAAAGAAAGGAACCTGTTGCGAATGTTCCCGCAGCCGTCGCACTATTACCGATTCCTGAGAAAAACAACCTTTCAGTTTCCCCTAGATTTTTAATTTCTTCATAATTCAAAACTAATGGCAAACATATGCTGAACAGAATTACGATACATAATATAAAAGCGTAGCTTGGGGCTATTGTATTTCTGAAGCAAAAAGATAACACATAAAATGGTATCAAAAACCTTGACAAAAATAATACCGGTCTTCCTAAATCATGAAAGCTTCCCGAAGACACAAGCAATTCACTGGCAATAACGATTGCGCAAAACATAATCAGGCAGATATCTTCAAAAAGTATTTTGGAAGAATAGAATGTAAAAATTTTTTTACCCAGCCCGATACTGGCCAAAAAAAGAAGAGGAAACATGAATCGTCCTATAGTGTTTGAAGATGGATATAGCTCCATTCCGGATAGGTCTCTTATGATATATTCGGAAAAAAGTATCCCAAAGGCAAAAATGCAGAATAACAATACAATAAGGAAAGTATAGTAGTTCTGATTATAATATGATGGGGATTCTGTTTTAATCATAACGGCCCAACTATATCTTTTTTCGGATCATTCATGCAAGGCTTCGAACCAATTGCGCTCTTTTTCATACCCTAAACGTAGTAATGCATCTCCCGCATAAGAATGAAAGATTTTACCAGATTGTATAGATAGATAATTTCGCCAGTCCCCGACAATTCCCTTTCGTTTTTTGGACATTGTGTCCTCCACACCTTTCTCCCGGCCGGTTTGTTTTGAAAACAAAAATTTTTGTATGGTTTGTTTTAGTGACTCCGGTTCAGGTGGTGACTTTGTTAAATATGTTATAACATCTGAAAGTGATTTAAATGTATTGCTGTTTAAATCTTCATATTTGATAACAAAAACATTATCATCATGGAATGCCCACTGGTCGACATGTTGATTCCAGCTATATTTACAGGCAGCTGGATATCGAAACCACTCTTCAATAAACCGAGGGAAAATGTCCCTATAATTGTCGCATAACTGCGCTGTATTCCTTAAACTCTTGAACCTACTAAGGAAATATCCTCTATTTTCCCCATTTACAATATGACGCAAGGCGTAAAAAAACATTGATACGGCAACATCCCGCCCATCCCGAACGACATAAATCACAGGTTTTAAGCGTGAATGATATTTCCAATGATTATGTAAAACGCATTCGCATCCTAATGGGAAAATACTGGATTTTGGAAATGCAATCTGTAAATAGTCTGAAACCATATGGGCCAACCAAGTGCCACCTGAGCGAGGATATTCCGTAACATAGTAAAAAGGAAACTTCTCCCCAATAGTAATTCCAACTGCATTCGTAATCTTGTTTGAAATACGACGCATAGCTGTAAACACCGATTCCATATCTATTCCCTTTCAGCCACTGACGGTTTGAAAAACACTTCCTTTTTCTTAACGCTCTTGTATACCATGGCGGAAATAATCAGTTGCATTCCAAAATAAAAAGGTACGGATATAGCCGCACCGATCAGGCCATAATATAAAAGAAAAGGTATCGCCGTCATCAAGCTGAAAAGTGCGCCCGCCCCCCGTATCACAAGAACATATGCTGTTTTTTTATAGGCGAAACAAGTTTTTTCAAACACCAGACTCATCGCAAGGAAAAGATTCCCCAAAGCAATCCATGGCATCAGGCGAGCACTGGCATGATATTTTTCAGATAGACATAATTTTGCAATGTCGTTGTGGAAAAAGTACACCATCAATACGCCGGCAGCACAGATATAAAAAACACTATTGACCCAGAATCGGAAATATTGCCCCGCCTTTTTTTCATCTCCGGCAGACACTGCCTCAAAGTAAACAGGACGGATTGTTCGCTCGACAACAGCCTGCACCATGGTGAAGGGGAGGCTCATTAAACTATATGCAACTGCATAAATTCCGACCTGTTCTGCATCGAGAAATGCACCAATCAAATAGCGATCACTGAAAGTACTCACCCATCCAAATATGGCCAATGGCATCAATGGCAATGCATAAAGACAGATATCCTGTTTAAATTTTGGAACACTATCGAAAACCTCTTTTGTATTCCCGACACCGATTCTATTCACCGGGAAAGTATATAAACAGATTAAGACAAGTCCCGTCGCTGTAAGATAACCTGAAATTATGGAAACTGAGTTTGCACCAAAAATCAATACCGCCAGAACGGCAAAAAGAGGCCTCAACCAGGCATTTGAAATCTGGAGATAAATAAAATGAGTTTGCATACGGGCAGCATTAAACAGGTCTGTCTCCAAGGCGAATGCGACCTCGCAACAAAGCAACCCAGCGGATAAGATAAATAAATAATAAGATATATCATGATTTGCAGCCAGCACATATCCATACCCGGTTATCAAATACAGCAGTGTGTAACTGCCAATGACTCGAAAAAGGTAGGACTGGATCACTCTGCGTAAAAAAGAAACAAAATGATGGCTGACTGCTTCCGGGTAAAACCTCAGCGCTGCCTGCAGAAAAGGAAAACCAAAAACCTGCCTTCCTAATATTACAGCGCCCATAAAGAGGGTAACTTCTCCATAAATTTTCGGCTCCACCAGCTCGGAAAGCAGACGAACACCGACAAGCATGGCCATTGCCTGCGCAATTTGCCCCAAAGCGATCAGCAGTCCGTCACCAACTATATCTCTGTGGAATTTCTGAGAGAAGAAACCTTTAAAAAGCAATGGCGGGCTGATTGTTTTAAAGGATTTCATGACAAAATATCATGATGCGACACGCAAGGTTTGACTATAGAAGTGAAAAATGGAATTGAATTTACGAGCACCTGTACCCATCCGGATTATTGGACTGCCATCTCCACGCATCCCGGCACATCTCCTCCAACCCCTGTTGTGCCGTCCAGCCCAGCTCTTTCTTGGCAAGCGTCGGATCTGCATAGCATGTGGCGATATCTCCGGTCCTTCTGCCGACAATTTGATAGGGTACTTTCTTTCCGGAGGCTTTTTCAAAGGCTTTGACCATTTCCAGAACCGAGTATCCCTGTCCGGTACCCAGATTATAGGTCAAAAGCTGACCATTCCCGGATTCGAGTTTTGCAAGGGCCTTGATATGCCCCTTGGCCAGATCCACTACATGAATATAGTCTCGAACACCGGTTCCGTCTTTTGTGGGATAATCATTTCCATAGACGGAAAGCTTTTCAAGTTTTCCGACCGCAACCTGGCTGACATAGGGTAATAAATTATTGGGAATCCCGTTGGGATCTTCGCCGATCCTGCCGCTGGGATGGGCGCCTACCGGATTGAAATATCGCAGCAGAGCAATATTCCAGGTTGGATCCGAACCATGCAGATCCTTTAAAATTTCTTCGATCATCAGCTTGGTGCGGCCATATGGATTAGTAACCGAAACCGGAAAATCCTCTTTAATGGGAACCGTATGGGGATCGCCGTATACTGTTGCAGAAGAACTGAATACAAAATTACGAACATTGTGCTCTTTCATAACATCGCAGAGAATAAGTGTTCCGGTGATATTGTTATGGTAATACGCGAGGGGAATGGATACCGACTCACCAACCGCTTTCAGACCGGCAAAATGAATAACAGACTGAATGCTTGCGGATTGAAATATGGCATCCAAACCGGACTTGTCCCGCAAATCCACTTTGTGAAATATTATTTTTTTTCCTGTCAGCTCTTGCACTCTTCTCAGAGATTCCGGATTGCTGTTCACCAGATTGTCCGCAACAATGACCTCATAACCAGCTTCAAGAAGTTCAAGGCAGGTATGGCTGCCAATATATCCGGCGCCTCCGGTGACGAGTATTTGCATGCTGCTGTCTCCCTGTATTATTTGTATATACCAGCACCCATTTCAACAGCTCCGCTTCTTGGATTCCATGGAGAATCTTACATAACATGCTGATATATAATATTATATATTTTTAAAATCATCTCCTGAGCAGTGCTCCTTTACTTATTCTAAATATTGAATTTAATCAAGGGAAATTGTGGTCGTTCGTTTTATAATACACAATCTGTTGTGTATTATAATCAATTGTCAAGGATGTGAAAGGTATCTATATTTCCTTGGAAAGCTCATGCAATTCATTGGACAGTGACAGCGCGTTTTCAAAAAAATCCTTTTTCTGATCTTCGCTCATATTTTGATGAATCTGTATAAAAACTCTTTTGGTCAATTCACGATTATGCTCTGCGATCTTTCGAAATTCTTCAGGCCAGGTTTCCCGATCGAAATAGAGCAGATCACAAAGCTCTTTTTCAAACCAGACAAGATCTTTGCGTCGCTTGACAATTTGTTTAAATTTTTCCTGTCCGAGTTTAATATATTCCAGCCGGGCAATACCGATATCTTTCAGGTCATGGGACCACTGTTTGACAATCTTTTCCTGTTGTTCGTTAAGATCGCCCATGCAGTACTTCAGGAATCGTGTCATTCGATTTTGCTTATTCTCTCTTAACTCTTCTTCCGGCAGATCAATATAATCTTCCCGGAACTTTTGATTCCGCTTTTTCAGATTCCGCATCAGTTCATCAATCTGCTCATCCGTTGCCGTTGAAAGAATTTTCGCCAAATCCGGGCCAATATGCCTGACCAGATCCTGCCAGTAATGACGCATGGTCAGATGAAATTGATCCAGATGCGCTATTGTAAGATCAGTCTTAACCGCCTTTCCGATCTCGTTTAATGATTTTGAGTATGCGGGAAGCTGTGTTGTACGATGCCATTTCAGTTGAGATATCAGCCTTTTTTCAAGCTCAGACGCCTGATCGTCATGCAAACTGATCATCTGCCCGATATACCATGGAATGATCCAGTCAAGCTGATTGTAAACAAAGCGGACAATACAACCGGACAGAAAACAAACAGCGATTATGATCAACAGATATTTTTTCTTCATTGTTTATACTTCCTGCTTTTACAACAATATATTTTATTATCACTGACGCCGGGGATCGCTTTATATCATACATGCATCCTGATGAATCCGGATTCCCGGCAACCCTGTTCTTTTGATAAAGATATTGTATTGATCTGGTAATTTATGATATCATAGACTCAAATTTTCATAGAGCAACCCTTGATCTCTGTTTCTCTACCTGAAAATATCCCAACTGTTTTACCGAATACTCCTTTGAAACAGTTTTCAAGCACATTTACAACAAACAAATCATCCGGTCGACATTTTTCAAATCTTTAATCGTCCATGAAAGGAAAGAAATCATGAATCATAACCCGGAGTACATGGTTGATGACATTCTTTTTAAGGCCCGGAAAGAAGATAATATTATTGTTTTGAACATGAAAAACAATTTATTACAAAAAACCACCGATCTGAACGCAAAAGAAATCCTGTTTGATTTTCTTCGCGATGTTTCTGATGATCATCAAATAAAAGTCATTGTCATTGTCGGTGACAAAGAAAAAACCGGCCGGGATGAATATATCCGCTTTTATCAGGATGTGTTGCAGTCCAGAATAAACCCGGAAAACCTGGAACGGCTATATAATGCCGTTAATCAGTTTATCAAAAAAATGGCCTGTATTAACAAAATGATTATCCATGCAGACAGTGGCAAGGTCATCTCATTGTTCATGAATATCAGCCTTGCCTGTGATTACAGAATTATTGGTGATGATACCCGATTTCAAAACACCTATCATGAAATCGGTTTGATGCCCAAAGGTGGAGGGGCGTTTTTTCTTTCCAGAATCGCCGGTTTTGGGAAAGCATCGGAAATCATGCTCCGGAATGATGATATAACCGCTGAACAGGCTTTGCATTATGGCATTGTTAACCGGATTGTTCCTTCCAGCCGTCTGGAAGAGGACGCCCTTGCTGTTGCACGGGAAATGTCCGCTATCCCCCTTCAAACCCTTGTTGGGATCAAAAAACTTCTGAATTATTCAATTGATGATCTTGATCGATGCCTGGAAATGGAAAACCAGGAATTAAGAAAAATTATACGCTCATCCCAATTTCAAGAGAACGCGACACTCCGATTTTAATCTTCCGGCAGATGAAAACACCTGTCCGTACGCTGAAACGGGCATCTGAAAGCCAGGGATACGGCTCTGAGTTGCAATCCCTGATCACTTTTATTTTTCTTGCCATACTTCGGATCACCTATAACAGGATGGCCAATACTTTCAAAATGACGGCGAATCTGATGTTTTCTCCCGGTTTGAATCCATATTACGGCAGTAGAAATATTTAAAAACGGATCATATCCTTGCACCCGATACTCGGTTATGGACTCTTTTCCATCAAGCGGAACCTTTATGATATCAACCTTATCCGGTTCCCCCAGATTCCCCAGGACAGAAGCCCTGTATTCCTTGACCACCTCACGCTTTTGAAACAGTATTGAAAGTCTTTTGGCAGCTTCCGGGGTATGGGCAATCACCACCAATCCTTCGGTCTCCCTGTCAAGACGATGGACGGGATAAATACCTCTCCTGGATTGAAAATAAATTTCCGCCTGACGAAGCAATGAGCAGTGATCCCCGAAATCCGTCCCTTGCGTCATTAATCCAACCGGTTTCAGCCATACACTGTAATGGATCAGGTCATACAGGAGTTGGGGAGTTGGCGGAACAGCTGAGATAATAGCAGGGTCATAATACAATTCCACATAATCGTTATATTGAACGGTTTCCGTTGCTCTTCGAATGCGTTTTCTTTTTCTGCGGGTGTCGGTTTTCCAGGCTGCTCCCTTTGCCATGGCATCTTTAATTTTGATTTTGGACAGATTGGTAAGCCTTTGCAAAAAATCCGGGAGAAGCTCCGGCTTATCCGTTTTCATCCTTTCTTTGACAATTAATTTCTCCATAACTTTCATCCGGCCTGTACAGAAATAACCGGCACCTGAACTCATCCCTGCTCCAGGCCTGTCCCGAAATCGTAATCCCTCTTTATAAATTTCATAATGACAGAAGTTTCTACACGAAGAATTCCATCAATCCGATTTATCCGGTTATATACAAGATCATTCAGGTCTTCCAGCGTCTTTACGACAAACTCCGCGTTGATATCCGTATCCCCTGTCGTCATGACGATGTACCACAATTCTTTAATTTTCCGTAATTCCTGAATTACCTTCTCAATCTTCTTCATTTCTATGTGGATGTAAAGATCTCCTGTAATATTAAAACCCAGTTTCAAGGGATTGCTTACGGCCACAATTTGAATATAGCCACCGTCAATCAATCTTTTTAGCCGGCTTCTCACCGTGGCTTCGGAAATGCTCAACTGTTTGGAGATTTCAATATTCGAAATCCTTCCATCTTTTTGAAGAAGCCTGATCATTCTGGAATCAATCTGATCAATATCCTTTTTGCGATCCGTCACTATTCCGGAAACCTGCTTTTGCATGATGTTACCTTTCGCGTTATATCTAAAAAATTACCAAAACAGAAATAATGAACTCATAAAAAGTCCGAATTCCGTCACTCCGGTGCAAACCGGAGTCCATAATCTATTGAAATTGATTAGAAAATAATAATCAATAATCAATTGTTAATTATTAATAATTAATTTAACGCTTATGGGGTCATGCCATCTTCAGTGACCTTTTATCTGTCGTTACATCGGAAATAGGCAATGGCTATCCCCTCGCAACGATTTCATACACTTTATCAATAGCCATATCCAGGTTTTCCGGTCTTGTCCCGCCTGCTTGTGCCATATCCGGCCTTCCACCGCCTCCCCCATCAACCACGGCAGACACTTCCCTGATAATATTTCCGGCATGAAATCTTTTTAAGAGATCTTTGGTTACGACAACAATCAAAAGTGCCTTGGGGCCGCTGACCGCACCCAGAACCACAATACCGGATTGAACCTTATCCCTGAACTGATCGGCAAGATCCCGCAGCGCTGCCGGGTTGTCGATGGAAACTTTTTTTGCAATCACCTTGATTCCATTGATCTCCCGATAATCATCTCCAGCCCCTCCAGCGGACACCATGGCCATTTTTGATTTAAGCTGTTCCTTTTCCTTTTCCAGCGATTTCAGGGATGCAGTCAGCTTCTGAATTCTCTGGACCAGTGTTTCCGGCCGTTCCTTCAAAATGCCGGATGCCTGGTGTAAGATGTTTACCGCTTCCTGTATGTAGCTGACAGCCTGCTCCCCGGTTAATGCTTCTATCCTGCGAATCCCTGCCGCAACACTGGATTCACTGATAATTTTAAACAGGCCGATATTTCCGGTTCGACCCGTATGGGTTCCTCCGCAGAACTCTTTACTGAAATCCCCCAATGAGATCACCCGTACCCGATCCCCGTACTTTTCTTCAAAAAGAGCGGTTGCCCCTGTTTTCAAGGCTTGTTCGGCATCCATCTCAACACTTGAGACCGGAAAGTTTTCCCTGATCCGGTCGTTTACATACGCCTCGATTTTATCCAGATCATTTGAATTCACGGCTGAAAAATGATTAAAATCAAAGCGCAGCCTGTCCGAAGCGACAAGCGAACCGGACTGTTTTACATGATCGCCCAGAATGTTTCTGAGTGCTGCATGCAGAATATGCGTAGCCGTATGATTCAGGGCGATCCGGTTCCGTTCTTTCTCCTGAACCGCCAGTGTGACCACCTCTCCTTTTGTAACTGTTCCGGATAAAACATTGCCTCTATGAATGACCAATCCGGTCGGGTCCTTAAATGTGCTGGTCACCTGCATCTGAAAATGAGTGTTTGTAATTTGACCGACATCACCCACCTGACCGCCGGACTCTCCATAAAAAGGAGTTTCCTCCACTACGATTTCAACCGTTTCTCCCTGACCGGCGGTTTCCAGTTCATAGCCTTCCCTGACAATCAAAATAACGTTTGAATCATGGCAGAGGGATTGATAACCGACAAATTTTGAATGTATTCCTTTGGAAGTCAAATTTTTATAGGCATCCCCCAGTGTTGAAAAACGGGTTATCGAACGGGACTGTTCCCGCTGCTTTTTCATTGCGGTATGAAACCCTTCCATATCCAGGCTCATATCCTGATCCCGTATGACATCCTGCACAATATCAACCGGGAAACCATAGGTGTCATACAGTTTAAAAATCATCTGCCCGGGAATATGTTTCTCACCCTTTGATTTCAACTCCGAAATGGTATCATGTAAAAGCCGCAAACCATAATCAAGGGTTTCGGAAAAACGAACCTCTTCATTTTGAATCACATTGGTGATAAAGGAGTCCGCTTCCTTCAATTCCGGATACGCATGTTCCATAATATGGAATACGGTTCTTGCCGTCTCATGCAGGAATGGTTTTTCAAGCCCGATATTACGCCCATAGCGAATAGCGCGTCGCATGATGCGTCGCAAAACATAACCCCGCCCTTCATTGGATGGCAAAACACCGTCTCCGATCAGGAAAGCGGCTGCGCGGCTATGATCGGCAATCACCTTCATGGCCACATCCACATCCCTTGAATCACCAGGCTTTTTACCGGAAAGCGCCTCCACCTTCTGCATAATCGGCCTGAAGAGATCAGTTTCAAAATTGGTCGGGGTTTTCTGGAGAACCGATGCGATTCTTTCAAGCCCCATGCCCGTGTCAATACTCGGCTTGGGAAGAGGCGTCATTTTGCCGGATTCATCCCTGTTGAACTGCATGAATACCAGGTTCCAGATCTCCAGATAGCGATCACAGTCACAACCGACGGCACAATCCGGTTTTCCGCATCCGAACGCTTCACCCCGGTCTATATGGATTTCACTGCATGGGCCGCAAGGACCGGTGTCTCCCATTGCCCAGAAATTGTCTTTTTCGCCCAATCGTACAATCCGGTTTTCCGGTACGCCGACCTGTTCCTGCCAGATACGATAAGCTTCGTCGTCATCCAGATAAATGGAAACCCATAATTTGTCTTCCGGCAGTCCATATCCCTGAACCAGAAGCTCCCATGCATACTCTATTGCTTTTTCCTTAAAATAATCGCCAAAGGAAAAATTACCCAGCATCTCAAAAAAAGTGTGATGCCGTGCCGTATATCCTACATTTTCAAGATCATTATGTTTTCCGCCGGCACGGACACACTTCTGTGAAGTCGTTGCGGTGTTGTAATTCCTTTTTTCTTCACCGATAAATAACCTCTTGAACTGCACCATGCCGGCATTGGTGAACAAAAGAGTGGGATCATCGTGCGGTACTAGAGAAGAACTTCTCACCACCTGATGACCTTTTTGGGTAAAATACTCAATAAACTTTCGACGCACTTCATTCCCTGTCATTTGTCACTCCGATCTGCAATGCTTGTCACTTTATTCTTTTCTACCTTTTCGGGCAACTCCTCCTTTTTGATCAGTCCCAAATCCTCCCGGACCTTCATGAGCAAATCCTCATAGATATCCGGATTATCCTGAAAGAAACTTTTCACATTTTCTCTTCCCTGACCGATCCGCTCTCCTTTATAGGAATACCATGATCCGCTTTTCTCCACCGTGCCGGTTAATACCCCCATGTCCAGAAGATCACCGCTTTTGGATATCCCTTCTCCATACATGATATCAAATTCAGCTTCTTTGAAGGGTGGTGCCATTTTGTTTTTTACGACCTTTACCTTTGTTCGGTTGCCGACGACATCCGTGCCATTCTTAATGGCATTGGATCTTCTGACGTCAAGCCGGACAGATGCATAAAATTTCAATGCATTCCCACCGGTTGTTGTTTCCGGATTCCCGAATACAACACCGATTTTCATTCGGATCTGATTAATAAAAATCAAGGATGTCATTGTTTTTCCGATGGTTCCGGTGAGTTTCCGCAAAGCCTGAGACATCAGCCTTGCCTGGAGCCCCATATGGGAATCCCCCATTTCCCCCTCTATCTCGGCACGGGGGACAAGGGCTGCCACAGAGTCGATTACCAGAATGTCGATGGCACCACTCCGGATCAGCATATCCGCAATTTCCAAAGCCTGTTCTCCCGTATCCGGCTGAGACACCAGGAGTTCGTCACAATTTACACCAAGCTTTTTCGCATAGCTTGTGTCCAGTGCATGTTCCGCATCGATAAATGCCGCGATGCCGCCCTTTTTCTGTGCTTCGGCTACGCAATGGAGCGCAAGCGTTGTCTTACCGGATGATTCCGGGCCATAAATCTCAACAATTCTTCCTTTTGGGATACCGCCTACACCCAGTGCCTTATCCAGTGCAAGTGACCCTGTTGATATAACGGGTGTTTCAATAATTGTACCGCTCCCCAATTTCATAATGGCGCCTTTGCCGAATTGACGCTCGATCTGGCCCATTGCCGCTTCTACAGCTTTATCCTTGTTTGTGGAATTGTTCATGTTCTCCTCCTGAAAGTGATTCGCACTCCATTAACAGACTGCTCTCGACCTGAAATATTCAATATTATTAATATGTAAACGATTCTATGAAGTTAATCCTGCTGATAACAAATAAAATAGCCCTATACTATTAAATGCATCTGAATGCAATCCGGTAAAAAAACAGGCCCAAATGAGAGCCCGGGACTACTTTTCCGTCGGTCCGGACAAGGCAATGCTTTTTATGCAGGAATACACGGCTCCGGCAGGGGTCAACTCACTTTGAAACAGTTTTACCTCTTTGATGGTAAATGGCCTGGTTTGAAAATCATTAAAAAGGCGCAGGCTCTCTTTCAGCAATTCCATATTCGGATTTGTCTTCACCCTTCCGATTGTCAAATGGCCTCTAAACGGTCTTTTCTCGGACTGAATCCCGATCCTTTCCAGATTTTCATCCAGTGTTTTTTGAAAACGAATCAGCCGATCCGTTTCGCCGTGAATTCCAATCCAGAGGACACTGGGACGACGCAAGCCCGGAAACACCCCCATTCCGGATGCATTGATTGTCATGAGGCTGCATCTTTCCGCTGATTCAGTCATGATGCCTGCGACTTGATCGATCAGATCGGCAGGAAGATCGCCGATAAATTTTACGGTCAGGTGGATATTACAAACCGGTACCCATCGTAATTTCAGCCCCTTTTTTTTCAACTGTTTCTGAATCTCTCCAATGATCTCCAGCACATCATCGGGTAGATCAAAAGCGATAAACGCCCGTATAGCTTTCATAGCGGGATATTCTCAACACCAATATAAAATACAACCTGGTTTCAAGATAAACAATACAGACTGATTCGCAACAGGATGCCTGCCATGATGCCTGCCGCGACATCATCCATTACAATACCGGCTCCGCCCGGTATTTTCTGCTCCAGAAAGCGGATTGGAAAAGGTTTTACAATATCCAACACCCGAAACAGGATAAAGCCGGCTATCACATTTACGGTAGTAAACGGTAACCCTGCCATGGTTATCAGAATGCCCGTGATCTCATCAATGACAATCTCTCCGGGATCCTTACTTCCCAACAAAGACTCTGCCTTATGGGCAATTAGAATTGACAGAAAAATGACCAGCAAAAGGCAGGGTATTATCATTGCCGTGCCGACTTTGGATAAAAAAAAACAAAATATCAAGCCAACAACCGTCCCGAATGTCCCGGGAACAAACGGCGCTTTTCCGGAATAAAAACCGGTGGCCAGGAAAATGACACATTTATCCGTGAAACTCATTTCCCGTAACTCTCACGACAAATCGTATCATACACGACCCTGACCGGTATGTTTTTTTGGATGGCAATATCGCGGCATATCTCATACTCCGGAACAATAATCGTTACACCATCCGGTTTTGTGATCTGTTTTGCCTTAAGCCTGCCAAAAGAAGTTTCAATTTCTACGATACGGCGAGCAAGGCTGCGCCGTTCCATTTCGTAAAACCTGACTCCGGATGTTGTTGTTTCCATCAGAATTCGATCAAGGATCTTATCCCGACAGGATGCCGGGCAGACAACCTGTATCAAGGTCCCGGGTCGATTCTTTTTCATATATACCGGAATCCAGTAAACATCCAGAGCGCCATCCTCAAACAACCTCTCCATGATAAATCCGAATATTTCAGGATTCATGTCATCAATACAGGTTTCCAGGACCTCCACTTTTTCATCTGCCCGGATGGAACGATCTTTCTTTTTTTCACCGATCATGATCCGCAACAGATTGGGGATGTCTCCCATATCCCTTTTTCCGGCGCCATATCCGATCTTTTCAATCTTCATATCCGGCATACCGTGAAATTCAACGGCGAGGGTTGTTATGATTGCCGCACCAGTCGGTGTAACGAGCTCATGCTGAATATCCGTACCCTGGACCGGTATGTTTTTTAAAATCTCAAGTGTTGCCGGTGCCGGCACAGGTAACCTGCCATGACTGCAGGTTACAAAACCGCTTCCCAGAGGAAGCCGGGAAGCCGATACGCTTGAAATCTTCAAAAAGTCCACACATAAGGCGGTTCCAACAATATCGACAATGGCGTCTACACCGCCGACTTCGTGAAAATGAACCTTGTCAATGGGACATCCATGAATCTCTGCCTCTGCCTGAGCGATTCTGGAAAAAATTGCCAGACTCATCTCTTTCACAGAAGGCGGGAGATCACCCGCATGGAGCAGAGACTGAATTGCCGAATAATCCCTTGATGGAGCAGATTTGGATTCAAGCACCAGGATATCCACAGCCTGAATCCCATTGCGGTTAGCCTTCCTCTCTTCGATATGAAACTCTTTTTTCGGCAGTACGCGGCCTATTGACTCAAGCAAAAAGGAAACCGGTACACCAAGATCGACAAATGCGGCAAGCGTCATATCTCCGCTTATTCCGGAAAAACAATCAAAATATGCATCCATATGCTGTTATCCTGACGGGAACTCCATTGTTAAATCTATTATAATTGTACATGCTATTCCGAATGCAGTCGAATGATCTCCAGCAACAGATTTGCGGTTTGAACCATGTCTTCCAGTTTGATGGATTCTCTAACCGTATGCATATCCGTCATCCCGGTTCCAATCACCCCGGCCATGATGCCATTTTTAAAAAAAATGTTGGCATCCGAGCCGCCTCCTGTTGACTTGAGCCTCAATGATCTGCCGAGATTTTTTGCGGCCTGCTGCGCAATCGTAATCACAGGATGACTTTCCGGTATGTCGGTAAGAGGGAAATCGTTTTCTATGGTATATTCCAATCTGGGAAATTCCGATTCGCTTTCATTTTCTATTTTCAATTTTACAGCGTTTTGAAACGATTTTAACATGCGGTCTGTTACCGCTTGCAGTTTTTCGATATTATGACTTCTCACTTCTCCATGTGCTGTAACAACACTGGGAACAATATTCGTTGCTACCCCTCCGGTTATCACCCCGATATTACATGTCGTCTCATGATCAATCCGCCCAAGCTCAAGATTCGCGATGGCCTTGGAGGCATAGTAAATCGCATTGACCCCATCTTCCGGTGCAACGCCGGCATGTGCATCCTTTCCAATAATTTTAAACTCCAGTCGATTGGCGGAAGGTGCCCGGTTTACAATGATCCCGGTATCCGATGTATCAAGGACATATCCCTGTGTTGCGGATATCAGATTAAAATCAAAATGCTTTGCCCCCTGCAATCCGATTTCCTCGCAAGTGGTCAGAACAAATTCAAGAGGACAATGAGGCAATCGTTTTTCCATCAGGACAGTGATCACTTCCAGAATGATCGCAATCGCGCTTTTATCATCTGCGCCTAAAACCGTACTCCCATCGCTTGTAAAAATACCATTCCGCAGTCTGGGTTTGATTCCATGCCCCGGCTCAACCGTATCCATGTGGGCACTTAATAACAGCGGAGAAGCAGACCGGTTCCCTTTAAATTTCAAAACCAGATTGCCGGTATTGCTGCCGGTGGCTTTATCGGATTGATCCATTTGACAGACCGCCCCCAGTTCTCGGGCAATTTTTTGTATTTCAAGCGATAAAGCCTGTTCCTGGCCGGAGACACTGTCAATTGATACCATTCGCATGAACAGATTCGTCAAGCGCTCTTTGTTTATCATCCGATCCTCATTATCCATAATTTGGTTGACAGAAAAAAACGAACAATACTATAGTACCAACCCGAATGGAAGTGCGCAGCTTACTGGTGAGGCTCCCGGACTTCAAATCCGGTGTGAGGCGCTAAAACCGTCTCGGGTGGGTTCGATTCCCATGCACTTCCGCCATATCTTATTGAAATTAATTAATAATTAAATAAAAAATCACTAAAATTTGTGGCCCAGAGCTGGCCCAGGATATACTTTGGAATATCTAACATTGCAATAAAAAAAGTCCGATCATTGTTTTAGAACGGCCTTTTTTAAATCAAAAAAATAAATATAATTTTTGATCAAGTAAAGTACCAAGAGATTAAAAAGAGCAAGTACCTTGCTTCGCTGATTCTGAATATGCTGCCTGTTCAATGACCTGCCAACCGGAGTAATCAGAACGATTTTACTTTTCAGCATGATCGCATGACATTCCCCGGGAAGATCAAACCACCTATCGTAACAAATTATATTTGTCATCGTCCCATCCCCAAATCTGCGATCTGGTCTTTTTTCTTTTTTTCGATGTCTGCCTTGATTTTTTCAGGATCTTTCAGGTTCCCCGCCGGTTTGACTTCGGGCAGTATGTCTACCATTGTTTTATTCGCAATCGTTTCAAGGTCAAATGCACACGGTTTTTTAAACATTCGTTTATTTTCTCCTTTTAAATTGACTTTTGTCTAATTTTGGCCTAAACAAGGCTAAGAATGAAAAAAAACAAACTTCAAAAAACCGTTGAGCGGTCTGGCTATACTTATGATGAGATTGCTCAATCCATCAAAGGGGACTGCCATCTCTCAACCATTCAAAAAATATGCAAGGGAACCCGGTACGCTTCCCTTGAGCTTGCAAAAGACCTATCCGACTTTTTCAACGAGCCAGATCTTTGGAAATCCATAGTCAATCCCAAAAAAGTCAGGCGCAGGCGTGTTGACAATAAAAAAATAGCCCGACAAAAAATAAAAAAAATAGAACTCGGATTATTAAAAAGCGATACAGGCATTGAATCAGAAAAGGTTTGCAGCGCCTTAAACACAACTCTTTCAGACGTAAAAAATATACAACTTCCGGTTCCAGAGGAACAGTGCTTAATCGTCCCTATCATTGTTGAAACAACGTTCCCACGGTTAAATTCTTATTTACAGGCATTAAAATACGGAATTGAAGATAACGACCCTGATTATATAATTGAACAGATTGAAAGTTTTTCCAAGTATGCAAAAAAAACAGTATCAGAAAAAATAAACAAAGAAAACGCTGCAAAGTAGTCATATCAAGAATTAAACAGTTGTTGTGTGTAATGTTTATCAACGAAAGGATTTACGTTGAATAATTTAAGTGTGCAATATGGAAACTGAAAAAGATAGCGAATCAAGTTCTGGAGGCTCTAATACAAATGGGCGATTAATAATCCTAAGAAAGTGCAAGATTTCGAATCTCACAAACATAAATCTCTTGAAACAAACCTCAGTATGATTTATTATCATACCAGAGGCGAGGTTATGACAACATCAAAAATTGCGATCACAATTGATCAAAATACATTAAATCGACTGGACCTGCTGGTCAAGTCCCGCTTTTTCCCAAATCGCAGTCGTGCCATACAAGAGGCTGTAGCGGAAAAACTGGAACGTCTTGAAAAGACCAGACTTGCAAGGGAAAGCGCCAAGCTGAACCCCGAATTTGAACAGGAACTATCGGAAGAAGGTTTTGATACGGAAATAGCTGAATGGCCGGAATACTAAGAGGGGATATCATCTGGGCGGATTTGAACCCCGCGATTGGCCATGAACAATCAGGCCTGCGACCGATACTCATACTGAGTCATGAAGTATTTAACAAAAACTCCGGTACGGTTATTGCCGTTGCAATTACCAGTCAGCCTCAAAAAGCCGGTTTTCCATTGACTCTAGAAATAGAAAACAAAAAGCTGACGAAAAAATCATGGGTGAAGATCAGCCAGGTTCGAACATTGTCGGTAAAACGCCTGCGAAACAAGATTGGTGTTGCGACATCCGAAGAATTGGATTTAATCGTTGAAGGGCTGAATGAGATAATTGGAGACTAAAATTATCTGAGAACAAGACCTCAAACGGCTTTGCAACCCATCTCTTTTCCGGTATTACAAAGCCGTTCTTCTTTTCATACTATTAGAGAAACGATAAAGAAAAAAGAGCATTACAGTAATGACTCTTTCAAACTGCTCATCAATTTTTCGCCTCCCTTTTCTTTCACATAATCATAAATGATCGGCATGAATTGACCGACCATATCACCGCTGAGACCCAGTTTTTGAAAAGAGCTTTTCAGGTCCGCCATTTTATCAAGCTTGCTGGAACTGCTGCCGAACATGGAAGAGATCCCGCTAAATAGATCCGATTTTTGTTCCGGTTCCGGAGAAGCGGAAATCATTTTTTCAATGCCTGGAATTTTGCTTGCGAGACTGGTGTAATCCTGCTCACTCAGCCCCTGCTTTGCCATTTTAAAAATAGAACCAGCCCCTCCTTCCGCCTGCCCCTGAGAAATCCCCAGTTGACTGGTAAGCATTCCAACCAATCCGGAATCCTCGGCATGAACAAACCCCGGATGAATATTCGCAACAAAATATACGAATACCAGCACGATCACCTGACCAACTGATTGAGTTTTCATCATACGTCTCCTTTAGCATCAAAATTATTTTATCCATGTCACCTGAATATCGTGTCAAAAATATCTTTTGCAGTATCATTTTACGCAAAGAAGATCAATCCATCGATTGATCTGTCCATCACCTCTTAATGGGAATCATAAAAAAACATGGATGCCAATTCTTTAAAAACAGTTTTTTCACTTGCATAGCGCTCTGGTTATCTTTATAAAGATGATCTTATTTGATACAAAATAAAAACAATCCGGCTGCCAAAGCCTCAAATAGACAGAGTGAAAATATCATGACTCAAAATACGTTACGAAGAAATATCGAACATGTCGGATGGGGGCAATTAACCTATGAAATCCGAAAAATTGTTGCCGTGGGACGCGCCCTTGAAAAGCTGGGTGTATCCATTATCTGGGAAAATATCGGTGACCCGATCCAAAAAGGAGAAAAAGTCCCCCAGTGGATCAAAAATATCGTTTGTGAGCTGACCGCTGACGATAAAACCTATGGCTATGTGGACACAAAAGGTGTCATGGAAGCACGGGAATTCCTGGCCGAACAGGTCAACAAAAGAAATGGGCATCAAATTACCCCCGAGGATATCCTGTTTTTCAACGGACTGGGTGATGCGGTTGCCAAAATTTTTACCTATCTTCGAAGAGAAGCACGCGTCATCGGCCCTTCACCGGCCTATTCCACCCACTCTTCAGCGGAAGCAGCACATTCGGGATACGATCATCTGACCTATGAGCTGGACCCGAACAACAACTGGATACCGGACCTGGAAGACCTTGAAAATAAAATAAAATATAATGATTCCATTGCCGGAATGCTGCTGATCAACCCGGATAACCCGACAGGAGCTGTTTATCCACGCCCTTTGCTGGAAAAAATGATTGATATCGCCAAAAGATACAATATTTTTGTACTCTGCGATGAAATCTATGCACATATTGTTTTCAACGGTGCGGAAACAGTTCACCTGAGTGAAGTCATCGGTGAGGTTCCCGGGATCGCATTGCGGGGAATTTCCAAGGAATTTCCATGGCCGGGTGCGCGGTGTGGATGGATCGAGATTTTCAATCAGGATAAACACCCGGTATTTCAACACTATATCCAAAGCATTACCAATGCCAAAATGCTGGAAGTCTGCTCCACGAGCCTGCCGCAATATGCGATACCCCTGGTGATGGGAAACCCAAACTATATTCCACACCTGGAAAAACGGAAAAAAATGTTTGAGGAGCGGGCAAACGAAGCATTTGAAATTTTTTCCCATGTTAAAGGAATTCATGTCACCAGACCACAGGGCGCATTTTATATGTCCATTCTGTTTAATGACAATGTCTTAAATAACAGGCAGGTGCTGCCCATTGAAAATAGCGGGGCAAGAGTTTTTGTGGAAGAGAAGGTGATGAATGTCGAACCGGATAAACGTTTTGTCTATTATCTGCTGGGTGCAACCGGTATCTGTGTTGTTCCGCTAACCGGATTTTGCTGCTCCCGGCAGGGCTTCAGAATAACACTCCTGGAAGCGGATGATAACAAAAGAGTTCAGACCTGGCAGACAATAACCAACAGTATCGAAATATATCTGAACTCGGCTCCATAGGATCTCTGATCCTGTTTTTTCATAACCAGGAGACATAAATTCGTATTTTTAATAATTATAGCCAGTTATGATTTCGCTGACCGCGCTGTCCACAAGAACAGCCTTTTTCTTGCATTTGTCGAGAGATTGCTTGATTCGTGAAATGTCCTTTTTATCAAGGCGATACTCCACGACATTTCCGGATTTTTGATAGGGAGTTCCATGATTGATAATCAAATCCACATAATCATCCTTAAAACCTCTTTGGCGTAGTCGTTTCTCTGCGTTCTGTGAAATTTTCATACCCTCTCCTTTCTTGTTGATAAACAATCAAGGTAATTGATTTTTAAAACAATTGATGATTATACCGTCTTTTTTATTCATCCAGTAATACACCTCCCCGGAAACAGGGATATTAAACTTTAACTGCGTCGAAGATTCTGTTACCGGCTTGTTGTTTTTTACAATCCACTCACAGGGAACAAAAAAAGCCTCCTCCGCTTTTCCGCAGATAAATACAATCAAACCGCCTTTTTCCTTTTGTTCCATAAACCTTCTTGTAGGCAAGCCAAAGGAATATTTTTGAACGATATTGCCATCAAGGGGCCAGCCTGCATGGTATAAAAGTGGATAGTCATCAATTTCCGCTCCATATATTTTTTTTAACCGTAGTCTCTGTTTGTCACCCCGGATGCGGCCAATAATATTCTTGCTTTCCAAGCTTGCGCCGGTTTTTCCGGACACCTTTCCATCTGTTTTAGGTAAAGAATCTATGTTAAAAACTCTTCTCAGAATTAAATTTGGCGTATCGTTAAAATCTTGAATTCGCTTTCTTAATTCAGAGTATACCTCATTATCGATTTTTATCGTTTTTAACTCAATCATAATAAATTACTTATAAAAAAATTATTTATTTTACTTTAATACATGCTTCAACAATATATTCAAGCAATTTTTTGAATATATTTAATATTTTTTAAAAGTTATCCACCCGAGCGGTACAGGATAAACAAAGAATGACCCTATTATTTCCGTAATAATTTTAGATACTATTATCGCGACCAGGATACATGATTGAAGTATTTTACTTCATATGTAAATAAAAAAAACGTCCATGAACAACCGTTCCGGACGTTTTTTGCCTGTATGGAGTCAATCCGGCATGATTCTCGATTACTTCCTTTGTGCAATCCTGTCTGAAGAAACATGGATATAATCAACCAGAATGTTTTCAGCCTCTGTCATCATAGGATCAAACTTATCCTTTTCATCCTCTTTTTCCACCTGACTTAACTCATCATCTTCATTGTTTTCCAGTTCCGTGACGTCCGACAACAGCTTTTCCCCGGTAATCGCCCGTCGCATGTTTTCGAGCTCAAGCCGCTTTTTCTCCGATTCCCCTCGTTCTTTTTTCCGGGTATTTTCATTCAGGGAGATATATTCCATCCTTCTCACCTCTTCTATACGCTCAATTCCCTTAGCCAGATAAAGAAATCCCGGATCATCTTTTTTTCGTTTATCATGAATCGCTCTGACCTGATCAATTTTTGCAGAAATCTCCGGCAACGGCTGATACCGTACTTTCCCGATTGTGTCCCAAGGCAAAGCCTCCGGCAAAGCACTTTCACCGATTTTATCTTTTTCATAGATCTCCGGAAACAGGATATCCGGGATAACGCCTTTATTTTGGGTGCTTTCGCCGGATATTCGATAAAATTTACCCCTGGTGATTTTCAACTGTCCCTTCAGCAGATTTTCCAGAGACTGAACCGTACCTTTGCCAAACGACTGCGTACCAATGACTATTCCCCGATTATAATCCTGGACAGCCCCGGCGAAAATTTCAGAAGCAGAGGCACTCATCCGGTTGATCATGACAACCAGCGGCCCACCATAAACCATACTTTTATCCGGATCTTTCAAGGTGGCGGTATATCCATTTTCCTTACGCACCTGTACAATAGGCCCTTCCTGAATGAACAGTCCGGTCAAGGCCTTGGCCTCTTCCAGGGCACCGCCCCCGTTATCCCTCAGATCAACGATCAGCCCATCGACCTTTTCCTGAACCAGCTCTTCCAATAATCGTCTGACATCCCGTGTCGTACTTTTATAGTCTTCCCTGCCTTCCATGTAGGCATTAAAATCAATATAGAAAGTCGGTATATCAATAACACCTATTTTATAGGAGACGCCCCGGGACGCAAACGTGAGAATTTTTTTCT
The DNA here is from genome assembly GCA_003599865.1 of Desulfobacteraceae bacterium. Lineage (GTDB taxonomy): Bacteria > Desulfobacterota > Desulfobacteria > Desulfobacterales > SURF-7 > QZKS01. The sequence goes on from QZKS01000035.1 coordinate 37,778, forward strand.
GGGCTGCCTGTTCTTCCAGTTTAACCGTATCCCTCGTAATCTTCACTATTTTTGTGCTATTTTCATCCACGGTATCCGCCGGGATAATTTCAAGCTGCACCACGGTTTTTTTCGGTCCCCGGATCAGGTCAACAACCTCATCGAGCCGCCACCCGACCACATCCACAATCTCCTTGTCGTTGCCCTGTCCCACGCCGACAATTCGATCGCCCGGTTTCAGTAATCCGGATTTCTCCGCAGGACCGGCTGGAATCAGCCGAACAATCTTTGTGTGCTCATTGGAACTCTGCAGAAGTGCGCCGATACCTTCCAGTGACAATTTCATCTGGATATCAAAATTTTCCGAAATGCTCGGTGAAAAATATTGTGTATGGGGATCAAAAATCTGTGCGAGTGAATTCATAAAGGTCCGGAAGACATCCTCGTTGTTCCGCTGATTGATGCGGCTGAGCTGACTTTTGTATCGCTTTTCAAGCAACTCCTTGATCTTGTCCGGTTCTTTTCCGGAAAGCTTCAGGTTGATCACCTCATTTTTAATCCGCTTGCGCCACAGATCATCCAATTCCGCTTTATCCCTGGGCCATGGCGAATCCTTGCGGTCAATTTTCATCTGTTCGTCCAGTTGGAAATTGAAACGATCCATCCTGTTTTCCAGCAGGTCGATACTATATTGAAGCCGTTCGATGACGCGGATTTGATACCGGTTATACATCATGAACGCCGGTTTCAGGTCATCCTGTTTGATCGCATCATCCAGACAATATTTTAAAACCTGAAAATCATCGATATCCGATTGCAGAAAATAGATACGATTCCAATCCAGATCGGAAAGATACCGCGTAAAAACCTTGTCTGAAAGACCGTCATCAATTTTCTGTTTCTTATAATGATAATTCTGTAAATAATGTAAAACTTCCGAATTGATTTTTTCGTGATCTTTTTCCGGAGAAAAAAAATTCGTACCCGGATCGGATGGGATCGAAGGGCAGGTGGATGAGCCTGCTGTTTTTTCCAGTGCACATCCATTCAGGGAAATGCCATTGATCAGAAAGACGCTGAAGACAAGCGCCGCAAGGGTTAGAAAGATTTTCTTTGGTTGAAACAGTGTCATGTATTTATCCTTTATTTCAAAAACATAATTTCTATTTTCCGCGGAATAGTAGTGGAATCAAATTTGATTCATTCGTAAAAAGTCGAAAACATCAAGATTTGTCATTCCGGGCTTGACCCGGAATCCAGTCTTTTCAGAAGCTTCTGGATGCCGGATCAAGTCCGGCATGACGGAGATAAGACTTTTTACGGTTTCATCAAATTTCGGTATCAATTATATACGCTTCCAGATCGTCCTGCGTCACGTGATTTGCTGAAATGACCTTATTCCGTACAGAGATCCCGGCATGATGAACCGATTCCCTATTGCCGGAAACAACAGGATGCCAATCCGCCAGACCTTTTCCCTCTAAAATCCTTCTGTAAGCGCATGTTTTGGGCAGCCAGTGTATTTTCCGAATCATTCCCGGATTGATCATCAGGCAGTCCGGCATGTTACGAATTCGATCCGGATAATCAAGGCATCGGCAGGTCCATGTATCAAGGTACCGGCAGGCCACACTGGTATAGTGTACCTCACCGGTATCCTCATCTTCCAGTTTTTCGAGGCAGCACCGTCCACAGCCGTCACACAGCTGTTCCCATTCCTCTTTTGTCATTTGTTCAAGGGTCTTTTCTTCCCAGAACGGTCTTTTTGTTTTACCCATTTTTATCATCGTCCATATGTAAACCTGACCATCGGCAGGATCAAGCGTAAAAGCAGCTATAATTTATTTTGAAAATATAGCATTTTGCCTGTATGGTTACAAGGAATGTAAACGCAGGCCATCATTTCTTGAAACAATACGGAGGTTATTTTATAATATGAACGGGAATGCAGCAATCGAGGCGGTCGCATATGAACTCCCATTGCATCGAATCTCATCGGAATTTATTGAAGACCAGGTCTCGGATACCATGACCCGCCTGAGAATTCCTCCCGGACAACTTGCCGGTTTGACCGGTATCCGTGAACGAAGATTCTGGCCCCCGGGCGTTATGCCAAGCGATGTCGCAACCCGGGTCGCCCGAAGGGTGATCGAAACAGCAGCCATTGATCCAAAGGAAATCGGCTGTTTGATCAATACTTCCGTTTGCAAGGATTATGTCGAGCCTTCCGTGGCAGCACTGGTTCATGGGAATTTAGGACTTTCTCCCACCTGCTTAAATTTTGACATCAGCAATGCCTGTCTGGGATTCATGACCGGAATGAACAATATCATGATGATGATTGAAACCGGAATGATTCGATACGGAATCGTAGTTGCCGGTGAAGGCTCCCGCGAACCCATTGAAGCTACAATACGGCGTCTTCAATCACCGGAAACGACCGTACGGGATTTTTTCAACAACTTTGCGACCCTGACGCTCGGCTCCGGTGCTGCTGCAATTCTGCTTTGCCATAAGGACGTTTCCAAGGCAAAGCACACCATCAACAAGGCTGTCAGTCTCGCCGCAACAGAGCATTGCAGGCTCTGCCTGGGACAGAAGGACCAGATGATTGCCGATGCCGCAAGCGTTATGGTGCACGGCGTTGAACTGGCCTGGCAAACCTGGAAGCTGGCGGAAAAAACAATTCAGAACTGGAGTGACACAACCATCCGGCATTACATTCCTCATCAGGTCAGCGCACGGAATATGGAAGCATTGACCAAAAAACTGGGATTAACGGCGGAAAAGGCGCACCTGAATTTTCAGACACTGGGGAACATCGGCCCGGCAGCCATTCCCATCACCCTGGGTATTGCGGAGGAAGAAAATCGACTGATTACCGGTGACCATATCGCTCTCATGGGAATCGGAAGCGGTCTGAACTGCACGATGATGAGTGTTACCTGGTAACTTGCAGGGCCTCAAGTCATGCGATCGTGAGCTTTTTCTTTTTGTTCCCGTGAAAGGTCTTTTTCTTTGGTGCAAGAGTTGCCTCGCTGCACACTGTATCAACTGCCGGATATCCGAGAAGGGCGTTAATTTCCCGAATCATCCCTTCCGTGACCTTGAGCTTCAACTCCTCCGGCAGTTGCAGCACTGTTTCCGTCGCACCTGGAATGACAAGATGGATATAACCTGTACACGTTCCGGGATTCGCCTTCAGAATGGAATGCAGCTTTTCCAGAACGGTCTTGTCTGCATTTTCCAGTCCAACGGAAATATGGACGCCGGCGGTCCATGTTTCTTCAGCCTTTTCCATAGGCACCACCGACTCGGCAAGAAGCTTTACGCCCTTTTCATCCTTCTGGACTTCGCCTTGTATCAGAATGGGAAAATCCGTTACCAGAAACTCCGATACCGCCTCATAAACATTCGGAAAAATTACGGCTTCCACAGCACCATGCATGTCCTCCAGATTGACAAATGCCATGAGATCACCCTTTTTGGTTCGAATGGTTTTCAGGCTGCTGACCGTACCGCCGATCCGTACCGCCGACAGCTCTTTCACTTCACCAATGGTCAAGGCGTTTGCATTGGTGAATTTTTCAATCAGCTCTGTATATTGATCCAGAGGATGCCCGGAAATATAAAAACCGAGAGCCTCTTTCTCCAGATTTAACCGTTCCCTTTCGCTCCACTCACCGATATTGGCCATCGACGGCATGTTGATATTCAGTGATTTCCCTCCCCCCATATCAAACAGGCTCAACTGTGGATCTGCCTTTTCCCTTTGAACGGTTTGTCCGTAATCCAATGCATCCTCCAGGGAAGCCATCATTTGAGAGCGATAATGACCGGTTGAATCAAACGCTCCGCATTTGATCAGGCTTTCCAGGACCCTTTTGTTCACCTTTCGCAAATCAACCCGTTCACAAAAATGAAAAAGGGAAGAAAACGGGCCGTTTTTTTTCCTTTCCTCAATGATCGCCTCAATGGCACCTTCCCCGACATTTTTTACGGCAACCAATCCAAAACGGATTTTCGATCCGGAAACCGTAAATTCCACAACGCTTTCATTAATATCCGGCGGCAGCACTTGAATGGAATGACTCCGGCATTCTGCGATATATTTCACTACCCCGTCGATGGAATTCATTTCGCTGGTGAGAAGGGCAGCCATAAATTCAACCGGATAATGCGTTTTCAAATATGCGGTCTGATATGCGATCAGGGCATATGCCGCACTGTGGGACTTGTTGAATCCATATCCACCGAACTTCTCCATCAGGTCAAAAATCTTCTCCGCCTTATCCAAAGGCAGATGATTCTTCTTTGCCCCTTCCATGAAAAGCTTCCGGTGCTTTGCCATCATTTCGGCAATTTTCTTTCCCATGGCTTTCCGAAGACCGTCCGCATCTGCCATACTATAGCTGGCAAGTGCCCCGGCTATTTTCATAACCTGTTCCTGGTATAGAATAACGCCGTATGTCTCTTTCAATATGGGCTCAAGTTCCGGCAACAGATATTCTACGGGCTCACGGCCATGTTTTCGCTCCACATAATCGTCCACCATTCCGGAATCGAGCGGGCCGGGGCGATACAAGGCTACAAGAGCAGTAACATCCTCAAAGCATTCCGGTTTCAAACGAACCAGGAGGTCTTTCATGCCGGAACTCTCCAACTGAAACACACCGGTCGTATCCCCTGCCGAGAGAAGTTTGTAGGTATCGGCATCATTGAAATCAATCTCCAGAAGATCCGGAGGCGTCTTTCCCTGTCCGCGAATCAACTGCAATGTATTTTCAATCACCGTAAGGTTGCGCAGACCCAGAAAATCGAACTTGACCAACCCGATCTGTTCCACCCGCTTCATATCAAACTGGGTGACAACCTCACCTTTCTTCCCTTTATATAACGGCAGGTATTCAACCAGTTTTTTATCCCCGATAACGACCCCGGCAGCGTGTGTCGAGGCATGCCTGGGAAGACCCTCCAGCACCCTGCAGATATTGATCAGCTGATCAACCTTTGGATCCTTCCGGGACAGCTCCATCAACTTGGGTTCCTGTTTCAGTGCATCGTCCAGACTGATATTCAATACATCCGGCACCATCTTGGCGATGGCATCCACCTCGCTGAGAGGAATATCCAGAGCCCGGCCCACATCCCGGATGACAGCGCGTGTTTTGAGTTTTCCAAAGGTAATGATCTGGGCAACAAAATCACCACCTCCATAGCGCTCGACAACATACTTAAAAACTTTCTCTCTTCCATTGATGCAGAAATCCACATCAATATCCGGCATGCTGATACGGGAAGGATTCAGAAATCGTTCAAAAATCAACCCATGCTCTATGGGATCAAGATCGGTAATGGCAAGGGAGTAAGCCACCATGCTGCCCGCAGCCGATCCCCTTCCCGGTCCTACCGGGATATGGTTTTCCTTTCCATATCGGATAAAATCGGCCACAATCAGAAAATAGCCGGGGAAACCCATTTCATTGATAATCTTAATCTCGTAATTCAGACGCTCATCATATACGGCCTGATCAAAATCCGGATTTTTGGCCCTGATCCGCTCAAGTCTTTTTTCATATCCTTTCCGGACCTCTCTCTCAAACAGCTCTTCCGTCGTGATTTCGGAGGATGCATCAAATTGAGGAAAATGATAGGTTTCAAAATCGAATTCGATTTCACACCGTTCCGCAATCTTTGCCGTATTTTCAATGGCTCCGGGATAATGCCCCAGGGTTTTGATCATTTCTTCCCTGGATTTAAAATACAGCTGATCCGTACTGAAGCGAAACCGGTCCGCATCATTCACCGTTCTTCCGGTCTGGATGCACAACAGCACATCATGGGCATTGACATCCCCCTGGTCCAGATAATGACAGTCATTGGTTGCAACCATGGGAATGGATAACCTCCGGCTCATATCCAGAAGCGCCTGGTTTACCCGATCCTGAATATCGATTCCGTTATACTGTACCTCTAAATAAAAATGGTCCTCCCCGAAAACATCCAGATAGAATCGGGCAGCATCATCTGCCTGTTCAATCTTTCCTTCCTGAATCAACCGGGGGATTTCTCCATGCAGACATGCGGAAAGGGCAATCAGACCATTGCTGTGTTGCCTCAGAATTGTCTTGTCGATCCGAGGCTTATAATAAAAACCTTCCAGTTGTGCCACAGTGGTGAGTTTGCACAGATTGCGGTATCCTTCCTGGTTTTCGGCCAACAGCACCAGATGGGAAAGACCTTTGTTGTCAATTGCGGTTTTGTCGGCTATCGTGCGGGGTGCAATATAGCATTCACATCCGATGATGGGCTTGAGGCCTGCTTTTTTCGCTTTTTCATAAAATTCAATGGTTCCGAACATGGTGCCATGATCGGTAACCGCAACAGAATCCATTCCATATTCAATGGCCCTTTTAAAAAGCGGATCCAGCCGAATCGCACCATCCAGAAGGCTGTATTGGGTGTGAACGTGGAGATGAACAAATTTTTGATCTGTCTGAGGCATTTGAACCAGTATCAATCCAGCCGATAGTTCGGAGCTTCTTTGGTGATAATCACATCATGAACATGACTCTCCCGAAGCCCGGCAGCGCTGATCCTCACGAATCGGGCCTTTTCCCGGAGTTCTTCGATCGTCCTGCTGCCGACATATCCCATTCCTGCTTTTAAACCGCCGACAAGCTGCTGAATATTGGCGATGATTGTCCCCTTATAAGGGACTCGCCCCACAATACCCTCCGGGACAAGTTTATCGTCTTCCACTTCTTCCGTCTGGTAATAACGATCCCGACTCCCCATTTTCATGGCTTCGAGAGAGCCCATTCCCCGATAGACCTTGTAGCTCCTGCCCTGGAAAAAAATGGTCTCCCCCGGGCTCTCCTCGGTTCCGGCAAACAGCCCGCCAAGCATTACACTATGGGCTCCGGCACCGATTGCCTTGGTAATATCCCCCGAAAATTTGATGCCGCCGTCTGCAATCAGAGGAACGCCGGTTTTATTGGATATGGAGCGGCAATTCAAAATGGCCGTAATCTGGGGAACACCGACCCCGGCAACAATACGGGTCGTACAGATCGAACCGGGCCCGATTCCGATCTTCACGCCATCTACCCCTGCCTGGATCAGTTCTTCCGCACCCTTTGCCGTTGCTACATTCCCGGCAATAATCTCTATTTTTGGAAAATTGCTTTTCAATTTTTTGACAGCCTGAATCACATTCTCGGAATGTCCATGGGAGGTATCGATGACCAGCACATCCGCACCGGCCTTTAAGAGCGCTGCCGCCCTTGCTTCCATGTCCGGCCCGACACCCACAGCCGCCCCGACCCGGAGACGCCCCATGCCGTCTTTACACGCTTTTGGATATTTCTTGATCTTTTCAATATCCTTGATGGTGATCATCCCGGTGAGTTTGCCTTTGGCGTCCACCACAAGAAGCTTCTCAATGCGATGTTCGTGAAGTAATTTTTTGGATTCTTCCAGGTCAATTCCTTCGGAAACCGTTACCAGCTTATCCTTGGTCATGACCTCCGATACCTTTTTATCCATCTTGGTTTCAAAACGAAGATCCCGATTGGTTACAATACCCACAAGCTGATTGCCCTTTATCACCGGAACGCCTGAAATCCTGTATTGTTTCATCAAAGCCAGCACATCCTCAATGGTTTTATCCGGATGCACGGTCACCGGGTCAACAATCATTCCGCTTTCCGATTTTTTAACCTGATCAACCTCTCTGGCCTGATCTTCAACACTCAGGTTCCGATGGATAAAGCCGATGCCACCGGCCCGGGCCATGCTGATAGCCGTTCTTGATTCCGTTACCGTATCCATTGCAGCACTGACAATCGGGATATTCAAAGAAATATTTTTGGTCAGCCTGGTACTGGTATCCACATCCTTGGGGAGGATATCGGAATAATTGGGAAGCAAGAGTACATCATCAAAGGAAAAGGCCTCTTCAGGCGGTATTTTTATCATAAGGTTCCTCCGGTAATAATATGTTGTATATGTTACGGCTGCATATCGTGCGATGGATTCCCAACACGCCGATTATACATCCTTTTTAGCAAAATTAAGAGATTGTGAACTGTGTCTTGCCCATGTGGAAGCAGGTATTTTCCAGATTTTTTCGATCTCTATTACCCGTGGTGAATACCAAATGGAACCTTCTTTAGCAATATTTTATTTGGTGTTCCGACGGCCAGGGACAAATAGAAACTTACCGATTGGAATACTTCTTTTATTTTCCACAAACCTGTAGTAATATTTTTAACGTATCAATCATCAGAGAGCCTGTTTGCAACAAGCCGACGGAAATTCAATTTTTATTTTTTTGTAAGAAAACAACATGCTGATCATCATAAACCCTATCAACCCACAGGATCGATTAATTCAACAGGTGGTTGCCTGCCTGAAAAAAGGTGGGATTATCGCATATCCAACCGATACTTACTATGGGATTGGTTGTGACATCCTGAACAAAAGGGCAATTGAAAAAATTTACAGCCTGAAACAGAGAGATCGCGACAAGCCATTCAGCTTTATCTGTTCCGATCTCAAAAATATCAGCCAGTATGCCAAGGTTACCAATTATGCATATAAAACCATGAAACGTCTGCTGCCGGGACCGTATACGTTTATTCTGGAAGGATCACGGATGGTACCCAAAATCATGCTGACCAAACGAAAAACCGCCGGCATCCGGGTTCCCGACAATCAGATTTGCATTTCGCTGGTAACGGCTCTCGGGAACTCTATCATCTCAACCAGTGCCACCAAGCCGGATGGCGCCCTGTTTCATGACCCTTCGTTGATTCACGACTATTTTGGAAATCGGATTGATATTGTTATTGATGGTGGCCCGATTGAAGGAAAACCATCGAGTGTTATCAAACTTATCGATGATAAACCGGAAATCATCCGCAGGGGTCAGGGGGATGTGAGTATTTTTGAATCCTGATACTATCCATTCCCGGGCTGGAATAAATAACCGGAAGTAATATGAGACCGGAATGTATTTTCAAATATCTGCCTGACGGATGAACCCATCATTTCCTTTAACAGGTCGATTCCCTTTTCTTCCGGATAGATTCTGGATATTTTTCCCTTGATACCACCAAGCCTTCCTGCCCACTCAATCGCATCCTCAAGATTTCCAAGGCGATCAACCAGCCCTAGTCCTTTGGCTTCTTCCCCGGTGAATATGCGACCGTCAGCCAGGGACATCATTTCCTGAAGATCCATGGATCTCCCTTTGGATGCGTCTTTTACAAACTGATGGTGGATCTGATCGACAAAACCCTGCAACAGCTTTTTCTCCGTTGTGGTCATTTCCCGGACCGGCGATCCCATGTCTTTGAATTCACCGCTTTTAATCACGACCGGTATCAGTCCGATTTTCTGAAAAATTTCCTGGAAATTGGTATATCCCATAATGACACCGATACTTCCGGTAATGGTGCCGGGGTTTGCCATAATCCCGTTCGACCCGGCAGCGATATAGTAACCTCCCGATGCAGCAACCGCACCCATGGAAGTAATGACTTTTTTCTGCTTTGCGGTTTTTCGAACTTCATGAAATATTTCCTGAGAGGGGCCTACGCCTCCTCCCGGAGAATCAATACGAAGCACAATGGCCTTTACCGAATCATCCTCTCGAAAGGTTTTTATATTTTCAATGATGGATTTTGAATCGATAATCACACCCGTAATCTCAACAATGCCGACCTTTTCACCGGAAACAAACGTACTGCTTTTGCTTCCTGATTTAAAAATCAGGGAAATCAGAACAACAAAACTGAACGTGGTGATCGACATGGTGATCATAAAAAAAAGATAAGGATGTCTGCGGGAAAACATGATAGCTCAAACCCTCCTGTCAACTGATTGTTTCAGTATTGACGGCTTCGTAAAAAGCCCAATATCTGCGTTGCGCTGCATCCCTCGTCACTGCGGCGTACGACAAGTACGCCTCATTACTCGGGATTTGCACGCCTTGATCTTGAACTTTTTACAAAACCGTCTCAATTTTGACTTTTTACGAGTGCATCAGTATTGGCTTGTAAAAAATGGTTCCTGTATGCAAGCGTAAGGGTGTTTCCGGATGGAAAAGAAAAAAAAGGCGCCGAGAGTTTCCCCGGCGCCGACTTCATGGATCAAAATATCACTTAGAGGAAAAACTACTCTTCCGATTTTTCTTCCGATACCGGATCCGATATTTTTTTGGATGATTTTTTCTCTGCGGTGTCGCCTGTTTTTTCTTTGAGGCTTTCGCTCAGAATCTCACCAAACGAAGAAGTTGCCGGTTTCATGTTGGTCACATAATCCTTGAGCAGACTTTCTTCATCATCAAACTCAAGCCGTTTGATGGAAAGGCCGATTCTTCGCTCCTCCGTATTGACGTTCATCACCTTGGCCGTCAACTCTTCGCCGACATTGTATTGTCCCACAGGAGTTTTGATCTTTTCCTTGCTGATCTCGGATACGTGTACCAAGCCTTCGATTCCTTCCTCCAGCTCAACAAAAATTCCAAAATCGGTAATATTGGTCACAATGCCGCTGATTTCCTTGCCGACTTCGTATCTTTCTTTCACGGTCTTCCAAGGATCGGGATGCAGCTGTTTGATGCCTAATGAAAAACGTTCGCTTCCCTTGTCGATATCCAATACAATGGCCTGAACCACATCCCCTTTTTTATACACCTCAGATGGATGTTTGATCCGCTTGGTCCAGGAAATATCCGAAATATGAACCAGACCATCGATGTCGTCATCGATACCGATGAACAAACCGAAATCGGTTATATTTTTGATCTTCCCTTCAATGGTTGTTCCAATCGGATATTTCTCGCTGATCACTTCCCACGGGTTGGGTGCAACCTGTTTCATACCGAGAGAAATTCTTCTGTTTTCCGGACGGATATCCAGCACCAGCGCTTCAATTTTATCGCCTGCATTGACGACCTTGGATGGATGCCTGATTTTTCTTGTCCATGACATTTCCGAAACATGGATCAAACCCTCAACACCCTCTTCCAGTTCAACAAATGCGCCATAATCCGTTAAACTGACAACGGTTCCGGTGACCCGCGATCCAACCGCATATTTTTTAGATGCAATGGTCCAGGGATCCGGAGTAAGCTGTTTCATTCCCAGGGAGACGCGTTCTTTTTCCAGGTCAAAAGAGAGAACCTTTACATCAATTTCATCCCCGATCGTAAACAGTTCCGAAGGATGTTTTACACGGCCCCAGGAGATATCGGTAATATGAAGAAGCCCGTCAACACCGCCCAGATCCACAAAAACGCCATATTCAGTGATATTTTTCACCGTCCCCTTCATGACCTGCCCTTCGGTAATGGAGGAAAGTGTCGTGCTTCTCTTGGATTCACGTTCCGATTCCAGGATCGCCCTTCTGGAAAGCACGATATTGCTGCGCTTGCGATTGTATTTTAATATCTTGAAGGACAGGGTCTGCCCCACCATTTCATCCAGGTTCCGAATCGGCCTCAAATCAGCCTGTGATCCCGGAAGGAATGCCTGCAATCCCACGTCAACGGAAAAGCCTCCTTTTACACGGCTGACAATAACACCTTCAACCGTTCCGTCTGCCTCATAGGTTTCACGAATCGATTCCCAGACCTTGACTTTAGCTGCTTTTTCTTTTGACAGGACGACGCGTTCCTCTTCCTCATCCCAGAATTCAACCATCACCTCGACTTCATCATTGATGTTGGCCTGAATCTCACCGTTTTCATCTTTAAACTCATGAATTCTGATCTGTCCTTCGGACTTGTACCCAATGTCAACCAGAACATAATCCTTGTCCACGGCAATAATCCTGCCGGTCACGACCTCGCCCTCTGCAAAGCGTTTAAAACTTTCTTCATACATGCTCATCAGGCTTTCCATGGTTTCTTCTTTCTGAACGCCTTCCGACCGGTCTGCATCAACAGATGAATCATTTGTGGACATAGCTTGTAATTCCGATAAATTGTTTTGGTTTACTTTTTCGTTGTTTGTCATCTCTTCCATTAATAAAAATTCCCCCTTAGCCTTATTTTTTTTTGTTCCGATCCGTAAAGATGGAACAAGACGGGATATATATCAGAGTGCATAATAAAACACAATGGATTATTGATAAGAATGTCAATTGGGCGAATATTTTTGACGGAAATTCTGAGGAAATACCGAACGGTGATGCATCGCAAAGTGGATTGAATAACAATATCAGCTTATTCTGTTTTTTTAAACCGCTGTTTCAAAAGCAGGCGCATGCACCCGATATTGAAAAGCAATGACGGAAAAGTGTTTTTTGTCCGAATGGGTGGAAGGATCTTATCAGATCCGGCCCTGTTTCCTGCCGGTAATGGTTTGCATCATTTTTTCAATCACTGCATCCAGGGTCAGATCCGTGGTGTCGATACGGACAGCATCCTCTGCAGCCTTCAATGGAGCAACCGCCCGCGTGCTGTCATTGGTGTCTCTCCTGATAATATCGTTTTCCACCTGTTCCAGGGTCTGAGTGGAACTGCCTTTCATTTCATGGAACCTTCTGATCGCCCTTGTATGGGGAGAGGCATCCAGAAAAAATTTAACCTCCGCCTCAGGGAAAACCACCGTCCCCATATCTCTTCCCTCAAACACCACCTGCTTTTCCCGACCGATCTCCCGCTGCATACCCAGAAGAAATTCGCGAACTACCGGTCTTGCGGAAATCGCCGATGCCATCATGGTGATTTCCGGAGTGCGGATCTTGTCTGTGATATCCCGTTCACCGGAAAACAGCCGCAACTGTTTTTCAACCAGTTCAAATCGAAAGGAAAGCTGACGGCACATCTCCCGGATCGCGTTATCGTCTTCTGAAGAGATCCCCCGGCGGACAGCCTCAAACGCGACACCACGATACAGGGCGCCGGTGTCGATATAGCGGTAGCCCAGCCGGCCTGCCAGCATTTTGCTGACGGTTGTTTTTCCGGCACCTGCCGGACCATCGATGGTGATTAAAAAATGCTCCGCTTTCATAACACCTTCTCCAATGCTTTGAAAAAACGCTCATTTTCACTTTTCAGTCCAATGGTAAGGCGGATATAATCCGGAAACCCATAGGATGTCATGGATCTTACAATCACACCTTCCTGTAACAATTTTTGAAAAACCAAATCGGCATTCCCGACATTGATCATCAAAAAATTGGCCTGGGATGGTAAATAAGAAAGACCCATCCGGTCAAGAACCGTATAGCTGAAGTCCAGCCCGTCATGAACCAGCGCCAGTGTTTTTTCCAGAAAATCAATATCATCAAGCGCTGCTGTGGCTGCATGCTGCGCCAGAGTGTTCACGTTGAACGGCTGCCTGACCCGGTGAAGCAGGCTGCTGATCCGGGTATCCATGAACCCGTAGCCGATTCTCAGGCCGGCAAGACCATAGGCCTTTGAAAATGTGCGCAGAATCACAATACGTGCGTCTGTTTTCAAATGGGACAGGCTATACAGGGATGACGAATCCCTTACAAACTCAATATAGGCCTCATCCAGAACCACAATAACCTGTTCCGGAATTCTTTTCAGAAACGCACAAAAATCATTTTCCGTGATTATACTGCCGGTCGGATTGTTGGGATGGGTGATGAAAATCATCCTGGTCTTTTCCGTCACCATCTCCGTCATGGCGTCCAGATCAATTGCAAACAAAGACAAGGGAACCATGACAGGAGTTGCGCCTGCAACCTGAACCATAATCTCATACATCAGAAAGGAGGGAAAAGGCATGATCGCTTCATCTCCGGGCTGTAAAAAAGCCTTTGTCAGCATGCCGATGATGTCATCCGATCCATTCCCGAGAACCATATTTTCGGGCGGTATATTGTATTTTTCCGAAAGCTTCCGGGTGAGATAGTAACCGCCGCCTTCCGGATATCGGTTCACCTTCCGGAGTTCCTTCTGCACCGCTGCCATCGCCTTTGGCGAAGGCCCCAGCGGATTTTCATTGGATGCCAGTTTAATTGAATTCCGGATTCCCATCTCCCGTTCCAGCTCTTCCATCGGTTTTCCCGGAACATAGGGTTTAATTCCGGCGATATATTCAGGCGCTTGCACTTTCATGTCATGTTTCCTTTCCGGCAATCCGGTCATTGAATCTTCGCGCTTATATTATGTTTGCCTGCATTTTTCAAATCTTTTGTTTTCCTGGAAAATCATATTTGCTATGGTAACCGGAAAATAACACCTAACGGACAGGATGCAAAAATATGACAATCGTAAAAACCGGTCTGGAAACACTGATTGAAAACCCCCTGCCGGAAATGAAAAATAAAAAACTGGGCCTGCTATGCAATCCGGCCTCCATTTCCCGTGACATCAATCATGCAAGAGATCTTCTTATTAATGCCTTCCCCGGACAGGTAAAGGCCATGTATTCACCACAGCATGGCTTTTTTGCCGAAAAACAGGACAACATGATCGAATCCGACAATATGCTGGATCACAAAGCCGGCATTCCGGTTTTCAGTTTATATGGGGAGACACGGAAACCCACTAAGGAAATGCTGGATCCGATTGATATCCTTCTGGTTGACCTTCAAGATGCCGGAACCAGAGTCTATACATTCATTTATACCTTGTCATACTGCATGGAAGCCGCCAAAGAATTTCATAAAAAAGTATTCATTCTGGACAGGCCCAATCCCATCGGCGGAAAAATTGTGGAAGGAAATATCCTGAATCCCGAATATGCATCCTTTGTCGGGCGATTCCCCATCCCCATGCGCCATGGCTTGACAATCGGTGAAATCGCTCTTCTTTTTAACGAGTTTTTCAACATCCATTGCGACCTTTCCATTATTCGAATGAAAAACTGGAAACGGGATATGATTTTTCAGGATACGGGTCTGCCCTGGGTGCCGCCCTCTCCCAACCTTCCGACACCGACATCGGCTATGGTCTATCCGGGTCAGGTGATCTGGGAGGGAACCAATATCTCGGAAGGACGCGGCACAACCCAGCCTTTTGAAATATTCGGCGCACCATTTCTGGATTTGGATACAATCGGAAATGCGGTTCCGGATGATGTGTTATCCGGAGCTGTTTTGAGACCGGTGGTGTTTGAACCCACATCCAACAAATGGTCGAACCGGTCATGTACGGGCTTTCAGATTCATGTCACCGATCCTAAGACCTTCCGTCCATACAGGCTCTCTCTGGAATTGCTAAAGGCTGTCGTAAACCATCATAGAAATGAGTTTCAATGGAAATCGCCTCCCTATGAGTATGAATTCAAAAAAATGCCCTTTGATCTGATTTCGGGGGATGAGAGCATCCGGAAAGCCATCGAAAAGAATCAGAATTTAGACCGGATGGAAACCTCATGGAAGAAAGACATACAGGCGTTCCTGTCCCTGAGTCAACAATACCACCTGTATTCTTAGCTGATGAAACCTGCCGTTTTGTGCATAAAGAGAAAAGCCCTGCAGAGTAGGACTTGCAGGGCTTTCAAATCGATAAACAGACTGCCTTATCGTTATCTCAATGACTGTTGTATATTAAAAAAGCAGGATCAGCTGTCCGTTCCCGGACCGGCAGCGTCATTGTTTCCTTCATTTTTCCAGGTGTCTTTCAATTCATCAAATCCAAGATAGAGCGCCAGACATCCGCCAAGCAGAAGCATGGATGGGATTACACCGGCCAAAAGCTGCAGAAACGGTCCAAACCATATTGCCAGACCAATAATTCCCAGAACAGCCCCAATAGCACCACCGATTAATGTCTTCATAAAAACCAACCTCCTTTACCTTATATTTTGCTTAATGTTTCTAAAGGCTAATTTGCCAAAAACTGTTTTGCAGCAGATCGATGTCAATAATCTCTTTTGCAATTCGGCAAGAATCCGAAAATGAAATTAAAGGGGTTACCACAACCTCATGCACATAGCAATCATAAAAATTTTCATTACTGCAATTTCAATATATTGTCAAATCATTAATAGCGGAATCAAATCATTTGCAAACCATTTTTTTTTCTGTTAGCTTTCTGGGGTGTAAAATCCATAACCGCCCCCGTAAATTGCGTTATGATAACCTGGACTAAGCCGCTATTTGTGGAATAACATCATGCTGGACCGGTTGCCGTATAAAACAGAAAGCCCGAATGTCGATACAATGAAACATACAAAAAAAACATATATATATTTAAGCCACTTCCCGGTGAAAATCGGTTTCCTGTCTTCCGCCATCCTGAACTTCTTTCTCACGCGGACCAAAGTGAACAAAGCGCAGATATCGATCCTGAAACAGTTAAGCGAAAAAGGCATCGTGGTTTATGCCAATAAATACAAAAGCAACTTTGACTTCCTTTTTTTCTATGCCCGTTACAAACAGCTGAACCTGCCTTTTCCCGAGATCGGTTTTTACTATCGAATCCTGTCCTGGCAACCCATATCCAGGCTGATGCAGTCGCTCTTGACCAATATTCGGTATTTCATTAAAAATTTTTCTCTGCCCAATCCGTTTCAAAACGGTTATTATCGGGAGGCACTGACCAACGGCAAATCCGGATTTGTGTCACTGATCGACAAGAAAGGATTTTATCGCAGATTTGTCAAAGCAAAGACCGATCCGCTCCGGTATCTGATCGAACTGCAGAAGGATCTGGACAGACCGATCTATATTGTCCCGCAGATTATTTTTTACAGCAACACCCCCAGACGTTCCGTGCCGACACTTACGGATATCCTTTTCGGATCGGAAGAAAAACCGGGAAAAATCAAACGGCTCTTTACATTGTTGAAGAATCCCAAAAAAGCATTTGTGGAAATCTGTGATCCCGTCAATATCAAACAATTTTTGGGCCGGGATCATGTTCAATCACTGGATATCGAACACCAGGCATTTACCCTGAGAAGGCTCCTGGTCCAGAGAATCAATCGTCATCGCCAGAGCATCATCGGACCGGTTATCAAATCAAGGGTGGAGCTGAAAGAAAACATACTGACCCACAACCGGCTCCAGCAATTCATTCAAAAACACGCCGAAGAAACAGAGACCCCTCTTCCGCAAGTCCAGAAAAAGGCCAATGAGTATCTGGAAGAAATCGCCGCCGACTACAGCCAGAACTGGATACGGATGTACGACATCACCCTCCGGATCATGTTCAGACTCCTGTTTGACGGTATGATTATGGACACAGAGGGGCTTGAAAAAGTACAAAAAATGTCCCCCAAAGGTCCGCTGATCATTGTCCCCTGTCATAAGAGCCACCTGGATTACCTGATCATCTCCTGGCTCTTTCTGCACAACCACCTGCCCTGCCCGCATATTGCCGCCGGAAAAAATCTGTCTTTCTGGCCGATCGGAACCATTTTCAGGGGCGGAGGGGCTTTTTTCCTGCGGCGGACTTTCAAGGGGGAACCATTATATGCAAAAGTTTTTTCAGAATATATATACAAAATTTTACAGGAAGGATTTAATATTGAATTTTTCATTGAGGGAGGAAGAAGCCGTACCGGAAAGCTTCTGATGCCCAAGCTGGGCCTGCTGTCCATTATCATGGAAGCATTCAAGAACAAGGCCTGCGAAGACCTGATCTTCGTTCCCGTATTTATCGGATACGACCGTGTTCTGGAAGAAAAAGCCTATATCCATGAAATCGAAGGCGGCCAGAAAGAACCCGAAAGCCTGAAACAGGTCATCAAGGCAAGAAAATCACTCAAGGCAAGATACGGAAAGGTTTACGTCAACTATAGTGACCCCATATCATTAAAGGATTATCTGTCAAAAAACCGGATCAGTCTGGAGACATTGGCAAAAGAAGAGCATGCTGAACTTTGCAAAACACTGGGATTGCAATTTTTAAATGCCATCAACAGCGTCTCTGTTGTCACACCTCATGGTGTCATGGCCGGTGCGCTCCTGAATATCTCCAAAAAACGATTTGCCAAAAGCCTGCTGGTATCCTGTCTCGACACCTATATGGCGCATCTTCAGGCAACCAACGCCACACTCGCGGATACGCTGCGAAGTGATGCCGCCAATGCGTTCGATCAGGTCCTGGAAACCTTTGTAACACGCAAATTCATCGAAAGGGCAGCCGGTATCAATACCGATGAATCTTCGGAAATAGGAGAACTACTCAAGATTCATGAACATAAACGACCCAGCCTGGATTACTATAAAAACAATTGTATCATCTTTTTTATCCCGGCTGCGTTCACGGCTGTTTCCATCCTGCATACGGACTCTTTCCAGTTTGCCGCATCCGATCTTCTTTTTGAATACCGCTTTCTGCAAGAACTGTTTTCCAGTGAATTTGCTTTTGACAACAGCAAACCGGCAGACCAGATGATACGCAAAACACTGAAAGCCTTTATCGATGACGGTATGCTGATCCCCCACCAGACACTTCCGGATACTTACCGGCTGACCTCATCCGGATTTCGGAAATTGAAATTTTTTGCCCGATTCCTGAAAACCTTTTACGAATCATACCTGATCGTCCTGACATTCTATCTCCGATATCCAAAGGATTCCGTTGATGCAAAGGATCGATTGAAAAAAATCCAATCCATGGGAAACCGGATGTATAAACAAAAAGAAATCGACCGGATCGAGTCGCTGTCCAAAATCAGCTTTAAGAATGCCATCACTTTTTTTGATTCCATTGGTTTGAATGGAACCGAAAACACGGAAAAAATCGATTTTTATATCAATCGGATTACAAACCATATCAATCTACTTGAAGATTAAATGAAAGCATTGATTCTGGCAGCCGGTCTTGGCACCAGGCTGCTGCCGTATACCGGTCACACACCCAAACCGCTGTTTCCGATTTCCGGAAAGCCGCTGCTGCAGATCCTGATTGAAAATCTGAAGCGATCCGGTTGTACCGGGATTATGATCAATACCCATCATCTGTATGAACAGATTGAAGATTTCATCACCAATCAAGACTTTGGCATACCGGTTCTCACCCGGTATGAGCCGGATATTCTGGGTACGGGCGGTGCCATCCGGAACAACGCCGACTTTTTTGACGCCTCCCCCTTTATGGTCATCAACAGCGATATTCAGACCGATATTGACCTGAGACAGGTCTATTCATTTCACCTTGGTCATCATCAGCCGGCTACCCTGGTAATGCACGATTACCAGCCTTTCAATCATGTATCGGTAACGGAAAAGGGATTCATTATCGGATTTCATGAACAGGTGAAGCCATGTCCGGATGAAGCGGTTATGAAACTGGCGTTTACCGGAATTCAGGTGCTGGATGCCGGTCTCATCCCGCTGATCCGGGAACAGGCCTATTTCAGCAGTATCGACCTGTATCAACACATGATTTCTCAAAACCGGATGCCCAGGGCACTGATCGTAAAAGGCCATTACTGGGCGGATATCGGAACACCCGAATCCTATCTGGAAACCGCATACAGGGCTGCGGCACCTCTGGCATTTCAACAGGCATTTTCCATGACGCCGAAAGAAACAATCTTGCAGCAGCCACTCAAAGGAGATGGATCGGACCGCAAGTGGATTCGGCTGTCCGCCGGAGAAAACACACTGATCCTTTGCCATCACGGCATCCGGAATCAGATCAACCCATGCGAGGTGGATTCGTTTATTCAAATCGGCCGGCACTTACAGCAGAAAAAAATACCGGTTCCAGCCATTTATTATCATGATGCATTCGCCGGTATGGTCTTTCTGGAGGATCTGGGAGATACCCATCTTGAGGATGTTGTCCGGCGGCTGCCCTATCGCAACGACCGGATGGATATTTACCGGAAAGTCATAGAAATGATGATTGATATGTCTCAAAACGGCAAAACGGATTTTCTGCCGTCCATGACTTTCCAGACAGCAGCTTACTCCAGAGAGCTGATCCTCGAAAAGGAATGCCGGTATTTCAGGGATGCCTTTCTGAAAACCACCATGAACATGGATATCCCCGAGCCGCTTCTGGAAAAGGATTTTTCCGATCTGGCGGATGCTGCGCTTCAAGATGGCATCAATGGGTTCATGCATCGGGATTTTCAGTCCCGGAATATCATGGTCAGGAACGATACATTTTTGCTGATTGATTTTCAGGGGGGACGAATCGGGCCATTGCAATATGACCTGGCCTCTCTCTTAATCGACCCGTATGTAAAACTCCCTTTTGAAGAACAACTGGAGCTGATGGATTTCTGCGGGAATCAACTGAAAAAACAAATTAATCTGAATCCGGAAGCCTTCCGGAAAAGTGTTGTTTACTGTGCCCTTACCCGAAATCTTCAGATCCTTGGAGCATTTGGATATTTAAGCCGCGTAAAAGGAAAAAAATGGTTTGAACAGCACATCCCCCGTGCCGTCCAATCCCTTCGGTATTATCTGCACAAAACAGATCCCCGAGAATTCCCTGTTTTAAAATCGATTACACAAACCCTTGAAACCGGAAGAGGTAAAATATGAATCGCATAAAAATCATGATCAACGGCGTCCCCGGCCATGTTGCCACCAGCATTCTCCTGAACGCATTGCAGGATGAGCGGTTTGAAGTTCTCCCCTGGTCTCTGACCGGACCGGAGATCACGGAACCGGTTTATTCCATCCAAAATGTCGATATCCGCCTGATCCGGCCGGACAGCCGAAACCGGATCATTGATTCCATCAAACAGGAACATGGAACATGGATCACCATCGACTATACCCATCCATCGGCAATCAATGACAATGCCGAATTTTATTGTGCAAAAGACCTGCCTTTTGTCATGGGGACAACCGGCGGAGACCGGGGAAAGCTTCATGCAACTGTGGAAAAGTCAGCAATTCCCGCGGTCATTGCCCCCAACATGGCAAAGCAGATTGTCGGATTTCAGGCCATGATGGAATATGGCGCCAGGACATTTCCCAATCTGTTCAAGGGGTATACGCTTGAAATCCATGAAAGCCACCAGCAGGGTAAAGCAGATACCAGCGGAACGGCAAAAGCCATGGTCCGGTATTTTAATGATCTTGGCATCCCTTTTTCCAATGAGGATATTCACCAGGAACGAAATCCGGAAAATCAGAAAACAGCTTGGGGGATACCGGAAAAATATCTGTCCGGCCATGCCTGGCATACCTATTCATTGACATCTGCAGATCAAACGGTCAATTTTGTATTCAAACACAATGTCAATGGAAGGGAAATTTACTCAGGCGGTACATTTGATGCGGCTGAATTTCTGGATAGGCAGGTTAAAAAAGGTGAACACGGAAGAGTGTTCACCATGATCGATGTCCTGAAAGGATAATCGGGGAGTCTATGTAATATACGCGCTACATCTTTTCTACCAGGGCATTGAGTATTTCTTCCTGATAGCTCGTAACCTTGAGAAATTTTACAGCAACGCCTTTGGATGATGTGCGCGTGATCTCACCGGATATCCGAAACGGAATCTGGGAATTGGGAATGGAAAACGTCAACCCGATTTCCTGGCCGGCGCTGAACGCTTCCCTGGTTTCAATAAAAACGCCTCCTGCGCTGATATTCTGGATGAAATCCCTGAAAAATCGATCCTGAGAAGAATAATCCACCGCGATCAGGCAATCTTTCCGGTTATAATCCCGATTGCCCTTTTCATTCCATTGTTTCAGCAATTCCAAAAGTTTAAGCTGTTTGTCCTCTGAAATATTTTTAATAATTCCAACCAGCTGTTCATAAACACTTGCTTCGCTTCCTGAGGTAGACATATCAACCGTCCTTTTTTAATGAAATAGCCATCATGGTTCTTCGGCTTGAACCCCCTTGCGATGGATCGCAGGGTCTGTAAATATCTTATCACTTCAAGTTATTATAGATATACTGCACAGTCGGTTTAGTCAAATCATTTATCGTATTTTCATCACTTCAAACCGCTTTATTTTCCCGGAGGGTATATCCTGTTGTGGTTCACAGAAACCTTGATTCACCGGCTATTCCCGGCAAACTCCAATTCAACCCGGCGATTCAACCGTCTTCCCTCCGGTGTCTCATTTGACTCCATAGGATTGACTGCGCCCATGCCATATGTGGCGATCCGACGGCTTCCGATACCGCTTTCCACCAGAAAACTTTTGATCATTTCTGCCCGTTGCAGGGATAAGTACTGGTTGTAATGATTCGGCCCAGAGGAATCCGTATAGCCGACAACATCCACAGACACATCCGGGTTCTGCTTGAAAAAATGGACAACCCTTTCCAGTTCCTTCCGGTCCTGTTCCGACAATGAATCTGAATTGTGGGAAAAAGGGATAATAATCTTGTTTTTCAGGATACTGGACATTGGAGACTGTTTTCCGGCATGCACCTCACCATCATGTTCCTCTGCTGATGAAAAATTTCCCGGACTGGCCTCTTGTACGACCTTTTCCGATTCAGAAGGCCTGTTGCCGGAAGACATATCCTCATACAGAAGGGGTATCCGTGTTGCGGTCTCAGCCGTTTGATTTCCCGTGTTCCGAACATCTAAACCTTCAGATTGCTTGCGTTCGTTCATAATGAACAGGAACAGCAAAAACAGAAAAACAATCAGAATCCCGGGAACCAGTAGGTTCTGACTTTTCCGGATGCGCGCATGGTCGGCAGGTTTCTCACCGGCAGCTTCCTTTTCGATATTCGAATCATGCCTTTCCGTGTCGGAATGATTGTCCGGTGTTTTCCCGGAGCGGGGATAACGATACTCGGGGATCCGAAGATCTTCCGCACATTCCCGGATGATTTCCCGATCAATTTTTTGACTCCCCTTGACGTAACCGGTCAATAGCGCATGGTCACACAGGATATTGACCGTTCTCGGAAATCCCCCGGAATAGGTCATGATTTCCCGAATTGCGTCTTTGGAAAAAATCTTTTTCTCCGTGCCGGCCACCTTCAGACGGTGCTCGATGTAGGAGTGCATCTCATCCTGATTCAACGCATCCACATGATAATTGATCGTGATTCTTTGCCGCAACGCACGATTCCGGTCTTCCCATAAAAAACCATTGAATTCATCCTGACCCACAAAAAAAATATTTAACAGTTTCGTACTCTGCTTTTCAATATTCGACAGAACCCTGATTTCCTCAAGAAGCTCATGGTTGAGCCGCTGGGCTTCATCAATAATCAGCAGCGTTTTTTTGCCGTTTCGGTAAGCGGTGTGTAAAAAATCGTTAAAATACTGTAAAAATTCGCCTTTGCTCTGAAAACGGGTGACCGACCCAAACGCGGCTGCGATATAGTTGAAAAAATCCAGTATGGTCAAATTGGGATCCGGAACCGTCGCCACGATCACATCCGTCCCCAGACTGTTCACCAGTGCGTTGATCAAGGTTGTCTTTCCGGTGCCGACATCACCGGTCAGCAATAAGAAACCCTTATTGTCCAGAATACCGTACCGTAATATTGCAAATGCCTCTTTGTGCTTTTCTCCCTGCCAAAGAAACGTTGGATCAGAGCTGATCTGAAACGGTTTGCACCTCAGCTGATAATGTGAAAGATACATCACTCCCCACCACTGGTATAGGAAACCCCGGCAATGACGTGCTGCCGCGCTGCTCCTGTTTATGATCGATAACAAAGACGGTTGAGATCATTTCTCAATCAGTCGCATGTGACGGGTTTTTCTACCACAAAAAAAGAAATCATACAAATTCCGATTTCAAGGTGTGGTCATCGGCTTTTGCGCAATCATTTTCAGAAGTCTGATCATCTCGTTATTCTGCCGGATGACCTCATCATACTTCAGCAGGATCGCCGCATTCTGGTCAATCAGTTTCCGGTTCTGATCGTACAGCATTTTCAATGATTTTGTCATATACATGGTGCCCAGGGCGACCTGCTCCATTTTATAATCGGCATTCATGGAAGAGTTGGGAGCAGGAACAGCCGCTTCATATGCCTTTTCGTACTGTTCCGCCAGTTCATCCATGGATTCACCCAAAAGAACCGTTGGACAGGCAGGGCAGACAATCAGAACCAACAGAAATATGCACATCATTTTCCGACGCATGGAGACACCTCATTTTTCGAATCAAAACAGGGTTTGTTTTTTAGGATAAGGATACCGGCCGGGAAAGCCGCTTTGGGATGGGATCTTGTTTTGAATTGTTTACAATCAGGACGATGGTTCATAAATGAACTTCCAGTCAGAATATTTTTTTTGGTTTTGAAACCGGGCATTTTCTTCGGAGAAGTTTCCGGTTTTCAGCGGCTTGCCGTTGCTGGTGCTGTGAACACCGATCAATCGCTCATTGGCGTCTCGGATCAGCACCCATTTCCCATCCCCGGCAAACGGGTCCGGATACGATTTTCGAAGATGTTTCCTGACGACAAGGAATCTCGGATCCTTCAGAAGATCGGCCAATTCCGGAGGATAATTGTTGCCGATTTTATAATAAGATTCAATACCTTTCCGGATCTGGTTTCCCCGGAAAAGAAGTTCGCTTTCCATTTCTCTCTGCATGACGGTTCGCCAGGAACGACTGACGCCGATCAAGGCAATCCCGGCTATAACCATCAGGATCAATACCGTCATGTATGTAAATCCGTCCCTGCTGCTTTTCATCGGGATTACCATTCATTATACGGGACACCGTCCAGACTGACAAAATGGCTCCCGCTGTGGATATCAAAAACAGCCCCTTCCTCCCCGTCACCCGGCGGAATAATGATCCAGGTGGATTCGGAATTGGTGAACGGGTCTTTGGGCAGATTCCGGATATACTTCTTTTCCGTTAAATCCGCCAGCGAATCCGGGAACCTTCCATGATCTGCATAATGCTGATCAATTACATCCCGCAGCACAAACAGCGTATTTTTCAGGGATGTTTCTTTTGCGCGAATAATCGCCCGCTGCATATTGGGCAGTGCCATATTGGTCAATATGCCGATA
Source organism: Desulfobacteraceae bacterium (assembly GCA_003599865.1). Classification (GTDB taxonomy): domain Bacteria; phylum Desulfobacterota; class Desulfobacteria; order Desulfobacterales; family SURF-7; genus QZKS01. The sequence continues at coordinate 62,623 of QZKS01000035.1, forward strand.
ATGGCAATCACGATCATCATCTCAATCAGCGTATATCCTTCCCGCCCGGAAATTTTCTTCACGGAACAGGCAAAAAGACCTCTCAGCATATCGACTGTCTCCTGCTGCTTCTTGACGGATTGAACTCACCAATCCTTGTAATTGCTTCCATCCAGTGCCTGCCTGTCGCTTTTCGAATACACATCATACACATCCTGCCCCCCCCAGATTTCACTCTGGTAGTCATCGGAATAGGAACGCAATCCCCACTCCCCGTCCTCAACCATCGGATCTCCGGGGATCCGCCGCAAAAATTTCATTTTCACGGGAATGGGTCCTGATTCGACCTCGACCCCTCTCACCAATATTTCCAATGTCTCCGGATAACCGCTGGATGAGGCTTCGACCTCTATTTTTTTTTCATCGACAAGCTGTTTGTACTGATCAATCGCTTTTCGAATCACCCTGAGATTCTGTCTCAACTCGAGCTCCCGGGTCCGTTTATATGTCATCTGAGACAGGGGCAGGATACCGGCCGCAAGGATCGACAGGATGGTCATGGAAACAAGAAGTTCAATCAGTGTCAGTCCTGACGGATGATGATAAAGGCATTTCATACACATCAACCCTTGAAAGCCCAGCTCCGGTTTACCGCATGGATATCCGGATCGAATTCTTTTCGCTTCCGATATTCATCGCTTGCTGTTTTTGCCGATGGAAAGTCGGCAAACCGGCCGACAAAAACACGATAATATGATCCCTTGCCGGGCAACTCCGCAAATACGACAAAACATTCATAGTTCATCGTTTCCAGTTTCCGGGCACGTTTTTCAGCCTGATCTTTTTTCGAATAGGAGTTCACATGAATACTGAATGGAACCGAATCCGGCCAGAAATATGGATCTGCCAATGCATCCGCTGCCGGTTTTTCCGTCATATCATCTTCACCGGCCCCCGGCTTCCGATCTTCTTTCAGGATCTTCTGCTCTCCGGCTGCTTCCGTAACCAGCTCATTGGTTTCCATTGGAGATGATTCCACGGCCTCTTCCTTATCCATAACTTTTTCAAAAGGGTCAGCGGGCATTTCGTCACCGGCTTCCGGACCTTGCTCCGGCTGAATCGATTTGATGAGCCGGGGTTCCATCAAAAATTCATCCTGATCCATCCGGTAGCTTTCATAGGGCTTGGAAACGGAAAACCGCTCTTCTTTTCCGGACCATATCTGGGCAACATCTTCCTCGGGAATTTCCTGCTGATAGATGATATAAGGCGTAATGGACATCAGGATGTCTGTTTTCTCAGCGCCCTTATCCTCACTTGTGAATAAACGGCCGACAACCGGAATCTCACCGAGATATGGAATCTTCTGCAAGGTTTCTCTGTCTTCATCCCGAATCAGCCCTCCGATAATGATGGCCTCCCCATCCCGAATCGTGAGAACACTTTTTGCCTTCCGGGTATTGATCGAATACTCCGGATCATCCGGCGTACCCACGTTCCGGCCGAGGGTACTGATCTCGAGACTCACATCCAGCACGATCTCCCCGTGAAAGTTGATGATCGGGTTTGCTTCCAGTTTTACACCCACATCCTGATATTGGAAATCATAGGTAACGTTTCCGGTTGTGTCCACCCTTCTGTTGGAACGGAGCGGCACCCTCTCACCAATGTGAATGACGGATTTTTCATTATTCCTCACCCTGATCTGCGGGTTTGCAAGGGTTCGCGTGTCACCATCCTTTTTCAGCAGATGCAGGATGGCTGTCGGAATGGACAGCATCAGCTCTTTTCTGGAAATTTCGCCCAGTGCATAACCGGAAGCAATCCCGGCAAACGTGGAATCCGATTGTATGGTTTCAGCCGTCTCACCGATACCGAATGTGATGGTACTGGGATTCACTTCTATCCCAAGCTGCTTTTCCTTTGTCCGGCTCGTTTCCAGGATCTCTACATTCAGCAGTACCTCTGAGCTGGGCCTGTCATTTGCTTCAATGACCCTGGCTGCGATTTCCAGCAGCTGTTCCGGTCCCCGGATCACCACAGCATTCATTTTTTCATTGGCCATCACATCACTGCTTTTTAATATTTTGATCAAAAGGCCGACCGCTTTTTTGGCCTCCAGATGGGATAGATAAAACGTTCTGATTTTTAAATCCTGATATTCTTTTGCCTTTAAAGGGGTATCCGGATAAACCAGAATGGTGTTTTCATCGATCATTTTCCCCAGGAGCTTATTGGAATCAAGCAGCGCCTCGATAAAGCCCGAATACGACACATCGGTCATGAACAGGGTCACCTTTGTATCATTCACATCCTTGTCAAAAATAAAATTGACTCCGGAAAGCCTGGACAATACTTCAAACACGTTGATGATCGACGTTTTCTTGAATTTAAACGAAACCGGCTTTTCCGATGGGCTCCGGATCGGAAACCGGTCTCCCTGTTTCATCCCATCCCGGATCTCCGGGCTTTCCTTTCTGAACAGTTCCAGATGATCCAGGGCTCTCCGGTTGGTATGATCCAGTTTCAAGGCATTCCGGAATGCTTCCCGGGCCTGAAAATACTTTTGTGCTTTGATAAAATTTTCACCGCGGTCAACAAGATGTTCCGCATCCTTTCGTTTTCTTGCGGTCTCAATGATTCCGGCAGCCTTGTTTCCGGTAGGGTTGAAGGCAATGCTGAGCTGCAACTCGGCAATCGCCTCATGAAAACGATTTTCATTCAAAAGCGCCTTTCCCCTGGACATATGAATAATGGAAGCCTCTGACTTGGCTCTGGCCAGTTTCAATTTCAGGTCGGTATTGCCGGGGTCCTCCTCCAGCCGGCCCTGATAGAACCGAACACTCTGATCCCAGTCGCCCTGATTGGCAAATCGGGCACCGTCATCCATATGGAAGGAATTCCCGTTGCATCCCCAAAAACAGGCAGCCGTAAACACCAGTAAGCATAAACATGTTCGAATTCGTATTCTGAATATGGTATGGTTCATAATCCCACCTAGAATCCTATGGTAAAAAGATCGCTGATATCCATGGTCACGGACTGCCCTTGAATCTCAGAACGAAATGTTATGGAACGATCGGAAATATTTTCCACCCGGTACTGTCCATCGATGATATCTCCTTTTCGGACAATCAAGATATCCTTGCCCCGTTCCAGGAAAATCAATTTCCGTCCATTACTTTCACAGACGCCAAACACGGCAAGCTGCGAAAGGTCCTGATTCATGCGGTCCTGCTCCGGCTCCTTCGGGATCGGGGTATTCACACTTTCCGGTGTCTCCCGGGAAGGAGCCGTATCTGCCGGGATGGAAGGCCTGACATCTCCTGCCGGGGCTTTTTTGTCAAAAATATTTCTGAACACTTTGACCGGCTGGTGTTCGGGATTCATCAGCCGGTCAAGCATGACGACATCATGTATACCCGTGGACATGTCAGGTCCATTGACCGGTTTGTTTCCGGCTTTCCGGAGGTTGCCGGATGTATAGGTCAGACTGCTTACGGTTTTCTGCCGGTAAGGATTCATGATCCGATAGACCAGCGTCATAACGAATAATGCCGCAAGCGCAATCAATATTGCTTTCTTTTTGTCCATATTAAAAGCCGTCACCCTTTATCGTGTTGCTGAATTCAAACCGGTTCCCCCTACCCATCCGGCATTGATGGCTGACTATCGGCAATAGGTTGCGATTCGCAACCCCATATTCACCTGGCCCTGCTTTGTCTCTTTGGCAAGAGACAGATGCTCAATGCAGAACAGGCTGGGAGACTCCTGAATGTCCGACAGCAGACCCTTGATATCCTCATAGGTCCCGTAAACGGACAGTGTAGTTGAATACTTCCAGAGAGAAAGCTCATCTTTTCTGTCAGGGGTGAACAGGATCTTCCCGGAAGTAACCCTGTTTTTATGCAAAAACTGAAGGAGTTCTCTGGCTTTATCCGACAGGTTTGCCATCCCGGGAAGAGATTCCCGAAAAGTCTCCAGTGCGGTCAATCTTTTTTCAAACACATGGGAAGCATCCTGTTCATCCGGGCTGTGCTTCCAATGGGATCGAAGTTCCTGGTATTTTTCTTCCTGCCGGCTGATTTCATTTTGCTGCCCCTGAATAACGGTCATCTGAACAATCAGGTTGCAGAAAAGCACCAGCGTGCAGAAAAGCCAGAAAATCCGGTTGGCCTGTATCATCTTGTACAGGCGATAAAAGTCCATGGTGTTCTTGTTGGTCAATGAGAATCTCCGGGTTTCGAAAATTGTTTGAGAATCCGGCCCATCTGTGCCGGATCCCGGCTGTCGAAAAGTTTCTCAATGGAAATCATGCACTCGAGTGTAAAACCGATTTCGCTTTCCTTTGTGTCTGCCATATCCGCACCGGCGATGGGTCTCAGACCCAGATCCTGAATAATGGTGTTTTTGATCAATGCCCACTCTTCGAGACGTCTTACAAAAAAGGTGATCTTATGGGCGGCATCGGCCCGTCCGGTCATGGTCAGCTTGTCATAACGATCCGAAAGAGAAAAGCTTTCGAGGGAGAGCCCTTCCGGAAGTTTTCTTTCCAGCTGATCCAGCAAACGGTTCCATGGAAAGGTGTCCCTTGCAATGATTGCATTGATGGCGGCTGTTTTTGCGGATAACCGGCGGATGTCCTCCTTGCCGGGCTTTTTCTCTGTCTCCAGTCGCTGTCTTGCTTTCTGAGATATCAGCTCCCGGGTTCTTTCCATCTTGACCGAATACTCCGATAGCTGCTTCCGGCAGTCCACATACCGATAAATGGTAACACCGGTTAATAGTACCGAAAGGGCGGCGGCCGCCGCCATCAGGACCGTGAGCAGTCTCCTGTCAAAGAAATCGTGGGTGGCGAGATTCACATCAATCTGTTTCAAGACTGCCTCCGCTGTTCATTCTGAAAGGCTTTGGGCTGCACCAATGGCAGATGAAAGTGATGAAAGCCGGATTCGTTCCCTGGGATCATCAAGGTTCATATCCGTTTTAATTAACTGCCCTTCATCAATAATGGACACATCCATGTGGCTCAGATTTTTAAATACATCCTTCAATTCCTGATGAAATGCCACCTGGCTGCCGATATACAGCTTCTCGATCTCCCGATCCGGGTTGATGTTAAAGTAATGCTGCATCGTCATATCGATATCCTGGAAAAAATGAAGATCCGAGAATCCTTTTTTGATTCCGTGATAAAATGTCAGCCTGCTGTTTTCAAAAACAAAAAAAGTGAAAAATCGTTCATACAGCCCCAGAAAGGCGATGATACCTTCTGCCGGAAGCATGGGCCGGAAAAAATTGAATTGATTGATTCCCGCCGGCCGGATCATCTTCGGCATCAGTTTCAGGTTGATGAAACTCTTTTCATAATCCTTGATCACATCCAGTATTCCTGCCGCGACCAGCAGATGCCTGTCCTTTTCCTTCCGGTCATCAATGATATGATAGGATATCTTTGTGCTTTCCTGCGGAAAATGAAGTGTCTTTTCCATCTCCCAGGAAATCATTTTTTCCACTTCCGATTTTGATTTCGGCAGCTCTTCAAACTTCTGAATCGAAATTTTAACCACCTCGTTCGGAATCGAAACCCCGAGGCAGGAAATCCGTCCGGATGTTGTGGCCAGTGCCTTTTGCAGGGTTTCACGAAACAGGTCTTCGGAAACAATATTCTTTTCCTTGTAGGAAAGATTCAGAACTTCTCCCGGGAAAAGGACATAGCTGCCGTTCAGCAGCCGCCACCCGGTCTTTTCCCTTTGAACCCGGGCTGCCGTGATGCCGGTTTCACTGATCTCAATCCCTGTTACAATTTTATCAAATCTGCCCAAAAGCATGTATTCTCTTGTTACACCGGTTTTGACGATTCTTGTTTCAGTATGCTGTTTCGATAAATGTCACCCTGTTAGCCTCCGCCAGGGTAGTGCTGCCATTGAAAACCTCCTGGATGGCTGCCTTCCGCAGAAAAGTGGTTCCGGATTCCTTTGCTTTTTTTTTCAACTCTGCGATGGCGGAACGGTCAACGAACAACTTCTTGATCTCATCATCCATTTCCACCAGCTCGATGATTGCTTTTCTCCCCTGGAAACCTGTACCCTTGCAGCTTCCGCAACCCTTTGCCTCAAAAAACACATGTTCCTTGCATCGTTCCGGATCAAGCCCTGATCCGATGATTTCGTCCTCGGAAGGACTGTACCGGACCTTGCATTGGCACAAGGTTCGGATCAGTCGCTGCGCGACGATACAGTTCAGCGCCGACATCAGATTATACGGTTCGATCCCCATATGAATAAAACGATTGATGACTTCAAACGAACTGTTTGCATGAACCGTTGTAAAAACAAGATGGCCCGTAAGCGCGGACTGGAGCGCAATCTGAGCGGTTTCCGAATCCCTAATCTCTCCGACCAGGATTTTATCCGGATCATGACGCAGGATCGAACGCAGACCGCGTGCAAAGGTCAGGCCCGTCTTTTCATTCACCGGTATCTGGGTAATCCCTTTGAGCTGATATTCAACAGGATCTTCAATGGTAATGATTTTCACATCCCGGCTGTTGACTTCCGATAACGCGCGGTACAATGTTGTGGTCTTTCCGCTTCCGGTAGGACCGGTCATCAGAAACATCCCATAAGGAGCGCGGATCATTCTCCTGATTCTGGCGACCTCTCTCGGAGGAAGATCCATTGCATCCAGCCTGAATTCTCCTTTTGCCGACACCATGGTCTCCCTGTCCAGAATTCTGATCACCGCATCCTCACCATAAATCGTGGGCAGAATCGAAACACGGAAGTCAATATTCCGGTCCCTGACCTTGAGTTTGAACCGTCCGTCCTGGGGGATTCTTTTCTCTGAGATATCCAGTTCGGACATCACCTTGATTCGGGAGATGATGGAACTTTGATACTGTATATCCAGAGGGTCGGTCGCCTGATGAAGCATTCCATTGATGCGATACCGGATAATCACCCCTCTGTCGGATGACTCAATATGAATGTCGCTTGCCCGCTTGTTGATCGCATCCAGGATTGTGGAGTCCACCAGTTTGACAATGGGACTTTCTTCAGCAGACAGTCTTTCGACACTGAGGATATCCTCCCCTTTATCCGTTTCCCGGACCAGCGAAATCCGCATATCGTCCGATACGCTGTCCAGGACATTCCGCGAAGACTCCATTTTCTTCAATAGTTCCGATACGCTTGTTTCGCTGGCAACCACAACGGATATTTTCAGATCCGTCAGCATTTCCAGTTCGTCAATGGCCCGGAAAGCATGCATCGGCTCCGCGACGGCAATCACAAGCTCATCCTTTTTTTTATCATACGGAACAAAATTATACTTGGCCATCAGTTCAAAAGGAACCAGGTTCATCAGTTCCGGATCATCAATACTTCCCAGTTCAACATATTTAAACGAATACTGAGCCGCCATGATCCTGGCCAGTTGTTCATGGTCGATAAATCCCTCTTCAATGCACAATTGCCCGACCATTTGCTTGCTGATGGTTTTTTTGGACAGGACAAAATCCAGCTGATCGGGCGTCATGAAACCCATCCGGATGGCCCAGTCTCCAAATCGCATTTTCTGAAAAACATTGACTACCGTCATCGTTTTTAGACCCCTGAAAATCCGCCGGTTCAGCCGATCGTCCCGGCGAGCTGAAAAATGGGAAGATATAAAGCCAGCACAATAAACCCGATTAAAAGCCCCATCAGTACCATCAGGCCCGGTTCAATTGCGGATGTGACCACCGAAAGCCGGATATCCACTTCTGATTCATAAAAATCAGCGACATCCGTTAAAACCTGCCCCAGAGCCCCGCTGCTTTCTCCGGCACCAATCATCCGTATCGCCAGCCTGGGCAGCACCGATGCGGTTGCGAGGGATTCGGAAAACCCGCCCCCCGCCTTGAGAGATTTCAAGACACCGTTGTATTTTTCCTGCAAAAACCGGTTATGAATCACCACGGACGAAACCCGTACCGCCTCCGGAAGGGTGACCCCTCCGGCCAGAATGGTCGACAAGGTTCTGGTCAGCCTGGCCGTTGAGTAGTACAAATACATTTCACCAAAAAAAGGAAACGAAATCATCAAACGGTCCAGGACCATGCCGCCGGCATCCGTATTTTTTACAACGGCTGCGGTTCCCGAAAGGATCAGCAGGCCGGCAAGCAGAAAGCCAAAATGGTTACGGACGCCTGTGCTGAAATCGATCAATACGGAAGTCATAAAAGGCAACTGGGTTCCGGCCTGAAAAAAGGTTTCCGAGATCGCCGGTACCACATACAGCAATAAAAAAAACAGAACAAACACGGATACAACCGTCAGGATCAGGGGATAGACCGATGCGGTAATCACTTTCCGGCGGATTTCCGAACTTTTTTTCATATATCCAATATATCGTGATACGGACAAGGGGATATTTCCGCTCTTTTCCCCTGCCTGGAGAGTTGCCACATACAGATTTGTAAAAACATGTGCATATTTCCCAAATGCCCCGGAAAGAGATTCCCCTGTGAAAATATCCTCCCGGATGTTCCGGATCAGCTTCATGAGTTCCCCGGTGTCATTTTTCTCGGTAATCGCATCCAGTGCTGCGACAATGGAAAGTCCGGAACGTAAGAGAACGGCAAATTCCTGATTAAAGGCAAAAAAATCCTTCTCTTTGAACCGCCTGCCGGTGCGGTGGATCGGAAGAAAATGTTTACCGGAAACCTTCTGAATTTCCAGTATAAAATTGCCTTCACTTTGCAGTTGTTTTTTCAGCAGGTCCCTGGAATCCGCCAGCGTTGTCTTTTCAACCACACGTCCGCCGGGAACCGCTATTCTGTATCGAAATGTAGGCATATTCGTGTTTGCTTCAGGCCGAAAAACCCCGATATTTTGATGTAATTTGATTCATGACCATTTTGGATTTGCGAGTGGCCGATCACCATTCTTGAAAAAAACCATCTGCTATTGAGATCGGAAAAAGCGTACGGAACTGTAGCCGGATATTCAAACCGCCATCGATTAAACAGGACGCCGTCGGTGTTTTCTTCCTCAGATGATCAGTCTTCTTTGGATTTGCTGTAGAAAAGGAGTTTTCACATGAATCGCATGGTTTCGATACGCTTTTGGAGGATATTATGATGGAACTTGATTATATAGTCAAGTTATTAGTTTGCAGGGCTCTTTTTCATGTCCCGTTCCTGAAATGCCAGAAAAAGGTATATCAGAACACCGGCAAGCATCATGGCGCTGCATAAAAGCTGCCCTGCCGACAGGGAAAAAACAACAAACCCGATATGTGCGTCAGGCTGCCGGAAAAATTCAATCATAAAGCGTACAAAACCGTATCCGAACAGATAGAAAGCGATCATGGCGCCCCGGGTTTGAACCCGTTTGCGAAACAGCCAGAGGATGATGAACAGAAAAAGCCCTTCAAAAAAGGCTTCATAAAGCTGGGATGGATGGCGCCTTCCCAGGGAGGATGCACTTGGAAAATACATGCCGATGGGAGCGGTGGTGATTCGTCCGTACAACTCTCCATTGATAAAGTTTCCCAGCCTCCCGAATGTATAGCCCAATGGGATGACCGGCACAAACAGGTCCGCCATTTCAAAAAAATTCAGCCGGTTTCGTCTGGTATACAGCCATGCGGCAATGATAATTCCGATGAGCCCTCCATGGTAAGACATGCCGGTGATGCCGGTAAACCGGAAATGGTCCGTAATATCGAAAGGCAAAATGATTTCCAGCGGATGCTTCAGGTAATACGGAAGGTTATAAAACAAAACATACCCGAGACGGGCGCCGATCAGAAGTCCGAAGATCATGTTCATCATCAGGTTTTCAACCTGTTCACCGGAGACATCAAAACGGTCTTCCCTTTTGATTCGAAACAGGACCATACCGTAGGTAATGGCAAATCCCACAAGATACATCAAACCGTAATATTGAAGCTTGAATCCGCCGATCTCGAATATAACCGGATTGAGATTTTCCGGAAGATGCTGCCAGAATTCCAGAAAGCTATGAAGCATCGTTTCCACCTTTATTCAGAACCCACTTTTCAATCACTTCAAATACCAGTTCTCTTTTGATCGGCTTTGCAAGATAATCATTCATGCCCGCTTCCATACAGCGATCCCTGTCTTTTTTCATGGCATTTGCCGTTATGGCAATGATGGGAACCGGTCGGAATGTCTTCCCGGCATCGTCCGGAGCGATCTCCGCCGATGTTTCCCGGATGATGCCCTTCTGTTTTTCCCATTCCCGGATGGCTCCGGCAGCCTCGATGCCGTCCATCTCCGGCATTTGGATATCCATGAGTATGATATCATAGACATCCGGTGATTCCGTATACAATTGAAGCGCTTCCCGTCCATTTGCGGCAATCCGGCTGGCATATCCTGCTTTTTTCAGCATGACCTTGACCAGCTGCTGGTTGACGGGATTGTCTTCTGCAACCAGAATGTTCACAGACCGTTTCATATCCTCGCGAACAGAATACTGGGTCAATATATGACGTTCGGAAACCGCTTCCGATGAAATCTCTTTTTTGTCGATGCCCAGGATCTGCCGCGTCATCTGAAACAGACGTTCCCTCCGGATCGGCTTTGCCAGAAAACCGTTAAATCCGGCTTCTTCGCATTTTTTGGCAAATCCCGGCAGGGAAATCGACAGTGCCAGAAGCGGCATCTGCGAGACAGCGTCCGGTTCCTTCCGGATTTTCCTTGCCACCTCAAAACCGTCGGATGCGGCTTTTTCAATATCAATGATACAGATATCGAATGGTTTCTTTTCCTGATGTGCGGTTGTAATGGAAGGAATTACATCACCCATCCGGTCAATGAATCGGACATCCATTTTCTGCAGTGTCAGGGCCTGCTTTAAAATCCCCTGATTTTCAAAATCGGCTCCCGCAATCAGAACATGCTTGCCGGCCAGTTCAACAGGTGACGCTTTCCGGGTTCCGTTCTCTGCCGTCTTCTGCATCATGGCCGTAAAAACAAAACAGCTTCCCTTTCCGGGGGAACTCTCTACACTGATCTCACCGTTCATCAGCTCGGCTATTTTTCGGCAGATGGAGAGCCCGAGTCCTGTCCCCCCGTACTTTCGCGCCACCGAACCCTGGGCCTGCTGAAAGGGATCGAAAATCCTTTCCTTCTGATTTTCCGGAATCCCGATACCGGTATCCCGGATCTCTGCACGGATTTTTACCTGTTCTTCCTGTTCCCCTTCAATATCAAAAAAAAGTTCAATCTTCCCCTTTTTGGTAAATTTGGTGGCATTGCCCATGAGGTTTAACAATACCTGGCGCAACCGGAAGGGGTCACCCTTCAGCTTTGAAGGAACCCGGGCCCCGATCCTGCAGGACATTTCAATGGGCCTGCCGTTGATTCTCGGTCTGACCAGTTCGCAAACATCATAACACAATACCTCGGGATCGAAATCAATGTTTTCCAGCGTCATCTTGCCGGCTTCGATTTTTGAGGCATCCAGGATATCGTTGATCAGGGCCAGAAGCGCCTCACTGCTCACCTTGATGGTTCTCATGTAATTGCGCTGCTCGTCATCCAGTCCGGTCTCCAGAAGGATGTCGGTAAATCCGATGATTCCATTCAGGGGGGTTCGAATTTCATGACTCATGCTGGCGAGAAAATTGCTTTTTGCGACAGATGCCGATTCCGCCTTTTCCGCCATCTGATTGGCATGGCTGATGGCGGCTTCCAGCTTCAGATTGACACTCTTCAACTCCTGCAGAATTCTTTTTTCCCGCTCAATCCGTTCAATCCTGGCAGAAAGCTCGGCAAGGTCAAAGGGTTTGGTCATATAGTCCGAAGCCCCCTCGCTGATAATTTCATGATAGGAGTGCTCCGAAGCCAACCCGGTCATGAGGATAAATTCAATATCCGGTGCCATGCTGCGGGCTTTTTTCATCAGTTCAATACCGTTCATCTCCGGCATAAACACATCGGAAATTACCAGTTCAATGGACTCCGCCTGAATCCATTCCAATGCATCCGATGCATTGTTTGCCGTAAGGCATTGATAACCCTTTTTCCGTAAATAGTGATGAAGGCTTTCCAGGAAAAGCTCTTCATCATCCACTACCAGAATTGACTTGATGATTGCTTCCGCCATAGATGAACCGCTTTGTTCTACCCTTTAACCCGCTCGCAGTATTCTCCTGTTCTGGTATCGATACGAACCAGTTCCCCTTCTTCGACAAAGGGGGGAACCTGTATGACATGTCCTGTCTCCAGGGTTGCCGGTTTCGTGCTTCCCGACGCCGTATTCCCCTTTTCCCAGGGATCTGCCTTGACAATCCGGAGGTCGATAAAATTCGGCAGGGTAATCCCGATGGCCCTTCCGTCAAAAAAAAGGACCTGGCAAAGGGTATTTTCCTTCAAGAGATACTTGGCTTCCGCGACCTGCGCTTCGGTTAAAAACTCCTGATTATAAGTAGATGTATTCATGAAGCAATAGTTTTCACCGTCCGCATACAGGTACTCCATTTCATGCTGTTCCAGGTTTGCTTCATTAAACTTTTCACCGGACCGGAATGTTCTGTCGAACTGCGAGCCGTTTACCATGTTTTTCAGTCGGCACTTGTATAATGCCTGCCCTTTACCCGGTTTCACAAATTGAAACTGGGTAACGACATAGGGATCTCCATCAATCTCGATCTTCAACCCCTTTTTGAGGTCTCCACTTTCATACATTGTATCACTATCCTCCTTTCCTTTTTTCAGGTTGTCCCTTATTTTGTTTTTTCCAGACTTCGTACTTTACCGACAAAATCCCGGACACGATCCATATCTTTCCGGAAACGGACCGGCTTTCCGTCGGCGTCTTGCAAATTGGTTCCGGTGCAGCTGTCAACCCCTGCCGGTTTTACCCGGACAATTCCCTGAAGAACATTTTCCGGAGAAAGACCCCCGGCCAGAATGACCGGTATCCGGCTTTTTTCGACAAGCTCCCGTGCCGGACCCCAATCACAAATCCGTCCGGTGATGCCGACAAAGCCTTCTACGGGCTGCTCGGTTCCTGCATTGCCTGCGACGCTTCCCAGCAGCGTGTCCGTCAGAAAAAAATCGCTGATGTCTTCAAACAAACCGGCCATCTCCCATATGGAAAAGGCTTTCCCTTTTCCCGGCTCAGGGATCGGGATGGAACGTATCATCCGGATGGAAGGAAATCGCTCCCGGACCTGGTGCTGAAGATCCATCAGATGCTGAAGCATACCGGAAGGCTGTTGCGGCTCACAAAGATTCTCACAGAAATGGACCATATCCGGCTGATAATAATCGAGCGCCCGGAAAACAGAATCCCTGTTGTTGAATAATGGAATCAGACTGCTTTTTGAAGGCGAATCCCCGATCAGCCGGATCGTATCATAAACCAATGGTTTTTTCCAATCTTCTTCCGATACGAGCACACTTCCAATATGGTCCACCCCCTCCCGGATCATCTGTTCCGCCTCATGGGGGGTCTGTATTTCGTAAATCTGTATAATCATTTTCTTTCCCGCAATGAATTGACATTTCCAGCCGGGTCTATCATATTCATTATCAATTAGCAATTTTTTTACTTTTCCGGTTACAATTGATTTGACATCCTTTCCTCGTTCCCTACCCGAAACGTAAAAATACGGATGGCGATACTTCGTGACGCGGGAACAGGAAAGGAAGAAACCGATCGGGCAACGGATGGTTTTATCCTCTCAGGGCACAAAACAACTTGATTTTTTACCGGTTTAGAGGTATTTCGCTTCTCAAATTCGACTTTGAAAGGATACATATGATACTGATCATCGATTTTGGATCACAGTTCAATCAATTAATTGCCCGAAGGGTCCGGGAAAGCCGCGTATATTGTCGGATTGTCCCCCCTTCCATTACCATACAGGATATTCGGAAATACAATCCCGAAGGCATTATTCTTTCCGGTGGGCCTTCCAGCATATATGAAAAAAACAGTCCGAAAACGGATGAAAAAATATTTGATCTGAACATCCCGATTCTGGGAATATGCTATGGAATGCAGTTCATGATCCATGCCATGGGAGGAGATGTCAAAAGGGCGGACAAAAGAGAGTACGGTTTTGCCGAACTGAAGATTCAAAACCACGACGATCTTTTTCAAGCCGTTGATCCCAGAACCTCCTGCTGGATGAGTCATGGAGATTCCATCAAAAGCATCCCCAGAGGCTTCTCCATCACGGCCTCCACGGAAAACACCCCCATTGCAGCCATCGTCAACAAAAACAAACGGTTTTTCGGCCTCCAGTTCCATCCGGAAGTACACCATACCCCCAAGGGTAAAAAAATGCTGCAAAATTTTCTGTTCCCGATCTGCGGGTGCAGGCGGAACTGGACGATGAAAAATTTTGCCCGAAATGCGATTTCGGAAATTCAAGAGACCGTCGGGGACAAAAAGGTGATTCTGGGATTAAGCGGCGGGGTGGATTCTTCCGTGGCAGCGCTTCTGATCCATCAGGCAATCGGCGGCAACTTAACCTGCATCTTTGTGGATAATGGCCTTCTGAGAAAAAATGAGGCGGAAAAACTGAAAAAAACCTTTGGCCGGAATATGAAAATCAATATCCGTTTTGTCAATGCCGGGGGAAAATTTTTAAAAGCTTTGTCCAAGGTCACGGATCCTGAAAAAAAACGAAAAATCATCGGCAAGGTGTTCATGGATGTTTTTGAAGCAGAGGCCCAAAAAATCAAGGACGCGGAATTCCTGGCGCAGGGAACCCTTTATCCGGATATTATAGAATCCCAGTCTGCTTTCGGTGGTCCGACCTCCGTGATCAAATCACACCATAATGTCGGCGGACTTCCCAAAAAAATGAAATTAAAGCTGGTGGAACCCCTGAAATATCTGTTCAAGGATGAAGTGCGTCTTCTCGGAAAAGCACTGAACCTGGACGAAGAAATGATCTGGCGGCAGCCTTTTCCCGGCCCAGGCCTTGCCATCCGGATTATCGGTGAAATCACGCAAAAACGGTTGTCCGTCCTGAAAGAGGTCGATGCGACCCTGCTGGAGGAAATACGCGCGGCAGGTTATTATCGAAAATTATGGCAGTCCTTTGCCGTTCTTCTGCCGCTGAAAAGTGTCGGAATCATGGGTGACCAGAGAACCTATGAAAACATTGTCGCGATTCGGGCCGTCACCTCAAAAGATGCCATGACCGCAGACTGGGCAAAACTCCCCCATAAACTCCTGGGAAAAATTTCCAACCGGATTATCAATGAAGTGCAGGGCGTAAACCGGGTAGTATACGACATCAGTTCAAAACCACCAAGTACAATAGAATGGGAATAATCTGCCATGGAAGAAAATGATACAAAAGGATTTAAAATCAGTTTTAATGACGATGATCTGGGTCCGCCTCCTATAGAGTATAACGAAGAACGGGAAGGCAGCGGAAGGGCCTCATCCGAAAAACAATTCCGTCAACAGATCACCGCCGTGACCGTTGTTATTTCGCTTGTGATGATGGCCGTGATGGTTTTTTTCTTTTTCCACCTCAATACCAAAATCATCGATCTCCAGAACGCCGGAACGACACAGGTGGAAAGTCTGAAAAAAATTTCCGAAGAAAGCATCAAAGAACTGACCGATCAGACAGACCAGCTGAAAGCACGAATCCAGAGTGAAATTGATCAGCTTGATGTGAAAATCAAATCCGTTTCCGGTAGTCTGGGAAAAAATCAGAATTCTCTGGACAAGTCGGTTTCCGAAAAGGCCGGCAAAAAAGATCTGGAAAAGACAGAGGCCGCGATTGCCAAAAAAATTGAGGAGATCAACCGGGCCATCAAAAACTTTTCTGCTGATTTAAAAACAGTCGATACGGAAGTCAATAATCAGCTGAAACAACAGACAAGCTCATTTTCCCAGAAAATGGAATCCCTTTCACAGGACATGGCAGCACTCTCGCAGGAGTTCAGCGAACTGTCCCGGAACAGTGTGGATCAGGGCAAACTGCAATTTGAGCTGGATCTTCAGGCCAAGCGATACAAAACAGAAATGAAACAGGCGATCAATGACCTGGAGAAGAAGCTGGCCGAAACGCGGAAAAAAGAGGAAGCCGGCCGCAAGGCAACGGTATTGCCGGGCAGGCAGGTCATCGCGCCGCCCCCGACATTGGCCATTCCGGTTAAACCAAAATCCGAAGGGGAAAAAATGGACGGTATTCTGGAGAAGGATTTATCGGATTAGCTGAATCCTGCTTTCAATTCTTATAATATCCTCCGGCAGATCCACTTCCGGAGAATCGTGCCGCGTGACCACCACCTTGATGCGGTGGCCGTATTCCAGGGCCCGCAGCTGCTCAAGCTTCTCGATTTTTTCCAACTTTCCCTGTGGCAAAGACCGAAACATCTCCAGAAACCGCCTGGTGTAGGCATACACGCCAAGGTGTTTATACATATCAAATGAACTGTCACCGTCACGGTCAAAGGGAATGGGCGAACGGGAAAAATAAAGGGCATAGCCGTTGTTGTCGAAGGTTACCTTTACATCCTTGGGGTTGGTGAATTCATCCTCCTCAATGATGGCAAACGCCAGCGTACTCATGCCCAGATCCGGTTCCGTAAAAAAAGGCGCCACAACCTCGTCAATGCACTCCGGTTTGATCAGGGGCTGATCTCCCTGGATATTCACCACAATATCATCCGGTTCCAGCCCGATTTTTTCCGCTGCTTCGGCAACCCGGTCGGTTCCGGAACGATTGCTCTCCGATGTCATCATAGCTCTGCCGCCGAATGCGGTAACCGCATCCACAATTCGCTGATCATCTGTTGCCACAACCACTTCCGTTATCTTTTCGGCCTGAACCGCCCGTTCATACACCATTTGAATCATGGGCTTTTCGCAGATCAAGGCCAGCGGTTTACCCTGAAACCGCGTGGAAGCATATCGGGAAGGAATAACCACTGCAATTTTCATCAGATCATTTACTCCGTTTATCGGTGTTCATTCCCGGATGGCCGTATTAAATTCCCCCCTTGAGGGGGGATTAAAGGGGGTGTGAACACTATTTATTTTTACAAAACGATTTCAATATAAGCAAGCAACACCCCCCTTGCCCCCCTCAAGGGGGGAATTATGCAGGATAACATCAAGAGGGATAGTGCAAAATTATAGAGTTGATGATAACGTTTAACGCCATTAAAACCTTTATTTGACCCAAAACCGGTTTTGGGTTAATGATGGACAATTAAACACCATCTACTCGGAAACAGGGACATCCATTCATGAATATTGAATCCTTACGGCAGATCCTGGAACAGGTCGCATCCGGTAAAAGCGCTGTTGACCATGCCCTTGAAAAACTCAAACACATTCCATTTCAGGATATCGATTTTGCACATATAGACCATCACCGGTCCATGCGCAAGGGATTTCCGGAGGTGATATTCGGCCAGGGAAAAACAGCCGATCAGATCATCGGAATCCTGAAACAAATGGTCGATCATGAAAAGATTGTACTGGTAACAAGGGTTGAAACGGATAAAGCGGAAATCATTTTAAAGCAGTTTCCGGATTGTACCTATCATGATGATGCCCGCATGGTCGTATATGCCGCATCCGAGCCTGTGATAAACGGCAGAGGTTCCATTCTGGTGCTATCCGCCGGAACATCGGATATCCCGGTTGCAAGGGAAGCTTTTCTGACAGCCAAATATATGGGCAACCCGGTTGAAACCATATTTGACGTCGGTGTGGCCGGTATTCACCGTCTGTTCCACTATCATGAAAAAATCAAAAACGCCGCTGTCCTGATTGTTGTTGCCGGAATGGAAGGGGCTCTGCCTAGCGTGGTTGCCGGCCTGGTGGAAAGACCGGTGATTGCGGTTCCGACCAGCATCGGCTATGGAGCGAGCTTCGGCGGTGTGACCGCACTTCTGGGCATGTTGAACTCTTGCAGTTCCAACGTGGCGGTGGTGAACATCGACAATGGATTCGGCGCAGGCTATATGGCATCGACCATCAACCGGAAATAAAAATCCTATATCCAGACCCCCGGTATTCTGGTTTTGCAGTACCGGCATTGATCCCCATCAAGGCCGTCCCGGTTGATAAAAAAGCCCTTGCGTTCGATCAACCGTTTCCCGCAGCCATGACAGTAGGTATGATTCCCCTCGTGGTCCGGAATATTTCCCACATAGACATATCGGATGCCCTCCTTCATGGCAAGGTTTCGAAACCGCGTCAGGGTGGAAACCGGTGTGGGAGGAAGCCGGTCCAGCTTGTATTTGGGTGCAAATCGTGAAAAATGAAGCGGATAATCCGGTCCCAGGGTGCTTAATATCCAGCCGCACATTTTTTTCACCATCTCGTCATCATCCGTATAACCCGGTACCACAAGATTGGTGATTTCAAAATGGACCTTGTGTTCGTGAAGGGTTTTAAAGGTATTCAGGACCGGTTCCAAGGTGCCGCCATTGAGCTTTCTGTAAATCTCGTCGCTGAACGCCTTCAGATTCACATTGGCCGCCCCCAGCACCCCGCAAAGGGCGGCAAGCGGTTCCGGATTGATATAGCCGTTGGAAATCCAGAGGTTGGACAGTCCGCTGTCTTTTGCCAATTTTGCCGTATCCATCATATATTCATAAAATACGGTTGCTTCGGAATAGGTGTACGCGATGGATACCGCTTTGGCGCGAAGCGCATTCTGGACTACCTGTTCCGGAAACATTTCCATATACCTGACTTCATGGGGTTTGGCTTGAGAAATCTCCCAGTTCTGGCAGTTCAGACACCGGAAACTGCATCCGGTTGTGGCAATGGAAAACGCCGGCGTTCCGGGCTTGAAGTGATACAGCGGTTTTTTTTCAATGGGATCGACATTCACCGCGCACGGATTTCCATACACCAGGCTGTACAGCTTGCCCTTGACATTCACACGCACCCGGCAGACGCTCCGGTCGCCCGGAGACAGGACGCATTTGTTGGGACACAGAAGGCAAACAGTCTTGTCACCCAGTATGTTTGTATAATACCGGCCTTCGCATGACCATTTCCATATTGTTTCCGGCGCATCCCTTTTAAACACCGTTCCGCGGATATCGGTCACAGATGCCTCGGCACAGCCGTCTGAAAACAGGATGGAACCGAAATCCGGGATGGAATTGCAGCAAAGCAAAGCCCCGGTATATAAAAATGTCCTTCGATTGATGTTATGCATGTCTTTTTCCCACCATGATCAGGCTGGTCATTTTCAGCAGGATCAACCCGACAGCCGCGCCCATGATGCCATAATACGGAATCAACAGTACGCTGGTAATCAATGCGCCCAATGCCGCCCCGATCAGATCCGCTGAAAACGCCCCGGCTGCGGATCGTTTTGCATTTCCTTGCGGTTCAAGGGCCACCGGGAACTGACAGCCGCACAAAACCGAAAATAAAAACCCTGTACCAAGATAAAACAGAACCGGCAGTTTGTCACCCATCCGGAAATAGATTGCGATAAAAACCAGCATCAGGCTGATGAGCAGGATATCGGTCCAGACCAGAACACGTCTTGCATGCGGACGGAGGTGCTCTCCCAACCAGGCTCCGGGCAGCAGCCCTGCCAGAAACACCGTAATGATCAGGCCGATCTGATAGTAAATATACCCGAAATAGATCTGAAACGCGAAAACAATCATCAGCTCGCAGCCCATGGTCATACAGCCTGTTGAAAACAATACATACTCTTCAACATGCAGCCGCATCATATAAATCACCAGAACGAACGCCACCGCGCCGAAAAACCAGATCGGTGAAGTGGAAAACTTGGTAAACCATTGCGTAAACATGAGACGCATCAACCTGGGTGCGTTGTCATCATTTTTTTCCGTTTGCAGATCGATCTGCTGATTCAGCTGTTCAATGCGAAAATCCGTTACATTGCCGTAAAAATAACGGCTGATATAGGTGGTGGCGATTCCTTTTGACGCCAGAAGAGAAGGAATATCCCGGTGAACCGGTGAGTCCGTGCAGAGAAAAAATATCCGTTGTCCGGGCAGAAGCAGCACATTCTGAAAATAATCCGAAACCGTATTGAACAGGGATGACAGCTTCCGGCGCTGCGGTTCCGCCAGATAATTGTCATATCCATCCATGGTAAAACTGAATACCCCATGGGGTGTCAATCTTGCTTTGACCAGTTCAAAAAACCGGCTGGTATAAAACCGGTTGATCTGGAAGGTATCCGGTTCCGGCAGATTTACGATAATGGCATCATACTGTTTATCCGTCCTCATCAGATATGCCCTTCCATCCTCATTGATGACGGAAAGACCGCGTATTGTTTTCAAGAGATCAAAACGGAATAATATGCTGGAAACTTCCGGGTCCAGTTCCACATAATCAATGGAAGCAAGATCATGCTTTTCCAGTTCGTCGATCATACCGCCGACAGCGGAAATCAACAGAATATGCTGCGGATTTTTCAGTTGAGACAGGGGATAATGGATCACCTCTTCCGCCAACGCGCTGTTCTGATTACTGAAAACCGGCACACCATCCGAAAAAAGGGTAATCAGTTCTTCATTCTGATGGACCTCAATCCGCCCATATTTGGACTCCCGGTAATCGATCAGTTTTCCGACCTTGGGTTGCAGGGATCGGGTTTCCAGAAAAATACCCGCTGCAAAAATCGCCAGCACCCCGCCGGCGATGATGGAGTACCATACTCTGTCTCTCCGTCTTTCCCTGAAAAACGGTGACGTAATCACCACCAGAGGAAGTCCGGCAAGACAGATCGCCTGTACCGGGGAAAGCAGGTAGACCAGCAAAAAGGAAAACAGCGCACCACCGGAAACGTCCCCCAGATTGTCTGCAATATAAATCCGGGATGGCGGATATTCCGGATGCTCATGACGAATGACATACAGGCTGTAGGGCAAAACGAACCCGAGAAGAAGACCGTAGGGCATGATCAGAAGGAAGATATACCAGAATGTCGGATAAAATCCGACCGATGCCCCATGGATGAAAAAAAAATCCCGGAGAAACCGGATGCCGAGGATGGTGATCGTAGACAGTCCGGCCAGAAACAGGGAAAGAATGCCGAGACAAAGGGGTGTTGCTTTTTGATAACGGCTGGTGATGAATCCGGCCGGCAGGGTTCCGAAACCGCCGATCACCAGCCAGTTAAACAGAATCAGGGCAATGACAAACTCATTGCCCGTATATTGAACCAGAAATTCCCGGATGACGAAAAGTTGTGTGACTACGGATGAAACACCGGTTGCGATAACCGTTCGGACAATCTGTTTCTCATTTCTTTTCTTCAAAATATTGAACCTGATAGATCAATACCTCGATTCGGGAAGTCTGCCAGGCCTCTCCTGCCAGACCTGCTTTCAGGCACAAATGGGTCAGAAACTCTTCCGGTCCGGAAAGCTGGTCCCAGACTTGCGGCAAGAAAGTGGCCCTTGCCGCCCCCTGACGAATAATCACACCATCCGTCCCGGGACGCAATTTGGAAAGCAGATCCGCTCCGTCGGTATATTCCACCGGAGCCGGATCGGTCAATATGCTGACTTCAATATCAATCGAATCCATTTCCTCCGGCGAAATCGGTGAAAACCGGTGGTCATGCAGGGCTGCATTGAGCGCATTCCTCTTTACGCTGTCGACAATCGATTCCGTGGCAGTAAGCGTACCGATACACCCCCGGAGCTGACCGTTCTGATTCAATGTCACAAATGTTCCCTGTTTTTCCTGCAATCGTTTGTCCTGCAATAGGGTGACAACAGCCTCATCAAGCGCCGCGCTTCTCGTAACCCTTTCCCGGATCGCGTGTCTTGCAAGGGCAACAAGGGCTTGCCCCTGCTTTTGGGTCAGATTTTGATTGGTATTTTTTTTCTTTTTTTTCATGAATGATCTCCGTAAAAAGCAATTGCAGTGTAACCGACAACCTTGTCTTTTGTCCCGGCCGTATCACCGCTGTTCGAATAATGGATCAGCTTCGGTCTCCAGTTGAATCGATCTGCAAGACGGATCAAACTGCACAGCGGGATCACACCGCAAGCGGCATTCTCGCGAGCGAGCAGCTTGTCATCTTCCAGATTGAGAATCATGCTGATGGTTTCCTTATCTCTTGTTTCGGCTTGATTGTAGGGAAGATAATGAGACAGATCGGAACTCACCACAACCAGTGTTTCATGATCCAGCAGTTCGGCGACACGGCTGCTGACCGCCTGCACATCCACCCGGCTTCCCATCACCATGGGGATGAATGAAAAATTCTTTATGGCATATTGCAGGAATGGAAGCACCACTTCCAGGGAGTGCTCCATCCGATCGGAAGCTTCCACTGCTTGAAAAAGGGTTGATCCGGCTCTCAATTTTGCCGCATCCTGATGCAGGGGGACATTGCCCAAAGGTGTCTGATAGGCGGCTGCATGGCTGACCGCCACATGGGGAAATCCGATCCGGTGATCCGGCCCCATGATGATAACCTTCTTGAACGGCTTGCCTTTCAATATATTACAGGCATGGGCCGCCGTCCACCCGGAATAAATGTAACCGGCATGGGGGATGACAACCGCCTTCAGTTTCTTGCCGGCAGGCTCCGCGATGGCTGTTCCGGCTGCCTGGACGGAAAGCGTTTCAATGAGTTCCATCAACTCCAGCCGGGTTTCGGGATAAAATTTTCCGGCCCATACCGGCTTTCGGATCTCGGCAGTTTCGGCAAGGCTGACCGCATACATGAACGGCAAAAAAGCCAACAAGGCAGAGACAAAAATCAGGTGGATTGGGCGTTGCATGAAATACCCCGATTTGGGTTTGATGTGAAAAACTGTTAATAAATACAATATGCTTCCAAAACCTGTCAAGAAAAATCAATCGTCTGATTTTAAAACCGACAGGAAAGCAGACTGGGGAATCATCACCTGCCCCACCATCTTCATTCTCTTTTTGCCTTTCTTCTGTTTCTCCAGAAGCTTCCGTTTCCGGGAAATATCTCCTCCATAACATTTTGCCGTTACATCCTTCCGGAAAGCGGAAATGGTTTTCCGGGAAATGATCTTGGCCCCAATGGCGCCCTGGATGGCAATTTTAAACATCTGACGCGGGATCTCTTCCTGCAGTTTATCACAGGCTATGCGGGCCCGTTCCACGGATCGGTCCCGGTGAACAAGCTGGGAAAGCGCATCGACCTTGTCCCCGTTGATCAGGATATCCACTTTGACCAGATCGGTCATCCGGTAATCAATCAGTTCATAATCAAAAGAGCCATAACCCTGGGTGACGGATTTCAGCCTGTCGTAAAAATCATAAACCACTTCGGCCAGGGGAAGTTCGAAAATCATCTCCAGGCGGTTGTTGTTCAGGTACTGATAATTCCGGCTCATGCCCCTTCTGTCCATGCAAAGGGTCATCACCGCACCCATGTACCGGTCCGGAACGATGATCGCCGCCTTGATGAAGGGTTCTTTTGTATAAGAGATGCTTCCCGGGTCCGGATACATGGCCGGGTTGTCAATCATCAAAAGTGTTCCATCCGTCAACCCGACTTCATAGCGAACCGATGGGGCCGTAATAATCAGGGAGAGGTCATATTCCCGTTCCAGTCTTTCCTGAACAACCTCCAGATGAAGAAGCCCTAAGAAACCGCACCGGAAACCGAAACCCAGTGCAACGGAAGAATCCTTCTCATAAATGAGGGAAGCATCATTCAGCTTCAGTTTTTCCATGGCAATGGCCAGTTCCGGATATCCATCCGATGCCACAGGATAGATGGATGAAAAAACAACCGGCTTGGCTTCCTTGAAGCCGGATTTCGGCTTTTCACATGGATTGTTTTTCAGGGTCACCGTATCACCGCAACGGGTGTCACTGACCGTTTTGATCCCGGCGATAATATACCCGACCTCTCCGGCGGAAAGGCCTTTTCTGGGTTCACGGATAATCTTGAACACCCCGACCTCTTCCACCTTGTATGTGGCATTGTTGTGCATGAAAATGATGGTATCACCGGGCTTTACTTTTCCATCAAAAACCCGGATATGCACCACCGTCCCCCGGTAGGCATCATAATGGGAATCAAAAATCAATGCCTTCAAAGGGGCATCCGGATCACCAACCGGCGGCGGAAGCCTGGTTACCGCACCTTCGAGTATATCCCCGATACCGATTCCTTCCTTGGCGGAAGTCAGGATCACTGTCTCCGGGTCCAGCCCGAGATCCTCTTCTATT
Source organism: Desulfobacteraceae bacterium (assembly GCA_003599865.1). Lineage (GTDB taxonomy): Bacteria > Desulfobacterota > Desulfobacteria > Desulfobacterales > SURF-7 > QZKS01. The sequence continues at coordinate 86,787 of QZKS01000035.1, forward strand.
TGTCCTTTTACCCACTCAATATCGGCTGATGGCAGATCAATCTTATTGATAACAGGAATGATTTCAAGATTATGCTCCAACGCCAGATACAGATTTGCCAGGGTCTGGGCCTCCACCCCCTGACTTGCATCCACCAGAAGAAAAGCACCCTCGCAGGATGCCAGCGCTCTCGAAACCTCATAGGAAAAATCAACATGTCCGGGTGTATCGATCAGGTTCAATGAATATGTTTTGCCGTCTTTCGCAGTGTAGGGCAGGCAGACCGTCTGACTCTTTATCGTAATTCCCCGTTCTCTCTCGATATCCATGCTGTCCAGAATCTGGTCCTTGAAATCACGCTCGGAAACCACTTTGGTTTCCTGAATCAGTCGATCCGACAATGTGGATTTCCCATGATCAATATGGGCAATAATACTAAAATTACGAATGGTTTTCATCTTGTCTCTCCCCCAGAAGGGATGAATATTCACAACCGGGCTGCAACGCCATGGATTCTCCTTTTATTTGCGGATTTCATCGACCAAAAGGCGGTTGACACTCATCTGTATAACGATTATTATAGCATACCAAATAAAAATGAAAGCGCTTACTTATCAAATTGACTGGAATCGTGTCAACCATGAGATGGAACGGTTTTAAAAAATAACAGGAGATACCGGTTACCGTAAATGATGAGCCCTCATGTCCTAATTGTTGATGATGATCCCGCCATACGGGATTCCATGTGTGAATACCTTGAGATGGAAGGGTTCAAAACCGACACCCTGGCCAGTGGTGAAGAGGCCATCGACTTTTTAAAAAGAACACATACCGATATTGTGGTCACCGATATCATGATGCTCGGAATGAACGGCCTTGAACTGACGGATATCATTAAGAAGGAATATGACACAGATGTCATTGTCATGACCGGGTACAGCGGTGAGCACTCCTATGAAGAGGCCATCAGCAAGGGTGCAAGCGATTTCATTTTCAAGCCGATCCGGTTTGAAGAGCTTCTCCTCAGAATGAAACGGGTGCTGAAAGAACGGCAGCTTTCAAAAGAACGTGACCAGATCCTGGAAAAACTGAAAAAACTCGCCATCACGGACGGTCTGACCAAGCTGTACAATTCAAGGTACTTCTACAAACAGCTCGATCTGGAAATCGACCGCCTGAACCGATACAATCATGCGCTTTCCCTTCTGCTGATCGACATCGACCATTTTAAACAGTACAATGACCGTTTCGGGCATCTGGAAGGCGACAAAGTGCTCATCCGTATGGGGCAGATCATCAAGTCCTGCCTTCGCAGAATGGACACGGCTCACCGGTATGGGGGGGAAGAATTCACGGTGATTCTTCCGGAAACAGCCTGTGACGAAGCCGCATTTGTTGCCGATCGTATCCGGCTTGCCATTGAGTCGGAAGTTTTTTCGCCTTCGCCGGGCAAGGAAATCACCATCACGGTCAGTGTGGGAGTGACGGAATATCAGGCGGATGAAAGGATTTCGGCCTTTGTCCAACGGGCGGATCAGGCCCTGTATCTGTCAAAGGATAACGGGCGAAACCGGATCTCCTGCCTTCCGGCAAGATAACCGCCGTTGATCGGAACACATGTTTACATTTTCCATATTGAAAAATCCTTCACCGGTTCAAACAGAGACAATCATTTCCCTTTATCGACAGGCCGGATGGTGGAAGGATTCATCCGACAACCCGGAACTTGTCAACCGCATCATCCATGGAAGTCACTGCTTTATCGTTGTCTCCGAAAACGACAGGATCATCGGCATGGGAAGGGCCATCAGCGATGGAGCCAGCGATGCATACATACAGGATGTCATGGTGGATCAGGCATTTCAGGGCCGGAAAATCGGTTCAAAGATTATTCAAAAACTCGTGGAACACCTTCATGCCGACGGCCTGAAATGGATCGGACTGATTGCGGAAAACAACTCCAAACCGTTTTATGAAAACCTTGGTTTTACACAAATGAAAAATGCCGTTCCCATGCTGAACCTGATATCATGACCTATAAACCACTACTACCGGAAGACTACGAAACCTATAAACCTTTTTTTGCAAATCAGCGTTTCAAGCTGTGCGTCTATTCCCTGCCCTCCCTGATTGTATGGAGCAATGACCTCTATCACCCCCATGCTTCCCTGACGGACAATTCGCTGATCATTTACGTTCAATCCGGAATCGCCGAAGAAAGAAACCACATCATTCTTCCCATTACGCCGGAAAAAACCCATACCCCCGAAGAACTTTACAGAATTGCGGCTGACCATGAATGCAGGCAGATCCGTTTTGTAACCGAAGAATACATCGGTACTTTCGGTCTCGAACAAATCAAGCCGCTTTTCTATGTATATGAAGAACCGGAATTTGAAGATTATATATACCGCACGGAAGACCTTGCGGAACTGAAAGGAAATCAGTACTCCAAAAAGCGCAACCTCATCAACCAGTTCGAGAAATCCTATCTGAAAGAGGACCGTGTCGTCATCGAGCCGATCACCCGTGACAAAGCGGAGGAGTGCATTGAATTTCTGGAAATGTGGTGTGAAGAAAGAGGCTGTGACGATATGGACAGGAAGGAGGATCTTGCCTGCGAGAAAATAGCCACATTAAATGCCATCGAAAACATCGACCGTATTGAAATGAACGGGATTCTCATGCGGGTCGACAATGTCGTCAGCGCGTTCGGCATCGCCTCTCACCTGACAAGTTCCATGGGTGTCCTTCATTTTGAAAAAGCCTTTGCGTCCATGAAAGGACTGTATCAATACTTTGACCGGGAATGCGCCAGAAGGCTCTTTCAACAGTATACCTATATCAACAAGGAAAGCGATATGGGAATACCGGGACTTGCCAAAGCCAAAAAATCATATCATCCGGCGATCCGGATTAAATCCTTCAAGCTTGTACTAAAGTAAAAAAAAATCATCGCGGCATCCCCTGATCCTGTATCAGAACCTTGAGATACAGATCTCCGCGCTCACCATGGGATATGATCTTTCCCAGGCCCTGAAGCTTGAGCAGACTTCCATGCCTCGTTCCCGCCGGGACCGAGACCCGGAACAGCCGGTTCTGAAATCCCCAGGGGACATTCACCATTTTTTGTGTTCCGGTCAGGGATTCGTATATGCTGATGGCGAGCACACCATACATGTGCGGGGAATCCCCCTGGCTGACCGGATGGATAATCTGGAGCTTGTCCGTCTTTTTCCTGGCTGTAGCCTTCGCCACCTGCTCCATCACACCCACATGGGGGTAAGCCTGGAAAAGCTTGAGAAAAACAATACCGAACAAAAATCCGCCGATGTGTGCCCACCATGCGATCCCCGCCGCTCCGGCCTGACTTCCGGCCGCATTCAGCATCTGCATCAAAATCCAGATCCCCAGAAAGATAAATGCCGGCAGCTCCACAAACCAGGGAATGATGATGATGGGTATGATGGTTAAAATTTTGGATCGTGGATACAGCAGGAAATAAGCCCCCATCACCCCGGAAATGGCGCCGCTGGCTCCGATCGTGGGTATATTGGAATGCAGATTCAGGGCCAGATGCGACAATCCGGATGCCAGCCCGCAAAGAAGGTAGAAAACCAGATAGCGCAACGGACCAAGGCTGTCTTCAATATTGTCGCCGAAGATATACAAAGACCACATGTTGCCCAGGAGATGAAAAAATCCGCCATGCAGAAACATGAAGGAGATCAGGGAAAACAACTGATCCCATGCGGAAAAATAGGAAGAAAAATGGGATATGGTATACCGGGCCGGAACCAGCCCGTAGATATAATTGAACCGGATCAGATCATCCCCCTGGGAGAGCTGCACCAGAAAGACAACTACATTGATTCCGATAATCGTGTTGTTGACTACCGGATAATTTCTCGAAGGTATGGTATCTCGAATCGGGATCATGTTTCAGCAGCCTGCGGGTTACAAGATGCGCATACTGATATCAACAGACGGCGCCGAATGGGTCAATGCCCCGGCGGAAATGATATCCACCCCTGTGCCGGCCAGTTCTCTCAGGTCCTTTTTGGTCACCATTCCGGAAACCTCGACTATGGCCTTGCCATTGATCCGGGAAACCGCCTCCCGAATCTGGGGAACGGTCATATTGTCCAGCATGATGACATCCGCTTTGGCGGCAAGTGCTTCCTGAACCTGCACCATATCCGATACTTCCACTTCTATTTTGACAAGATGGGAAATCATGCCCCGGAGCGTATGAACGGCGATGCCGATCCCGCCGCAGGCTGCAATATGGTTGTCCTTGATCAATACCCCGTCATACAGGCCCATGCGATGATTAGAAGCGCCTCCCATGCGCACGGCATATTTTTCAAGCGTTCGCAAGCCGGGTGTTGTTTTCCGGGTATCCACCAGACGGACCGGAAGGTCTTTTATAAGGGTTATATAAGACCGGACGTGGGTGGCGATTCCCGACAGCCGCTGCAAAAAGTTCAGGGCGGTCCGCTCCCCCTTTAAAAGGGTTTTCAGGGAGCCGCTGACTTCCATGATGGTGGTCCCTGCTGAAATCTCATCCCCATCCCGATACGGGGAATCAAATCGGATTTCCGGGTCCAGATAGGAAAAAACCTGTTGTGCAACCCGGAGTCCGGCCAGGATCAATGATTCTTTTGCCAGAATGATGCCCTTTCCCTGGTTTTCATCGGGAATCAGGTTGTCGGTTGTGATATCTCCGGGACCAATATCCTCCCGGATAGCCATCTCAATAATATCCTTGATTGCATGCATGGAAATTTCCATCCTTGTCAGCTGTTTTGAATCTCCCGGATCTTCTCCAGGTTGACCTGAATTTTGTGTAATTTTTCCTGCAGCTGATCGTTCTGATCCCGAACCTTTTGAACAACTTCCTCCGGCGCTTTGTCCATAAACCCTTTATTGTTCAGTTTCTTTTGAACCGTCGAAAGTTCCAGCCCGACCTTGCCTGCCTCCTTGGCAAGCCGTTCCTCTTCTTTGGAAAAATCGATCACGCCTTCCAGGGATACAAATATGGTCACCCCCTCGACAAGAGAAGTTGCGGCCGACCGGGGACGCTCGCCCGACCCTGCAATATTCAGGCTTTCAAGCCTTGCAAGATTCCGGACCATTTCCTGGTGCGCGCCGATCAGCTCCCGCTTTTCCTGATCATCGGAGTGGATCGTTGCCGTGAGCATTCTGGACGGAGAGATGTTCATTTCACCCCGTATATTCCGGATTCCGGTGATAATACCGATGATCGTCTCCATGACGGATACGGCAGCAGGATCTTCAAACCGGTTATCCGGATAATCGGCTTTCATGATGGAGTCATGTGTCCCCGGTATTTTATCCCAGATCTCTTCGGTCACAAACGGAATAAGCGGATGCAGCAGAACCGTCGTATCCTTCAGGACTCTCCAGAGTACGGCGATCGTGGCTGCCTTTTCCTCCTCGCCTTTTTTTCCGTACAGAACCGGTTTGACGGCCTCCAGATACCAGTCACAGAACTCATGCCAGACAAACCGGTACAGTGAGGCCGCAGCCTCGTTGAACCGGTAGTTGTCCAGAGATTCGGCAACGGATATGGTCAGCAGGCTGTTCTTTGAAAGGATCCATCGATCGGCAAGGGAAATTTTTTCTTCATCAAAAGCGCCGGGGTCTTCCGTAATATGCATGAGTGAAAACCGGACAGCGTTCCAGAGCTTGTTGATAAAATGCCGGTACCCCTCGACCCTGCCTTCGGACAGCTTGATATCCCGTCCCATGGCGGCAAACGCCGCCAGGGTGAAACGGAAGGCATCGGTTCCGTACTTCTCGATCACTTCCAGGGGATCGATGACATTTCCCTTGGATTTGCTCATTTTCTTGCCATGTTCATCCCGCACCAGCGCATGAACATATACGTCCCTGAACGGGACTTCTTCCATGAAGTGAATTCCCATCATCATCATCCTGGCTACCCAGAAGAACAGAATATCAAAACCGGTAATCAGAACGGATGTGGGATAAAAGGTTTTCAGCAATGGTGTTTTGTCCGGCCAGCCCATGGTGGAAAACGGCCACAGGGCGGAACTGAACCATGTGTCCAGTACATCCGTTTCCCGGACCAGTTCACTGCTGCCGCAGGACTCGCAAGTTGAGGGATCGTCCATTTCCACCATCAGCCGGCTGCACTTCCCGCAGGTCCAGGCCGGTATTTGGTGGCCCCACCAGATCTGCCGGGATATGCACCAGTCCTTGATGTTGTACATCCACTCATAATAGGTTTTTGTCCAGGATTCAGGTATGATCCTTGTCCTGCCGTCCTCAACCGCGGCAATGGCTTTTTTGGCCAGCGGGGTTGCCTTGACAAACCATTGTTTGGAAAGATTTGGCTCCACCACGGTCTTGCATCGATAGCAATTACCGACGCTGTGGTTATGCTGTTCCATCCGTTCCAGGAGACCCTGTTCCTTGAGTGCCGCAACAACCGCTTCCCGGCAGGCAAACCGGTCCATCCCTTCGAATTGGCTCCCTGCTTCCTGCGCCATATTGCCGTCATCATTGATGACCTTTATGGATGAAAGGTTATGGCGGATCCCGATCTGAAAATCGTTGGGGTCGTGTGCCGGTGTCACCTTCAGGGCGCCGGTTCCGAATGCCATCTCAACATAGGTGTCCCGGATCACCGGGATGATCCTTCCGGTCAGCGGAAGAACAACCTCCTTGGCGGGTATGTTGAAATACCTCTCGTCATCCGGATGAATCGCAACCGCCGTATCTCCCAGCATGGTTTCCGGACGGGTGGTGGCAACGACAAGCCCTTCCGTGCTTCCCGGAAAAGGATACCGGATATGATACAGCCGGCCTTCCTGCTCATCGTGGTCCACTTCCAGATCGGACAAGGCTGTCCGGCATCGGGGACACCAGTTGATGATGTAATCGCCGCGGTAAATCAGTCCTTCCTTATAAAGTTGAACAAATACCTTCCTTACCGCAAGAGACAACCCCTCATCCATGGTAAATCTTTCCCGGTCCCAGTCACAGGAAGCACCCAGGCGTTTCAGCTGGTTGATGATCGCACTTCCGGATTCCTCCCTCCACCTCCAGACGGCTTCGACAAACTTTTCCCTGCCGAGCTGCTGCCTGTCCGTACCCTGGGATGCAAGCTTCCGCTCAACCACATTCTGGGTTGCGATCCCGGCATGATCCGTACCCGGCATCCATAATACATTGTCGCCTTTCAGTCTCCGGTACCGACAGAGGATATCCTGCATGGTGTTGTTCAGCGCATGCCCCATATGCAGCACCCCGGTGACATTGGGTGGCGGGATGACAATGGAAAATGGTTTTCGATCACCGGCTTCATCCGCGGCAAACAGTTTCCGTTCTTCCCAGATTGCATACCACTTTTTCTCCACATCATGCGGCTCATAACTTTTATCGATCAAACCTGAACTCATATCCAACCCTTCCCTGTCCTCAAAAAATTAAAAAGGGGATTATCAAGCATAATCCCCGGTATCATTTCAGTCATGCAATGGTTTGTTTTGAAAAATCCCCGAAGCGTTCCCAAAAGACGGAACGTTCCGCAAGCCGGTCATCAACAGGAACAACATGATCCAAAACCGGTCTTACTCATCCTGAACCTCGATATCCTCCAGGAGTGCCTTTTTGATTTTTTGGATTTCCGATGAAACCGCCTTTTCGATCATTTCCGTCAAAAGCAGATCGATCTTTTCAGAAAGCATTTCCCTGACAACTTTTTCAATGGTCATCTCGACCTGCTCCTTTGTAATCCGATCCTTGCCCAGGCATTCACTACTCTCGCGGATAATCTTGTCTCCGGGATGCAGCTTTGATTCAAATTTAAAATCAATGGGCGCCCCTTTTTTCCGGTTATCACTCACCTGGACCTTCACAACGCCGGGCTGATCCGTCTTCCCGGCTGCTTCCGGTTCATCCCGGCCGGACTTTTCGGAAACGGTCAGGACAGTGCCGAGATCCGATCCCAGGGATTCCGAAAATTCATTATCCAGTTCATAGTCAAAGTCGGCCTGGTCTTCAGCAGGAATGTCAATCTCTTCATCCGGCTCCAAAAGATCCGCTTCCAGATCAAGTAGATCCTGGTCGTCAAGATCCAGTGTCTTTTCCGTTTCATCCGGATCAACCGTCCTATCGGGCTCCACCTCAATGAGAATGGCTTCCGATTCAAGCGTTTCCATCAGATCGATCGGTTCATCATCATGGATCTCTTCTTCTCCGGAAATATCCGTCAACTCAATCAGTTCATCTTCATCTGAAATATCCGCAGAATCCTGGGAAAGGGCTTCGGCAGGGTCGGTCAACTCGATGATTTCATCATCAGCCGTATCGGTCAGCTCAACAATGCCGTCATCCGGTTCCGGGATGTCAATGGTATCGGTCAGTTCGATAACCCCGTCTTCATCAACCGGGTCCGTCAGTTCCAGAATCTCTTCGTCATCGGATGATTCGGCAAGCTCGTTCAGCTCGATGATTTCATCCTCATCCATCGCTGAATCTTTTGTATTTTTACCGGGTTCTCTCTTTTCCATTATATCAACCCCGCTTCATTATATAAAAAAATAGCCGCCCAGAAAACCAGTTCAAGTCTATCAAGCCCCTATAATTTTTGGAAAATTAGCATACCCCATATCCAGTGTCAAGGCATTTGCTCCCATACCGTACAACAAAAAAATGTCTTTACAAAACCGGAATTTTTGCTCAAGATGGAAATCAACAGGATTGTTAACCATATGAACAGATTAACTATTTCTTAGCCGAGCATTCATCCCTTATCTTTAGCATGAGAAGATTTTCAATACAACCCCGGGATATCAATGGATCATCCGCCGTCATATCCGGCGATGAGGCCAACCATATTCAAAATGTCCTTCGCCTGTCTCCGGGCCATGTGATCCAGCTGTTTGACGGAACAGGGGTTGCGTACACGGCAAAAATCGAAAGCCTGGCTCCAGGCAAAATACAGGTAACCATCCTTGAAAAATTCCAGCCCCAAACAGAATCGCCGATCCGGCTGGTCATTGCACAGGCCATGCTGAAGGACAAGAAAATGGATCATCTTGTTCCGCCGCTCACGGAACTCGGCATGACCCGGTTCATACCGTTTATCGCGGAACGATCCGTTGCCCGTCCGGATTCCGGCCGTTTGACCAAGCGCATGGACCGGTGGGAAAAAATCGCAACCGAATCCCTGAAACAATGCAAAAGGAACCAGACCCCGATAATCGGGCCGGTATTATCCTTTCCCGAAGTCCTGGCATTTGGCAAAACCTGCAACTCCCGGATCCTGTTCTGGGAAAACAGCAGGACCCCGGTCCGGATCCCGGAACCGGGCAATGACCTTTCCGGACATCAAACCGTCCTGGTTCTGGGGCCCGAGGGCGGATTTTCCGATAACGAAATTGAGCAGGCCCGGCAGGCTGATTTCCTCATCGCCTCCCTGGGGCCGCGCATTTTAAAAGCGGAAACCGCACCCATTGCCGCCTGCACGATTATCCAATATCTTTTTGGCGACATGGGTAACAAATATCTTGACAAAGCACCAGGTATCCATTAATAACAGCTCTTGTTTCAAGCAAGCCGAGGTAGCTCAGTCGGTAGAGCAGAGGACTGAAAATCCTCGTGTCGGCGGTTCGATTCCGTCCCTCGGCACCAGCAAAAAAAGGGCTTTACAGAGGTTAAATCTGTAAGCCCTTTTTTTGTGGGGTTTTGCGGATATACATGCTTGCAAACTGATATTTAGAAAGGTTTCACAGAAATTATATTTGAGTCTTTTTTAATTGTCGATTTTTTTGTACAACCCCTGTACAACTTTTTTGTTTTTCACACTCCCGTCTTTTAAAGATTAGAGTCTTGATTTATTATTCAAATTTAACATACACTCAGAAATCTAAATCATACCAAAATTTCGCACAAATGAATGGAGACAATCATTATGAAATTAGATATTATAGAGATTATTATTAACATGATTGGAATATTGATTGCTGCACTTTTATTATGGTGGGATCAGCGAGCTTTTCTTCTCTATTTTTTCATTATTGTTGTCTGGAGAATACATGCATCTGCTAATTTCATTAGAGCTTTTTTACGAGTGAATGGCATGATAGATGAAGCGCGGCAATTAACAATCATAAAGCAATTTAATATACCAAAAGAGAAAATGGATTTTAGCACATATTTTAGTGACAGCCTTAAAGGTATGACTCAAAAAGAAATAAATGAATTGCGAAATGATTTTGATATTATTGCTCCAAAATTAAGTAGATTTATAAAACTTTAAAATATTATATATACCATAGTCGACTTATACTTCTTAAAGAAAATTTCGAATGCCAACTTAAGGCTCAAAAAATGGAGAAAAAATATGAGTTTGGATTGGGGATTATTAGCTCAATGGTCTGCATCGATTATGACTGCTGGTGGTTTTGCGGGTGGTTTTGCATACTTCCTTTTTAAAAGACTTGTAGATAATAAACTTAGGCAAGAATTAGAAGGATATAAATCCGGACTGGCAAAGCAACTTGAGGACCACAAACAGGATCTAAAATTTCAATTACAGAATCATCAAAAATCAATTGACAAAGATTTACATGAATTCTCTATTCAGTTTTCTCGGTTGGATCGGGATGTGTCAGATTTAATTTCTAAAGTCTAAGGCATCATGAGTGAAATTAGATATATTTTATCTGACAGGATTTTTTTGCGACCGAATCTTAATTCAAATCAAGAAACTGCTTTTAAAAATTTTCAATTATCCGTAAGACGGATAGAAGATTTGATAGATAATTTTGGCAAGGCATTATTTGATAATTTTCTTTATTTAGACAAGGATATTAATATCCTATGTGTAAAATGGCTATGGGAGATCCGACCACTTATTACACGCTTAAATGATATCGAATTTCAATTCAAACTACTACTTGATACCAAAACCGCTGAAGATGGCACATTCCTTTTGGCACTAAATGAGGCAATCACTAATGTAAACCCTAATAAAGAATCATCTTTATTAGGAAATGAAATTACCATAGCATTTAAAAAACGATTAGGAATTCCATTAGATGAAGGATATCTAAAAAGTAATACTGCCGACACGTAGAATTTGTATAGAGTTTTTGCAAAAACGCAGTCAATAAAATGTTGCCGATTTTTGCAATGTGGTGAGCATATTTAGAGAGAGATATTAAGACTTATCTTCATTATTCTTTTTAAGGCCATGGGGGGGGCTCCTGGCTCAAAGGATAACAAGCAAAGCGCCTGAAAACCCTGTGAAAACCAAACACATGAATCGAAACAGGCAGAAGCCTTGCTCTCCGCCAAGGAGTCGCGGCCTCGCGGGAATAGCGCCCAGAAGGCGCAACGAATAACCGGCGCCTTAGCGCCGAACACATAGCGTGCCTTAGCACGCAACAAATAAGACCCAGCGAACCGGACCCCTTGTCCCCCCTCAAATCAAAATAGACCGGCCCGCGAGCGCGTGAGCGCGAAGCATCTTGGGCCGTACCGAATAGACAGATTTCTGTCAAGTTAGCGAAGCGCTTGACAAAGAAATCTGTCATCGGGAAAAGGGGGGAGTTTGAGGGGGGAAAAGGGGTCTCGCTGGGTCTTCAAATGACGCGGCTTTGCCGCACATCCAGAAAAGACCAGGCCGATAGGCCGTTCCGCATCAAAATGAAAGAATACATTTCCCCGATCGCGCCGCCAGCGTTTCGGGTCTGGCTGTCGTACAGTATCTTAGCTGAAAATCCTGCTGTTTGGATTTTCTGTTTAGATACTGTAGGCGGGAAGGCGGCGCGATCGGGGGAATATCATTTTTCATTCGAGAGCTGAAGTATCAAAGCAGCTGCGCTCTTAGCATCTTTGGGGTCAACCTTTTTACCGGTTAATCTCTTCAATGCTTGAATCGTCATCCTGGTTGCACTCTGGTAGGCAAGGTAATTTTGCATTTTTAATGAAGGATGCAAATTACCTTTCCCATCAACAATCCGTTCCGGATCCTTAATTCCATTGGCAAAGAGTGACTCGGTCACAACAAGCAGACAAGCCAACTGGTGTTGAAGTGTTTTCTCTGCCATCCCTTCCCCTACCAAGAAATTAACATCTGTAATGGGAATATATGTCTGCTTAAAACCACGATAATTATCCATATATAAATATCTCATTGTTTCTCCTAAAATGTGTAATTTGAATAGCAATAAAATTTAATATAAAAATCAAGATATGGGAAAATTGAATAACTGTTTGTTATCTAATATAATGTCAAATCATTATTGTCAACGACATGAGCAAACTGATTATCTCATTCTGAAATAAATTGTAAGTCCAAACTTTCACCTTCAATTAGTGTGATAAAAATTTAATAATTATACATACACCCCCCGCACCGGCCGCCCGCCGACCGATTGGGGCTTCAACATAACACTTACTGGTCAGTATCTTCGGATTTGAAACGATATGGCTTTCGATAACTAACTGTAATACCAATTAAAAGGCAACGGAGTCTTGCAGTATCTCTCTTTAATTTTCATTCTGCGCCTCCTTTTTTAACCAAGGAATACACGGAAGGCGCGAAATAAACGAAGATTCCGTGTAACGGCACGTTGCACAATTGGGAAGTTCTATTCAGCAATCTCAATTCATCATTCATAATTTCCCTGCCTCCCATTCCGCCTGAGCTTCTTCCAGTTGTTTCCTCAATGCATCTTTATCCGGGAGATAGGTTTGATATTTTGCCGCGTGTATGTTGGCACCTTCAGGCAGGGTGATTTCCACCAGAGAATCCTTTTTCTTTTTGCAGAGAATAATGCCGATGGTCGGCTCCTCATCTTCCAGCTTCACATAACGGTCGAAGTAGTTCACATACATCTGCACCTGACCCAAATCCTGATGCTTCAGTTCACCGATTTTCAGATCAATGATGACATAGCAACGGAGCAATCGGTTGTAAAATACGAGATCCACAAAGAAATGTTCTTCATCAAAGGTAAATCGTTTCTGCCGTGCTTCAAACAAAAAGCCTTTACCCAGCTCCAGAAGGAAATGTTCCAGCTTATCGATTATGGCGGTTTCCAGCTCGGTTTCCGAATACCGTGTTTTTTCGTCCAGACCGAGAAACTCCAGTACATAAGGGTCTTTCACTACATCGATATGTCTCTCTACCAACTGTCCTTTTTGGGAAAGCTCTTTGATTCCTGCCTTATCCCGGCTCATTGCCAGACGCTCATACAGGCTGGAACCAAATTGCCTTTTCAGCTCACGCAACGACCACCCTTCACTCACTGTTTCCAGCTCATAAAACCGTCGTTCATCTGGATTCGATATCCCCATCAGAAACAGATAATGCGACCAGCTCAAGGGCAATTTTGCAGACACTGTCCGGAATACTCGCGCAAGATTCAATTCCTCAGACAGTGTCTGAGGTTTTTGCAGGACCGCTTCCTCAGACGGTGTTTGAGGAATTAATTCAACAGTCGCTCCGTAAATTCGGTAAAACTTGCGCATATACTCAAGGTTGGTTGCAGAATAACCACGACCAAACTCCTGCGTAAGCTCTTCGGATAATTGCTTTAGCGTCTCTTGGCCATACGTTGCACGCCCTTTTCCCGGCTGTTCATTTTCTACAAGTCGCTTACCGATAAGGTAATTTGAAAGTACCTGTAACGAACTGACACTTCTGCGTGTCAATGAACGAGCCTGCGAAATAATTTCCCGGATATCTTTGATCAATCCGTGTTTATCTGTGTCCATCTGAGGTTCTTTTCCCATTACAGGCTCCTTACATCGACAATGCCGGCATGTTTAAGAATCTGCACCGCATTGGTTTTGACCACGTCATCATTGAATCCGGAATCCTTGAATACCAAGTTTGTGCGCCTTCATTCTTGAGACAGAAAATCACTCCCGGAAAGAATTCGCCTTTTAATGAATCGTCGATAATGGCCACCGCATAAGCACCCGAAGGTATTCGATCCAGCTGGTTCTCATGCCCTTTTATATAGTCACTCAGATCCATATGAAAGTCGTTCAACGTGAGGTCGGTGATTGGAATGCCACCCTCGCCGGGCTCACTCCGGTCTTTCAATAAGCTCATAAACCAGCGTATTGGTGGGCTTGTGTGAATATATCAGATCGAGGTCCTTTCGCACATCCCCCGGATCAGCCAGTGATTCCAGGCTTGGCCAGAGAGACCCTTCCTTATCGCTGTAAATGATAAATTTTGCGCCGATCTCCCGGGCTTTTGAAATATAATCTTCCGCATTTTCGGAGTTGTAGTCTTCCGGCTTATGAGACATCGGGAAAGATGATTCAAGTCCGGCATAATAGCCATAGTGGGGTTTAAAAGCGAAGATCTTGTCATCGGGCGATGAGCGCTCCCTGATTACATCTGCAAGTTCAAAAATATAGGTCGGGTCTGAATGTATGATTTTTTGAATCTGATGATATGATGATTTGCAGATCAATACGGCTATCATTGCCACGATCACCCAGCTGACTGAACGGTTAAAAAAGGGCAACCTGCCCAGCGCGGTAGTGATATGGCGATGAAAAACAAAGAAAGTCACAAACAAAAACAATATAGGAACAATAAACAGATAATATCGGAAGTAAAACCCCACCAGACCCAACAACAGATACCCGAAAAGATAAATGGCAAGAAGCGCAAACTTCCGTTTTGAAAGCTCTGTCAGCAGAAGGAGCAGGCCTGCACCGGCAAACAGGTAAGCCGGATATCTCAGTCCGCTTCTGATGAGTTGCTTCGGATTTAAATACAAAATGTCCATGATATATGTTTTCAGAACCAAGATCGGGTCATGCCATATGACATCGAATAAAGAATCAAAAGGAAAGCCTCTCTCCATTGTAAACAGGTCTCCGGCAGGATGATAAAAATGACTGGCGATTTGTAAAATAGCGGTTCCGGCAAAAGGGCTTCCGTTGGTTTTCCAGTTGATGACGAGCCATGGTGAAATTGTCACCGTCCATGCGACAATAAAAAGAACGGCCATCCGGAGCCGTTCTCTGAATGTTACGTTGCCTGTGTTGATACAGATGAGGGAAAACAGGATTCCAATGAATACGAAAACCGTATTGTATCGCACCCAATAAGCAATCCCTGCGGTGATTCCGGCTGCGATACATGTTTTGGCTGATATCCGGGGCGTAAGAAAAAAAAACAGCAAAGGAATGATGGTCAACAGGGCACCGAGCAAATCCGTGGAGGCGATAAAAGAATGCGGCAACAGAGAAATCATCGAAAGGATGGCTGTGGACAAGGCAATGCGGCTGTCAAAAATCGACTTGAAAAGCATATAAATGGCGCCGCCGAATAAGGCAACGGCAAAAGCACTGATGAGTTTTGCCGCATTGAAAAAATCCGTTGTCAGGAAAGATACCGCGGCAACAAGGAGCATATAGCCGGGCGGGTTGTGCTGATATGTATACGGCCGGCCTTCCAGGATGTTATGAACCTCCTTAACATAGGCACCATAGAAATCGGTTTCGACACTCATATTGCCGATGTGGTGCGACTGCCCGATCATCAGCGCGATGATCAGCGTGGCGATACAGAATATGATCGCGGCAATATCATATCCTGAGGTGTTATACACAATTTTGTCGGATTGATTGTTTTGCATTTTTTCGTATCTTCCCTGATTTAGGGTTATTTGGTTCTATGGAAGTTCAGATTCATCCTCGGGAGGATATGAGGCTAAACACCCCGGCAAGCTGATGTGCTCATTCGTATTGATTCGATGTTCGATAGTATATCTGTTTTATTTATAGATATAGATATCTTATGTCAACCTTTTTTCCGTAACCTTCGGAGGCATGGACAGGGTGTGCAAAATATTCCTGCCGGGTTGAGGACCCGTTTGTCTTTGACTTTACATGCAGTCCGGTTCAGCACATCATGGTTGACCATGTTAAAAAAATTTGACAGGATCCCCGTACAGGTGGAATTGACCTGACCGAAATTCTTCAAAACAACAAGCATTTTAAGACAGTGAAACATCTGGGGGCATCGTATGCGCACATCCGGAAAAGATACCGTTTCAAAACGGGTCATTGCTTATGAAATCATAGGCTTTGCATTCATCATACTCTTTATATGGGTGGATGAAGTCATCGATATTCCTTATTGGCTCTTAGGGGCAGAGGCAACGCCGATCAACTGGCGGGAATCCTTGTTTGAAAGCATGTGCATCCTGATTTTCGGGGCAGTTGTAATTTATTTTACAAACAAAATGTTTCAGAGAATGAAATATCTCGAAGGAATCCTGCCGGTATGTTCTTCCTGCAAAAAAATCAGGGATGACCAGAATAACTGGCATCCAATCGAATCCTATATCCGGGACCGTTCAGATGCGGAATTCAGCCATGGGATCTGCCCGGAATGTGCTGCCAGATTGTACCCGGAATATCGCTCTGTAAAAAAATAAAGATGCCGCCCTCGAAAAAACCGTATGGCCAGGGTTTCCATAGCCCCCTTTTTTGGTGGTTTTTTTCAGGTAATCAGCTTATATACAATATCCGGAAGGATACAGACTTCCTGACCTGGAGAAAAAAGATCATATGGGAATAGCAGGGGATATCATCGTCATTGTCATGGCGGCATTTGTTGGCGGACTGATTGCGCAACGGCTCAGGCAGCCATTGATTCTGGGATATATCCTGGCCGGGGTTGCGGTGGGGCCTTATACCGGAGGCATAACGGTTTCCGGTGTTCACGAAATCGAAATGCTGGCGGAAATCGGAATCGCCCTGCTGCTGTTTGCCCTGGGGCTTGAGTTTTCCTTCCGGGAATTAAAACCCGTCCGGAATATTGCCCTGATCGGCACACCCATCCAGATCCTGCTGACCATTCTCTTCGGATACGGCATCGGACACGCGTTCGGATGGACACCGATGACGTCTCTCTGGTTCGGGGCATTGATTTCCCTGTCCAGCACAATGGTATTGCTGAAAACCCTGGAGAACCAGGGCATGATCGGGACGTTATCCAGCCGGGTCATGATCGGCATGTTGATAGTCCAGGATCTCGCCATTGTCCCCATGATGATTATCCTGCCCCAGTTAAGCAACCCGTCAGCCGGTCTGCCGCTGCTGGGAATTGCGGCAGTCAAGGCGGTTGTCTTTCTTTTGGTCATGATATTTGCGGGAACCCGGCTGATCCCCCTGGTCATGAAGCATATCGCCGGATGGAATTCACGAGAGCTGTTTCTGCTGGCTACCGTGGCCATCGGCCTCGGGATCGGTTACGGCACCTATCTGTTCGGCCTGTCCTTTGCGTTTGGAGCGTTTGTGGCCGGGATGCTGCTCAGTGAATCCGATTACGGTTATCAGGCATTGAGCGATGTCATGCCGTTGCGGGATATTTTCAGCCTTCTGTTTTTCACCTCGGTCGGGATGCTGTTTGATCCGCAGTACATGTTCACCCATTACAAAACCGTGCTGATGCTGGTCGGGATTATCATGCTGGGGAAGGGGCTGATATTCGCGGTTTTAAGCAGGGCTTTTGGTTATGGAAATGTCATACCGATTGCCACCGCGCTGGGGCTTTCACAGGTCGGCGAATTTTCATTTGTTCTGGCAAGGGTCGGTATCGGAACGGAATCCTTTTCCATGGATTTTTACTCCCTGGTTCTGACCACGACCATCATCACCATGTTTCTGACCCCGTTCATTTCCGGCCTGACCGCACCGCTGTATGCCCTTCGCAACCGGTGGGGAAAGCCGCACAGTTTTCAGACCGTCAATATTCCGGAAGAGGGTTTAAAAGATCATCTGATTATTGCCGGCGGCG
>QZKS01000093.1 GCA_003599865.1 Desulfobacteraceae bacterium
GCGACCACGGCGAATCCCTTGCCATGTCTGCCTGCTCTGGCCGCCTCGACTGCGGCATTCAATGCCAGCAGGTTGGTCTGAAATGCTATATCGTCAATGGTTTTTATGATTTTTGCAATTTCTTTGCTGGAATGGGAAATATCCGACATTGCCGTGACCATACCCTGCATTCGTGAATTTCCTGTTTCAGCGGTTTGCCGTGCTTCCATTGCCAGCCGGTTTGCCTGGGTAGCATTTTCCGCATTGGCTTTGGTCTGACCGGCCAGTTCCGTTACGGAACTGGTTATTTCTTCAAGGGAGGCGGCCTGTTCCGTTGCGCCCTGGGAGAGCGACTGGCTTGAATCCGATACCTGGGAGGTGCCTGCGGCTATCTGAACAGCGGCATTGTTCACATCCCCCAGTACTTCATTCAGGTTGGATATCATGAGCTGAAGTGCTTTTCCGAGCACATCTTTTTCCGAGGCGATGGTTATCCGGGATGTCAGGTCTCCCTGGGCAATTTTCTGTGCCAGTTCCGCTTT
Organism: Desulfobacteraceae bacterium; assembly: GCA_003599865.1. Classification (GTDB taxonomy): domain Bacteria; phylum Desulfobacterota; class Desulfobacteria; order Desulfobacterales; family SURF-7; genus QZKS01. Next base: position 522 of record QZKS01000093.1, read on the forward strand.
GTGCTCCAGGCTGAGAGCCATATTGTCCAGGGATTCGGCCAAAGAGCCGAGTTCATCCCCGGACCGGTAATCCATGCGCCGGGAAAGGTCGCCGGTGCTGATGTCCCCGGCAAGTGCGACCGCTTTGTTCAGCGGTTTGACAATCGCGCGGGTGATGCCGATTCCGAGCAGTACGGATAATACGGCACCAAAGATCATTCCGAGCCAGGTGATCTGTTTTTGCAGTTTCCCGGCAGCCGTTTGCTGATGTTCCAGTTCCATCTCCTTCTTTTCAGCGGACTTTGCAACCGTGGCCATTACACTCTGAACCTGAGTGAAGGCTGGAATTGCCAACTTTTTGAACACCTCAAAGGCAGCCGCATGTCCTTCCTGCATTGCTTTTTCAATCTGCACTGCGCTTTCATGCAGATGCTGATGGGGTATCTTCATCTCATCGATAGCACTTGCCAGTTCCGGATCTCTGCGCCGGATTTCTTCCAGGGCGCTTCCATGAAGGAATTTACCCAGGGCGCACTGACGGGCATCGATTTGAACGCCAAGCTTATCCCTGTTTTCAATCATGGCCTTCATGATCGTGCTTACCCACGTATGATGATCGATTGTTCTGTCCTTTAGCTCATTACGAAAATCCGAATACTGCATCGCTGTTGTCGACAGTTCCGCAAAACGTTGACCCGACCATAACCCGATGGCTCCGACAAGGAAGCAAAGAAGTGCGACAGCGCTGAAGCTGGCCAGTAATTTGGTTTGAATCTTCATTTTTTTCATGGAATACATCCTTCGATTGCATTGATATCATTTGATTTCAACAGGAATTCCAACGGCGGGAAACCTGTTGAAACAGGTGCCTTTCTGATTGATTCCGGTATGATTTCGTATCTGATATGACGCTGTTCCGCATCATCCGGTCAAGGCATTGGACCAGTTGCATGCTTCCCGGTAGAGAGAGGGGATCACCTCTTCGGCTATACAGATCTGATTGGCCAGCTTTGGAATCGGGTTCCAATCTCCTTTTTCATACGTTTTGATCAGTTCAAGATATGCGGAAAGGGGGCCGGTGTTGTCCACCAGGGCGGAAATGATTTTTTCCGAAAGCGGCAGGTGATTCATGATTTCCGTCATGGGCTTGTCCAGAATGGCATCAATATTGGAAAACAGGCCCAGGGTAAACAGCATATCAGGAGACTCAGCACAATGGCTGACACTGTTGATCAGTTCGCAGAAACGCGCCCGGATGCAGGCATTGCGGATCAGCTCAGTGGGTTTGCTTGCTCCTATTTTGGATAGTGTGATCAGGGAGATGAAACGACGAAGTTCGTTTTCTCCCAGATAAATCAGGGCCTGTTTTATGGATGTGATTTCATTTTTTCGATTGAAAAAAGCGGAATTGATATAGCGGAGGAGCTTATAGGAAACCGACAAATCCGTGGTGACCATCTTCTCAATTTCCCCGAAAGAGGAATCCGGTTTGTTCACCTCGCTTAGAATCCGCAGCAGACTGATGTTGGAGTCTGCGATTTCTTTGCTTTTGATGATTTCCGGCCTGCAGAAAAAATAGCCCTGGAAGTAGTGAAAGCCCATTTCCGAAGCCTGGTTGAATTCGCTGTTGGTTTCCACTTTTTCAGCCAGCAGTTTTTTGCCTTTCAGATGGTCTGAATCCAGCAGTTTTTGGATTTCCGAAATGGGTGTCTGACGAAAGTCTATTTTAATCAAGTTCGCCAGTTGAATCAGCGGCTCCAGGTTCTTCTGAAAAATAAAATCATCCAGGGCCAGGTAGTAGCCTTTGGCAGACAGTTTTTTCAGGGCCAGCAATACGGTTTCAAGCGGGCGCACATCCTCCAGTACCTCCACCACGGTTTTTTCGTGTGGAAACAGGAGAGGCAGCTCTTGAATGATCAGGTTTTCCGTAAAATTGATAAATGCCTTCCTGCCGCCGGTGATCTGTTCAATCCCGATCGTGAAAAAACTGCTGGACAAGAGGGATGAGGTGGCCATATCACCGTCGATATCCGGAACAAAATTGGAAAGCCCGTTCCGGAAAAGCAGTTCATAGGCGAACAAGGCCTTCTTGCGGTCAAAAATCGGCTGGCGGGCTACGAATGCATCCATGATGTTATCTCCATCCGGCTTCCGGCTCAGTATTTGCCGAATTCGGCATCATCCAGACCGGACTTCGGGTTTGAGGGTTTGAACCCGTACCGGCCCGGTTTTTCATGCGCAGGATATCGGGATGGATGCGATAATAACGGAACCTTTGCCGGATGATGATCCGGACCATGCCTGTCCGGTGATATTTCCGAAGATTCTTCCCTGACCTTGAAGATGGAGAGTATTTTTCGGACATGCGCAGCCTGTGAATTCAGCTCCATTGCGGCGGATGAGGTTTCTTCCGCATTGGCCGTATTTTGCTGGGTAACGCTGTCGATCTGGGCCAGGCCGATATTGACCTGAGAAATCCCCTGTGCCTGCTCGCTGCTGGAGGCGGCGATTTCACCCACCAGGTCTGCCACCCTGGCAATACTCTGGTTGATCTCGGCCAGGGCGGCACTTGTTTTCCGGGCGATTTCATTCCCGGTATCCACTTTTTTGATGGAGTTTTCGATCAGTTCACTGGTTTCCTGGGCGGCTTTTGCACTCCGGGCTGCCAGAGACCGGACCTCCTGGGCGACAACGGCAAATCCCTTGCCGTGCTTTCCGGCTCTTGCCGCTTCCACTGCGGCATTCAGGGCAAGGAGGTTGGTCTGAAAGGCAATATCATCGATAGTCTTGATGATTTTTGCCACTTCATTGCTGGCCGCGTTAATGGACTGCATGGCCTCCATCATGTCTTCCATCTGCTTGACCCCTTTGTCGGAGGCGCCTCTTGCCGAATCGGAAAGCTGGTTTGCCTGGGTGGCGTTTTCCGCATTGGTTTTGGTCTGGGCGCCGATCTCGGTCATGGAGCTGGTGATCTCTTCCAGGGATGCGGCCTGTTCCGTTGCCCCCTGGGACAGGGACTGGCTCGAATCCGATACCTGGGAAGAGCCTGCGGCAACCTGATCGGAAGCCAGATGAAGATCGCTCACGATCCGGTTCAGGCTGTTCACCATATTGAGCAAAGAACTGCCCAGCCGGTCCTCTTCAGAGGCGATATGGATCTGCTGCATCAGATCCCCGTTGGCAATGCCGTCGGCAGCATCGGATTTCCGGTTCAGTTCATCCACAACCGCGTTCAACGCTTCCCCCATTTTGCCGATTTCATCATATCCGGTTTCCAGCTTGACGCTCAAGTTGCCCTTTTGCAGTTCATTGGCAAATTTGCCGACCTGCTTCACCGGTTTGATGATGATGGCATTCAGCATAAACCACAGCCCAGCGCCCAGAAATAAGGCAATGACAAAACCAATGGAAAGCATCAGGTTCCTGAGTGTTTCGGCAGATGCAAAAATTTCCTTTTTGGGTGCGGTTACCGCAATGATCCAGTTCAGGTTTTTTTCCTCTTTGAATGAGGCATATTTTTCGATTTCCTGGTATTCATAATGCAATACCCCGTTCTTTTTATCGAGGATCTCTTTTCCAAAATCAAATTGGCTCATGTTTGTTTTCAGAATCTGGGACTTGTCCGGGTGTGCGATGACCACACCGTTCTTGTCCGTCAGATAGACATAACCGGTCTCGCCGACCTTGATGCTGTCGATAAATTGGGCACTGAATGCCCCCATGTCCACAACCGCGAAAATAACGCCTCCGACGGTTTTTGTCTTTATATCGAAAACCGGTGCGGATATGACAAAGACCGGATGGTTTGAGCCCTTGCTGAGGATCACATTGGAAATGGCCGGTTTGCCTTCCATGGATATTTTGAAATACTCCCGGTCCGTGATGTTGACCTTGCCGATCAGGTTTTCATCGGAAGCGACAATGACATCCCCTTTGGCGTCGACCAGTACCAGGGATTCATAGATTTTGTACTGTTCCTGCCATTTGGCAAGCTGAAGGGACGCGCTTTTGCGGGCGGTCTTTCCCATAAAATTATCCGGAAGGGAATTCTGAAATACATCCAGTTCCGCCCAGTTTTCAATGTCCAGCTTGTTCCGTTCGATCCAGGATGATATCAGGGCGACAGTCGAATCGGCAATCTGATTCATCTGCCCGTAAACGGCATTTTGAAGCGAACGGCTTGAACCGGAATAGGAAACAATGATGGAAATCAGCATCCCGACAATGACCAGAGAAACGGTCGGCAGCAGAAATTTACCTTTGATACCCAGCCTCATGGGACCTCCTGACGAAGATGAAAAAATAAATGTGTTTATTCAATAATTTTTGCAGTGGACAGAATATCGTATGGCACCTCAATCCCAAGATTCTGCGCGGTTTTGGAATTCAGGAAGAAAATCGGGTCCGGGTCAACCTTTACCGGAACATCCTTGACCGCTTTGCCTTTGATCAGGACATCCACGACCGATTCCGCAAGCATATATCCGAGTTTCTCGTCATCCGCCACAAATCCGCACAGCGCTCCCTTCTTCACGGCATCATTTGAATAGGAAACAACCGGTGTCTTTCCGGCAGCAGCGACAATCGGAATGGTATTGTCCATGATCAGCGCCTGATTGCCGATGATAATGGCGGAGACTTTTCCCTTGTATTCGTTCACGGCTGATACCATTTCATCTACCGTGGTACAGAATTTTTCATTGTAGGAAATGCCGCGCTTGGCGCATGCGGTTTTTGTGCCTTCCTGGTCTACCATGGTAGATGGATTCCCCTGGCCGAGGAGCAATAATACGGATTTCATATCCGGAAGAATGGCGGTGAAGATTTCAAACTGGGTTTCATGGGGAAGATAATATGTCACGCCGGTGATGTTTCCCTCCGGCGCATTCAAATTGCTGATTGCCCCGAGTGTACCGGGATGGTTGCAGCCGCCGATAAATGTCGGAACCGCTGTCTTGTTGCTTCCGAGCCATTCAGCAGCGTTGGATCGGATAAGAACCATCCCTTTTTTGGTTTTCCCCCACGCGGCGGCAGTTTGTGCCAGGTCATCTATGGAAGCCAGATCCTTTTGATATTCAACTTTGATCTGCGGAGCCAGTTCCTTGATTCCTTTTTCAAATCCGGCAGCTACCCTGTCTGCCATGCCGGACTTGCCCGACCATGCCAGTCCGACTTCAACAGCAGCAGCCTGTGAACCATAACCGAACAGCATGGCAAGCGTGATAAACATGATGAAAAATACAGAAATTCCCGATTTCATGTGATGGCCTCCTTTTGAATGAATTGTTTCCGTTACTGCGGCCGGCGTTTTGCCGGTTTGAGCAATTAACAAAGGTGTCGTTTTAACTGAACAAATATGAACAAGGGGGTCAGCACCATTCGATAAAAAACGGATGGTGACGATGATCAGAAAATATGTTTTTGATTGATTGTTATGATGCGCTAAACAGTCGATGATTTGAATACTGGCTATTATTACCGCATCAGGGGAAAAAATACAATACCATAATTGTTGATTCCGCCGCTGGTCGACTGTTGAGGGATGGATGTCTATTTGTCGGAAACGGATATCGTCCCCATGACATGGTAATCATATTTGCCGTTTTCCCAGTCATAGTAATATCGAATCTCATATTGTCCGGCATCCAGTCCCCCAAGGGAAAGCGTTCCCTCTTTGATCTGTGAGCCTGTGTAGGAATAGGTCTGGTAATAATTTTCCCCTTCATCGGGCTTGGCAATGGATATCCAGTCATGGTCGTTTCCGGGAAAGTGGGAAAAAGAAAGATCAATCTGTTCATACTGGGCATATACTTTTTTGCTGGGAACGACGGAAGGCTTGATATTCGCGGCTTTCTTGCTTGTTTTGACGGCAACGTCGGTTTTGCCTGCACCATCTGCTTTGCCTGCAGCGTCGGTTTTAGCTGCCTTATCGGTTGATTTCCGGTTTTCCGCAGATTTTTTCTCAGCAACAGCGGTGGTTTCCTGGCTGGTTTTTTTTCTTTTCGTCCCGGATATTTCAGCAGTCTGACTGGTCGTGCCGGTCAGTTTTCTGCAGAACAGCTTGGTGGCCTCCAGCAGTTCGTTTTCATTGGCTGCCGACTGGTTTACGGCAAATTCAGCGATTCCCTTTTCAATATCGACAATTCTTCCGCTGATAATAATGGCATCTCCCAGTTGCATGACCGTACCGATGAGAATTTTCTGGGCAGACAGGAGTTCACCCATTTTAATGGCATAAGCATCATTGATAACGCCGGTTTGCTGGATGCCCTGTTCTTTGAAAACCATATCCATCTGATTTCGTTCAATGACCGTATATACCCCGGTATTGACGATTTCCGTCCGGATCAGTTCGGAGATCCGGAGGGCTTTGTCCTTGGCGATTCCGTCCGCCCGGAGGTCCATGACGGCGATCCGGTTTTTTTCCGCCATTGCCAGGGCAGGAATCAGAAACAGGAGGGTGATGAAGAGTGTAATCTTTTTTAGAGAGGCCATTTTTATTCCTAAAAAAACAGGTTAATAATTGGTGTTTTTTTCCCATAATGCAGCTGCTTTTTTCTGGCTTGCCGCAATCTGCTTGCTGGTTAATTTGGGTTCAATGACGATCAGGTTGTGTTTGGCATCCTTATGCCCCTGTGCGGCAGCGAGGCTGTACCAGACATAGGCCTCCATCAGGTTTTCCGGTACGCCCTTTCCTTGTTCATGGACAATGCCGAGATTATACTGTGCATTGTCGTGCCCCTGTTCGGCGGCCTTTGTAAACCATTTGATGGCTTCCACATAATTCTGGGGCACGCCATCCCCGTTCAGATACATGACTCCCAGATTGTTCTGCGCCTTGGCATCATGCTTTTCCGCTGCTTTTTTAAACCACTTCATGGCCTCGACATAGTTTACCGGTATTCCGTCTCCATTCAGGTAGACCAGACCCAGGTCATTCTGGGCAATGGGATCACCCTGTTGGGCTGCTTTTTTTTTCAGTGCTTCAATCTGCTTTTTATCAACAGACAATGCATTGCCGTAACATAAAAAAACAATGCCGAGGCTGATGAGGAAGCCCAATCGTAATTTCCTGTACATAGATAATCTCCGGGTGATAATCGTCATTGGGTGATGGTGTTTATTGTTCTGGTAAATAATAATGCGTATTGACATATCAAATAATCCATACCAAAACAACAAAAACTATATTCGTTTGGCCGGTTGGCCGATGGGCAGGACAACGGATGGAATGAAAAACAAGGATTGAGACGACATGACGGTCCCGGATAGGGGAATAGCCGTTGTTATTCCGGTGTACAACCATGATCAAATGGCTGCTGAAGTGGCAGGCCGCGCAATGCAGCATGGATATCCCGTGTTTGTTGTGGATGACGGGTCAACGGACGGGAGCTTGGCAAAACTCCGAACGATTCCGGGTATTCATCTCCTGCAGCATGAAAAGAACAGAGGCAAGGGCGCGGCCCTGGTTACGGGTTTTCAGGCAGCGCAAACGGTGGCGGACTGGGCCGTTACAATGGATGCGGACGGCCAGCATAATCCGGATGACCTGACCGCACTGGTGAAGGCCATCCCGAAAGATGCCCGGCCCATTATTATCGGAATGCGGCTGGGAATGGACAACCGCAACGTACCCTGGACCAGCCGGTTCGGCCGGGAGTTTTCCAATTTCTGGGTATGGGCCGCAGGCGGGCAATGGCTCCGGGATTCCCAGAGCGGTTTCCGGATCTATCCGCTGCCGGAAACCCTGAATCTTGGTGCCCGCTCCGAGCGGTTTCAGTTTGAGGTCGAGGTGCTGGCCAGGGCCGGATGGAACCGGATTCCCGTGATAGAGGTTCCGGTCGGCGTGGTGTATGAAAAACCCGGGAAAAGAAAATCCCATTTCCGGCCCTTTGTTGATTTTCTGCGAAACAGCCATGTGTTTACCCGCCTGATTCTGACAAGAATTTTTGTACGGCTATGGAAAAGAAAAACAAAACAGAGCGCATCCTCATGAAAAAAATAACTTGAAAAAAATAGGGATAGGAATAAAGATGACGTTTTCCATAAACCCGAAAGAGCAGGTGAACCATTATCATCGCAGAGGTAAAATGAATGTTGGACAATGCGGCAAAGAACCGCACACTGGTTGTTGACGAGGAACAATTTTCCCTGGAACAGATCATCGAAGTCGCCAGGGGCAGGGCCTGGATTACCATCAGCCCGGATGAGGCATTCCGGACACACCTGCAAAAATCACAGAAAATACTGCTTGATGCCATGACCGACGGCATACCGGTTTACGGGGTCACAACCGGATTCGGAAAATGCTGCGGCAAGAGGATGGTCAGGGATGTCGCGATTCAGAACGGCCTGAATCTGATCCGGTTTCATGGCTGTGGAACCGGTGAATCCATCCATCCGCTTCAGGTGCGTGCGGCCATGGTTACCCGGATTCTTTGTTTTGCCAGAGGTTACTCCGGGGTTTCGGTTAACCTCCTGGAAAGTCTGGCAGCCTTTTTGAATCATGATATTGTGCCGGTGATTCCGTCCGAAGGTTCCGTCGGCGCATCCGGTGATCTGACGCCCATGTCCTATGTGGCAGCCACGCTGATGGGAGAGCGCGAGGTGTTTTATCAGGGAAAACAGATGCCTGCCATGGTTGCTCTGGAAAAGGCAGGTCTATCGCCGTACCGGTTTGAGCCCAAGGAACCGCTGGCGATCATGAACGGCACGGCCATTATGACCGGCATGGCGGTGATGATTACCGAGAGGGCGGAGCGGATTCTGAATGCGGCGATTTACGCAACAGCATTGAGCATTCATGGGCTGATGGGCAATGCGCATCATTATCATCCGGCGATCTCGAAAGCAAAACCCCATCCCGGACAGATCCTGGTGGCGGACCGGATTCTTCGTCTGCTGACCAGCACGGAAGAACCGGCTCTTTTTGAATCCAAGGCCCTGGAAACGCTTCAGGACCCCTATTCCATACGATGTACGCCCCAGGTTGCCGGCGTACTGCACGATACCCTGAAATGGTCCCGGGAATGGATCGGGATCGAAGCCAACAGTGCAAACGACAATCCCCTGTTTGATCCGGAAACCGGTCAGGTGGTGATGGGCGGAAATTTTTACGGCGGTCATATTGCATCCGCCATGGATTCGCTGAAAGCCGCGCTGGCCTCGATTGCGGACATGTCGGACCGGCAGGTGGCCGTTCTGGTGGATGCCAATGTCAACCGGGGGCTGCCTTCCGATCTGGTCCGGCTTACCGGGGATGACCGGCTGTTCAATCATGGATTCAAAGCCATGTCCATCTCCTCTTCCGCCCTGGCAGCCGAGGCGTTGAAGCTGACCATGCCGGCAGCTTCCTTTTCCCGTTCCACCGAATCCCATAATCAGGACAAGGTGAGCATGGGGACCATCGCGGCAAGGGATGCGGATCGGATCTGCCGGCTTGTGGAACGGGTCGTGGCCATTCATCTGCTGGCAGCGGTTCAGGCCTGTGAGATACGGGGCGGAATTTCCGCGCGTCCCGGACTGGATGAGACGGTTAAAAGACTGCGGGATGTGGCGCCGCCGCTTTTTGAGGATCGGCCCATGGATCAGGATATTGAAGCGGTTGTGCGGGTCATTTCCGGTTCCGACCTGTTTGAAATGATTCATGCGTAAGATTCATACCTCCCGGACCGGACATGAAAAAGGCATAATGTATGGCTGTTCGAATCAGAAAAGGGATTTTCATGTTTTTCATGTTTTTCCTGTTTGCCGTCGGGATTCTGCTGGAGCTCCTGCTGGTTCTGCCGATCATTGCCGTACTGGAATGGTGTTCATCCCATAAACCCTCACGCATGCAGAACACCCATCGGTTTTTTCTGGCTATCTGGCTCGGGCTGATGCGTGCCGGCGGACTTCTTGCGGCAAAACCGGCAAAAGGTCATTGTGGTGAAGGCCCCTGTATCATCATTGCCAATCATCCGGGGCTGTTTGATGTATTGTTTCTGATTCGTGACATTCCCAGACTGACGGTTCTGGTAAAACGCTCCCTGGCCACATGGCTTCCCCTGGGTCCGATCTTCCGGTCATCCGGATATGTCCTGTCTCCAAAGGGAAGCACGGAAAGTCCGATGATATCCCTGCTGGATGCCATGGAAAAATTGAGGTCGGGATATAAATTCCTTTTGTTTCCGGAAGGCACAAGATCTCCTGTGGGGGCGCTTCGGAAGTTCCAGGCAGGGGCATTTAAAATCGCCCAGAAGCAGGGTGTTCCGATTCAGCCGGTGCTGATTTATAATGATCCGCCTTTCCTTCCCAAAGGAGATCCCTGGTATTTTCCGGCAAAAGAGACTTCCGTGATTCAGATTGAGTTTATGGAGCCGATCCATATCCCGAAAGAAAAAAATATCCGGGATGTGGTCAAAGAGGTTGAAAATCTGTATTACAGGGCATTGATTCAAAACAGCGGACGGAGAGACGGAAATGAACCATAAGCCAAGGGTGGTTGTCACGGGTATCGGCGTCATCTCTCCTCTGGGGAACTCGATGGATGCACTGTCATCCAATATCCGGGAGCGGAAAAGCGGAATCCGGACGATGCCGGAGTGGGATGAAATCGAGAACCTCCGGTGCAAGGTGGCGGGCATCTGTGACGGATTCGATGAAAAACGGATTCCCCGGCAGTTCCGGCGCACCATGGGGAGAGTCGGCATCCTGGCATCCATGGCCGCACTTCAGGCGGTTTCGGATTCCGGCCTTACGGAAGAAGAAGTTTCTTCGGAAAGGTGCGGGGTTTCCTTTGGCTCCACAGAAGGAAGCACGACATCCATGGAGATTTTTTTCCGGCAGGCATCGACAAACCGGAGTCTGAAGGGGATGCAGTCTTCCTCTTATTTACAGTTCATGAGTCATACCTGTGCGGCAAATATCGCCATCCTGTTCCAAGCCAAAGGGCCGCTGATCGCCTCCTGTACGGCATGTGTTTCCGGTTCCCAGGGCATCGGGTTCGGGTATGAGGCAATCCGGCAGGGCAGGGCGGACATGATGATTACCGGCGGCGCCGAAGAAATGCATTTCATGAATGCCGGGGTGTTTGATATCATGCGTACCACCTCCACCCGCTTTAATGATACGCCCGGTTTGACGCCAAGGCCCTTTGACAGGGATCGGGACGGTCTGGTGGTGAGCGAGGGAGGAGGATGCCTCATTCTGGAAGAGTATGAGCATGCCCGGAAAAGAAGTGCCCGGATCTATGCGGAAGTACTGGGATATGGAAACAATTGCGACGGTTCGCACCTGACCAGTCCGGGAGTGGAGGGCCTGATCGGGGCATCGAAGATCGCCTTGCAGCAGGCCGGTCTTTCACCGGACAGGATCGGTCATGTCAATGCCCATGCCACGGCAACCGAGGCCGGAGATATTGCCGAGTCCAAGGCCATTTATTCCGTGTTCGGAGACCGGGTTCCGGTGACCGGGTTCAAGGGATATCTGGGCCATACCCTGGGGGCATGCGGAGCGATCGAATCGATCATCACCATCATGATGATGCGGGAAGGCTTTATGGCTCCGACCCGGAATCTGTCCGTTCCCGATCCATTATGCGCCCCGATCAGCCATGTGATGGGTGATGTGCGGGATGTTTCATTTGAGATCGGGATGAACAACAATTTCGCATTCGGCGGAATCAACACATCCCTGATTTTTGCCAGGGTATAATCCGGAGCAGACAACCGATAAACCATGATTTCAACGATATCTGGATACAGGATCAACTTTGTTTATATTTTTGCGACGATAGCGGTCACGGCCGCCTGTCTGGCCATCGGTTTGTCCCGACTGCACATTGAAACCGATATCATTAAATCTCTCCCCATGCATGATCCGATTGTTTCGGATGCCGGTTATATCTTTACCAACCATCCGTTTCATGATCTGGTTGTCATGGATCTCGGGATTCAGGGGGGAAGTACCGACCAGCTTGTTCAGGCCGGTGCGCTGGTGGAGAAAAGACTGCTTGCGAGCGGGCTTTTCCGGAAAATCGGCACTCGGGAAACCCAGTCTCTGATACCGGAGCTGATTCATCATATTGTCGATCACCTGCCGGTGCTGTTTACCGGGGAAGAACTGGAAAACCGGATTCAGCCGCTTCTCGCACCGGAAAGCATTCGCCGGCAGCTTTCCGAAAGCCTGGTTCAGCTGACCGGCATGGAAGGGATCGGCCAGTCCGGGTTTCTGGCAAAAGACCCCCTTGGCCTCAGAAACATTGTCCTTGCCGGACTGGCGAATCTGGCCCCCGGCAGGGACGCCCATATTTACCAGGGGCAGCTGATTTCAGCAGACTGGAAACATCTTCTGATCACCGCAAATCCGGTCAAATCCGGAACAGATACCGGCTTTTCGCGTCGGATCACGGAACTGATCAGCACCATTGAAGGGGAACTGGATCGGCAATACGGCCAATCCGAAGCCCGGTTTACAGTGACACCGGTAGGTGCTTTTCGTGCCGCCCTGGACAATGAAATATCCATCAAAAAAGATGTCGGAAACGCCATCACTCTCGCCACCATCGGGATCGCCTTCCTGTTGATTTTTTCCTTTCCAAGGCCTCTGGTCGGACTGCTGTCGTTTCTTCCGGCGGTCTGCGGCACCATTGCCGCACTTTTTGTTTTCTCGTTGTTTCACGATGCCATCTCGTTGGTGGCCCTTGGATTCGGCGGCGCCATCATTTCCATCACGGTGGATCACGGAATCGCCTATCTCCTGTTTCTGGACCGTCCCCATGAGACTGTCGGCAAGGAAGCAGCCAGAGAAGTCAGGGCTGTGGGACTTCTGGCCGCACTGACAACCATCGGGGCATTTTCGATCCTTTCCATCAGCGGATTTCCGATTCTGCTGCAAATCGGCCAATTTGCAGCACTGGGAATCGGAGGTTCGTTTCTGTTTGTCCATACCGTGTTTCCGCTGATTATTCCGGGAATGCCTCCGGCCGGCAGAAAAGGGCCGGTGTTTCTGGAAAGGGCGGCCAACCGGCTGGTCATCGGCGGCGGTAATATCAAAGCCTATGCAGCAGGAGTGTTTGCCCTGGTCATGCTGTTTTTTGCGTATCCCCGGTTTCAGGTGGATCTGGCCTCCATGAATTCGGTGAGTGATTCCACCATCGCTGCCGAGAAACTGGTCACCGGAATATGGGGGGATATTTTCAATAAGATCTACCTGATGACGGAAGGAGAGACCCATGCCGAGCTGCAAAGGAACAGCGATGAGATTTCCTTTCTTCTGGATCACGAGGTAGAAGAAGGCCGATTTCAACCGGCTTTCCTTCCTTCCATGGTGTTCCCGGGAAAAGAGCGGGGAATGAGAAATTTTGAAGCCTGGAAGCAGTTCTGGAGCCGCAATGATCCGGCGGTCTTTCAGGATCGTTTTGAAAAAATCGCCCGGGAAATCGGGTTTTCGGAAAATGCATTCCCATTGTTTTTCAACCAGCTGACTTTACAAGACTACCGCGAAACCCCGATACCGGAAAAATTTTTCGAACTTCTCGGGGTTTCCAGAGCAAACGACCGTTCCGGTTGGGTCCTGTTTTCCTCCCTGAATCCCGGAAGCCGTTATCAGGCGGAATCCTTTTTCGAGCGATTTCACCGGACCGGCATCGTCAGGATTTTTGATTCCGGCCTGTTTTCAGAGAGGCTGGGCAATCTTCTGTCCACCACCTTCCTGAAAATGCTGGCCATGATCGGTTTCAGTGTTCTGTTTCTGCTGGCTCCTTTTTTCATGAACTGGAAACTGACCATTGTCTCCCTGCTTCCCATCCTGTTTTCCTTTATCTGTACCCTGGGCACCATGAATATCCTGAATGAACCTCTCGGCATTCCGGGCCTCATGCTTTCCATCGTGATCCTGGGAATGGGTGTGGATTATTCTCTCTATCTGGTAAAAGCCGGCCAGCGGTATCAGGATGAAACCCATCCGTATCAGGGACATATCCGGATGGCGGTTCTGCTGGCATCCACATCCACCATGATTGGTTTCGGGGCATTGGGCCTTTCCGAGCATTCGCTCCTCCGAAGCATGGGCATCAGTTCCTTTCTGGGGATCGGATATGCCCTGATCGGAACCTTTGCCATTCTGCCGCCCCTCTTGAGATACCTGTTCCGTCCCGTACCCGAGTCCGCGGATGGAGAAGCAATCGTGCCCGGATCATTGGCCCACCGGAAAAAAGTCATGTCCCGGTATCAGGCCATGGAAACCTTTCCCCGCATGTTTGTCTGGTTCAAGATGAAACTGGACCCCATGTTTCCGGATCTGGCCAAACTGGTCGGGCCTGTCAAAACCATTATGGATATCGGCTGCGGATACGGCATCCCGGCGGCCTGGCTTCTGGAGATTCTGCCGGATGCCGGAATATACGGTATGGAACCGGATGGGGAGCGCGTCCGGATCGCACAACGGGCGATCGGCAGCCGCGGGGTCATCACACAGGGCGCTGCACCGGACATACCGCTGCCAAAGGTTCCGGCGGATATTGCCGTCATGCTGGATATGATTCACTACCTCAATGACCGGGATCTTTCTGCGACACTGGAAAAAATCAGGACTCGGCTCCGGCAGGACGGACGCCTGCTGATCCGGGTGACCATCCCGACCAGTGAAAGACCCCCATGGTTCCGAAGGGTGGAAACCTTTCGTCTCCGGTTTTATAATATTCAATGCCATTACCGGTCCTGCGAGGATATCAGCCGGATCATCCAACAGGCAGGGTTTGCCATCAACATGATGAGACCGTCTGCATCCGGCAGGGAAGAAACCTGGTTTGCGGCGGAAAAGGCGGCGGCTCCCGTCATGGCAACGGATTGATGATAATCGAATGCAGGGTTTTTTGTAGAAATGGTTAATCTTTTTTACCGCTTTCTGATGCTGGTATCCCGGGTGTTCGGCATCTGGGTTTTTATCCTGATCGCAAGGATCATCGCAACCGGTTATTTTTTTCTGTTTCCTTCCCGAAGGGCGGTCAGCATTTCATTTTACCGGGAGCTGTTTCCGGAAAAAAGCCGATGGTATCATACTGCCTGCGCATGGAAACAGTATCACCGGTTCACCTATTCATTTCTGGACCGCTTCCTGCTGCATCATTTCAACAGCATCACTCATACTGCCGAAGGCCGGGAACACCTGGATCATGTTTCAGAAAAAGGCGGAATCCTTGTGATGTCCCATCTGGGAAACTGGGAGATTGCCGCCCATTTTTTAAAACAGGAAGGGTATCCGGTTTTATTGTTCATGGGGCGGAAGCACAAAGAACAGCTTGAGGGCATGCAGAAGGAGTCAATGATTCAAGGCGGTGTGAAGATCATTGCGGTTGGCCCGGAAGACAGTTCCCCTTTTATACTTCTCGATAGCATCCAGCAGTTAAAATCCGGCGGCATTGTGTCCCTGACCGGGGATCGGATCTGGTCGGAAAATCAGAGAACGGTAACTGTCCGTTTTCTGGGGCATGAGGTGGCTTTGCCGGAGGCTCCTTATATCCTGGCGCTTTTAACCCAGGCGCCGCTCTATACTTTTTTTGCTTTCCGGACCGGACAGAATCACTATGATCTGAAGATTTCGCCCCCGGTGTACCTTCCAAAAACTTCCCGTAAGGAACGATCGGAAACCATCCAGCAGGCCGCACAGAGTTATGCCGACACCCTTGAAAAAATGGTACGCGAACACCCCTTTGACTGGTATCATTTTGAATCTTTTCTGAAAACGGACTGAGCGCTGCTGCTTTTTTATAGAAATGAATATATGAAAAAAAGAGGATTGTGTGTCAAGAATCTTGTTTGCGTAACATTCTTTTTTATTGATAAAAAAACATAATCTGATAAACTTTTTGTAACAGTATCAAACCAACCTGAAAGAATGGATTCATTATTATGGAAAATAGCAAATCATTGTTGGAAATGGCTCTACAGTTAAAACCACAGGATCGTTTTTTATTAATTGAAGGACTCATCCGGAGCCTTGACGAACCGAACAAAGATATTGATGAAATCTGGACGAAAGAAGCTGCGAAGCGTTTACAAGCCCATCGAGAGGGAAGAACAAAGGGGATACCATACAATAAGGTTTTCGAGGAATAATCCAGCATTGATAGTCATCTTTGACAAGCTTGCTAACCAGGAATAGAATCAGACTATATTTACATCATTGCAATTGCTCATAGTCATAGAAAACCGGATTACTGGATTGATCGTATTTCAGATAAATCATAAAAACAATTTCTTTCAGGCCGGGAATTCAAATGGCATCCGGCCTTGATCACAATCCCTCCCCCTCAAGCCTGCATTCGCCTTTTTCAGATTCCTGGGCCTGGGCAACGGTGATGGCAATGACATTCACAATGTTCTCCATGTCCGATCCACGGGGTAGAACATTGAAGGGTTTGCTGATTCCCATCAGAAGCGGCCCGACGGCTTTTGCCCCGCCCAGGCGGTTGAGTAATTTGTAGGCGATGTTTCCGGATGAGAGTTCGGGAAAGATCAGGATATTGGCCGGTGTCTTCAGCCGGTTAAACGGAAACTGATGGGACAGGATGTCTTGCACAACTGCCGTATCTGCCTGCATTTCGCCGTCGATGATCAGATGGGGGCTTTTTTCACGGACAATCTCCACGGCCCGGGCCACCCGTCTGGAATCCGGATGATCCGTACTGCCGAAATTGGAAAAGGACAGCATGGCGATTCGGGGTGTAATGTCGAAGAAACCGGCAAGATCGGCAGTCAGTAAGGCGATTTCAGCCAGGTCTTCGGCACTGGGATTGATGTTGACGGTGGCATCGGCAAAAAACATGGTGCGGTCCCGGAAAATCATCAGATAAACCCCGGCAGCCTTTTTGATGCCCGGTTTTAAAGGGGTCACCTGCAATATGGGACGAATGGCATAGGGATAATAGCAGTCCACCCCATGAACAGCACCATCCGCCAGGCCTTCATTGACCAACATGGCGCCAAACAGATACCGGCTTCGCAGCAGCCTTTGGGTTTCTGCCATAGACCATCCCTTGCGTGCCCGTTTTTCGAATAATTTTTCGGAAAACACATTGAAAAGCGGTGATTTCTGATGATCGAGGATTTCGATACCATCCAAAGAAATATGAAGATTCCGGGCCAGGGTTTTGATCTCATCACTGTCACCGATGACAATCGGATCGGCGATCCCCTCTTGAACTACCTGGGCGGCGGCGCGAAGAATGACCGATTGATTGCCTTCGGGCAGTACGATCTTTTTGGGTTTTTGCTGGGCACGGATAATGAATTTCCGGATGATTTCGCGTTCCGGTCCCAGTTTGGCTTCCAGCATCTGGATGTATTCATTGTGATGAACGATCTTATTGCGGGCAACCCCGCTTTCCTGGGCAGCCTTGGCCACTGCGGGCGCTACCTTTAACAGAATCCGGGAATCAAGCGGCGTGGGAATAATATAATCCGGACCGAACTGGATGGAACAGCCGCCATATGCCCGGATCACCGAATCCGGAACATCTTCGCGGGCAAGTTCCGCCAGGGCATGTACGGCTGCCAGTTTCATCCGGTCGTTGATCTGCGTGGCCCGCACATCCAGCGCACCCCTGAAAATAAAGGGAAAACCCAGAACATTGTTGACCTGATTCGGATGGTCCGAACGTCCGGTGGCAACAATGGCATCGGGTCTGGCCTTTTTGGCTTCATGATAATCGATTTCCGCTTCGGGATTGGCCAGTGCAAAAATAATCGGTTTGGCATTCATGGATTGCAATAGTTCAGGATAGAATGCTCCTTTGACGGATAATCCGATCAGGACATCCGCCCCTTTGACGGCATCCTGCAGGGTTCGCGCGCTTGTATCAGCGGCAAATTTTTCCTTATATTTGTTCATGCCCTGCTCGCGGCCTTTGTAGATAACCCCTTTTGAATCCACGAACACGATATTTTCTTTCTGAATACCGAGCTGGATATACATTCCGGCACAGGCAATGGCCGCGGCACCGGCACCATTGATAACCACCCGCAGGTGTTCCGGTTTCTTGTCCGTCAGGATACAGGCGTTCAGCAGTCCTGCGGCAGATATGATGGCAGTGCCATGCTGGTCATCATGAAAAACCGGTATGGACATCCGGGCGATCAGTTGCTCCTCAATATAGAAACATTCCGGCGCTTTGATGTCCTCGAGATTGATGCCGCCAAAGGTGGGTTCGAGCAGTTTCACGGTCCTGATGAATTCGTCCGGATCACTGGTGTTGATTTCAATGTCAAAGACATCGATATCCGCAAACCGTTTGAACAGGACGGCCTTGCCTTCCATTACGGGTTTCCCGGCAAGCGGGCCGATGTTTCCCAGGCCGAGGACGGCGGTGCCGTTGGTAATCACGCCCACCAGGTTCCCCCGGGCGGTATATTCAAAAGACTTGTCCGGATTTTCCTTGATTTTCATGCAGGGGGCGGCAACGCCCGGTGTGTATGCCAGACTCAGATCATATTGGGAAAAACAGGGTTTTAACGGGATGACTTCGATTTTTCCCGGACGCGGAAATTTATGGTAATGCAAGGCTTCTTCTTCGTATAACATTTTCGGCTCCTGAACGAATTTGGCGGGTTCTGGGATAAAGACGGGAATGGAACAACACTGACATTTTTTGATCCAAATATCAATCATAACCTTCCAGGGTAGCCGCATTTGGGGTGTCAACTTTTTCGATTCCCTCCTTGATGGGGGGCTGGGGGGTGTCTCGGTTTTTCGATGAAAATATTACACCCCCCTTAATCCCCCCTCAAGGGGGTAATAGGTTGAATAAACATCTCTTTGACGAAAATCCTGAGGCGTCATTTCCAAAAGCAGATTGTTTTTTCGCAGAAACTTCCGTTATTCGTCATTCATCTGTTGACACCGGTGTCTGTTTTTTAGATACTGCCGAGCCAGTGGTTTGGACAGGAAGCAGGAATGGAATGAATACGATGGTTCAACATGCAGGGAGGATAGGATGAAACGGTTGCCGGTAATTTTGGGTTTGGGTGGCTGCATGACATTGGTGGCCCTGTGTCTGGTTATTTGCGTGAGCGGATCGGCGGAAGCACAAGGATGGCGTTTTCCCATAGGGCTTACGGGCGTGACCGGATATGGCGATGTGGTGGATCTGTATGAGGAGAATCTTGAGGCTGACGGATATACGACGGAAGCCGGCTGGAACGTTCCGGTGGGGATCAGTTTCAATCCCTACTATGAGTTTGGTTCGGGATTCCGGATTGGAACCGGATTCGGCCCCATGAGTTATCTGATGACGAGCGGGACATCCGATGATGTTTATTTTTTTGATGTTCCGGTCAACGCCAATATCGGGTTTACATTTTTTCCGGACGCAAGTGTCGCCCCTTATGTCCGGGCAGGGGTCATGTATCATCTGGCAGCCGGTGATTATGTGGAAGATGTTTCACCGGGTTTTTTCGCCGGTGCCGGCATTGAGTTCATGCGAAACCGGAAGGTGGCATTGGGACTGGAGGTCGCTTTTGACACCTCGGAGATTGAATTCCAGAAGCATTACCCGAACTCATCCCGGATAACCATGGAAGAAATCAAGCCGTATGAGGTGATGATCAGTATTTTTGCCGCGTTTTAACCGGTTGTCTCAGCCGCCGATGGAAGACATCCGGCCGGAAATCACGGCCGGATGACCGGTATTCAGGTTGTGGGACGTGGGTTTCAGGCGGATGGCTTCCCGAATCAGACCGGTGATTTGCCGGTCTGAAAAACCGGACCGCAGGGGCGTTTTCAGGTCGGTCTGAAGATCGGACAAAAGGCAGGTTCGAAGCGATCCGTCGGCCGTCAGCCGGAGCCGGTTGCAGGTGTTGCAGAAGTGCCGGCTGATCGGACTGATAAAACCGATTTCTCCTTTTGCCTGTTGAAACCGGAATCGTCTGGCCGGGCCGTCTGTTTTTTCCCGATCAACGGGATACAGTTTTCCAAGGGATTCGATCTGCTCCTGGATTTCCTGAGCGAACAGGGGGTTTTCCGAGTGCAGCGCGGAATCGCCGATGGGCATATACTCGATAAACCGGATATGAAACGGATGGGCAAGGGAGAGTTTTGCCATTTCGGTCAATTCATGATCATTGATTCCCCGCAGTGCCACCACATTGATTTTAATGGGATGAAAACCCATTTTTTCCGCCGCGAGAATTCCCTCCCAGACCGTTTGAAACACATCATGACCGGTAATCCTGCGGTAGGTTTCCGGGTTCAGGGAATCCAGGCTGATATTGAGCCGCCTGATTCCGGCGGATCGGATCTCATCCAGATGATTCAGCAGCAGCAGCCCGTTGGTGGTCATGGCAAGATCTTTGATACCCTTGATTTGATGCAATTTGGCGATAAAGGGGAGGACCCCTTTTCGGATCAGCGGCTCTCCTCCGGTAATCCGGATTTTGGAAATGCCGAGGTCTCTGAATATCCGGATCAGCCGCAAGATTTCTTCATACCGGAGGATATGATGATGATCCTGTTTGGTCTGTCCGGAAAGCGGCAGGCAATAGGTACAGTTCAGATTGCATCGATCGGTTATGGAAACCCGGAGATAATCCAGTATCCGGTTGCTCGGATCGATCAATGTGCCGGGGGTTGAATCCCCTTTTTCAGAAAAATCATTCATGTGCGGTTCTGCGCTATCCTTCGAAAATCCACTTGCTATGGCCCAGTCTTATCTGATTTGCATAAAAACACAATGCAAAAAAAAGCCCTTGATGACGGATGACCATCATAAGGGCTTTTCATCAGGGGAAACGGAAAAAAGGGCTGTCTGGTTTACGCCTTTAAGCTCAGGTTTTCGCGCAGCATTTTGGATTTCAGGTGGATGACGGCGCGGCCGTACCGGATATTTTTTTCAATGATGTTCTGGTAATTTTTGATGCTGCTTTTCAATTTCATGCTGTGGGAGGTGACTTTTCGGATCATGCTGATTTCTTTGCCGATCACCTTGTTTTCATGATTTTTCAGGGCGGTAAAAAAAGCATTTCGATTGTTCAGGCAGTCCGCATAACAGACAACCTTTCCCATATGACTGACGGAATGGCCGTCACTGCCGCCGGTAACAACCTTGTTTAAATTGAATCCCAGCATGGCGCTTCGAAGATTGGATTTTTTCAGGTTTCCGGCATTCAGAACCTCGATTCCATCAATTTTTTTCAAGAGATAGGCCTGCGTTTCCGCTGAAAGCGTGGAATTGCAGACACCTGCATAGGCGCTGCCGAATGGATGGGGAAATACGGTCAGAGAATCATAGGCTTTGGCTCTTCTGATGATTTCCAGAAGATCGATGGAGATGGAACTCATCTGTTCTTTACCCAGATGAGGCAGAATATCATTTTTGTAAAAGGTCTTCAGATCCATAATTTTTCGAAAATACACCAGGATATGAGTACCTTCCTTTGAAGTGATTTCAATTCCGGGAATGCTCAACAGGTTCGGGTTCCGGCTGATTTCAACAGCACCTTGAATTGCATTGTGGTCTGTAATGGCAATGCCGATTTTCAGCATTTCGGCGGCTTTGGTGATCTGGTCAATGCTGTTTTTTCCATCTGAATAATGGGAATGAAAGTGGAGGTCGGCAACGACATATTTTTTCGTCAGTTCTTTCAAGTCGGGTTTTTCTATGAGAATTCGGTTGATATTGTTCATGATAATTCCAAATTACGGGTTTTTATTCGGGCTGTTGTTGTATTGGTAATCAAAGCTGTAATATGAAGATGAGAGTAAAACGAGGAAAGTCAAGAGTCGGTAAGCCGGTAAACATGAAGGGCAGTATAACGGAATAATCCGTATCGGTCAATCGTGAAAAAACATTCTGTCCGGGTAGCCGAATTCCCCTTGAGGGGGATCAAGGGGCATAATCGCTAAGTTAAATTAATTATTAATCATTAACAATTGATTATTGATTATTATTTTTTCATTAATGTCAGTAGATTCTGAACTCCGCTTTGCACCGGAGTGACGGTATTCGGACTTTTCATGAGTTGATTATTTCTATTTTGGTAATTTTGTCAATATAGACCTATCATATTATAATAATTAATAATCAATGATTAATAATCAATGATTATTAATCAATTGTTAACGTAGCGCTTATGCCCCCGGCCCCCTCAAGAGGAGAATTTAAGGTGCTGTTGTCCAGTACGGACAAGTATCAGGATTTCAGATGTCTTGCGGTCAGGTTTCATATTTAAAAGAAAGATTGACCCGGGTCCTGAAGGCGACGACCTTCCCTTTTTCAACCTTCATGTCCATTTTGACGACATCGGCAATCCTCAGGTCTTTGAGAGATTTGCCGGCTGTTTCCACGGCGTTTTTGGCAGCCTGTTCCCAGGAAACATCACTTGTGCCTACGAGTTCAATGATTTTGTATACACTCTCGCTCATATTCATCCTCCCTTCGTGTCAAGCGGCTGTCTTGTCAACAGATCCCCGATATGGAAAGCTGAAAAACAGCCAGGTTAATACTGCCTTTGTTGATCACTGCAAACGGGTAAGGTAGGGATAAAATCTTATAAATTATTGTTATCAGGTTTGAAGCTTCAGTTTTTTTCGGATGGAAACAGTGTGTCGATAGTAGAATAAATTTGAATGGGTGTCAAAAGAAAATATCCATTGTGTTGATATGAAATAATGGGCTTTTGTCCACAGGGATGCCGGGTTTTTATTTTTCCTGAATTTTTTATTTGCCTTGGGCCGTCCTTCAGGTATAACTTGTTTCCGATTATTCTGAATCTGTTGCCGGATTGTCTGAAAGACGGATTTTTCAACAAATGCAGGGGCATCCGGCAGCCATACCGTACGCAGGGGGAATACCATGAAATTAGGCATTATCGGTTCATCCGGTGCCGGAAAAAAAACCGTTTTTGAGGCATTGACGAAAAATTCAGCAGGGGCGGGCCATTCCGGGGAGAGCCAGATCGGGACCATTGCGGTTCCGGATGAACGTGTTGATATTTTAAGCAGGATGTACAATCCCAGAAAAACGATTTACGCCCAGGTGGAATATTTTCTTCCCGGCCGGAAATCAGTCAAAAACGATCCCAATGTCTGGAACGACATCCGCGATTGTGACGCCCTCATCCATGTGGTGAGAAATTTTAAAGGATTCGGTGCGGAAAATCCCAATCCCGGAGCGGATATTGTCGCCCTGGACCAGGAAATGGTATTCGCCGATCTGGTGGTTGTGGAAAAACGACTGGAGCGCATTGACCTGGATAAAAAAAGAGGGAAGAATATCAATCTGGAAGAACTGGCTCTGCTCCAGAGATGCCTGGAATGCCTGAACCAGGAAAAGCCCCTGAGAACCGATCCGGAACTGGCAGCCTCTCCGGCACTGAGGGGGTTTGCCTTTGTCTCCGGCAAACCGGTTCTGATCCTTTTCAACAATGACGATGAAAATGAGGAGATGCCCGATGCCGGAAAGCAGGTCGAAACCGATCATGTGATGGTCATCCGGGCAAAACTGGAGCTGGAACTCTCGCAGATGTCCAGGGAAGAAGCAGAGGAATTTCTGGCGGAGTTCAATATCCGGGCCTCGGCAATGGACCGGGTGATTAAGAAGTCCTATGAGATTCTGGGATTGATATCCTTTTTTACGGTAGGAGAAGATGAGGTCCGGGCATGGACCATTAAAAGCAGGACCGAAGCCGTGGATTCCGCCGAGGTGATCCATTCGGATATCAAAAAAGGATTTATCCGTGCAGAGGTTATTGCTTATAAAGACCTGATGGATGCAGGCAATTATCAGGAAGCCAAAAAAAGAGGAACGGTCCGGCTGGAAGGAAAAACCTATATTGTGCAGGACGGGGATATCATCAATTTCCGGTTCAATGTGTAAGAATCCATGCTGCGTGAACTATCCATTCGTAATTTTGCCATTATCGATGATCTGAATATCGGTTTTTCAGAGGGGCTGACGATTTTAAGCGGTGAGACAGGCGCCGGAAAGTCCATCATCATCAATGCGGTGAATCTTCTTCTGGGAAGCCGTGCAACAAGCCGTATGGTTCGAACCGGCGCGGATTCCGCCGAGCTCTCGGCTGCGTTTGATGTCGCATCCGGGGGAGGCATTGCACAAAAAATGGAATCCCAGGGCTTTGATCCGTCCGAAGGGCTGATCATCCGGCGGGTGATTTCGCGGAACGACCGGCACAAGGTGTATATCAACGGCCGTCCCGCCACCATGCAGCAGCTTTCCGACATGACGGAGAATCTTGCCGGCATTTCCGGCCAGCATGCCCACCAGGGACTCCTGAAGGAGGACCAGCATCTTCTGATCCTGGACCAGTTCGGCGGTCTGTTGAAGCACCGGGAAGCAATTTATCGGAATTATCACAAGATTCTCCCCCTCATGAAAACCCTGGAAGAATGGAAACGGAAAAAAGGAAGGCAGCAGGACCATCTGGAACTGCTTGCATTTCAGAAAAAGGAAATCGAGGATGCCTGCCTGATTCCGGATGAAGACCGGCAATTGGAACAGGAAAGGAAAAAACTGAAAAACAGTGAAGTCCTGTATCAGTCCGTGTTTCAGGTCGTTGAGATGCTTCAGGATGGGCAGGGATCGGTCCATGAGATTCTGGCAGGTGCCGGAAAGGTGCTGGATCAGGTGGGAACCATTGACCCGTATCTGCAGGAAAAATCCGGAAAGGTTAAGGAGTTCCTCTATGGGCTGGAGGATGTCACAACCGAACTCCGGAAGTACGCGGACACGATCCAGACCGACACCGGCCGTCTGGAACAGGTGGAGGACCGGCTGGATTTCATTGTCCGCTTAAAAAGAAAATACGGCGGTTCCCTGCAAGCGGTTTTTGCCCATCTGGAAACCGTGGAAAAGGAACTCAACGATGTGGGAAATTTAGATGAGAAGATCGCCGAAGCGGAAACGGAACTGTCCCGTCTTCATCAGGATACCATAGGGCTGGCAAGAGAGCTGTCGGAAAAACGGAAGCAGGCTGCCGGGACCCTGGCAGCAAAGGTGGTGCAGGAGCTGTCCGACCTGAAAATGCCGCAGACCGATTTTCACATCCTGCTCGAACCAACCTCCCCGGCATCGGAAACATCTATATACCTGTCGGACAACGGCTGCCTGCTGATGGAAACCGGATTGGACAATGCAAGGTTTCTGCTGTCTCCCAATATCGGTGAGGTCGTAAAACCGCTGGCCGATATCGCATCCGGCGGAGAGCTGTCCCGGGTTGTGCTGGCGTTGAAGACGATTCTGGCAAAGACGGATGCGGTTGAGACGGTCGTGTTTGATGAGGTGGATGCGGGGATCGGCGGAAGCGTGGCCGAGGTGGTGGGCAGAAAGCTGGTTTCCCTGGCCAAAACCCATCAGGTTATCTGCATCACGCATCTTCCGCAGATTGCCAAATTCGGGAATCATCATTATAAAATAGAAAAAGCCGTATCAAACGGCAGAACCCAGACCGGTGTCACACCGCTTGCCCCCCACGAACGTGTGGACGAGATCGCCAGAATGCTGGGGGGTGAAAAGATCACCCGGGTGACACGGGACCACGCTGCGGAAATGTTGCAGCAAAGTGAAAGCAATTAATCCCTGAACAGGCTGTTCCGGCTTTACCCGCAATGGCAGGAGAATGCTATTCCGGCAATGCCGGATCTTGCCGAAAGGATACGATAATGAAAGTAGACGGCATGAATATCCGTCCCATATGGCTTCATGAAAACGGATCGATCGTCAATGTGATTGATCAGCGTCTTCTGCCCCATGAATTTGTGGTGGCGGAGCTTCGGAATGTGGATCATGTGATCACTGCCATCAAAGAGATGTTTGTCCGCGGTGCGCCCCTGATCGGTGCCACCGGCGCATACGGGGTCTATCTGGCAGCCCTTACTTCTCCGGATATAACCGTTCCCGATGGTTATCTGCGGCAGGAATGCGAACGCCTGAAAGCGGCAAGGCCAACAGCCGTGAATCTTGCCTGGGCCGTGGACCGGGTGTTTGCGTCCGTCCGGGACCAAAAAGGATACGGAAGAATTCATGCCGCCAGGCAGGAAGCGGAAGCCGTCACCGAAGAGGAAGCGGAAAACTGCCGGATGATCGGCGAGCATGGTGTTTCGATTATTGAGGAGATCAGCACAAAGAAAAGTGGGGAGACGGTGAATATCCTGACCCACTGCAATGCAGGCTGGCTGGCATGCGTGGAATACGGAACCGCAACCGCCCCCATGTATGCAGCCTTTGAGCGCGGGATCGATATTCATGTGTGGGTGGATGAAACCCGCCCCCTGAATCAGGGCGCCCGTCTCACCGCCTGGGAGCTTGGCAAACACGGCATCCGCCACACTGTCATCACGGACAATGCCGGCGGGCATCTGATGCAGCGCGGTTTGGTGGACCTTGTTCTCGTGGGAACCGACCGAACCACTTACACCGGCGATGTGGCCAATAAAATCGGAACCTATTTAAAAGCCCTGGCCGCAAAGGACAACAATATCCCTTTTTATGTGGCCCTTCCCTCCAGCACCTTTGACTGGAATCTGAGAAACGGATTGCAGGACATTCCCATCGAAGAACGGGAAGTAGACGAAGTAAGGCTCATCCAGGGCCTGCACAACGGGAAGCTGACAAACGTCCTCGTCCCACCGGCAGAAAGCCCCTGCGGAAATCCCGTTTTTGATGTCACTCCCGCAAGACTCGTAACCGGTTTCATCACGGAAAGAGGGATCTGCAAAGCATCGGAACAAGGCATCCTGGAATTGTTTCCGGAAAAGAGGTAAACAGACCATAATTCCTTCGATACATATCCCCCAGCGATACTTCGAACGAACCATAACCGTGAAATCCATCACCGATCTGAATAACGATTTGTATTATATGAAAAAAAGTGTTGAATAATTTCCCACATATAATATTATGCGAAAAAGTCTCATCTCCGTCATGCCGGACTTGATCCGGCATCCAGAATCTATTGAAAAAACTAGTGTTGGCCGGCTCTATAAAATAATGCAGCACTTTACCAAGAGGAAAAATGGGAGAGGGTTTCATGGTCATAAGCAAGGTCATTAAAAAATATAAATTCAATGAACAACCGAATGATTTTCTATTTTGGCAATCAAAGTCATATGAAGAGCGGTTGGATGCATTAGAGCAAATACGAAAAGAATATAATTCATGGAGATATAATGCTGAGCAAGGATTTCAAAGAATTTATCGAATTGTTAAACGAACATAAAGTCAGATATTTGGTGGTTGGCGGATATGCCGTAGCATTCCACGGGCACCCGCGCTATACAAAGGATCTTGATGTATGGATTGATCTCTCACCTGAAAACGCTGATAACATCATAAAGGCGCTAGAAAAATTCGGCTTTGGGTCATTGGGACTCAAACCTGAGGATTTCCTTGAAAGCGACCAGATTGTTCAACTTGGCTATCCGCCTAATAGAATTGATATCTTGACAACATTAAAAAAAATAAAATTTGATGACTGCTTTATAGCAAGAGTCGAGGTTGAGATTCAAGGCGTGAAAATCAATTTTATTGATCTTGAAAATTTAAAGCAGAATAAGCGGGCCACTGGACGTCCGCAAGATCTGGCTGATGCAGAAAGTTTAGAATAATCAAGAGTCGCATGACCAACACTTGAGGAAAGCATATTAAATATTCCCCCGAGGGGGGCCAAGGGGGGTGTAATCCACATCCACCAAGGAGACAACCCGGATAGGAAAAAAATCAAAACGCCGTCCATCAGGAAATGCCGCTCCATGAATAATTTTAAGACTTCGTCGTTCAAACTCGCGGATAAAGGCTCGTAAACAAAAAACAGGATAAAAAAAATCAATACCCCCCGAAGCATAGCGATTTTCCTGATTTCAAATTACCGCCGAACCATAATGCTGTTTTTTGTCAACGATCCCTAATCCGCTCAGACAGTGAACGACTTCGCTATAAAATCATTCATTCCGCTCCGGCCTCAAATTGCGAGCGAACCGCCAAACCCAACATTGATCCGAATAACGATTTGTATTGTATGAAAAAAAGTGTTGAATAATTTCCGGCATGTAATATTATGCGAAACAATTGAGAAATGAGATTCAATTCGTAAAAATCAGGATTTGAATACAAAATCCGCCCCGTAAACATGCGGATTAATATCAGGGAGAAAGTGCCTGAATACCCCCCTGATTTGGAACTTATCAGGGAAAAAGTGCCCGATTTGGTCAGGGAAAATTGACCTGACAATAATATGGTTGGCCAAACCAAACCTGTATTTGAAGAAGTGGCTATGATGATTAATGAATTATTAAAGAGCCTGCAGAGTCCACCTGGGTGGTCACGGACTATCACTATTGTGACTTTAGTTGCAATAGCAGTATTTATTGCTTCTAATTGGTACAATAAAGGTATAATAGATTCATTAAGAGAACAGATATCTTTATTAAAAACCCAAGTCGAGCTCGCTCGAACAGAAGTTGTAAAGTCTCAGTCTCCCTCCGGCAATGCGCCCACACAATCAACGATATCTCCGCAACCCGTTTCAATAAAAAACGAAAACATTCAGATTAACCAAGTCCCCGACCTACGAGGCCAGTTAGTCCTTGTTGAAGCCGAAAATAGCCGATTAGAGACTGATATAGCTCGACTAAATCGAGAGGTAGCCTCCTTAACGCCGCTTCGTGAAGAGCTTGCATCTGCAAACGTGCGGATTAAAACCAGAGGACGCTTGCTTCAAGAAGCAAAGAAATGGGTAAGAGAAGATACAAAACAAGAAATTGAGGAGGAACTTAAATGATTAAAAGCATGTTAAGAGTATTTGGATCATTGATCATTACGGGAATTGTGTTAGGGTGTGCATCTATATCAAGTACCCCCTGTAAAAGCCCGGTGGATTTTGTGAAGGAAGTCTATAGCGCTGACGGTAAAACAATCGAATACGCTCTCGATCCAAACATTAAATATCAATCTGTTCGAATTGAATTTTTCGCAAAACGAGGTATGACTCTTCGCCACAATACAACGGTAATTATACAAGCACCAAACGGTACAATTCCAATTCCAGATAAAGTCTTCATCGCACCGGCACAGCGGTGGTTCAACTTCGTTGCCGTCGATCAAAGTGGTTGTTCAATGTGGGGTCTCGTTAACGAAGTCCCTCTTCAAAAACAAGGCAATATTATTAGCATCGATATTCCAACGCCAGGAGAGGGTCACGCTTTCGTTTTGAAATAGTTCTTGTAAATAGTGTGCCAATACTTTTGGCAAATGAGATTGGCCAACAACCGCATTAAGACCGACGCCGGGAAGTTCGGCGGCGCTTCGCGGCAAGGTTGATGGCGGCGCGGCTTATGCGGCGCGTTGGCTGGAATAATTTCGATAAATTACAAAAGGAATAATTATGGCCTTGACAATACAAGCAAACGAAAATTGTCTGGTGAGGCATGCAGATTGTAAACGAATTTTTGGAGGGTCAAGAATTTGTTTTATTGCATGTCCGAACTCAGAAGAAATTGCACTCGAGCTTGAAGTAATAAAACAGAAGTTGAGAGAAGTTAATATTGAGCCATATGTCGCGGTTGATAACAGAGATTTTCAAAAAGATATTTTTTGTGAAAAAATATGCACAAAAATTATTGAATCCCAATTCTGTATTGTAATTTTAAATGATGTAAAAGACCTTAAAGACCAGACTCGGAAACCAAATGCGAATGTCTATTATGAATATGGTCTAATGACAGCATTCAGAAAAAGAATCATTCCAATTCAGCGCCTTGACCATCAACTGGCCTTTAACATTCAAAGTCTTGATACTCTCAAATACAATGCTGGAACTTTCCCAAAGTTAATCGAAGAAGCAATTCAAATGACATTGCTATCTCTTGATGAAAAAAACAAAGACAAAGAAGAACTTGGTTATGATCTTAATCGAGCCGAATGGGCTCTTGATCTAATGGGGTTGATTCGAGCTGATGAACGATTTCGTTTTAGGCATGATCGAGTAGTCACTTCTCGTTCTCTTGGATTTCAGGCATATACTCATCCAAACGAAGGCACCCTTAATTTTGTAGGTATTTTCCCCCCAGAAGTGAATGAAAAAGAAATTATGCTCCGTTCTAAAATGCTAACTTTGAGAGTAAAAAACTATTGCACCCAACTTTCTAAGGACTTGGCAGAAGCAGAAAAATCATTAATCGAAAATCCGAGGTCAATGGTTGAACAAAGAACAGGAGATTTAAGGGTTTGGATTGAGCAATTCTCCAAATCTCATGTCATTGTTATAAAAGACAACATGAGTGATCCAGAAAAATTTAAAAAAGAGTACGCTGACATCGTTAAAGAATATGGCTTTTCCTTAGCACTTGAAGTGATCGACAATGAAAGAATGAAACAATTATTGGGAAACTAAATCGCCAACCAATCGCTTCAGTGGGCATCCAGGGCGGGCGCGTTTTTGAATGTTCTTCTGATATTGGTATTAATCGTTTTTTAAAAAGTTCAGTGGAAGCCCTGGCTGCTCACTGAGCTCTAGTGCTCGAAGCAATCGCTTGAAATGGAAATTGCACGCGTTGAATTCCTGTATGAACATTCGCGAACTGTCTCTCAACTGGACGGCCATGATCTCTGGGTGGAGTTTTCTTTTCCCCCGCAGTATGTAGCAGCTCGTTATATGCCGACATATATTTGAGGATAATATGCCAAAATTAAAAGCAAAAGGTCTTAAATGGCTCAAGGGATTTCATTTGATTGCCGTTTCTTGCTGGATCGGTGGTGCTGTTTCTTTGATATTGCTCTATTTTTTAAAAAATGGTGTGACTGATGGAAATGTTTTATATGGAATAAACAAAAGTATTCATCATGTTGATATGGCGGTTGTTGTAATTCCCGGTGCATTTGGATGCCTGATTACAGGATTCATTTATTCCTCATTCAGCAATTGGGGATTTTTCAAACATACCTGGATGATATTCAAGTGGGTTGTCACTATTGCGGCAATTTTATTTGGCACCTTTTTTCTCGGGCCCTGGGAAACGACAATGATGGACATTTCCGGAAAGTTGGGCATGTCATCATTGGATAACGCAGACTATCGATACAATGAAAATATGAATTTGATTTTCGGCATGATACAAGTCACGGTGCTGATGATCACAATATTTATTTCTGTTTTTAAACCCTGGAAATCACGAAAAGCCAAAAAGTGAGCCGGATCAACGGCATCAAAAGCAACGGCAGAAATGTCGCCGGGCATGCATTTTTTTACGCCATAGAAAATTTGATGACGGAAGGAGAAGCAGAGATGGGCGTACTTGATGAAATTGAAAAAACAAAAATCAGGGATTTGCTGGGAAAGGGGTGGCTAACCCATGATGGTATGTGGTTTTATCATACTTACCGTGAATCCGGGTTGGAAAAAGCCAATGAATTAAACAAGGCGGCTATAAAATCCATGGCACCCTTTGAGATGGACAGAATGAAACGGATTCTGGGAATAGTCCGGTTGGATTTCGAAAATTTTGATGAACTTGTTCAGTTTATGCTTTCTGCTCTGGAACTGACTTTGCCTGAATCGGTTTTGAAAAACTTTCACATAACCGCGGCTGCTGAAAATTTGATATGCTGGAAATGGGATAATTTCCAGTGCTTTGCTTATAAGGGAATGAAACAGATGGGACTCATCGATGGATACCGTTGTGGCGTGATGTACAGAATTGAATGCTGGCTTGAATCACTGGGAATCACCTATTCGATGCAGCCGGTCATCCAGGGATGTCTCATGCATGAAAAAGGGGTATGTGAAGGAAAAATTAAAGTTTTCATGCCTCAGAAATGAAGGCATCAAAAGCGGAAAAAACAATCTCACAGTCGGCAGACGTAAGCGCAATCATTGAAGGACTGATAAATGCCGATGGTCAAAACCATGGATGCAGTTTATCGTCGATGTATAAAAAGGATATGCCTGTATGAAACGATGTGACTGGGCTGATGCAAGCCTTCCGGAAACCGAATACCATGATGAAGAATGGGGCGTGCCGGTACATGATGACCGAAAGCATTTTGAAATGCTGATACTGGAAGGTGCTCAGGCCGGGTTGAGCTGGGTAACGGTGCTGCGCAAGCGGCAGGCATATCATCAGGCATTCAAGGGATTTGATCCGAGTCGGGTTGCCTGTATGACCGACCATGAGCTTGAGGATCAGTTGAAAAATCCCGGGATTATTCGCAACCGCCTGAAAGTGTTTGCTGCAAGAAAGAACGCGGTTGTGTTTCTGAATATACGGAAAGAGTTCGGCAGCTTTGATGCGTATGTCTGGCGGTTTGTCGGCGGAAAACCGATTGATGGAAAACGCAGGACAATCCGGGATGTCCCTGCTAAAACAGCCGAGAGCGATGCACTTTCCAAAGACCTTAAAAAACGGGGAATGTCGTTCGTTGGTTCTACCATTATATATGCGTATATGCAGGCAGCAGGCATGGTGAATGATCATCTGGTTTCTTGTTTTCGATATTCGGAAGTAAAGAAATACCTGTAATCATGAATGACAAGGCTGATTCTGACGGTAAAAAAAACCGGCGCGGCTGATTGGCCGGGTTGGGAAGTTACGAGGAAAAATATGAAACTGATCACCATGGTCTATATTCTGAACGCGACCTTATTGCTGTTGCATGAGATTGAATCCGCTTATGAAAAGGAATGGGAAATTTTAAAACTGCCGGGGAAAATCTCAGGCTTTTTGCTCCTTCATATTCCCATAATCCTGTTTATTTTTTATGGCCTGATTGAGCTGGAACAGCTTTCGGCTTTCGGGCTTATTGCCGGAATCATATTGGGAATCGGCGGCCTTATTCCATTTGTTGTGCATAAAATTTTTGTCAAAAGAAGCGGTCATTTTGATAGATTTATTTCGAATTCGCTTATTTATCTTAATGTTTTGTCAGGCGGATTCCTGCTCTATCTGTCATGGGGGACTTTGTTGACAAATTTTACAAAATAGTCTCACGCGGAGCCAAAACCCTTCTGATCCCGGAACATTTTTTCCGGTAAGCGCGTTGAATTGCGCTTGTGCCTGTCAGCCCTGTGCAGTCGCCGAACCCGGTCCTGCCAGAGGCTTGAATGCTTTTTTGCTTGCGCCGCATACCGGGCATTTCCAGTCATCCGGCAGATCCTCGAATTTCACTCCTTTGGCGATTTTCCCTTTCCGGTCACCCTTGTCGGGATTGTAGATATAGCCGCAGCTCGTGGTCTGGCACTGATACATTTCTTCCGGGTTTGCCATAGATGGCCTCCTGTCTGTTCTGCCGGGTCCGGCAGGTTTGTGAGTCTGAAATACCGCAATGAGGTTGATGCCGGTTTCATAAAACCATATTTTACACCCATTATCAATTCAGAAGTCATTGATGTATAAAATAGGGACACCCCCAATATTTTTTCATCACCTTCCTCTTTTTTCATTTCAATTCATTTTATAAAATCTGTCAAAATGGTTGTTTTTTGGAAAAATGGAGTGTAAAAGTCATCCATTTGTATATTTCAGACAACCGAACCAGAAGGATATTTGAGGACAGGGTTATGAAATACTGGAGGGTTCCCCTTGATTCCGGTGAAATTCAGATTACACGGGGCAGGGTTCATATCATTGAAGACAGGTGCAAGGGGTGCGGTTACTGTATTGAATACTGTCCCCGGGAAGTTCTTGAATTTTCAAAAAAGTTCAATGCCAAAGGGTATCATCCGCCCCAGGTGAAAAACGAGGACTGCCTGAACTGCCATTATTGTGAACTGCTGTGTCCGGAGTTTGCCATTTATTCCGAAGCGGCATTCGGACAATAAGGGATCAGGGGGCGGATATCATCCACAGAAAACAATGTATCATGGATAATGACACACATGAAACCACAAGTTCTCACAGGTGAACATTTTATTAATGGTGATGAGGCCTGCGCTGAAGGAGCCATTGCGGCAGGGTGCAGATTTTTCGGGGGGTATCCCATTACGCCGGCAACGGAAGTGGCCGAACAGATGTCGGTCCGTCTTCCTCACGTGGGCGGAACCTTTATTCAGATGGAAGACGAGATCGCGGCCATGACCTCCATTCTCGGAGCGGCATGGACCGGCATCAAAACCATGACCGCCACATCCGGACCCGGCTTCAGCCTGATGATGGAAACCGTGGGGCTTGCCATCGTGACCGAGACCCCTTGCGTGGTGGTCAATGTCCAGCGTGCCGGGCCTTCCACCGGCCTTCCCACCCAGGGCGCCCAGGGGGATATGATGCAGGTCCGCTGGGGATCACACGGCGACTATGAAGTCATCGCTCTTGCCCCGTCTTCGCCCCAGGAGATGTTTGACCTGACCATTACGGCCTTTAACCTGAGCGAAAAATACCGGACGCCGGTGTTTATCATGTCCGACGAGATTGTGGGGCATATGAGCGAGAAGGTAGTGATTCCCGAGGCGCGGAAAATCAGGACCGTTTCCCGTGTGAAGCCCGCGGGCAGGAAAGACCGGTTCAAGCCCTATCAGCCCGGCCTGCTGGGAGTGGCCCCCATGCCGGCCATCGGAGACGGGTACAATGTTCATGTGACCGGTCTCACCCATGATGAAAAAGGGTATCCGGTCATGTCCGTGGATACGCAAAAAGAGATGATGGACCGGCTTCTGGGCAAGATCCGCAACAACCTGGATGACATCATTCTCACCGAGGACTATCGGCTGGAGGATGCGGATGTCGTTCTGGTGTCCTACGGCGTTTCGGCGCGGACCGCTTACACGGCTGTGGAAGAGGCCCGTGAAATGGGGCTCCGGGTGGGACTCCTGCGCCTGATTACCGTATGGCCGTTTCCGGAACAGCGTATCCGGGAGCTGGCTAAACGGGTCAAGGCATTTATCACCGTGGAAATCAATATGGGGCAGATCAGCCGGGAAGTAGAGCGGTGTGCGGGAACGGTTCCCGGTTTTACGGCCGGCCATCACGGGGGCGCGGT
Source organism: Desulfobacteraceae bacterium (assembly GCA_003599865.1). Taxonomy (GTDB): domain Bacteria; phylum Desulfobacterota; class Desulfobacteria; order Desulfobacterales; family SURF-7; genus QZKS01. Next base: position 35,458 of record QZKS01000093.1, read on the forward strand.
CGTGCCGCCCGATGATGTCCTGAAGATCGCAAAGGAGGTCCTGGCATGAAGCATGATGAAACAGCCGGTATGGCGCATCCCCTGGAAGACCTGGTCCGCATGGACCGCATTCCCCATATCTGGTGTCCGGGGTGCGGTATCGGATCGGTTTTTACTTCCTGCCTGACAGCCGTCAAACAGACCAATATACCGTATAATCAGTTCACGATGGTTTCGGGTATCGGCTGTTCCGGACGCGGGGCCGGTTACATCAATATCGATTCCTTTCATACCACCCACGGCCGGGCCATTCCGTTTGCATCCGGCATCAAGATGGCCAGACCGGACCTCAATGTCATTGTGTTTTCCGGTGATGGGGACCTGTTTGCCATCGGCGGAAACCATTTTATCCATGCGGCCAGGCGGAACATGGATCTTACCGTGATCTGCGTCAACAACCTGACCTACGGCATGACCGGCGGACAGGTTGCGGCGACCACGCCGTTTAAGGCCAGATCCTCCACTACCGCATTGGGGAATCCGGATACCCCTTTTAATCTGCCCCTTCTGGCCTATGCGTCAGGAGCCACCTATGTGGCCCGCTGGACCATGCTGCATGCAAGGGATCTGGCCGACTGCATACAGGAAGCGATCCTGCGCAGGGGTTTTTCCTTTATCGAGGTGCTGTCGCCATGCCCCATCAATTACGGGCGCCGGAACCGGGAAAAAACCCTGGAGACCTTGAAGAAATATCATGACAATACCATTGTGAAAAACGGAGCCAGCCCCACGGAGCTGGAGGTGGATTTTAACAAGGGCGTGATTCTGGGAAAATTCATCGACATTGAAAAACCTACCTGTGACGAGGTGTATCGCAGGATGTACCGGCCCCCGGAGGAGACAACGGAAAACCGTAAAAGCAGGTGAGGAATATGGCAAGGAAAATCAATAAGCAGGAAGTGATTGTTACCGGATTCGGCGGCCAGGGCATTGTCCTTGCGGGAAAAATTCTGGGAATGGCCGCTGCCCTGGGAGATCACAAGGAAAGCACCCTGGTGCAGTCCTATGGTCCGGAATCCCGCGGCGGTGCGTGCTGCGCCCAGGTGATTATTTCGGACAGGGTCATTCAGTATCCGTATGTCAATATGGCGGATGTGCTGGTGTGCATGTCCCAGTCCGCCTATGAAAAATACAAGGACCAGATCAAGCCGGAGGGGTATCTGATCACGGACAAGGATCTGGTGAAGCCGGACGGGCGAAGGGAAGTATTTGATATCCCGGCCACCCGCATGGCAGAGGAACTCGGCCGCAAGATGATGGCCAATATCATCATGCTCGGTTTTGTGACAGCCGTTTCCACGCTCGTTTCCGAGAAGGCGGCCCGGGAAGCGGTCAACTCCTCGGTTCCCAAGGGTACGGAGGAAATGAACCTCAAGGCCTTTACCAAAGGGTTTGAATACGGTCTGTCCAAGTTGAAAGGCAAAGAGAAAAAAGCAGCCGGCAAGACAGGAGCCATTGCATGAAACGTCTCAAGGATCGTCTACACAAAGTGATTGTTATCGGCGCAACACCGTCAGGGATTGCGGCAACCAACAAACTCGGTGAGCTGGGCATCCCGGTTACCCTGGTGGATGGGGATGCGGATTTGAATCAGAAGCTGGCCAATGAGGACTGGCGGCTCCGGTCCGGCATTCCGTTTAATTTTGCCCACCGTCCCGGTCTGATCCGCATTCTGCGGAATTCCCGCATCAACTGTATTCTGCCGGCCCGGGTTTCGTCCATCAAGCACAATCAGCAGGGATTCAGTGTCAGCCTGACCCGGCAGCAGACGTTTGTGGACGGGGAAAAATGTATTCTGTGCGGACGCTGTGTGGAAATTTGTCCCATCAGCACGGACCCTGCGGAAAAGGCCGTCAGATTCAATGGCCGGTTCAGCCTGCCCGGCAGACCGGTGATTGACAAGAGGCGCCTGCCCTTGTGCCGGGAAAACTGCCCGTTGGGCGTAAACGCCCAGGGATATATCGCACTGGCCAAAGCCGGCAGATATCCGGAAGCCCTGGCATTGATCCGGGAAAAGAATATCCTGCCCGGCATCTGCGGACGGATCTGCACCCATCCTTGTGAAACCGCCTGCCGCCGGGAACAGCTGGACGAGGCGGTTTCCATTCGTGCGGTTAAACGATTTCTGGCGGATTATGAAGCACGGCATCCGGAAAATATCAAGGTGCCGGTTTCCGGAGCCGGCCGGCCCGAATGTTTTGCCGTGATCGGTTCCGGACCGGCCGGTCTGGCGGCAGCCGCCCAACTGGCAAAACACGGCTGTCAGGTCAAGGTCTACGATCAGGAAAAAATGGCAGGCGGCCTGCTGCGCTACGGCATCGGCCCTCATCGTCTGCCCCGGAACATCCTGGATGCCGAACTGAAATATATTGAACGGATGGGTGTGGAATTCATCCTGTCCCGGCACATTGACCTTGCCGCAGATCTTGAACAAATGCAGCAGGAGACGGACGGCATCCTGATCACTACCGGTTCCTGGAAGGACCGGAAGCTCGGTGTGGAAGGAGAGGATCTGGAAGGCGTGGAAGGCTGTCTGTCTTTCTTAAACCGGTTTTACCGGGAAGAGAAAATCATTGTCAGGGAAAAGGTGGCGGTCATCGGCGACGGCAATGCAGCCTTTGACCTGGCCAGAACCCTTTCCCGGGCGGGAGCTGCGGTTACCATTGTATCCTGGTTCGGCAGAGACGAAATTCCGGCAGATGCCGAAGAGGTCAAAGGCGCCCTGGAAGAAGGCATCGCTATCGTGGACCGGACACGGGTAATCGGATTTGAGGGGGAGGAAGGCCGTTTCCGGCAGTTGCGGTGCAGACCCACCCGGCCGGGAGAACCGGATGCCAAAGGCATTGCATGGCCGGTGGTCGTGGAAGACAGCCCGTCCTTTGCCCTGGAATTTGAAAAGGCTTTTGTGGCGATCGGACAGACCGGTCCGCTCATGCCGGAAGGAGGGCTTGCGGTAAACCGGTTCGGGTATATTGATACGGATGCTCATTTCCGAACGAACAAAGAAGGAATTTACGCAGCCGGAGACTCGGTCAGCGGACCCTCCACAGTGGTGAACGCCATGGCCCGGGGCCGGGCTGCGGCAGATCGGATGCTGCTGGATATCTGTGATATTCCCTTGCCGGAAGAGTCATGCCGGCGGCCGGAAGAAAAGGATTTTCCGGAAATCGGTTCCCATATTCCCATCCGGCACCGCACACCCATGCCGGAAAAAAGGGCGGTCAAGCGCAAGGACAGTTTTGATGAAGTGGCTCTCGGCCTGACGGAAGCCGATATTCTCTATGAAGCGCAGCGCTGCCTCCAGTGCGGCGTATGTGCGGAATGCATGCAGTGTGTGGAAGCCTGTAAGGCGGTGGGCGCGATTCACCATGAAGAATCCGTTGAGGCCATGGTGGAACAGGCCGGTGTCGTCATAATTGCCGACCCGGAACTGGCGCCGTCGGTTCGGGGGGATGATATCATTCGCGCGTACGGCCCCCGTTCCTCCAGAGTGGATATCTATGCCATGCTCATGCGGGGATTTGCCGCTGCCGCACAGGCCATGGTCCTGCTCGGCAGTGCCTCTCCCATTCAGAAAGGGCATGGGGTCTCCTTTCTTCCGCCGGATCCCGTCATATCCGAACCCAAACGAATCGGCGTGTTTGTATGCAACTGCAACCGGTCCCTGGGCTGGCTGGATGATATGGATCATTATGTCCAGGACCTGAAAGGCAACAAGGATGTGGTGCATGCAGAGGTGATGGCTTCGGCCTGTATACCGGAAGGGATCAGCTCCATCATTAAAACCGTCCGCGACAAGGGGATCACCCGTCTGGTACTGGGTTCCTGTGTCTGCTGTTCACTGGATTTCGCGTGCAGTTCCTGCACGGATCAGAGAAGCCGGTTGAAGCATGCGCTGTTTACCGCCACCGGCATCAGCCGTTCCATGGTAGTGACCCGCAACATCCGGGGTGAAGCCCTGAGCCTTCTGGCAAAAGATCCGGATCAGGCCCTCGTCAACTTTAAGGGACTGCTGAACCGGTCCATGAAGAGTACCCGGAATCTGAAGACATTTTCCTCACCGGTACGGAACTATAATTTTGCCGCTGCCGTGATCGGGGAGAGTGAAGCGGCTGTCCACAGTGCCGTGACCCTGGCACGGTCCGGCATGGATGTATTCATGTTCACAAAGGGGAATCAGCCCCCCGAAGGCATAAGGGGTTTTGCCAATATCCACTGTTTTGAGAACGCGGATGTTCATCGCCTCAGCGGGACCCTGGGGGATTTCAAGCTGGATGTCCACACCAGCGGATTCAAGCAGAGCCTGCATGTGGGTACGGTCATCCTGGGGGAAAAATCCCGGAAGATGATCGGCTATGCCCGTCAGGACAGCATGCCCAACCGGCCGGTCGTCTGTGCCATGCAGACCAGGGGAGAGCCGGGGATTCCCCAGTTTTATCCGGGGATGACATCCATTGCCGGTCTGTTTCTGGCAAATCCGCCAGGTCTTCAGATTTCCAGCAAGCAGAAGGGCGAGGCAGCGGCCATTCTGGCGGCGGCGGTGATGCCGCGGGGACCGCGCAAGAGCAAGGGCTATACGGTATTCATCCGTCAGGAGTTGTGCCGCGGGTGCGGAAGGTGTGCGGCGGTCTGTCCTTACCAGGCGGTAACGCTTCAGGCCAATGAAATCGGGGGATGGCATGCATGGGTGGATGAGGCGTTCTGCAAGGGATGCGGCAACTGCATATCGGTATGTCCGACCAATGCGGCGGACAGCCCGTATCGAAACCAGTTGTTTTTTGAGAAAACCCTGGAGGAAATTCTGCTGTAAGGGATGAAACAACCCGGATGACCGGCATCATGACAAAACGGCAGCAAACAATACCGGAACCGCGGAACCGCGAATCCGTTGAATTTGGATTGATTATGGAAAATTATAACATCATTCTGTTTTTATGCAACTGGGGACCACACGCCGCTTACCAGCAGCTCCAGGACAATGGGTATCAGATTCCGCCGGAGGTGAAGATGGTACGGATTCCCTGTACCGGTAGAATCAGCAAGGCATTGCTTTTCAAAGCATTTGAAATGGGTGCCGACGGTGTTGCCATTGTGGGATGCAATTCCGGAGCCTGCCGGTATGGAAGCGGGACATTGACGGCGGAAAACAATACCGAGGACACCCGCAGTATCATTGATCTTCTGGGAATGGGCAAGGAGCGAATGCGGCTGGCCACCTTTCTGCCGGATGAAAGCGGAGCCCTGAAAACCTTTCTGGCGGATTTCTGTGAAGAGATCAAGGCCATGGGGAAAAGTCCGGTTCTGCCTTCCGCAAGCCGGCCGCCGGAAACTTCCGGTGAATCGGTCCGGCAGATTCTGGCCCGATACGATGCAAACAGCTGTCAGGACTGCGGCAAATGTACGGCCTCCTGTCCTCTGGCGCTGAGCGGAAAGGCCTATTCTCCCCGCAACCTGGTCAGCGACATCATCCGGGGCAACGATACCGCCGGCAAGATCAATGCGGATATCCATGCCTGTCTGACCTGCGGTATCTGCTATGAACGGTGTCCGTCAAATGTGAATTTTCCGGAGTTCATCCGGGACATGCGCTGTATCCTGAACCGGGACGGCGAAGGATCGGATAGAACGCAACCCCACGGCGGTTTTTTCCAGTCCCTGATGCGGACCATGACATCACCTGCGATTTTGCCGGACCGATGGAAGTGGCTTCCGGAAGACATTCAGACGGACCCTGACGGCAAGATTCTTTTTTTCGGCGGATGTGCCCCGTATTTCGACGCTTTTTTTAAAAAGCATCAGCAGGTGAATACCGTCGATATTATTGCCGATGCGCTCCGGCTTCTGAATTTTTTTGATGTCCGTCCGCGGCTGATGGAAGCGGAACGATGCTGCGGTCATGATCTTTTGTGGTCCGGGGATCGAACCAATTTTCTGCGTCTGGCCAAACTCAATACGGAGATGATCCGGGATCTTGGCATTGAAACCGTGATCACGGCCTGTCCGGAATGTTACCATACCATGAGTCTTGAATATCCGAAAAACGGCATTCAGCCGGGATTTACCGTCATGCATCTCTATACCTTTCTGGAACATGAGATCGACAAGGGGGCGGTTACCTTCAAGCCGCTGCCCCATCGCATCACGTATCAGGATTCGTGCCGGATGAACCGCATGGAGGAGATCAGGGATCTGCCGCGCAAGCTGATTCAGCGGCTTTCCGTCGAACAGTTCAGGGAGATGAAGGATTCGGGGCTTTCCGCCTTGTGCTGCGGAAACTGCGCCTGGACAGGATGCGACGCTTACACCAAGGCCCTTCAGGTCAAGCGTATCCGTCAGGCCCATGATACGGGAAGCGATCTTATGGTAACCTCCTGTCCCAAGTGCCAGATCCATCTCCGTTGTGCCATGGAGGATCCGTTTCAGGAAGCGGAACTGAAAATGGAGATGACGGACCTGACGAGTCTGATCGCGCGGACGATCTGCTGGGAATAGTGGTTGATCGGGGAATTGTAATTTGGAATCATTAGGAAAAAAAGTACGGAATGCGGTTATCCTGCAAAAAAGAAGGAATGGAAAATGAGAACAAGTCCCGTTGAGACGGCGCCCCGGCAAACCGGCGCACGCATCGGTGTCTATGTCTGCCGCTGCGGATTGAATATCGCGCAGACGGTGGACTGTGAAAAAGTCGCCCGAAACGTCAGTGAACTGGAAAATGTAGTGGTTTCCAAAGAGATCCCTTATGCCTGTTCGGAGCCGGGTCAGATGGAGATCAAGGAGGATATCCGGGAGAACAACCTGGACCGGATCGTGGTGGCTTCCTGCTCGCCGCGTCTGCATGAGCCGACCTTCCGGAAGATGATGCTCCAGGCGGATCTGAATCCCTATATGCTGGAAATGGCAAATCTGCGTGAGCAATGCAGCTGGGTGCATATGCAGGAACCGGAATATGCCACAGCCAAGGCCGAAGATCTGGTCCGCATGTCCGTATCGCGGGTCGGTCTGCTGGCGCCGCTGTATGAGGAAACCCTCCCGCTGATCAAAAAGACGATGGTGATCGGCGGCGGCGTGGCCGGGATTCAGGCGGCTCTCGATCTGGCGGACAACGGCTATGAAGTGATCCTGGTGGAAAAGAATCCGTCCATCGGCGGAACCATGGCGCAGCTGGACAAAACCTTTCCCACCATGGACTGCTCCATCTGAATTCTCGGGCCGAAAATGGCGGATGCCGGTCGGCATCCAAACATCACCCTTCACACCATGAGTGAGGTGGCCGGGGTCGGCGGGTATGTGGGAAACTTCAACGTCAAGATCGTGAAAAGGGCGCGCCATGTGGATGAGACGGCCTGCACCTCCTGCGGGGAGTGCGCCAATGTCTGTCCGGTGGTGTTCCCCGATGAATTCAATATGGGGCTGTCATCCCGAAAGGCAGTGTATATACCGTTTCCCCAGGCGGTTCCTTCGGCCTATGTGATCAATATGAATGAATGCATGGGGCGCGGATGTTCCAAGTGCCTGGATGTGTGCGACAAGAAATGCATTCATTTTCACATGTCGGATCAGGAGATTCAGGTCAAGGTCGGCTCCATTGTGGTGGCGACCGGTCTGGAACCCTATGATCCCCGGGAAATGGATGAGTACGGCTACACTCGTTTTGAGAATGTGGTCACCAGCCTGGAGTTTGAACGGCTGATCAACGCCGGCGGTCCGACCAAAGGGGCGCTGATCCGTCCCAAGGACCGGAAACATCCTCAATCCATGGGATTCATTCAGTGTGTGGGGTCCCGCTCCCAACGAAAGGGCGGTCAGTACTGCTCCAATATCTGCTGCATGAATACCATCAAAAACAGTCTGGTGCTGAAGGAACATGATCCGGATATGGAGATCAAGGTTTTTTACACCGATATCCGGGCCTTTGGAAAGGGTTTTGAGGATCTGTACAACCGCAGCCGCAGTCTGGGCGTTCAATATATCCGCGGCCTGCCCGGAACGGTGGAGGAAATGGATGACGGCGGGATGCGGATTGCCGTGGAGAATACCGCCACCGGAAAGATTGAATTCCATGATCTGGACATGCTGGTCCTGTCCATCGGTATGAAACCGTCAGCCGGTGCCCGGAAACTTCAGGAAATGCTGGGGTTGCAGATCACGCCCGACGGATTTTTCCTGGAGGCGCATCCCAAGCTTCAGCCGGTGGACGCCGCTACCCGCGGAATCTTCTATGCCGGTTGTGCCGAAGGCCCCAAGGACATCAAGGAAAGCGTCACCCAGGGTTCGGCTGCTGCGGCCCGGGCCATTCGATTGATGCACAAGGGGGTGATCACCACCGAACCCATTACTTCCATGGTGATTGCAGAGCACTGCAGATCCTGCGGAAAGTGCGCCGAGGTCTGCCCTTACAACGCCATCACCGTTGATGTGAAAAAGAAGACCCCTGCCGTGGTCAACAGCGCTGCCTGCGCCGGATGCGGCACCTGTGCGGCGGAGTGCGCTTTCGGGGCGATCACCATGAACCATTTCACGGATGTGCAGATTCTGAGTCAGGTGGATACCATGCTGGCGGAAAAGGCGGCGGAAAAGATCCCGACCTTTGCCTGCAACTGGTGTTCCTATGCGGGTGCGGATTTTGCCGGTGTTTCCCGGCTTCAGTATCCGGCCAATGTGCGGCTGATCCGGACCATGTGTTCCGGGCGCGTGGATGAGAAATTCATCTGGCACGCCTTTGAGAAAGGTGCGCCTGTGGTGCTGGTGAGCGGTTGTCATATCGGCGACTGCCATTATATTGATGCCAACCACTGGACGGAAAAGCGGATTGCCAAACTTCACAAGAAGATGGAAAAAAAGGGCATCCGCCCGGAAAGACTCCAGCTTGCCTGGATCAGCGCTGCCGAAGGCGTTCGTTTTGCCGGGGTGATGGCTGAAATGGAGGCCTTGCGGAAAACCGTGACCCGTGAAGAGATACAGGAGACGATCCTCTTGCTGCAAGACAAGGAGAAGCAGGAAGGCATGGAAAGAACTTGACTTTTTACCGCGGAACTCTTTATATGCCAATCAACATATGATTCATCCCTGTCATGCCGGACCTGATCCGGCATCCAGAAGCTTCTGAAGTTACTGGATGCCGGGTCAAGCCCGGCATGACTAAAATAATGATTTTTCACTTTTACGAAAACATCAACATATATAAATTTTCTGAAGAGCGGATGATGCTGTCCGATATTGAAAAAAAAGTGATTGCCCTGATACAGGGAGATCTTCCGGTCACGGAAAGACCCTATCTGGAAATCGCGGAAAAGCTGGGGCTGGGCGAAGAGGAAGTCCTCGGCATCCTGCAGAAATTATCCGATCTCGGGGTGATGAGGCGTTTCGGCGCCACCCTCCGGCATCAGAAATCAGGATACCGGGCAAACGCCATGGTGGCCTGGCAGGTGGATGAAGACCGGGTTGAGGAGGTGGGGGAGATGCTGGCTTCCTTTCAGGAGGTCTCCCATTGTTATCGCCGCAACCCGGCCAAAGACTGGCCGTATAACCTGTATACCATGGTCCATGCCCGGGATCGAAAAACATGCCGTGATACGGCAAAACGGATGGCGGAAAAGGTATCTGTGAGCAATTACACCCTGTTGTTCAGCAAACGGGAGTTGAAGAAAACTTCCATGAAGTATTTTTCAGCCGTATAATGATTTTAATTCAGGAACGCTGATCCCCGATCGTGCCGGAAAACAAACCTCATATTCTTTTCATCAATCCGTGGATCCATGATTTTTCCGCCTATGATGTCTGGGCCAAACCCATGGGGCTGCTGCTGCTGGCCGCCATCGCAAGGGAACAGGGGTATTCCGTTTCGTATATGGACTGCCTGGACCGGTTTCACCCCGGAAACCTTCACCGGCAGGACCCCTATGCCAGAAACGGCAGGGGCCCGTACCTGAAAACACATATCCCAAAACCACGGGGCCTGGAGGATATACCCAGAAATTACAGCTGTTACGGCATCCGGGAAGAATGGTTTCGGGAAGACCTGCACCATCAGGAAAAACCGGATCTGGTCCTGGTAACCTCGCTGATGACCTACTGGTATCCGGGTGTCCTGCAGACCATTCAGGTCATCCGGGAGGTATTCCCGGATGTGCCCGTAATCCTCGGAGGGATCTATGCGACCCTCTGTACGGAGCACGCGGAGCGAATTTCCGGGGCCGACAGGGTGGTAACCGGCCTGTCGGAAAAGACAATCATTTCCATCATCGAGGAACAGACCGGCGGGGGAGGACTTCCCGGACAAACGTATGATCATATGGACAGCCTGCCGTTTCCTGCGTTTGATCTGCAGCGGGTCATATCGTATATCCCGGTGTTGACCTCCAGAGGATGCCCTTTTTCCTGCTCCTATTGCGCCTCGGGATTTCTTTCCCGGCAATTTGTCAGGCGGAGTCCGGAGCTGGTTGTGGAAGAAATTCTGTATTGGCATCGGAAATTCCGGGTCCGGGATTTCGTGTTTTATGATGACGCATTGCTGATTGATGCGGAACATCATGCGTTGCCGATTCTGGAGGCAATCATACGGGCAGGGGTGGATATCCGGTTTCATACCCCCAACGCTCTCCATATCCGCGAGATCTCGGATGAAACAGCCCGGCTCCTGTATCGGGCAGGTTTTGAAACGGTTCGTCTGGGGCTGGAAACCACATCTTTTGGTGATCGCAATTCCCTTGACCGGAAAATCACGGAAGAGGAGTTTTATCGGGCGGTTTCATCCATACACCGGGCGGGATTTGAAAAGGGCCGGATCGGCGCTTATCTGCTGGTCGGCCTGCCGGGGCAGTCTGTCCGCAGTATTGAACTGTCCATACAGACGGTTCTGCAAAGCGGCATCCGGCCGATTCCGGCCTATTTTACGCCCATTCCCCATACCGCAATATGGAAGCAGGCGGTTGCGGTCTCGCGCTATGATATCGAGTCGGATCCCGTCTTTACCAACAATGCCATTCTTCCCTGCATGGATCATTTCTCGTGGGACATCATATCCCGGTTAAAAAACCAGGCATCGGGATAGGGAAAAGATACGTGACAGGAAAATGATATTCGGCGATGCAAAACAATGTTTAGTATATTGACATACGGCCGGCGCTCTGTTATGGGATCAAAACGGGAACGACAATAACTGTTGATCTTCTGCTTTTCTGATGACATTCACATTTTGTCAGAGCGATTTCAAAAGTTTATGGGTATCACGGGATGTATACCCTCAAATTCCGGCATGAATATCCGGACTTGATAAACATGCCATTACAAACATCGGCCGCAGGATCAAATCGAAAAACATATCAAAGGGAGACAATGAATGAGTGATTTTTTGCACAAGCTGCGAAATGGTAATGACTACCGGAATAATAATGAAACAAGGTTCAATAAAAAACGGCGTCAATATGATACCGGCCAGGGCGTTGTATATGACAGGCGGGTTCCCAATGAATCCAGGAAAAAAAATCAGCCCAAACCGTTTCCGCAGGAACAGGTACCTGGCCAGTCACCGGAAGTATTGCTGGTAATCAGAGACCTTCTCCAGGAAATTTCGGATAAACAGGAACGTCTTGCCATGGCCGAGGAGAGAAAGGCGAGTGCGCTGGAGGCGATTGCCGAACAACTGCAAAGCGAGAAGGGCGTTTCTCTGAATGTAACCGGCGAAGTGGCTGGCGGCCATAAGGTCATGATGCGGGAAAAGAGGAAAAAAAGAGCCAAAAAATTTGATGATCCAAACCGCAAAAGAGTCATGCAGATCATTGAATCCATGCGTAAGGACAATGAAACCTATCAGGATATCGCCGACAGGCTGGAAAAAGAGGAACTCAAGACATTTTCAGGCAGGGGAAAATGGCATGCACAGACCGTACACCGGTTATGTCAGGATTAACAAACCCATTGTACAGGATAGAGACCGGTTTTGATATTACGGGTCCTGATCACCACTCCCCCTTTGGTCCGATTTTTTATCCGATAAGAACTGCTCCCATTCCAAAGGGAGCAGTTCTTTTTTTCGGTTGTTGCATTCCTTGCAGCAGGGAATGACATTGCCTTTTACGGACTTTCCGCCCCGCGATATCGGAATCATATGGTCCATGGTGAGATCCCCGGGCGCCGTGGGCTGGTTGCAGTACCCACAGATCCCCTTTGCGCACTTTCTCTTCCACCATTGGGATTTCCGCAGCTCCCTTGCTTTCTGTTTTTCCCTCTTGATATCATTGTCTTCCAGATGGATGGAAAAGGGGTCGTGCAACAGGGTGTTTCGACTCACGGTGTCAATCTCCGGGTTTGGGCCATACCAGTGAACGAAGCCAGCCGAAAAAGGTATTGCCTTGCAGCATTTTCCGGTCAAGATCGTCAATTTCCTTATTGAGAGCGGAAGGATTCAGGAACCAGTCATTCCGTTTGATAAAACCCCTTTGGGTGTCAAGGTGTTTGATGGTTTTTGCCGGATTTCCGGCAACGACCGTATTGGGTTCCACATCGCTTACCACTACCGATCCGGCACCGACAATGCTGTTTTCTCCGATGGTGACGCCTTTGCAGACGGTTGCCCGGTCACCCACCCAGACATTGTCTTTCAGAATGACCGGCGCTGATGCTCCGGCTGCGGTCCGGTCATAGATATCATGCCAGTCCGCATCGGTTATATAGACTCCCGCTGCGAGCATGCAGTTGTCGCCAATGTGTATTTTATCGGCGGCACTGATCCGGACACCCGGGCAGATCAGGCAGTAATCCCCGATGGTAATCCCCGGTACGTTTTTTTCTTTTGACCAGATGGACAGTCTGACCTTATAGTCCGACGAACAGATGATATTGGCATAGTTTCCGATTCGTATCGGGCCGCCAAACATAACGGCATTCCATGGCTGGAAGATGGTCGGATCGGTTCCGAGGTGCGCAAGCTGCGGCCGGAGGAACCAGTTTGCATAAAGCGTTTCAAATGCCAGATAGGCCCTTTTCAGATAATACGGACGATGATCTCTAATCACGATTCACTGCCTTCTCAAACAAACTGCGAGAATTCGGACTCCTCCCAGAATTGATGGCTGAACAGCCTGCTTGCAGGGGTGATTTCGTAGAGCGCATCCGCAGCCATCAGTGCTACTCCGTTTGTCCAGGACATTTTATCTTCCGGCCAGATGATCATATTGGGAAAGGTGAATCCGCACCAGCATGTCCCGTCGTCATAGCACCGGTCCTGAATCCAGCTGAAAATAATTTTGGCCAGCGGGTAGTTGCCCATTGCCGCCAGGGCAAGAACAAATTCAGATGTTTCGGCCAGTGTGATCCAGGGCTCATCCGATACGCAGCGGACGCCCAGACCGTCGACCACAAATTTTTTCCAGTATTTGTCGATTCGCTTATAGGCGGCTTCTCCGGTCAGGGCACCGGAAAGAATCGGGTAAAACCAGTCCATGGAAAATCTTGATTTTGTCACATTGAACAGGTGGGGATGGTATTGTATCGCATCCAACAGTTTGTTCTTGGCGGCTTTCCAGCCCGGCTCCTGCTGATGAAGGATTCCGGCAATGGACAGCGCACATTTCAGGCTCATGAAAATGGAGCTGGAACCGGTCAGGAGGCTCATCTGGTCGACAACACCCTGGGGGCTTTCCGCCCAGTAAAAAGCACCGGTCGGCGCCTGGAGCGAAATGGAAAAATCAATTGCCTTTTTGATGGAAGGCCAGAGGGAGTGCAAATAATTTTTGTCTTTTGTAATCAGATAATGATGAAAAGCGCCCACGGCGATATAGGATGTCATGTTGGTGTCAAGGGTTTTGTCATCCGGTACGCCTTTCCGGTAGGATGAATACCATGCCCCGCGCTCCAGCTGGTTGTTCAACAGCCATTCAAATCCTTTTCTGGCGTTTTCAATATGACCACCAATGGTCAATCCCATGATGGATTCAATATGATCCCAGGGGTCGGTATGCCCATTGATACTCCAGGGGATTTCACCGGTTTCAAGCTGAATTTTCGTGATGATCGCAGCAACCGATTCGATGTTCAGGGAGAGTCGTTCCTGGCTGCTGGAGATTTTGAAGTTCATTATGGTTGCCTTTCCAAAGTGTTACTGGATACCGGACATGTTCATGTCCCTATTTCCCATCCACCCCAAAAAAATGGTGAGGAAGACTTACCAAAAATAGAATTTATTTTCAAGAAGATTAAATGCTGTGATCAGACCTGCAGAATGAAAATTTCGACAACCCGGCCTGCGGGGCTTTCTCCCTGCAGGCCGGCTTGATGAATGGGGTTTTTGGTTATCCGTTCTTCTTTTCAAATGTTTTCATGAAATCAATGAGCGCAGGGACTGCCTCTGCCGGTGTTGCATTATAGATCGATGCCCGGCAGCCGCCGACAGACCGGTGACCTTTCAGTCCGCCGAGTTTGTTTGCCGTGGCTTCTGCGATAAATTTTTTCTCCAGCTCTTCACTGGGGAGCCGGAAGGTGACGTTCATGAGAGACCGGCTGCCCGGTTCCGCAGTGCCCTTGTAGAAATCGCCGGAATCAAAAAAATCATACAGGAGCTTTGCCTTCCGGTCATTGATCTCTTTCATTTTGTTCAGTCCGCCGACGGTCTCCTCCAGCCATTTCAGGACCAGCTGGATCGTATAGACACCGAAACAGGGCGGTGTATTGTACATGGAATTTTTTTCCGAATAGGTCGTATACTTCAACATGGTGGGAAGGTTCTTCGGGACCCTTTCCAGAAGGTCTTTCCGGACAATCACCAGGCAGACACCGGCCGGGCCGATATTTTTCTGGGCGCCGGCATAAATCAGCCCCACATTTTTCATATCGATGGGCCGGCACATGAAGTCCGAAGACATATCCACCAGGATGGGCACACCCGATGTTTCCGGGAAGGCCGCCCACTGGGTACCTTTGATGGTATTGTTGGAAGTGATGTGAACATAAACCGCGTCACGGTTAAAAGAGATATTCCCGGGGATATAGGAAAAATTCCTGTCTTCGGACGAGGCCACTACCTGAATCTTTTTCTTTTGAATTTCCGCTTCCTTGATTGCCTTGGAGGACCAGGTCCCGGTATTGACATAGTCTGCGGATTGATTGTCACCCAGAAAGTTCATCGGCATCAGGGCAAATTGCAGGCTCGCGCCGCCCTGCATGAAAAGGACATGATATCGATCGTCCAGATTCAGCAGCCTTTTGGTCCTTTCCACGGCTTCGTTGATCACATCATCAAACCATTTGGAACGATGGCTGATTTCGGTTATGGACATGCCGCTTCCTTTGAAGTTTAAAAAGGATTCCTGGATTTCTTCCAGGACAGGCAAGGGAAGTACGGCCGGTCCGGCATTAAAGTTAAAAATACGGTCATGTTTCATGTTGTCCTCCATGGTATTGAATCCAATAACATATGAAAAAAAACGCTGATTTTTTTTAAGATTTTATCAAGTTTCCGTAAAAAGAGTATAAATACAGATCATTTTTGTGTTGTCAATCTTTATTCAATGATGACGAAATATCCGTCTGATAAATTTCAGGGCTGCCGGAATGGAATGCGTTTCCTGATTGACAATTCCGCCGGGGATGACTTAAAAGAATACCTTCTGTTCTCTTTGATGAAACCGTAAAAAGTCCCAACTCCGTCACTCCGGTGAAAACCGGAGTCCAGAACCCATTGAAAAGGCTGGATTCTGACTTTCGTCAGAATGACAAAATACTAAATATCCGTTTTTTACAAGTTCATCATCTTGGAATGATCGGAAACAGGGGGTCTGTCCATGAAAATTTATCCATATCCATCGGAAGCTGCCGAAAAGCGGGTTTCCGCAATCATTGATCGCGGTCTTTCCTATTCCGGAAAGGATTACCAGGATGTCGTCCGCATGCTGGAGGATGTGCGAAAGAATGGTGATGAAGCGGTTATTCGATATACCAACCGGTTTGATTCACCGGATCTTACCGCGGACCATCTGGAAGTGACGGACCGGGAAATCAAGGCAGCCCGGAAAATGGTGGATGGCGCCTTCATGCGGGCGCTGAACCGCGCGGCATCCCAGATCGAGAGTTTCCACCGGCATCAGGTGGCCAATTCCTGGATTCAGACGGACAGGCCCGGTGTGATCCTGGGTCAGATGGTCAATCCTGTGGATGCGGCCGGTATTTATGTTCCCGGTGCAAAAGGCGGGGAGACCCCGCTTGTCTCATCCGTGCTGATGGGTGGAATCCCGGCCAGGATTGCCGGTGTGAAAACCATTGCCATGGTCACCCCTCCCACCCGGGACGGCAGTATCAACCCCCACCTTCTGGCGGCTGCCCGGATAGCGGGAATCCATAAGATATACAAGGCCGGAAGCGCCTGGGCGATTGCAGCGCTGGCATACGGCACAAAGACAATACCGAAGGTGAATGTGATTGTGGGGCCGGGCAATATTTATGTGACACTGGCCAAGAAAATCGTGGCCGGAACCGTGGGGATCGATATGATCGCAGGGCCCAGTGAAATCCTGGTGATTGCGGATGGATCAGCCGATCCGGAGTATATCGCAGCGGATTTGCTGTCCCAGGCGGAACATGATCCGCTGGCCTCGGCCATTCTGATTACCGATCAAAAGGAGATTGCGAAGGCGGTCAGAACAGCGGTCATGAAACAGCTGGACAGCCTGAAGCGGTCGGATATCGCAAGGGCTTCCATCCAGAAATACGGCGGGATCATGCTGGTTCCGGACCTTGCGGCGGCTATCGATCTTGCCAATCGGATTGCGCCGGAACATCTGGAACTCCAGGTTGAAAATCCGTTTGACTGGGTCGGCCGTATCCGCAATGCCGGTGCGGTTTTTCTGGGAAACTATACCCCGGAACCGGTAGGCGATTATGTGGCAGGCCCGAATCATGTCCTGCCCACAGCCGGTACGGCAAAATTCGCTTCCGCCTTGTCTGTGGATCATTTTGTCAAAAAAACAAGCATCATTCATTATTCGGAAGGGGCATTCAAAAAAGAGGCAAAGGATATCATGCTGCTTGCGGAAACAGAAGGACTGGATGCCCATGCCAGGTCCGTGAAGGTCCGGCTGAAAAAGCGATAACAGGGCATTTCCCGAAAACGGTTACCCGAAATCAAAGAGCAGATAGGAACCCAGTTTGTCATAATGCTCCAGGGACACGAACTCCGTACCCAGATAGAGTCCGTTAATGCTTCTCACAATGACTTCCTTGGACACTTTTGAATGCTGCTTGTCGTCCAGGATGAATTCCAGTTTCATTTTGTCACCCACCTTGACGTCCGTCTTGAAATTGGTTTTGATTTTGAGTCCGGACCGGGAAAGGTCCAGGATATCCATGGTTCCCCTGTCCACCCCGTTTTCATGGATGAATATCCCGGCAAAGTGGGTATCTTTCCGGATATGCTTTCTTCTCTCCAGAAGTGCGGAATAGGTGTGGCCGCAAGGGCATTTGCATTTGACGTGGACCGCTTTCCGGATATTTCGAAAACGGGAAACGCTGGCGGTTTTGGTTCTCATGCATTCCGGGCACTTGAATGTCGCCATATCATTGCTACCAATGAATACTTTTTCTGTCATCTCAGTCACCATATGAAGTTTGGTTTCGGAAGGTCTGTATCCGCTTCCTACCATAGATTTATTCAGAGATCAAACCGCAATTCATCCGGCCATTCCCGCTCATGGCCGTCCATCTTTCCTTTGCGGCAGGCATCAATGACCATGCGCTGCCTGTTGATCCGGATATCCCGGTCCGGCGCGACATTGTTAAAGAGTTTCCATAACATCAGCGAATGGTTTTTCAGTTCGATTTCCCGGTCAAACAGGATGAAGATAGTAAAACCCGGAAGAATATCCGGTTCCGGTATGGATTCGGAAATCTCTTTTCCGCCGATGGCTGCGGTCTTTTCAACGCTGATGAAGAGAATCCGGTTAATGAGTTCGGAATGTCCCGGCGGATCCATATCAAATGCCCGGCAGGCGACGGCGCCTTTCACCCTGCTGCGGACAATATCCATGACGGTCTGATTGTCCGGCGGTTCCGGAAGATCGGAAGGCTTTCCCCGGGGAGGTTCATCCTTGAAACGCGTGGTGAGGTCTATGCCGATTTTTGAGCCGAAGTTGGGAAAGGGCGAGGAGTGGTCCAGCACATCCAGGATTCCTTTGGTAAAGGTCAGGTCCGAGGCCATGTCAAAATGGGTGAGAAATTTTGAGAATACCGCATGGGTATCCTGGGGGTTCACCTCTTTGTCCACCACGACGACTGCCTTGCAGAAGCTCATCTGGCCGGACCCCCACAGCCCGCTCATTAGTTTCTGGGCATGTCCCGGAAACTCCTTTTCCAGGGAAACGATAACGATGTTGTGAAAAACGCCTTCCCAGGGAAACCAGTAGTCCCTGATTTCGGGCATTACGGATTGAATCATCGGGAGAAACAATCGTTCCGTTGCCTTGGCCAGATAGCAGTCTTCCATGGGCGGCGGTCCGACCAGCGTGGCATTGTAAACGGGATTTTTCCGGTGGGTGATCGCCGTGATATGAAATACCGGATAATCATCTGCCAGGGAGTAGTATCCGGTGTGATCTCCAAACGGTCCTTCCCGCCGTCTTTCATGTGGATCGACATATCCTTCCAGTACAAATTCCGCCTCGGCCGGTACTTCCATGTCAATGGTAACGCATTTGGTCATTCTCACCGGTTTTTTCCGGATAAAACCGGCCAGCAGCATCTCGTCGATTCCCCGGGGCATCGGTGCGGTGGCGGCGTATATGGTTGCCGGGTCCGCGCCGATGGCAACCGCAACCGGCATCCGTTTGCCGGCATCCCGGTATTCCGTAAAGTAGTGGGAGCCGTCCTTGTGAATATGCCAGTGCATTCCGGTGGTCTGTTTATCAAACACCTGAAGCCGGTACATGCCGCAGTTCCGTTTCCCGGTCAACAGACTTCTGGTGAAGACCAAAGGAAGGGTGACAAAGGGTCCGGCATCTTTCGGCCAGCATTGCAGCACCGGGATTCGGGACAGATCCGCCTGGTCTCCCTTCAGTACGATTTCCTGACAGGGCGGTGTTTTGCCCCGGAACATCCGCGGAAAAAAATTGGCCAGGTTGACGGCCATGGGGATGACGTTCAGGGCTTCTTTCCAATTCCCCGGCGGATGGAAGTCAATGTATTCCCTTACCCGGGCGCCCAGCTGGTCCAGGTGTGTGACACCCAGTGCCATGCAGATCCGCTTGTCGCTTCCGAAAATATTGGTGGCTACGGGAAAAGACGAACCCTGAACATTTTGAAACAGCAGGGCCTTTCCTCCGCCGGGGCGTTTGGATTCCCGGTCCGTGATTCTGCTGATTTCGATGAACGGGGAAACGGTTTCGGTGATGGTTTTCAATTCACCGGCCTTATCCAGGGATGACAGGAATGCTTTCAGGTTCTGATACACGGTTTATTCACCCCATTGTTTTACAAGATGATGTTCGATGCCGAGATGATCCAGTATCCTGGCAACAACGGTATCCACCAGTTCATGAACGGACTGCGGCTGGAAATAGAAAGACGGCGAGGCCGGCATGATGACGGCACCGGCTTCCGCCACCCGCTGCATGTTTTTCAGATGAATCAGGCTCAGCGGTGTTTCCCGGGGAACCAGAATCAGGGGCCGCCTTTCCTTCAGGCAGACATCCGCCGAACGGTGAATCAGGTTTCCCGATATCCCGGCGGCGATGCTTCCCATTGTTTTCATGGAGCAGGGGACAACCGCCATTCCATTGTGGTGAAAAGATCCGCTGGCCGGTTGCGCAAAAAGGTTATCCGGTTCGTATTGTTCCAACACGGCATCCGGATGAATCTGCACACCTTCTTTCCGGAGAAAGCGGATCATGGGTGCGGTATAGTCTGTTTCGTGCCGCATGACGGCCTCCCCTGCAGAAGAGATGATGAGCCTGACATCAATCGGCCTTTCCAAGAGGGACTTGAGAAGCCGGATGCCGTAAATGCTTCCCGAGGCACCGCAGATCGCTACAATTATTTTTGGTTTCATCGTGGTCACCTGATCAGACGATCGGCCAGAATACCGATCAAAAGGATTACGGAAATGATGCTGTTCATATGAAAAAAGGCAATATTGATGTTGCTGAGATCCTTTGGATGGATCAGCTGATGTTCAATGAAAAAAAGAATGGCGATGATCAGGACCGTGAACAGGTAAGCCGCACCTAGATGAAAGACGGGATAGAGAAGGAGAAGAAAGAGTACGGACAGGACATGAAGAAGCTTTGCCAGAAAAAGGGAGGTTTCGATCCCAAAGTTTGCGGGAATGGAAAACAGGCCGGCGGTTTTATCAAATTGGATGTCCTGGCATGCATACAGGATATCAAAACCGGCAATGTATGTCATCAGTCCGAGGGAAAGCAGAAAAATGCCGGGCGCCATGCTTCCGGTAACCGCGATCCAGGCGCCAAGCGGTGCCAGGGATATGGCGAAACCAAGGTAGAGGTGGCAGAGCCAGGTGAATCGTTTGGCGTAGGAATAGAAAAACAGGATGCACAATACCGGAAACGAAAGATACAAACAGATTTTCCCGAGAAAGGCGGATGCCAGGATAAATACAAGGGAAAACAGAAGAACAAAAACAATGGCCGATGTCGGGGATATCTTTCCTTTCGGGATCTCCCGATCGGCCGTCCGGGGGTTTTGCGCATCCAGTTTTGCATCTGCAATGCGATTGAATCCCATGGCCGCAGACCGTGCCCCGATCATGGCAACCACAATCCAGAAAACACCGGACAGGGTCACCGGTTTCTCCTGGTGAGCCAGAATGACGGCGGAAAGGGCAAAGGGCAGCGCAAATATGGTATGGCTGAATTTTATCATTCTGCCGAAAACCAGTATGCGGCTTTTTTGCGGATCGTTTTGGGTGAGGCTCTGGATCATGTCGGATTTCAATGTTACAGGTCAATTCCATCAATGGTTGTCCGGCAGTACGGGCATTGGCTGTTTTTGATTTGATAGTCGTGAATATGATAGCCATGACGCCGGATCAGGATTTTGCCGCATTGGTAGCATAGTGTGTTTTCGCCGGAGTCTCCATGAATATTTCCGGAATAGACATATCGCAGCCCGGCATCCAGGCCGATCTGCCTTGCCTGCATGATGGCATTGACGCTGGTGATGTCGCGGTCCGTCATTTTGTATGTGGGATGAAACCGGCTGATATGCCACGGGGTTTCAACGCCGAGATCCCCGGCGATAAAGGCTGCCAGTTGTTTGAGTTCCGAGGTGTCGTCGTTCAGGCCGGGAATGAGAAGCGTGGTGACTTCCACCAGAATGCCCAGCGCTTTCATTTTTTTTAAGGTGTTTTTGACGGGTTCCAGTTTCGCATGGCAGATCTTCCGGTAGAATTCATTGTTAAAGGCCTTCAGGTCGACATTGGCAGCATCCAGATATGGGGCGATCATGTCCAGTGCTTCCGCGGTCATGTAACCGTTTGTCACAAAAATATTTTTCAATCCCTTTTTTTGGGCAAGCCTGGCGGTTTCAAAGGCGAATTCAAAAAACACGGTCGGTTCCGTGTAGGTGTAGGCGATGGTTTTGCATCCATTTCGCAAAGCATCTTCGACAATGTCTTCGGGCAAAACATCATTGCCGATGATCCTTCCGTCCTGTTCCGAAGGCATCTGGGCGATTTCGGAATTCTGGCAGAACCGGCATGAAAAATTACATCCGCAGGTTGCAATGGAGTAGGACAGGGAGCCGGGGGCAAGATGAAAGATCGGTTTTTTTTCTATGGGATCAATGTTTTGAGCGACTATTTTTCCATACACAAGCGTTTCCAGCCTGCCGGAACGGTTTTCGCGGACCCCGCAGATCCCGCGCTTCCCTTTTTTGATCATGCACCGGTGGCTGCAAAGATGACAGCGGACTTCCTGATCTTCCCATTTTTCATAAAGAAATGCTTCCATAATGATGCCTCATTGATGTCTATCGAAAAGGGAATCATGGGACTGCATGCTGCCGACATAACCGGTCACCGGTTTTGCGGCTGATTCGGATCGGTATCGTATGGTCAGCGGGCGTGTCCGGAATCTGGGTACCAGTGCGACCACAATACCCAAAAACGCGCCAAAGGGAAAGCGCTGGATCAGTTTTGATTTTTCAAAACGGCTTGCCAGTTTTCCATTTCCGCCGGGCAGCAGGCAAATCGTTCTCCAGGAAAACGGCACATCGCCCATGGTGGATCGTATCATCTGTTTGAGTTCCCAGACACTGAAAAATCGGGCTTTGTTATAAATGGTTTCGGTAAAGATGCCCTTGAGGCGTCTTTCAATTCCTGTAATGGCATAGCGATTCAGGGCGCCGATGAAAATACGGTCTTTGGCAACACGGCAGGCCTCTTCCACGGCTTTTTTCGGATTGTTCACAAACTCCAGGGTTGTGAAAAGACAGGCATAGTTGAATGAATTGTCTTCAAAAGGCAGATCTTCGGCAAAACCCCGATACAGGTTTGCCCGGTGTTGTATTTTTTTATAAGCGATATCAAGCATATAGGGTGATGGGTCGATACCGGTAGTGTCCAGGCCCATCTCGATCAGGGGGAGGAGGCTCTCACCTGTCCCGCAGCCGATATCCAGAACGCTTTCCCGTTTCAGGGGCCGCAGCATATCCATCATCAGTTGGAGTTCAAGGCCGGACATCTGTTTGTTTCGCCGGTTGCGGAACCACTGATCGTATGCGGCAGCATCGTGAAAGTCAAAAATGTATCCCATGTCTGTTCACTTAAAAAAAAAACGGATTTTTATCAAGAAGAATCAGTATCCGTCATCCCATAAAGACGGCAAGATTGTCATTCCGGGCATCGGCATGCTGAATGATTACCTGGATCAGATCCCCGGGTTTCAGGGAGGTTCCGCTGGATTGGGCCATGGGGCATTCCAGCATGTATTTTGTCAGAATAATGATATATTCGTTACGGCGTCGATCCATCACAAGGGCTTCTTCCTTTTCACCGATTCTTTTTTCCAGCATGGCCAGTATCCAGAACCGGTGTCTCATGAATTGCACATGCCCGGCATTCCGCATGGGGGATTCGAGTTCCTGGATGATCTGCCGGATCTCCTGTTCCGAATAGGGATCTTCCAGGCCGAGTATGGCGCGGACCTGCCGTTGTGTGACCAGATCGAAATACTTGCGAATCGGTGAGGTGGCGGTAACATAACCGGAAAGGCCAAGCCCGGAGTGGTGTTCCGGAACGGTTCCGATCACCAGGCGGCTCAAGAACTTCCGTTGCAGGCAGTTTTCAAAAAGCGTGGTCTCCCCATCATTTTTCAGAATCCGGTTTTTCGGGGCCGGCTGGGAACGAAAAATGGCAGGGAGCTTATGATCCGCGATGAATCCGGCCATGAGATGATTGGCCAGGATCATCATTTCTGCAACCAGCATCCTGCCGGGTGTTTCCCGGTCGGTCCGGATGAGATCGATTTCCTTGTTGTCATTCAGAAAAACATTGATCTCCGGCAGGTTGATCTGGATGGCGCCGGCCTTTAACCGTTTTTCCCGAAAATATCCGGCAAGCTGATACAGAATTTTGATCCCTTCATCGGTTTCCGCAATCCGGTTCGCCTCTGCATAGGAAAGCTGCCTGCTGATATTGATGATGCTGGGAAGAATCTCATAATCGATTACCTCTGCAAATTTTGTCATCCGGACCAGAATGGAGATGGCCGGCCGCTCACTCCCCGCTTTCAGACTGCACGTCTCTTCTGATAAAAGGGGATGGAGCATGGGGATTTTCAGATCCGGCATATAGATGGAGGTGCCTCTTTTCAACGCTTCGGTGTCAATGATATCCCCTTTCCGAACAACATGGCCCACATCGCTGATGTGCACCCCGATCCGGTAGCTGTCGGCATCCCGTTCAATACTCAGCGCATCATCAAAATCCAGTGTGGATTGCCCATCAATCGTAAAGATGGTCAGGTCCGTGAGATCTTTTCTGTTCTTGTCTGCGCTTGCGGCGGTTCCCTGTTTTATTTTTTGGGCGGCTTCCTCAATTGCATCCGGGAAAATGACAGGGATGTCATTTCTTAACAGTTCGATGTTTTCATGGCGATCCAGGGTTCCGGCTTGGACCAGAATATGGAAAAGCCTGCTGCCCATATCAAGATTTGCCTGGGAAAGGATTTCCTTTCCGATCGGATATTGGGGGCTGTCCTTCCCGAAAATGAAACAGGATTTTAAAATTTCAGCATACGCTCTGTCCTGATCCGTCATGACCGGAGGAGCAGCATTTTTGATGATGCCCTTCAGCCAGTTTCCGCCTTTTTTGATGAGCTGATTGATTCGTTCCGTCTCTTTCTCCTGGGCAATGATGCTTTCAACCTGTTGTTCCGAAAAGGGAAGAAATTTGTCATGATTGAATTTAAAGTAGGTCCTGTCCTGAAAAAAGGCACGGATAACGGCGGATGTGTGATCCGGTGTGACAGGATTCTGAAAACAAAACAGGGTCATGGTTTCCAGGTCAATCCATTCCTCTTCTGTGTTGAGAACCTCCCAAATTTCACGAATGTCGATAGCCGGAATCAGATTTTTTCTTTTTGAAGCGGTTTCCTTGAGCGATTCAACCAGTTTGGCACGATTCCAGGTCAGATTCAACCGGTCGCTGCACGTAAAGGTCAGTCGGGTGGGAGAGAGGGTTACCTCACGGTTGTTTTCCGTTAAAAGCTTCAGGCGTTGCTTCTTGATTTCGAGTATTACAGCGCAGATGATTTTCTGGCTGTCGATAAATTCAACGATGTTTCCGGGTTCCATGGGCAGAGACAATAACAATCGGTTTGGGTAAAGTCAACGGGAGGAAAGTTCGGTCAAAGCTTTCTCCCGGTTTGCCGGAAGGTAACCGGTATACAGGCGGGTTGACGGTCTGCACCGTCTTCCCGCCCATAATGGTTGAAAAACCGCCGGATTCAATGAGTTTTGGTTGAAGGGGCCATTTATTTTTCCGTCATGGATAACGGAATCAGGGAGGTGCCTCTTTTTTCCGCGGTCTTGATCATCAGGTCCATGCCGCTTTCCGGGGGCATCATCTGTTTCTCCTCCGGTTTGACAACCATGGACAGGGCTTCGGCCGGGCAGGAGGTTACGCAAAGTCCGCATCCGATACACCGGTCCGTGTTGACTGTTGCGATCTGATCTCCATTCAACTGAATCGCCTGCATCTGGCAGCGTTCCATGCAGAGCTCACATCCGGTACAGCGTTCCGGATCAACGGATGCCCAATAAATGTTGGCGACCTGTTCCGCCGGTCTGGGCAGTTTGTTCAGGGCACGGAGCACGCCGCAGCAGTCTCCGCAGCAATTGCACATGCCGCCCGGGTTGATCATGTTGGCAGGCTGGTGTACGAGACCGGCTTCTTCACATTTGTCGAGAATGGCCAGGGCTTCGTCATGGTCAATCTGTCTGGCCATCTTGTTGTCCAGGTAGTATTCCGCATGGGAGCCAAAGACAAAGCAGACCTCAAGCGGCTTGCCGCAGCCTTTTTCCAGCAGGTTGTTCTGGGTCCGGCATATGCAGTTGGCAATGGCTATTTTATCTTTGGATTGGATGATTGCCCGGGCATCGGAATACGGAGCCACTTTCTGGGTTGCGTCAATGGAATGGTTAACGGGTATGGTTCTCAGCGGAGGCAGAAACTCACCGAGATTGTGCAGATAGACTTCATTAAAATAGGATTCCACCATCTGGGCAAATGACTTGTCCATCCGGTTGAGCTGAAATTCAAATGAACCAATCACAAAAGGAATCGCTGCATAATAGGCGGTTCCCTGTTTCTTTTTTCGGAAGACAAGCCCCTTCTTTGCCATGGTCTCCAGCATTTCGGCGGTTTCCGCTGCATCCCGATTTGTCCGCCCGGCGACCGATACCGGATCTTCCAGTTGCATGCTCAGGTCCAGAAACAGTTCCGCCTCCGGTTCGGTATATAACTTTTTTAATATTTTCAGGTCTACACCGGATTTTGCTTCCGGAAATCCGACGGAGTATTGATCCAGTTGTTTTCGCAGTTTCGGATAGATTGTCTCCATAATCTGATGCCCTCTCTCATGTTTGCGGGTTGATTATTTCATTTTCTCAGGAATACTCTATACACGTTTCGTATGAACAGTGCCATATCTTAATATGATATTTCTCCAAAAAATAATGATGCCGGGAAAAGGAGCATGCGGATAAACGGGCAAGGATGATTTCAGGTGATCAGTCCCGCATCCCGTTTACATAAAAAGGAGGATTTGTTTGACGGATGTATGGCGGGAATGAGCCTATGCTTCGATGTCCTCGATTCCGGGGAGAATGCACTCCCGGGATGCTGCGATGAGGCAGGCACCGATAAAATAGGTGCAGAACATGAGAGCAAGGACAAAGAGAACCAGAAAAAAGTATCCAATCATAATTGTTATCCCATTCTATAAATGTTATCGACAGCCGGTCAAACATGACGGCAGGTTGACCGTTTTGTTTTGTGGGTATCTTGACGTATAATGATTAGAATTTGATGATGGTTGTGTTTGAATTATATGAAAACAGCAGGTTTTTTTCAGGCTTCCCGGCTTGACATGTAACCTGCTTTACTTTATGATCTTATCAATTGCCTTTAGACCGGTCATCTTCCTTTTCCCAATGCAAAATCAAACCTGAGAAAGTGTTGCCATGGCGTCTCTCCCGGGAGTAAGACCATTATCCTGTCCTATGCGTATTTTTTTCTATTGCCTGTTCTTTTTTTTCGGGCTTCAGGGATCACTATGGGCCGCAGAACCGCTGCGCCTGGATTTTCCCCGGAAAATGCCGATACAGAAGCATCTTGAGTACTTTGTCGATGCCGGAAATTCCATCGATATTGACAGAGTCGCTTCATCCGAGGGAGATGCGCTGTTTTCGTCAATCGGAAAGAAAAAGGGATTCGGATACTCCCGGTCTACGTTCTGGTTCCGTTTTTCAGCGACCAACCCCACCATGAGAAACATTTCCTGGTATCTTGAACATGTCTATCCGGTGATCGATGAGATTGATTTTTATATTCCGGGTTCCTCGGGATGGAAAATATTTCAAAGCGGTGACTTCCGGCCTTTTTCCACAAGGCCAGTCAATTTCCGCACATCGGTGTTTCCTGTTGAACAGCCGCCGGGAACACAGACTTTTTATATCCGGATCAAGTCAAACGGATCCATTGCCATTCCGTTTGTCGCCTGGACAGCTTCGGCATTTGAATCGTATATCCATTCCGATAACGCATTTCACTGGATTTATTATGGGATCATGCTTTCCACGATCTTGTATAACCTGTTTATTTTCCTGTCCGTCCGGGAGATCAGTTATCTGTATCTGATTGCTTTTATCATGGGATCTTCGGTATTTACCATGGCTCACAGCGGAATGGCCTTTCAGTATCTCTGGCCGGATTTTTGCCGGTGGGCCAATGCATGCCACCCGTTTTTCGGATTCATCGGCCTTACGGCCAGTGTGCAGTTTACCCGATCCTTTCTGGCAACCCGGGAGACCTATCCGGGTTTTGATCGGGTATTATCCGTCTTTTTCATATTCGGCCTGTTTTTGATCTTCGCGCCTTTTTGGCTGGAGTATCATTATACGACCCAATCCATGGCCATTTACGGCACGCTTGGCGCTTTGACGATGATATACGGGGGCGTGGTCCTGTTTTTCAGAGGGGTGCGGCAATCCCGGTTTTTCCTGCTGGCCTGGACATCATGGGTATTGAGCGTCTTTTTGATGTTCATGAAATCCTTTGGGTTTTTGCCGAGCAACCTGATAACCGATTCCGGTGTGCAGGTGGGAACCGGTCTGCTGGTGATCTTTTTTTCTTTTGGATTGGCGGATAAAATCAATACCATGCAGCGGGAAAGGAAAAGGGCCCTGGAAGAAGTGCGGCAGTCTGAAAAACGGTATCGGCTGCTGGCTGAAAATGTCAAGGATGTGATCTGGACAATTGATCTGGAAACAATGAAATACACGTATCTTACTCCTTCGGTGGCAAGTTTTCGCGGGTTCACCTGTGAAGAGGCCATGAGTCTATCCATGGCGGAAACCCTGACTCCGGATTCGCAGAAACGGGTCAAAGAGACGGTGCGGAAAGAGCTGGAAACGGATCGGCTGGAAGCGTCCGATCCAAACCGCTCCCGGACGATTGAATTGGAGTATTATCATCAAAACGGATCAACGGTATGGGCCGAGGTTACGACCACTTTTTTCCGGGATGAAAACGGCAAACCGATCGGGATTACCGGTGTAACACGGGATATTACGGAAAGAAGAAGGGCGGAAGCAGAAAGAAAACGTCTGGAAATCCAGTTGCAGCAATCCCAGAAGATGGAAGCCATCGGAACATTGGCCGGCGGTATCGCTCATGATTTCAATAATATTTTATCTGCGATCATGGGGAATATCGAGATCAGCCTGGCCGGTCTGGCCGGGGATAGCAAGCTTGCTGTTCGTTTGAGGCGCGTCCTTGACGCATGCGAGCGGGCCAAGGATCTCGTATTGCAGATCCTCATGTTCAGCCGCCGGAGCGAGCAAACCCGGAAACCGGTATATATGAATTATATTGTAAAAGAGGTGCTGAAGCTGATTCGTGCATCCCTGCCGTCTACCATTAAAATTAAACAGGATATCACTCCGGATAAAAAAATTGTCCTGTCCGACTCCATCCATATCCATCAGGTGGTGATGAATCTTTGCTCCAATGCTGCGGACGCGATGAGGGAAAGCGGCGGCGTTCTGGGAATCAGACTGGATAGTATTGTGCTGAATAGAGAGGAGGCTGAAAAATACCACAGGCTTTCACCCGGTGACTATATCCGCCTGACCGTCACCGATACCGGTTATGGAATGGATCCGGCGGTTATGGAAAGGATATTCGACCCGTTCTATACAACCAAAGAACAGGGAAAAGGGACCGGGATGGGGCTTTCGCTGGTGCATGGCATTGTCACCAAAATGGGAGGTGCGGTTCACGTGACAAGCCGGCCGGAGAAGGGTTCCGTGTTTCAGGTTTTTTTCCCCAAAGCCGGTGAGGATCTGATTGCCGATGAAGAAAAGACGGAGGATATCCCCAGCGGAAATGAACATATTCTGTTTGTCGATGATGAAATCAATATTGTGGATATGGCTCAGGAGATGCTGTCCGGTATGGGGTATCTCGTTACCTCAACCGCAAGCAGCAGGGATGCTCAATCGATATTTGAAAAACAACCCGAAGCATTTGATCTGGTGATTACGGATCAGACCATGCCGGATCTTACGGGGATGAATCTGGCCAAAGCGATGCTGCGCACGCGATCCGATATTCCCATTATTCTTTGTACGGGTTTTGCAGATTTGATCGATCCGGAAATGTTGAAATCCATCGGAATCCGGGAATTGGTGTTAAAACCATACAGCAGAATCAGTATGGCAAGACTGATCCGCAGGGTTCTGGAACCGGCCGGGAAATGACTCTGAGAAAAAACCGGCAAACGTGAGCAGGGTCCCTTCCCGGTCCCGGCTTACTTTTCTTCAGATGAAAGAGATATGCCGGAGATAAAATCCGGCCGTGCATAGGCCGGTTCCGGATAACCGTAGAATCCTTCACCGCTCTTCAATCCCAGCTTTCCTTCATCGACATATTTTCTTACAAAGGCAGCATTGGTGATGGCTTTTTCGTAATTCAGCTGTCTTGCCCAGTAGTCGGTCACTTTCCAGACCGTATCCAGCCCGATGCTGTCCATGATGCCAAAGGGGCCGATGAGCGTATGCATGATCCCCATCCAGGAACGGTCAATTTCCTCTATCGGGGCGATGCCATGGGATGCCATACTGAGGGCGGAATCCATGAGCGCCATCAGCATATTGTTGAACACATATCCGTTGTTTTCCCGCTTCAGGACAATCGGGATCTGTCCAATGGCACGGGCAAAGGCTGTGACCAGACGGGTAACCTCGGGTGACGTATCCGCATGCGGCATGACATCAACAATATTGGTGATGGAGATATCATGAAAATGGAGTGCGCAAAGCCGGTCCGGTCTTCCGGATTTCTTTGCAAACATGGACGGCAGCAATGAGGACGTATTGGTCGTAAAGATCGTCTCTTCCTTGCATCGTTTATGGAATTCATGAAAAATGCCGCCTTTGATTTCCGGATCTTCCGGAACGGACTCGCTGATCAGATCAACCCCTTCCGCAGCCTTGTCCAGGTTGTCCGTCATGGTGATTCTGCGGAGGGCCGGTTCCTTTTTCTCCGGTGGAAACTGGTTTGCCAGTACCCATTTGCCGGCTCTTTTTTGAATTCTGGAATAAGCATTGTCCAGAATATCCTGTTTCAGGTCATAGATCACGACCTCATAGCCGTGAAACGCGCAAAGCAGTCCGATCTGCTGACCCATTGTTCCCGCCCCGAGGATCAGGACCCTTCGTATGTCTTTTAAATCCATTTCTTCTCCTTTTTGTAAATTGGCAATCTGTTTCAAAAACCTTGAGGATATTATCGTGGAGAAGGGGGCGTTGTCAAGAAAAATAGAGCGAGCGTTCGTTTTATATAATGAGCGGCAGCACCTTGATCGGAATAAATATGCCGATCGGCTTATCCCGAATTCCGAAAGAGATTTTTGCCATTCTGATTTCAAGAAATAAATGAACGTCAGGGTCCGATATCCCGATAATGGAAAAACAATGCATTGAATGTTTGCTCATTTTGTTTATTGGGAATTATGACGGGATGATTCATTAAATTTTGAATGGCTATTTTTGAAATCGGCATAATAATAGAAGGGTTGCGTCTTTCATTGGGAAAAAAAACTTGACTTGGATCCCCGGGTTCTGCTAAATGAATGAGTATTCATTCAAAAAAAGGGTCGGCAATATGTTTTTGGAACCAAACGGAAAGGAAAAGACAGACAAGTACCACAAGATACTGGATGCTGCGATCAAGGTGTTTGCAGAACAGGGTTTTTTCCGTTCCACCATTTCACAGATTGCCAAAGAGGCCGGTGTCGCCGATGGTACGATTTATCTCTACTTTAAGAATAAAGACGATATCTTACTTCAGTTTTACAGCGATAAAACCAGAAAAATTTTTAATAAATTCAGGGAAGCTGTCGATAAATCCGAAAATTCCGGAGAAAAGTTTCGAAATCTGATCCGGTGTCATTTGCGGGAATTTCAGAGAGATCGGAATATGGCGGTTGTTTATATGGCGGAAGCCCGCAAGGGACAGCAATTGGATTCCATGCTGGATGAATTGACAAAGATGTATCTGGATGTTGTGGGCGAAGTGGTTGAGCAAGGACAGGCCGAAGGAAGATTCCGGAAAGATTTATATCTCAGTCTGGTAAAGCGTTATATCCTGGGTGGAGTTGAGGCTGTCATCAGTACCTGGGTTTATGCAGGGGGCAAATATGATCTGGAATCCATGGCAGATCCTTTGGTAGATCTTTTTTTACGGGGTATCGGCAGCAATGGTGTCGCCGCCGGCGAAACATGAAGCGGCCTTAAGATAAGGGACAAAGAGGAGGAGAAAATGGCACAAGTTATAGCAGACAGAAGGGATGTGGACTTTGTTTTGCACGAACAGTTCAAGGTTAGTGAACTCAGCAAACATGAAAAATTTGCAGAATTCAACAAAAAGACGGTTGATTTGATTGTCGGCGAAGCGCGGAATCTCGCTGTAAAAGAGATTCTGCCGACACAGAAAATCGGAGATCAAACCGGCGCCAGGTTCGAGAACGGGAAAGTCACCGTACCTGAGGAGTTTCATAAAGCATGGGAGCTGTTTAAAGAGGGTGAATGGCTGGCGATGCCGGAAGATCTGGAATATGGCGGACAGGGAATGCCGAGACTGCTGTCCATGGCGGCAAGCGACTATCTGGTGGGAGCCAATTATGCTTTCATGATGTATCCGGGACTGACACATGGGGCTGGAAAACTTGTTGAAGAATTCGGAACGGAAGAACAGAAAAGGCTGTTCCTGAAAAATATGTATACCGGCAAATGGACAGGTACCATGCTTCTGACGGAACCGGAAGCCGGTTCGGATGTCGGGGCCCTGAGCACAAGCGCCAGAAAGAACGATGATGGCACGTATTCCATTACCGGTTCTAAAATTTTTATCTCCGGCGGGGAGCATGACCTGTCCGAGAATATCATCCATCCGGTGCTTGCCAGAATTGAGGGTGCGCCGGCAGGAACCAAGGGAATTTCCCTGTTTCTGGTGCCCAAATTCCGCGTGAACGCCGATGGCAGTCTGGGCGGGTTTAATGATGTGGTTTGTACCGGTATTGAGGAGAAAATGGGAATTCATGGAAACAGCACCTGCTCCTTGACTCTCGGTGGAAAAGGCAATTGCATCGGGACCCTTCTCGGAGAGGAGAACAAGGGGATGCGCGCCATGTTCCTGATGATGAATGAAGCCCGCCTGCTGGTTGGACTTCAGGGATTTTCATGCGCGACTTCCGCTTATCTGCATGCATTGAATTATGCAAGAGAACGTGTTCAGGGGAAAAATCTCCTTCAGATGATGGATCCCAATGCCGGAGGTGTTCCGATCATTCAGCATCCGGATGTGAGACGCATGTTGATTACCATGAAGGCGTATATTGAAGGCATGCGAAGTCTCCTCTACTATGTTGCCTATCTGGAAGATTGCGCTTCCGTAACCGATAACGAGGATGAAAAGGAAAAACTGCACGGATTGATTGATATCCTGATTCCGGTTGCCAAAGGATATGTCACGGATAAATCATTTGAAATGTGCAGCTATGGGATGCAGGTATTCGGCGGGTATGGATATATCAAGGAATATCCCATGGAGCAGCTTCTGAGAGACTGCCGTATTACCATGATTTATGAGGGAACCAACGGCATTCAGGCCATGGATCTTCTGGGCCGAAAACTCGGCATGAAAAAGGGCAAGCTGGTTATGGACCTTTTTGGCGAAATCCAGAAAACGATCATGGCGGCCAAAAAGCTTGATGGATTGAGCGACTTCGCTTCCCGGGTTGAAGCGGCGCTCAATAAACTGGGTGAAGTGGCCATGCATCTTGGGAAGACGGCCATGTCCGAAAAAGTTCTGAATGCTTTTGCCTTTGCACATCCCTTTCTTGAGGTTGCAGGAGATGTGATTACAGCCTGGATGCTTCTCTGGAGAGCCTCTGTTGCCGCTCCCATGATTGCAAAGCAGGGCAAGGATGCATCCTTTTATAAAGGTCAGGTTAAATCGATTGAATTTTTTGCAAATTCCGTTCTGCCGGCGACATTGGGAAAGATGGAAGCAATTTTGAATACCAACGGAGCTGCGGTTGATATTGACGATGCTTCTTTTGGCGGATAGTTTCCAATTGAACCGGATATGAAAGCATGGATTGAAATCGGAGCTCTGCTTGTTTGCGGACTCCGATTTTTTTTCCATAAGACTGAACGGTCGATGAGGTTGTTTCTATTTTTTTCTTGACGGAGCCTTATTTTTTCATTAATTTGAACGATTGTTCAGTCTGGTGTACAAGGCGTATCAGGCGGTATTAAAAAACAAATCGGAAATAACAATCAAGGCGAAATGCAATGATTGGTCGGATGATTCGAATTGTTTGTACAATAATGATCTAATCATGAGGTGATAAGGAAATATCAAATGGAACCAGTTTTAATTGCCCCGTCAAATTTTAGTTTTCTGGGTATCCCGACAATCTTGTTTTCGCTGGTGATTCCCATAGTCGGTGTTGGTTTGTTTACCTATATTATGGCAAGACGAATCGCACCTCTGGTGAAAGCAGCTCCGGACAATCGTTTTGATGACATACCCAATCGCGTAATCAATGTGGTGAAAATCTGGCTCGCACAATGGCGCCAGCCGAGATATATGACGGCAGGTGTGCTGCACATCTTGATTTTTTTTGGTTTTCTGGCATTGGGAATTCGATCAACGTCCCTGGTGATTATCGGCCTGAAGGAAGGGTTTGTCCTTCCGGGAATGGATGGCGTGATCGGACATATCTATAATATTCTGAAAGATTACGCTGCGACATGGGTACTGATTGCCTGTATGATCGCAGCGGTTCGGCGGGGGGTTTTCCGACCGGAACGATATGATGTCCCGAAAAAATATGGTCATGATCACACGGGCGAAGCTGTTTTTGTTTTGGGCATCATTTCTACCCTGATGATTTCCGAGAGCCTTTTTGAGGCAAGTTATGTCGCGGCTCAGGTTCAGCAGGGTGTGAAACCGGAGTTTCTGGCTCCCGGAACCCTTGCATGGCTTTTGAAAAACATGGTGCTTGACAAGCCCCAGGAGACACTGCAATCGCTTCACATTGCAAGTTATTATATTCATGATATCACCTTCTTTTTCTTCTTATGCTTCCTGCCTATGGGCAAACACTTTCATGTCATTACATCCCTGTTCAATGTCTTTTTCATGCGCACCAAAAGGGGAAATGTAAAGCCGGTTAAATACGGCATCACAGATGAACAGCTGGATGATCTGGAATCTTTTGGCGTGAAAAAGATGGAAGATTTCACGTGGAAACATATTCTGGATTTTTACACCTGTGCGGACTGCGGCAGATGCTCCGATCAATGCCCTGCCAACGCCGTTGGAAGACCGCTGTCTCCCCGTTTTATATCGATCAAGGGTCGCGATAAAATATTCAAAAATTATCCGTTGCGGGGGGATTTCCTGAAGAGTGAACCGCTGATCGGCGATATCTATGAAGAAGATGAAATCTGGTCCTGCACAACCTGCGGTGCTTGTGAGCAGGAATGTCCCCTTGGAATCGAATATATCGACAAGATCGTTGATCTTCGCCGGGGTATGGTGGATGAAGGAATGGTACCGCAGTCCCTGCAAAAACCGTTAAAGGCGATCGAGAAGCGTGGAAATCCATGGGGTAAAATGGAAAAGAAGCGCTCCGAATGGACTACCATTAATAATTTTTCCGAAACCTGCAACGTGAAAATTCTGGAAGATGGTGTAACGGCAGACGTATTGTATTTTGTGGATTCCATCAGTTCATTTGACGACAGAATGCAGGGTATTGCCCAGGCAACCGCAAGGGTGCTGACTGCAGCGGGTATTGATTTCGGTATTCTCGGAAAGGATGAAAAGGATTCCGGAAACGAAGTCAGACGCTTCGGAGAAGAGATGCTTTTTCAGGATCTCAAGAGACATAATACGGAGATGATTGTGAACTCCGGGGCTCGGAAAATCGTAACCGCTGATCCGCACGCCTTCAACGCATTGAAAAATGATTATTCCGGTCTGCCGAAGGTCGAGCATATCAGCCAGGTCGTTGCCAGGGCGATCAAGACAGGAAGATTGCATCTCAAAATGATTGAAGATGAATCCAAGGTATATACCTATCATGATCCATGTTATCTTGGCCGTCACAATTCCGTTTATGAGGACCCCCGGGAAGCACTGGACGCACTGGAAGGTATCCGGCGGGTAGAGATGCTGAAAAGCAGAGATCGCTCATTCTGCTGCGGTGGCGGCGGCTTGATGCTGTTTTATGAACCGGAAGAAGAAGAAAGAATGGCGGTTCTTCGTGTCAAGATGGCAGCCAAGGCCGGGGCAAATGTTATTGTCACTGCCTGCCCGTTCTGCCTGGTCAACATGGAGGATGCGATCAAGGTTGCCGGTATGGAAGGGAAGATGGAGGCCATTGATTTTGTGGAACTGATCGACCGTCATCTTATTCGATGAGAATAGTTTTTTTCAGCGGGCAATCATATCGATGATAAGAGCCGGTATAATGGTTATTCAAATAAATAACTAGGGAGGAAGAATATGGAAATTTTGGTATGTGTCAAGAGGGTTCCGGATACCTCGGAGAATGAGATAGCAGTCAATAGCGATGGAACGGATATCGATCGTGATGATCTTGTTTATTCCGTGAATGAATGGGATAATTACGCGGTTGAAGAGGCCATTCAGATCGTTGACCGGGTTGGCGGAAAAGTGACTGTTGTAGCTGTTGGTGATGATGAATCAGAAGAAGTCCTCAGAAGGGAGATGGCAATGGGTGCCCATGAAGGGCTCCTGCTGTCCGATGATGCGTTTGCCGGCTCCGATGGAAAAGGGATCGCAACCATCCTGAAGGCTGCAGTGGAAAAAGGAAAGTATGATCTGGTGTTGACCGGTGCACAGGCTGATGCCGGTGCGGGTCAGGTCGGTGGAATGCTCGCTGCCATGCTGGATCAGCCCTATGCGTCTCTTGTGAACAAAATTGAAGTTATTGATGACAAGACGTTGAAGGTCGGTCGTGAGATTGAAGGTGGTAATCAGGAAATGAATGAGATTCAAATGCCCTGTGTACTATCCATTCAGACCGGTATCAATGAGCCGCGTTATGTCGGAATCCGTGGAATCCGAAAAGTGGCGTCTGTGGAGATTCCTGTTTTAGGTGCTTCCGATCTTGGTGTTTCTTCCGATGCAGTCGGCGCCGCTGCTGCCAAAGTAAAGGTACAGGATTATTTTGTACCGCAACTCGGAGCGGGTGCGGAAATGCTCGAAGGTAGTACAGAGGAAATCATTGACAAGCTGATTGAACTTTTGAAGGCCAAAGGAGGACTGAAATAATGGCTCAAATTTTTACATATATCACACACAAGGGCGGGGTTGCCGATGATACGGCACTCGAACTGGCAGCTGCTGCAAAAAAGATTGATGCAGGAGCTGCAGTGACGGCAATTGTAACCGGAACCGGATCAGATCTGGATGCGGTATGCAATGATGTTGCAGCTTCTTATAGTGAAGTGTGGAAGATCGACAACCCGGCGCTGGCCTATCCAAACGCCGAAGCGGTAAGAAAAGCGCTCATCAATATTCTGCCGGCTGGTGCGATTCTTCTGCTGCCCCATGATACCTTTGGAATGGATCTTGGTCCCGGTCTTTCCATCAAAACGAATTCCGCTTTTGTTGCCGATGTGGCCGACATTGAAGGTACCGATGGAACGACCCTGAAACTGGTGCGCCAGGAATTTTCCGGTCAGGTAAGCACCCATGTCACTTGCGATGCATCTGCCGGCGCGATTCTGAATATCCGTCCGGGTGTTTGTAAGGCGGATGAAAGCAAGTCTGCAGGGGGAAAGGTTGTCGATAAATCCGGTAATGCCGGTGACTTGAAAGCAGGCCGTAAGTTCCTTGAAATGGTGCAGGCTGAAGTCGGTGATGTGGATATCACCAAGTCGGATGTCCTTGTTTCCGTCGGGCGCGGTATTGAGGAGCAGGACAATATTGAAATCGCTAAGGAACTTGCAGAGGCAATGGGCGCAGACCTGTCCTGCTCAAGACCGATCGTGGATGCAAAGTGGATGGAAAAGTCCCGTCAGGTCGGTACATCCGGTCAAACGGTAAAACCCAAAGTGTATATGGCAATGGGTATCAGCGGTTCTTTCCAGCATCTTGGCGGGATCAAGGGCTCACCCTATATGATTGCCGTGAACAAAAATCCCAAAGCGCCTATTTTTCAGGTTGCGGATGTTGGTATTGTGGCAAACATTCTTGAATTTATGCCGGAGCTGACGGAAAAGATAAAAGAGCTGTAGGACTCATAATTGGTTTTTCAGGTTTTTTACGAACCGGCGGATCATAAATGATTCGCCGGTTTTTTTTATTTTTCAGAGAGAGGATTCCAGTCAGTGATGAAAACAAACCTGTCATTATCCACTGTCTGATAAGTATAAATATCGCCCCTCTCAACGGATAGGTTTTTCACACGTTTCAAATTCGGCAGACTGAGTGTAAAAGTGCTTTGATCATCAAGCAGTATCATTATCAGTTTGCCTGCTATGGTGTTAATAATCTCGGAAAGGGAATCCTGAATGATACGCTCCGGAGGGTCATTTTCTTCCATCCAGCCATAAAGATTCTTGGTAATACGGATCGCCAGATCACCTGGGAAAATCATGGAAAAAAAAGCTTTTTCCGGACTGATCAGGCGGATTTCCGTCT
Organism: Desulfobacteraceae bacterium; assembly: GCA_003599865.1. Classification (GTDB taxonomy): domain Bacteria; phylum Desulfobacterota; class Desulfobacteria; order Desulfobacterales; family SURF-7; genus QZKS01. The sequence continues at coordinate 73,469 of QZKS01000093.1, forward strand.
GGTAAAATTTGGCCTTGTGAAATTCCGATTCGGGAGAGTCGGGATCCTGGTTTTCTGCCATTGATTCCGGCGTCTCTGGAAAAAGAGAGGAAATTCCCGGCTCTTCTGCCGGTGCTATTGGTGTAAATATCATGGCCTCAAATGTTTCTGAGACCGCAGAAAAAAGCGCTTGTTGCAATTTTTGCGCATCGACATGCATTCTTATCCCTCCGATTTTTGAAGAAGAGGTTTGATAGCTTGAGACACACTTGCGGGAGAAACCGGCTTGCTCAGGACATCCAATGCCAGAAGCGCTTTTAATTCTTCTACTTTTTTGGGGTTGGCCGCACTGGAGATGATGATGACCGGTATTTCATGAAAGCGAGGAGAGGATTTAATCCTTTTCAGAAGGGCTGTACCATCCATTTCAGGCATGTGCAGATCTGATACAATGAGATCGACAGGCACTTTTTTGATTTGTTCCAATGCCTGGAGGCCATTTCCCGCTTCCAGAAATTCTACATCCTGGCATCCGGAAATTTCAAAGCACCGTTTGATGAACATCCTTGCTGTGCTTGAGTCATCGACAATTATGATGCGCTTCATCCCTCGCTCTCCTTTTCAGGACCAAACAGGGCCTCTTTGGTTTTTTCAAATTCCATCATGACCGACAATAATAAATGATCGATTCCTTTCTGATCGATATCAATATACTCGGTATATTGTTTATCAAGGGAGTATGCAAGATTGTCGGTTCCCGTTCCGGTTCCACCCATCATGGCGACCATGTCTGCCAAATGGACAATATAAACCATGCTTCTATATTTTTTATCCGACTCAGATGGTTTATGGTGAAATGCGATGGCCTGTTCCAATTCCGGAGGGAGTCTCCAGTGCCTGGCCAGCTCTCTTCCAATTTTACAGTGATTGACTCCGGTTTTTTCCTCCTCTGCTTCCAGAAAGTCATGAATTTCTCCGTCATCAATACTTTTAATCATTTCCGGGGAACAGCCGGTAAGGAATTTCGAAAGAACCGATTTGCCGATATCATGCAGTATCCCGGCAGTATAAGCTACTCCGGCCTGAATCTCTTTGCGGGATTTGGATGACAGAGCACTTGCCGCAATTGCGGTGCGCAGCCCATGCTCCCAGAGTTCCCCGCGTTGACTTTCATAGCCAATCAAGGGCCTGTTGAAAACCTGAGGAGCGGATTGGTTTATGGATAAGCTGACAATCAGTTTCTCGCCGACGTATGGAACCGCAGCGGCTACTGTTGATATGGATTGCCTCAGACCAAATGCCGCGGAATTGACGATTTGAAGTATTCTGGCGGTTAAGGCGGCATCGGTCTCAATGATTTTGGCTACGTCGGAAAGTCCATGGTCTTCATCTCCTAACAATGCGAGAAGGCGTGTGGAAGCACTGGAGAGTAATGGCATTTGGCGGGCTTTTGCCATGATTTCATCTACATTCGACATGGTGAGTTTCCTCTTTACAAATGAGACAATGATGATGAGTCCATCTTTTTAATGTAAATATCTGTTCAACACTTCAAGGAGTGCTTTTTCATTGAGCGGTTTTGCCTGAAAAGCAGTCGCTCCTTTTTCAAGAAGATCGGAAATCTCTTTCACAGTGATATATGCCGACATGATAATGATCGGGAGTTCTTTATATTTCAGATCATTGCGAACAGCGATGACGAGCTCCCTGCCATCCATTTCAGGCATCATAAAATCCGTAATCAGCAGTTTGAAGTCCTGATTGGACTTTAATGTTTCATAGGCATGTCTGCCGTTTGGACTGATGAAAACGGAGTGTCCGGATTTTTCAGCAATTTTTTTAGCGAATTTCTGAGAGACGGTCTCGTCTTCCGCTATTAGAATTTTTGCCATTCGGGTTGACCTCCTCAAATTGGTTAAATTTCCCAGTTGTTTCTTCCCGGAGACGAAATGACAATTTTACCGGTATCGACAAAGACTTCGACCGTTCGGCTGATCTGGCCGCCGGTGTCTTCTGCTACCGGCCCCATTCCGTATTTCCAGAGGTTTTTTTTAATCGCGAGGACGTTTCGGTCTCCGATATTAAACAGATTGTTCGGGTCCATTACTTTTGCTCCGCCTGTCAGCTTGACAATATATCCTTTATTGGATGGATTTTTAGACAACTCCGCCATCCTTTTCAGCAGCGCCGGAATACCGGTATCTGAGAAATAGCCCGGACGTTCTTTTGCGCGGTCCGGATTGGTAGTCGATTCCGGCAGGGCCACATGGACCATCCCAACGGTTCTGGTCGGCGGGTGAAGAATCACGACAGCTACACATGACCCCAGTGCCATCGTTTTTACGGATTCTCCGGTTGTATTACTTCCTCCGAAATCTCCAACTCCGATCATTATTTTTTTCATTGAGTTCATCCCGAAAGTAGGTCGATAACTTTTTCAGCAATTTGATCAAGGGGGACAAGTCGCTCGGCACCACCAATCGTGTAGGCTTCTTTGGGCATCCCAAATACGACACATGATGCCTCGTCCTGGGCAATAGTTCGTGCACCGGCATTTCTCATGGCCAGCATTCCGTTTGCGCCATCCCTTCCCATCCCGGTCAACATAACCCCTACGGCATTTGAGCCGACATGTATTGCAACGGAATTCATCATTACCTCAACGGAAGGACAATGTCCGCATACCAATTCGCCAGGTTGGACAATCACTTCATAGATACCTCCGGATCGTTTTACGCTCATCTGTTTTGCGCCGGGAGCGATCAGAATTCTGCCCGGCATGATTCGGTCTTTGTCTTCTGCTTCCTTGACTTCCATCATACACAGGCTGTTCATTCTTTCTGCAAACATTTTCGTAAATCCAGGAGGCATATGCTGAACAATAACGATACCCGGAGTGGTTATCGGAAATCTGGTAATGATTTCTCTGATCGCTTCTGTCCCGCCGGTGGAGGCCCCGATGGCGATCACTTTATCGGTCGATTCAGCCAATGCCCTTACCGGTGTCTGTTTTCCGGCTCCATCAGTATATCTTTTTTGTTTCCAGTGAGAGACATTTGCAGTGGATGCAATTTTAACCTTGGTGCGGAGTTCCATAATCATGGATTGCAAACCCCTGGCAACATCAGCCTTTGGTTTGGTAACAAAATCGATTGCTCCAAGGGCGAGAGCATCGAGTGTAACCTGCTTGCCTCTCTCAGTAAGGGCGCTGACCATGATCACCGGCAAGGGATATTGCGGCATCAGTTTTCGAAGAAATTCCACACCGTCCATCCGCGGCATTTCCACATCCAGTGTCAGTACATCCGGTTTGAGTTTCACGATTTTATCCCGGGCAATATAGGGGTCGGACGCACTCCCGACAACCGTGATTCCCGGGTCCATTTCGAGCCCCTTGGTGAGGATATCCCGAACCAATGCGGAATCATCAATTACGAGGACGCGAATCGGCTTTGCCATCAGACAGCTCCTTTTCTGTATATAGCCGGTTTTATATATTCATATGGGCAAGAATCGGATCGCAGTGTCTCGGAGTGACCGATAAAAAGGTATCCGCCGGGTGTGGTATGCTGATAAAACCTTTTTACCAGGGCATCACGTGTGGGCTGGTCAAAATAAATCATGACATTGCGGCATGAAATGATATCAAACGGTTTTTTAAACGGGAAGGATGAATTCATCAGATTCAATCTTCGAAAGGTGATCTCGCTTTTCAGCCTGTCGGATACAATCCACTCGTCGTCTTGAATTTTTTTAAAATATTTATGCTTCAGGTCCGGCGGAACCAACCGGATTCTTTCACTTGGGTAAATCCCCTTTTGCGCGGCATGAAGTGCCGGTTCTGAAATATCCGTAGCCAGCAGCCCGGCATCCCACAAGCTGTATTTGGCTTTGAAATATTCGAGCATGACAATGATATAGGTATAGGGCTCATCACCATAAGAGCAGCCGGCACACCAGAGTCGCAGGTCATTTGTGAAACCTTTTTTCTGCCGGGATTCAATTTCCGGGAGAGCGATATTTTGTAAAAAGTCGAAATGTTCTTTTTCGCGGAAAAAAAAGGTATGGTTTGTAGAAATCCGATTGATCAGTTCTCCCATTGCTCTGCCGGTAGTATCGGATTGGATATAATCAAAATACTCCTGAAAGGAGTTGAGACCATATGATTTGAGCAGTTTGAAAAGCCGGCCGACAACCAGGGATCGTTTCTGATCAGTGAGGTTGATACCAAAATTATCATAGACGATCTTTCGGATGTCATTGAATTCCTTGTCCGTCAGTTGCACCATTCCGGCAGACTGCGGATATGAGACGGCGGTTTGATTCTGATTCAAGATGTCATTGCTCATAATCGTATTTTTTGATGATTGATTTTTCCACAGCACAGGAACGTCTTGGGGTTGGTATTTAATCCGTTATGGATGAAACCTGTTCCAGTTCTTCGTCATAGAGTAATCTCTGGACATCCAGAAGAATCTTTACCTGGTTGTCAATTTTCCCAAGTCCCTTGATGAATCGACTTCCGGGTTTACGGCTTATTTTAGGCGGCGGATCGACGTCTTTTTCCGGGATATCAATTACATCACTCACCATATCCACCACCAGCCCAATGGCGCTGTCTTTTATGGTTACCACAACGATGCATGTTCTTTCATTATAGGCCTGCTCTTCCATTCCAAACCTCACGCGAACGTCCATCACCGGGATTACCTGGCCTCTCAGATTGATGACCCCTTTAACAAAAACCGGCATATCAGGGACCTCTGTGATTTTTTGAATCCCGATGACTTCAATGACATACATGATTTCAATACCATACTCTTCATTGCCGATCCGGAAGGTAAAATATCGATCCTTCATGGTATCTTCACCATCGTCATAGAGGTCTTCACTTAAAGTTTCCAATTCTTCACTCATGCAATTCCTCCTTTGAATGTTCACACTTCAAGCCGCTTCCCTGTTTTGTGCTTTTTTGATCAGGCCGCCGGTATCCAGAATCAGGCTGATTTCACCATCTCCCATAATCGTGCAACCTGAAATTCCCTTGATACTGCCGACATAGTTGGATAGGCCTTTTATTACCGCTTGCTGTTCGCCGAGTATCTCATCAATTAAAATTCCGGCGCATTCATCTCGATACTCTACTATGACAAGAAGTCCTTCATGGAGGTTTTTTGTGTCAGGTTCAATCTTGTGCAGCTCATACAGCCGAACAACGGGAATCAGCTCGTTTCTTACCTGAACCAACTCCTGGCCGTCCATTGTCGTTGTGATCTTGTCTTTTTCAACCTGTATGGATTCGCGGATGGACAGCAGGGGGATTGTGTATTGGGCCTTACCGACACGAACCAGCATTCCATCGATGATCGCCAATGTTAACGGGATCCGGAGAATCATTTTTGTTCCCTGACCCGGTTTGCTTTGGATGTCGATATGACCTTTGATCTTTTCGATATTTTTTTTCACGACATCCATTCCGACTCCTCTTCCGGATACATCGGTGACTTTATCCGCAGTGGAAAATCCGGGCTGGAATATCAGCTCAAATACTTCCTGATCATTCATACTGCTTCCGTCATCCTGTATCAGCCCTTTTTCGACTGCTTTCCGGAGTATTTTATCCCGGTTGAGTCCGCGCCCGTCATCACTGATAATAATCCAGATTTCACCCCCCTCATGCTTGGCTTCAAGCTTCAGCTCTCCTGTTGCTTTTTTCCCTGCGGCAGTTCTTTCCTGAGGGGTTTCGATACCATGATCAATCGAGTTCCGGACGAGATGGACGAGAGGATCGGCAAGTAGCTCGGATACGGTTTTATCGATTTCCGTATCTTCTCCCGACAACTGGAGGTCGATTTTTTTTCCTGCTTTTGTGGAGAGATCATGAACAAGACGGATCATTTTCCGGAAGATTCCGGCAATGGGAATCATTCGGACGGACAAGGTCATATCCTGAATATCTCTGACAATTTTATTCAGGTGGGTGCTGGAGCGTTCAAAGTTTTCAAATTCGTATCCTTTTAAATCAGGATTGCGGGTAACCATGGCTTCCGCGATCACCAGTTCGCCCACGAGATTGATCAGGCTGTCCAGTTTTGCCAGATCCACGCGAATATCCTGTCGCACGATGGTTCTGCTTTTTGTTTGAGCAGGCGGCTGGGGGGGGGACAAATTCTTGCCGGATTCGGTTTGGGGGATATCCTCTTTCACTTTTGCAGGGAGCCGGCTCTTTCGAAGCAGAAACAGAGCTTCCTCCTGTTCTATTTTAGGTCTTTCAATGACGTCCGGTTTTGGGATTTCAGCAGGGGTATTCCTGATTGATGCAATGATATCATCCAGAAAATCTTCGAGCAGCGGCATGTTTTCAATTTCTTCCGTACCATTTTCCGAAATGCCTGCTATTGCCTGACGGAAGACATCGACCATGTGAAGCAGGGATTGAATGGTTTCGGGTTCGGCTTTTGCCCTTCCCCCTTTGATCGCTTCCAGTATGGTCTCCGTTCGATGACTCAGCTTTTCCAATTTTGAAAATCCGGTAAAGCCGCAGTTTCCCTTGAAACTGTGCAATCCTCTGAAAGCTTCCAATATCAATTCGCTGTCTTCTGGATCATTTTCCAGATCCAGAAGGGCGGATTCAACCTGTTCTAGCTGTTCATCGCTTTCCTCCGTGAATCGCTTCAGCATTTCCGGGCTGATCAGCATTTTGATGTCGAAATCCTCCTGGCCCGGATGTGTTTTTTCATTGCTTTCATCCATGTTTCCCGCTTCGGTTATTGCTTCTCCCTTTGGTTCAACCGGTTCCGGCGCCGGCGCATCCGGGATTATTCCTTTGCCGACCAGGATTCTCTGTTCCAGTTCTTTAATGATGGACGCTGCTTCGGATTCCAATCCGGTATCCGATTCCGTGGCTTCTATCTGATTCAGCAACAAGCCGACGAGATCGCATGTTCTGCAAAGGATGTCCGTGTTGGTATGATCCATTTTGGCCTTATCGCTTCTGACAAGATCAAGGAGTGTTTCCGCCTCATGAGTCACTTTGACAACAACATTAAAGCCCAGGAATCCGGCCGTACCTTTTACCGAATGGAAAAGGCGGAAGATCAGGTTTGTTGTTTCAGGATCTACTTCCCCGCTCTCGATTGAGGATTGCCCCAATTCGACGAGGTATGGTTCGACTTCATCAATCATTTCGCGACTTTCAGAAATAAAAGACTGAGTATTTTCATCAAGCATGGTATGGGCCTCCGGTGCAGCAACGAAATTTGCTGAAAAAAGATCTGCTTACAGTTCCAATCCTGGTGAGAAGAGAAAACAGTAGAATAGCTATGCCAGTTTTGTGTTTGTAATTTTTTTCGATTGTTTGGTTGGTACCTGACGGTAACAGGACCAGCCGTGGTGAGATTGTATTTTCGACACGAGACTAACTTTGATAGGTAATAATTAACATATAAATTGCGAATGATAAAGTTTTTTTTTAATATTTTTAACCGATACGGATCGTTTCATACTTTGTTGGCTGGATGTGTCGCTGGTTTTTTTAAAACTGTCAGGGGTGTGAACAGTGTTTGTAACTATAACAAATTATGCCTTATTTTAAAAGCTTGTGATATTTTTAAATGGCAGGAGTCATGATGATAAACAATTATATAAAAAAATAAGACATATGCATTGTATGGTTCAAGTGAAAAATCAGGCTGAAGCCGATGAAATTTTGCTTGCAAGATTAAATTCTCATGATATAAGAGGTTTAGAACGGTTTGACTGATAAAAATATGATTAACTGATTGTAATGACAATAAATTTAAAAATAAAATACCATTCAGCATCATGGAACCATAGGGGTATGCGTTATGCCGGACGAAAAACCACTCTATAACAGCCGGATCATTGGTACGTATATTAAGCTCATTGCCAATAAATACAGTTATATCAATGTTACGGAGTTGTTGGAGTATTCCGGAATGACACCCTATGAGGTGGAAGATCAAGGCCATTGGTTTACCCAGAAGCAGGTGGATCTGTTTTATGAGCGACTGGTTAAGCTGACCGGTAATTTCAATATCGCAAGGGAGGCAGGATTATATGCCGCCTCACCGGATGCAATCGGAAGTGTCCGGCAGTATGTACTCGGTATGATTGGCCCGTATCGGGTATGTGAAATGATTGGAAAGACAACGGCTAATTTAACACGATCGTCACGATATGATTCCAGAAAGATTTCTGCCAATAAAGTAGAGATCCTTGTAACACCGAGAAATGGCGTTGAAGAAAAACCGTTTCAATGTGAAAACCGGAAAGGATTTTTTGAGGCGATTTTCAAGGTATTTGATAATAAAATTCCGAAGATCGAACATCCGGAGTGCATGTTCAAAGGTGATGATGTATGTCGCTATATCATTTCCTGGGAGACTCAATTTTCAACGATCTGGAGAAAGGCCTGTAACTATATCGCAGTGTTTGCATTTATTGTTTTTTCAGGGAGTTTATTTCTTTTCCCGGTTGAGCGGTTACTTGAATTTTCACCATTTGCGATGCTGATTGTTCTCTTGCTCAGTCTGCTGACCATGGTAGGGGAAAGAATGGAAAAAAATGAGATGAAGGAAAGCCTGAACAATCTCAATGATTCAACCGATCAGCTGCTTGAGCAGATTGAAATCAATTATAACAACGCGCGATTGATCAATGAGATTGGTCAGGCCATCAGCATGCATACCGAGATGGAGGATGTACTGGCAAAGGTGATACAGATTACGGAAAAACGTCTTGATTTTGACAGAGGACTTATTCTGCTTGCAAATAAGGAGAAAACACGGCTGGAATTCCGGGCGGGATTCGGATATCGGGATGACAAACTGACATTTTTAAAAAATGCCAGTTTTCATTTGAATCGTTCTGAATCAAAGGGAATCTTCGTAGTCGCCTTCCGGGAACAGAAACCCTATCTGATTAATGACATTGATATGATCGGTAACACGTTATCGCTTAGAAGTCTTCAGTTTGCCAAAAAACTGGGTTCCCAGTCCTTTATTTGCTGTCCCATTGTCTGTGATGGAGAACCCCTTGGTATACTTGCAGTGGATAACATAAAGACCAAAAGGCCCTTATTGCAGAGTGATATGAATTTATTGATGGGAATTGCACCGGTTATCGGGGTGAGTATTCGAAATGCGGAACTCCTGAAAGCACGTACCGAGCAGATGAATTCCATCCTGGAAGTAATGGCAGCCAGTATTGATGCCCGGGATCCCATGACGGCCGGTCATTCGAAAAAAGTAAAAGAATATGCTCTCGGCATCTGTGAGGAGTTGGGGCTTTCAAGCGATTACAGCGAGGTCGTAGGCGTTGCGGCGTCCTTGCATGATTATGGTAAAATCGGTGTTCCGGATTCATTGTTGAAAAAAGAAGGGAAATTAACCGAAGAGGAATACGAAATCATCAAAACCCATGCAGAGAAAACCAGGAAAATCCTGTCCCAGATGAAATTCGAAGGGATGTTGCGTCAGGTGCCTGAAATCGCGGGCTCCCATCATGAAAAACTGGATGGCAGCGGTTATCCAGTAGGGTTAAAGGGAGATGAAATTCCACTTGGGGCCCAGATTATTGCTGTTGCGGATTTTTTTGAGGCGATTACGGCAAACCGGCATTATCGAAATCCCATGCCGATTGACAGGGCTTTTCGGCTTCTCAGAAACGAGGCCAATATTCATTTCCGCCAGAAAATCATTGAGGCCTTTACCCGTTATTACACAAAAAAATATAACATGGGGAAAAATCTAAAACTGGTTTCCTCTATGTAGAACAGCCGGAGCGTTTAATCCCCCGACAGGAGATGATCGGCGTATAGGTAAATCGTCTTGGATCAGAGAAGAAGTTCTTGAACTCCTCAAAAAATTCTTCATATCCGCCCTTGTATTCTTCAAATTTGTATCCTGAGTTTTTTCCGGCGATTTCTATTTTTTTGATCCAGTTAAAGGCATCTACCTGATTGAGTTCGCCATATATCAGGTGGTGAGGTGCAAGGCTGACTTCAATATCCATATAGTTCAGATCATAGAGGAAGGAGTAAAGCTTGATCCCGGCATAGGGATCGAAATCCGCATGTTTTTCGAGCAAAGACATGATTCCCAGCATGGATTGCTTCAATCGGTCGGAAAGACCAAAATGATTCAGGCAGTTGTAGTCGAGATCAATCAGGCAGATAATTCCACCCGGCTTTAAGATATGGGTCAGGCTTTTTACAATATCAAAGCTTTTGGTGCGATGATATTCCAGAAAAAATCGTACCCAGATAAAATCAAACAGACCGAGATCCGACAGGGGTTGGGTGATATCTCTTTGAACAAATTTAATTTTGGGCGCGCCATAGTTGTTTTTGGCATATTCTATTCTTTCCCTGGACATGTCAATCCCGACGGCTTCTCCCCGGTCTCCTGTCAGTCTATGGAGAAATGAGGTTGTGATTCCAGCTCCACATCCAATATCTGCTACTCGCATTCCTTCCTTGATGCCTGCCCAGGTTGCTTGTTGCCGGACAGTTTTTTCATCGGTTTTTAATTTCAGACGAAGGATTTCTTCATCGTTTTCCATTAGATACGTTTGATCGGGCATGTATTCTTATCCTTCCGGTCTATGCTTTGTTGAATGAAGCACCACGTGAGATGCCCATATAACATGCCCTCCTGATTTAGTCAATGTATAGGTGTTCAGAATTATACGCATTATTTATTTTTTTTATCTTTGTTTTATGGGGTTTCGGCAAGGATAAACTTGGCTTGACGAGACAGTTTCATGGTGATATAAATGCCTGTATAATTCCTTGCGCATCAACTGTTCTTCTCTCCTTTATTTTTAATAAATTTAAAGATTTGAAGCCAAACAGGATGCCGAAACGCAGTTCGACTTGTTTTGCGTATTCTGTCCTTCCATATTTTTTTGAGGTGATTCTATGCCGCGTTCAGATTCAAGCAGTACGGTTAATGATCAAATAGAAAGTAGAGATCTCTTTCTTTCCAGACTTCAACTGATGATTGTGATGTCAAAAGCCTATCTGGAAGGTCACCCGACTGGACAGTATCGAAAGCAGGCGATCATAGAAAACGCCGATGCTCTTTTTTATATGTCATTGTTTTCACAACATTCCGAGAATGTATCGGATCACCGGAAGGAGAAGGACTCCGGGGAGCTTAAACACTTTTACGAAAAAGTGAGGCTGTTATCTGTGATGGGTAGGGCCTTTGCCGAAGACCGTCTTTCCGGTGAACTGAAAAGAAAAGAACTTCAGGAAAACATTGATTATATTTGTGAGACGATTACGTTTAACAGCAGGATAAAAGATATCGGATTTTTACATGTTGCATGATCAGGACATGATTAGATAAATTTCATTCCGAACCCGCCATATTGATATCTACCGGATTTCTCTCAACCGAAAAAAATATTACATTTCGCATAATTTTAAAAAATACAAATGAGTCAGCCCTTGCGAAATTTCGTCAATCCCTCCAGGCTTTTAAAGTAATCATCAGAATACTGGGGATCCAGAATCCACAGATTGTAACATTTTTCAAAGGGGATGTTTTCCTGTTCTGCAAAAGACAGGGGGTAGATTAACAAGGGGAATTTTTTCTGTGTAAAATGGATCGATAATATGCTTATTGTCTGCTGAACGATCTCCCGGTTCAGATCCTCCGCATCGATAACAATCATTTTAATGCAGTTTGTCAGGTCTGACATGTTGAGGGCGGTATCGGTAATGTTTACCATCAGAATCGCTTTGGCCGTATCTGCTTTTTTCAGAACAAAAAGTCGCCTTTCTCTCCGGAATCCCATCTTGGCGTATTCTTCAGCAAGTGAGTGACGGTCATTAATATCCGGTCCAAGATCCAGTGCCGGCAGCATCAATCCACCGGATTCTTTCTCATAAAAACTTTTCAGCTCCAGAAGATTCTCTCTGGTCGGTTTGGTAATATTCCAGGGCTCGGGAAGAGCGGCGACGCTGTTTGATGCTTTCCGGATATGGGAATATGAGAACGCATCAAGAGAACATGCCTTTGGATTCTGGATCGATCTTGCCGCACCGCCAAAAATATGATTCGGAAATTTATTTTCCGGACGAAAATAACAGATCAGATAATCCATGTGATTGGAATGAAGCCTGCAACAGTCACATATGTATTTGCCGATTTGATCCAGAACAACAAGACCGGCTTTGATCATGACTGATTTGATGGCTGCATGGTGATGTATCAACCATGTTTTTTCATAAAACCGCAGCATGGACATGTGTCCCTTGATGGAACCTTTTTCCTGATAAATAAAATGTGTCGCGATTGTCGGGTTTTCCGTATACAGTTTTTTATAGGTTTCTTTTATGGTTTCTTTATTTTCACTGATAAAATTATATTTGCCGGGATAGATAAAACCGGTTTTGAAAAAAAATTTCCAGAGTTCATCCATATCCACCTTATTACTGATATAAGCATTTGGATTACCGGTTTGATGAAGCAGTGACAGCAGTCTCCGGTGATCTTTTATATCAATATCAAGGAAAGCCAGTCCACACTTTACCTGGATTTTTCCCTTGTCGTTTGTAACGGTTTTTTTATATACGACCTGGGCTCTGCATTGAATTCTGGAATTATCCGCAAAGTTAATATCAAGTGACGGGATGATCATTCCTGCCGGAAGACAGGACTGATTTTTATTTTCCGCAACGGAAAAACCCGAACCCGACATATCGATCACCCTTAAATTGATGAGCTTTTGTGTCAGCGGGTGATAAAAAATGATATCCGGTGAGGGGTTCAACTGTATCCGGTGGCTTCGGTATTCTTTTGGCTTGAATCGTTGTGAAACATGATACAGCGGTTCTAATACATACTCTCTTTCTTTCTGCCCGCCCCTTTGTTTGAGTATCCTGCACTCACCGGAATACAGGTTTTCCTGAGGATTGGATATAATGATATTAACCTTGGATTTGGGATTAATCCACTGGAATGTCTGTGGTGGTTCTGCCTGGATACCGATCCGGAAAGATTCAGCGTTGAAATCCAGAAGATCCCCTGAGAAAAAGACACTGTTTTGTATCAGCTTTGTTGTCAGACCATTGCAGGATCGACGGCTTACCTGCCTTGCTTTTGTTTCGATACAGATATCCGGAAGGACCAGACAGATTCCTTTGGGACTGATTTTCCGCAAGGATGCCTGGACAGTGATGAGGTTCTGTCCATTGGGGATTGTGAAATGGGAAAATCGATATGTGTTTTTCATTTTTTCAACCGGATCCGGCTCCTGCCACAGACAAACCAAATGTTTATTGGCGCATGGTTGCGGAGTTGCCTGGATAGCAATTGTCTGATCATATTTATGGTGTTGAAAATGAATGAAGACCGTTTTGTTTTGAAAATTAAGATAATTCAGTTGATTGATGAGGTCCTTCTTTTTAACTTCATTCTCAATATTCGGCAGGGAGTGAATCAATTCCCGGTTCTCGGGTGGATTGGTATTCGGAGGGTCCGGTGTTTCAGGATGGCTGATTTTTGGAGTTCTTTCAAGATAGTCCATTTAAATCCTCACAGAGAACTGTTGGGAATTGATTCCGCAAAACCATTTTATTCAAGTAATCATTTTTCGGATTTTCTTGTACACGTTCCGGATGCTGTTTTTGCAAGTGCCGAATGATCATCTGTGAACTCGATTTTTTTTAATAGTAGTGTCTCTCTGTTCAATATACCACAATATATTGTTGTTAATATGTAATCACATCAAATGTCAATAATAAAGAAAAATCATGCTGACTGGAGCTTTATGCAAATTTTATGCACATGGCTTATTTATAAAAATATTATATTATTACAGACCGTTATATAATACAGATCCAGTCGGGGTGCGATATGTTAAGAAAAAATAGCCATACTATTTTGTATTTTTTTTCTTTTCTCTGCAGCAGCGCCATCAAATTAAAATTTTTTTCTGTTTCATTTTTCTTTCCGTATTTTTTTCCACAAAAATTTTCTGATGGGAAAACGGATTTTGCTGCGTGTAATACATGAGTGTGGAATAGGTGGAGGGGGTGGGGGTGAAGATCTGGATTTGCTCTGGATGAATTTTCAATTTCTTTGAAGCGTACTCCCGCAATGATTGCATATCTCTCTCATGGCATCCCGGATGGGCGGCAATGAAATAGTAGGTAAGGAATTGGTTTTTACCGGCCAGTTTCGACAATCGGAAAAAAAGATCCTTAAACTTTGTGAGAGATTGATGGCCTGGTTTTCCCATGAGTTTCAGAATATGGTTTTCACTATGCTCCGGCGCGATTTTGAGCTGACCGGAAATATGAAATCGAACAATTTCCTCCAGGTATCCGGTGCCCCATTTCCGATCGGCAAGAACAAGGTCATACCGGGGTCCTGAGGCGATGAAAACGTTTTTAATACCGTTTGTTTTTTTTATCTTTCTGAGCAGTTGTATCAGTTTACGGTGATCAGGCCGGAGGCTCTGGCAGGTATCCGGGAACAAACATCGTTTATCCCGGCAGGAACCGCTGGTGATTTTTTTTTTGCATTCAAAACCGTACATATTGGCAGTCGGCCCTCCGACATCCAGGATATTCCCTCGAAAGTCATGATGCATGGTCAGTTGAACGGCTTCTTTTACAATGGATTCCTCACTTCTCCATCGCACGGTTCGACCTTGATGGATCGAAATCGCACAGAAATTGCACTCCCCATAGCAACCGCGGTGCGTGGTTATGGAAAACCGGATGGTTTCGAGAGCCCTAACCGGACCGTCTTTCCGGTGACTCGGATGGAGATCCCTTTGAAAATCAAGATTATAAACAGCATCCAGTTCATTCTGGGTAAGGTAGGTGTTCGGAGGGTTCTGGATGATGTACCGGTTTCCATACTGCTGATACAATCCTTTCCCTGTAATCGGATCACAGTTGTTGTAAAAGATCGTGAACATTTTGGAAAAGGCGGATTTGTCCCTGGAAACCAAATCAAAATCAGGCAGTTCCAGATAATCCGGCCGGGGCGTTTGCGAAATATAGGAAATACCTTTTATATTTTCATGGTTCTGTTTGTTTTTCAGCTGTTCCGACAGTTCCAGAATGGTTTTTTCACCCATACCATAAACCAGAATATCTGCTTTTGCATCCAGCAAGATCGATCTGCGGATTTGATCCGACCAGAAATCGTAATGAGCGATGCGCCTCAGGCTTGCCTCAATTCCGCCGATCACAATCGGTTTTGTGTTTTTAAAAAAGCGTCTGACGAGATTGGTATACGCAATGACGGCGCGATCCGGCCTTTTATTGTTGATGCCGCCGGGCGTAAAGTCATCTTGTTTTCGTTTTTTTTGGGAAGCGGTATAATTGGCAACCAGGGAGTCAATGCTGCCGCCGGTTATTCCCCAGAAAAGTTCCGGCTCCCCAAACCGTTTAATATCCTTGTCCGTATGGATATCCGGCTGGGCAATGATGCCGACCCGGTATCCGGCACTGATCAGAACCTTTCCGATCACGGCAACTCCGATGAACGGGCTGTCGATGTAAGCATCGCCGGTAATCAGAACAACGTCAAGCCGGTCCCATCCCAGGCCGGCGGTTTCCTGGCATGTTGCGGGAATAAACATCCTATTCCAGAACCAGTTCGCCGGCGTCCGATATTTTTTTGGTGACCGCTTCCGGGTTGCCGTGAACGGTGATGGTACCGGAGCCGGTTATGACGGCATTCAATTTTTTTGAAGCATAAACAGTCGCATCGCAAGCTCCGCTTGCCGATATATCTACCTCATTGGCACGGAGGTTTTCCGCCTCCATATCGGCAGCATCGGATAATCGTGCGATCAGGGTTTTTGATTTTCCGGATAGATGGATTTCTCCGGCATCATCCACGATGATTTCCAGCTTGTCGGCCTGTATGTCTGAATAGGAGATATC
Organism: Desulfobacteraceae bacterium; assembly: GCA_003599865.1. Lineage (GTDB taxonomy): Bacteria > Desulfobacterota > Desulfobacteria > Desulfobacterales > SURF-7 > QZKS01. The sequence goes on from QZKS01000093.1 coordinate 89,385, forward strand.
GTTTGCTCCGGATGATTGAATCTTTTGAATATCCTTCCCTTCAATAAGGATTGCAAGGGAACGTTTCGTACAGATGGATCGATCCGCATATATATAAAGTGTGCCACCCTCAACCTTTGTTATAATAGATGGCAATAAATTTTGATCTGCGGTAACCGTCAGCTTCACGGACTGCCGGTTCCGGATATCAATGTCAAAGGCCCCTTTGGCGTTAACCGTATGAAATGCGGCTGCCGGTCGTTTTTCTGTGGTCGGTATATTGTTGCCGTGGACACAATCTTCTGAATAGGCTTGTGTGGTTTGAAATACAATCCAGAAAAGGCAAACAATAAGTATTCGGTAATGGCTGGAAAACATAATGAACTCCTGTTTTTGATGGGGGATTTTTGTCAAATCGTTTACAGGGATAGTTACACTTTTCAACATAGGAAAACAAGGCATTCCATCCATCAAAGCGGTTTTATCTCTATTTGACAACAAATCGTATTTTCTCTATGATGCCGTTCCATTCATTTTTTACGGGAATATAACGATATCCATCAGGAGACGTTCGTGAAAACAGTGTCCAGATTTTTGCCCATTTCCGATGTCCAAATGCAGGAAGATCAATCCGGAATCAAGATCAAGAGATCCATTACCTCCAAATCCTGGAAACTCCTTATCGTGGATGATGATGACGATGTTCACGCTCTAACCGGGATGGCACTTCATGATTTTTCCTTTGATGGAAAGGGCGTTATCTGCATCAGCGCCAGATCAGCTGTTGAGGCAAGACGATTGATTGCGGAACATCCGGATACGGCTCTGATTCTTCTCGATGTGGTGATGGAGACAGATGACGCCGGTTTGAAACTGGTTCGCTTTATCAGAGAAAAAATGATGAATCGCATTGTACAGATTGTTCTGCGTACCGGACAGCCCGGACTGGTTCCGCAACGGGAAGCAATTGACCGGTATGATATCAACGGATATTCTTCCAAGGTTGAACTGACTGCTGAAAAAATGTTCTCCATTGTAACAGCTTCCCTGCGATCATATCAGATGGCTTATGCCCTGGATCACCTGAACAGGCAGTTGCAGAATGAGCTGAATGAAAGAAAACGTGCAGAGGAGGAGGTCCGTCGCCTGACCCGGTTTCAGGAGATTCTGATCGATAATGCCGATATCTGGCTGGCTGTAAAGGATTTGAATGGAAATACAATCATCTGGAACAAGGCTGCCGAAAGGATCAGCGGATATCATCGAGACGAAGTGATTGGGAATAACAAGATCATGAAGTGGTTGTATCCTGATCCGTCTGATGTCAAACCGGTTCCAAACGGGTTACCTTTGAATCGTCATGATCGTGATTCTTTGTATTCCCGGGAAAACGCCATTCGGTGCAAAGACGGAAGCAGCCGGGTCATCGCCTGGAATCTTCATGAATTGCAGGATGACTCAGGGATGACAATCGGCATCGTATCACTGGGAAGAGATGTCACGGAACAGCGTCTTCTGGAGGAACAGCTCGGCCAGGCCGGTAAAATGCAGGCGGTTGGAAGAATGGCAACCGGGTTTGCGCAGGATTTTACCAGCCTGCTTTCGGTTATCAGGGGATACTGTGATATCGCAATTTCCACACTGATTCCGACCGAAAGAATATATGGCCATATCCGGCAGATTGACAAAGCTGCCGAAAGGGCGGAGATCTTGACGAAAAAGATTCTATCGTTTGGGAAAAACCAGCCGTTGACATTGCAACCTGTTACCTTAAATCTGTCTGTCAGGGAAAATCAAAAAATGCTGGAGCGCCTTGCTGGAGATCATGTTAAACTGGTGCTTCAGTGCAGTCAACCCATGAAGGATATCGAGGCGAATCCGGTCAAGATTGAGCAGCTGCTGATGAATCTGGCAATGAATGCAGTCGAAGCCATGCCGGAAGGAGGCGTCCTGACAATTTCCACCCGGGAATTGACAATCCAAGAATCCGGTCAGGTCAGGGGAATTGGCATGAAACCCGGGGATTATATTGAGCTTACGGTGTTGGATACCGGCATCGGGATGTCGCAGGAAATCAAGGAACAGATGTTTGAGCCGTTTTTTTCAACAAAAGGGCAGGGAAAGGAGAGTGGGGGGAGAGGGCTGGGCCTTTCAACCGTATATGGAATTGTGACCCAATGCCGAGGAGCTGTTTCCGTTGAGACTGAGCCGGGGAAGGGAACAGCCGTTATCATATACTTCCCATGTGTTGATAAGAGTTCGGTCAGGACTTCCTCTTTTCTGATTCCGGAGAATCTTTCCGGAACAGAGACCGTTCTTATTGTAGAGGATCATCCGGGTGCGCTGGAATCCACATCGGAAACATTACGGATATACGGATACAACGTACTCCAGGCATCAACCTTGAAACAAGCTGTAAAGGTCTGCCGGGAGAGCCGGATTCAGATCGATCTTCTGCTGGTGGATGTCATGATGCCCAGCATGAGCGGTCTGCAGCTGTCCGGCAGGATATTGGAGATCTGCCCGGAAATCAAGGTGCTGTATATGTCCGGTTACAGCCGTCAGATTATCGGCAAGCAGGGCATGCCTGAAACGGGATATGATTTTATCCAAAAGCCGTTTACCGCAATTCGGCTTTTACGGATGGTACGGCAGGTTCTTGAAAAACCTGCATCCGATGCAGAACTTTAAAAATGCAGCTTGCAGCCTACAAAAACCGCATTGTCGTTGACCGTCACTTCGTCTGCATTTTCCCCAAAGTGGAAGTTCAGATGCCGATATCCGGCCAGAATCGATGCATTTTTGATAATATGGCCGTATACTGTAAACGTAAAGTCAAAGAATCGTTCCGTATCCATGAAGCACAAGGGGTCGGGTGAGCCGGAGAAGGTTGCCACGAGACTGACGGGAACGGCTACGTTAGGATCTTGGCGGAAATCATATTCACCGATCAAAAGGAAACCAAATGCTCCCAGATCATAGTTGCCTCCGGAGTTTGGTTTTTCAACAGTCCCGAATGTTCCCTTGAATCCGACACCAAGCAACAGCGCCGGTGAAAGGATCTGGTCACGGATGGAAATATTCACGTTGGAGACCAGATAGTTGTCATCACTGAACAATACACCGGCTCCGGGCATAATATCGGCTTCATAATCGGGAAGACGGAATTCAAACTTTCCTTCCACATCCGACGCGTTGACGTTCAACTCCAGCCCGGTCGTCTCACCTAAAGCCATTACCGGTACGAATAAAAATAGGATACATGCGAATATTATTTTTTGAATCAACACCTTGTTTTCTCCTTGCGATTTGACATGATATGAATCGGATGTTCTCCAATCCTTGGGCTGTATGGATTAGCAGTTTCATGGCGGGAAGTAAACAATTTTTTCAGGGGCCCGAAAGCCCGTTAAAAAAGAACATGATCATGGGTACCGGTGGTTTCATCGATAGCAATCAAAACACATCTTCGCCCAATGCCGGTGAGTGAAATATCATCAGGATCCGTCGTACCCTGATAGTGGTAGATATAGGCATGGAATTTACCTTTTGTTCCTGCATCGCTGGGGCTGATATTATCGGTTCCTTCAAACTGAAGACGGATGCCTGGCGAAAGGGTAAACGCCGCCGGTATGGGATTGCCGTCCTCATCTTCCACACCAAGCCCCCTGCCGTCCGGGCTGATGGCCTCATAGTTCACGCTTTTTTTATCCAGAAAATGATTGTTCACCACGGTGATCAGGCTTACGGCATCACTGATGGCCGCCGCATCGCGACCACGGGAAAAAACATCATTGAAATAGGTTAAGGCAATGGCTGAAAGTACGGACAGGATCGCCATGACAATGCTCAGCTCAATAAAGGTAAACCCATGTTTGCTTTTAATCAGGTTCACTTTTGTATTCTCCTTGGGAAAAATCAATTTCAGTTAATGACTTTTTGCCAGTTTCCATTTACACAAATATAGGCAATATTATCGATAGGGGGGTATTGGACATTCCCATAACCAATATTGCCTTTCTTGTCCTTCCAGACCAGATATTTACCGCTGTATTCGGTTGCCATGGATGCCGCTTCTTTTTTCGGTCCCGGAGAGGATGGAGCAGTATCAGCCAGAGGCTCCCGGGGCTCCGGGTTTTTGATATTAATCCAGCTTCCATCCTGATAGATGGTAAGATTCCGTGAATGGGGATAGATTACATTCCCAAATCCCAGAACCCCGTTTTTATCTCTCCAGACCAGCAGTTTCCGGCTGATATCGGAAGAAATTCCATGCCCGATTTCACCCGCAACCATGGAGACAATTTCAGGCTGTTCGATCATGGATTCCGGTTCCGGCGTTTCCATTGCAGGCAGTTCAATGGGCTGGATGGTTTCAATAGGTTTCAGCGCCAGGATCGGTGCTGTTGTCACTTTGGCGGTATCCTCAGCTTCTTTTTTGCCCTTTGCCCTCTTCGCAGCAGCGGCAACTTCCATACCTGTTCCGACTTGGGGAGTTTTGTTTTTGTCAATGGAGGCAACCACCTGTTGGTTCCCCTGAATAACGGTTTTGCTCAGAAAGAAGTTATCGTCCCGGGCTTCATAATGCCAGTCAATCTCTTCAATAAAATTTTGGTACGGTATATATTCAGGATACAGATCTTCTATCTGTGCCGGGTATTTTTTGTTTTTTTTATGATATTTTTCCACCGCCGCCGCCATCTGGGTCAGACCGGTCTGGGGGACTTTTTTTGCGATTTCCGTAAGTTTGACAAAGGCTTCCGAGCGGATTTTCTGTGTTTCTTCCGAAGTTTTTCGTTCCCGGAAATAAAAGAAGACTCCGGCTGCAACGATGACGACCAGAAAAGCGATGATATAATTTTTTTTCATACGGTCCCTGCATGTTGATGGTTAACAAAGCAGCATGCTGAAAATCAAAAAAATAAATTGATGATATGGCTACGAAGATAACCCGATTCTATGGGTAATTTTATTTTTCCCTTGGATATAGCCCCTTTATCCAAATATTGTCAAGAATAAATGTTTTTGTTTTCATGGAACCTGACGGAAATCGACTTAGGAAATCAATGGATCGCGGATGATGGTCTCAATCGCCTTTCCGGATGTTTCCGCAATTTTTGGAAAAACATCAAAAAGATTGCGGAAATGCCGCAAATTATCCGACGTCCTGAGGATCAGCCGGGCAAGATCGCCCTCGGCAAGACCGGATGTCTTGACAACTTTTTCCCATGAATTGCCCATGGCCCAGTCGTAAATCGTTTTTGCAGGACTGATGTAAAGCAGTTTGGAGGGGAATCCCTTGGCGTGAAGATTCTGGTTAAAGGACCGGAGGGATTTTTTGACAATCAGCAACCTGTTGATCAACTGTTTGGGGATTTGATCCATCTGCAGGTGATCATCCACATTCTCCCGTTCATTCACGAAGGAAGCAGTGATTGCGGCAAGCAAGGCCGGATTGGATTCCGGAAAGATACCAAGGCGAAATGCCTCTGCGATCATCAGGGGATGGTCGATTCGAAGCTTTGAAGCCCATTCTCCGTCCTGCGTCAGGGCGTTCTCCGGGCTGACATAGTGATGTTCTTTTAAAAAATCAAGGTGCTGCTGAAAGCTGTTCCATAAAAAGTTTCCGGCTTCCGTTACCGGAAAGGTCTTGCCGGATTTTGCCGTATGCATCAGCTGATAGGCGGCAAAAGATTTTTCGAGAAGTTCCCGGATCTGACCGGGTGTATGGGAGAGCAGCAGATTGAGTACCATGGAAAAGTTAATGCGGATCTGACTGTAAATCGGTGACGGCTGGGCATGAATCAGGCGCACCATCAAACGGAGATCCATGTATTTCCCCGGGAGTGTCAGCGCAAAACCGATGTTGTCCTTTCCCCGCCTGCCGGCCCGGCCCGTCATTTGATGAAATTCCGTCGGACTGAGGGGTTGAAATTCAATTCCGTTGAATCGGTCGGAATTCAGAATGACGACCGTTCTGGCCGGAAAATTCACCCCGGCTGCAACCGTTGATGTAGCAAAGATGGCATCCAGAATGCCTTCCGCCATCAGGGTTTCGATCACGATTTTCCATGCCGGCAGCTGTCCGCTATGATGGGATGCCACTCCCATATGTTCCAGCTGCCATCTTTGTTTATGGGTTTTGATGTGGTCATTGGCTGCAAGAAGCTCATTCAGGCGTCTGGAGAGTCTTTCCTTCCTGTCCGGATCGTTGTTGAGATTTTCTTCGGTGCACAGGTTGAGGGCCATATCGCAGTCCATTCTGGATTTCATAAAAAATATCGCCGGCAGGAGGTGATATTTTTTGAGCACCCCGATAATTTCTCCCATAGGCGGAAGCTTTCCCGGAGCGGATAAAAACTGTTTGCTGCCGATATGCGGGGCGACTTTTTTATGGATCACGGTTTTTCCGGAAACCGGCTTTGCGGAAATCAATGGCGACAGCATGCCGTTGGGATGAAGAAAAAGAGGAAATAACGGAACGGGACGATTTGTTTCTTCCACCACGAAACATTTGCGTTTGCGAACATGTTGCAGCCATCCTGCGATCTGGCTGGTATTGCCGATGGTTGCGGAAAGCATTAACAGCGGGATGCGGGTGGGAAGGTAGATCATAATCTCTTCCCATACAACCCCTCGTTCTTCATCTCCCAGAAAATGGGCCTCATCCAGAATCACCAGATCGGTTGTCAGATTTTCGCCCTGATGCATGGCATCGTAGAGATGATTTCTCAGGATTTCCGTTGTTCCGATAATGATCGGAGCATTGGTATTTTCCTTCCGGTCTCCGGTCAGGATGCCCACATTATGGGAGCCGAATTTTTGGGAAAAACCGGCGTGAATGCTGTTTGACAGCGCTTTTAAGGGAGAAGCATACCATGCTTTTCCGCCGGCTTCGTAAATGTTGCTGATGGCGGTTTCCGCTATCCAGGTTTTGCCGGAACCGGTCGGTGCCGTGACCAGGCAGTCGGATTTTTGAATGGCTTCCAGTGCCTGAATCTGGAAATCATCCGGTTTGAAAGGCGATTCTTCGGGCACGCCGATTTTCGAAAAGATCTTTTTTAAGGACGGGTCGGCTCCCGGTTTGATCCCCGGGATATTTTTCGGGGTCCGGCGTGATTTCCGGTTATGATAAAATCGATTCTTCATGTTTCCAGCAAGGTGGAAATCATCCGGCTGATTATTTCCTTGGTCCGGGATTCCACATCAAAAGGAGAGGTGCCCTTCAGGTCTGCTTCAATCAATAGATCGTCATAGGGGAGAAAACCCAGAAATTCAAAGTCAGGCAGGTTGGTCTTTAGAAACGCTTCATCTTCCGGGCTCCGGATCTTGTTACCGACAATGACAATCCGATTCAGATGAATTTCGGAGGCGAGTTTCCGGATATGACCTGCCGTATCAATGCTTCTGCGTCCCGGTTCGACGACAACGATCAGTTTGTCAACCGCCTGGGCGGTTCCGCGGCCCAGATGCTCGATTCCCGCTTCCATATCCATGACAACCATTTCATCTCTGGCCAGGACAATATGGGTTACCAGTGCCTTGAGAAGGGTACTCTCCGGACAGATGCAGCCATGTCCGCCTTTTTTAACGCCGCCAAGGCGCATCAGCTTGATGTTGCCGAGTTTTTTGGAAAGGGAATCCGGAAGATCATCCACTTTCGGATTCAGTTTGAAAAAACCGCCGATGGAACCGGGCCTGGCTTCGGTTCTTTCAAAAATGAGATCCTTCATCTCCGCAATGGGAACGATTTCTTCCGCATTGGGTATTCCGACAGCTGCCGCCAGATTTGCATCCGGGTCCGCATCGATAGCCAGCACATGTTTGCCCTGTTCATTCAGGGTCCGGATCAATAAAGCGGAAAAGGTCGTTTTCCCGACTCCTCCTTTGCCGCTGACTGCGATTTTCATTTTGGACACTCCTTAAGGATATATTAGATTGTCATGACAATTTCACAACAATATAATCATGAATGATCGGAATTCAAGAATCGGCTGTCCGGTCTGCGGGAAAGTTACCATAAGCGGTTTCCTTTTGAAAGGGTTCATTTGGGATTGTCCGGTCCGGAGGATGCAACAACCTTGAAACCGGTTTTCCTTTCTGATACGCTTGACCGGCTTTCAGGCCGCGGACAAGGTGCAATATCAAAATACCCATAGGAAATGGTGAGAAAACGATGTCGGAAAACAACTTCAAACCGGAAATTCTGGCGCCGGCAGGCAGCAGGGATTCCTTTCTGGCAGCCATCGCAGCCGGAGCGGATGCGATCTATTGCGGATTAAAGCTTTTTTCCGCACGCATGGCCGCAGACAATTTCACCATTGATGAGCTTGAACGCCTCACGGTCCTGGCCCATGACAAGGGTGTCCGGGTTTATGTTGCCCTGAATACCCTGGTGAAACCGGATGAGCTGGACCAGGCCGGAAAACTGATGGACCAGCTGAACCGATGGGTGCATCCGGACGCTGTTATCATTCAGGACTTATCCTTTATCCCGATTGCCGGGCAGATCGGTTTTAAAGGGGAACTTCATTTGTCCACTCTCGCCAATGTCGGTTTTCCGAATGCATTGCAGACCATTCAAAAGCTGAAAATGATCCATCGTGTGGTCATTCCCCGGGAGCTTCATGTGGATGAAATCCGGGCCATGGCAGCTGCATGTCCGCAAGGTTTGAACCTTGAGGTGTTTATTCATGGCGCTCTTTGTTACGGCGTGTCCGGCAGGTGCTACTGGAGCAGCTACATGGGCGGGAAAAGCGGCCTGAGAGGGCGTTGCGTTCAGCCGTGCCGGCGGATATACGACCTGAAAGGGCAGAAAAAAAGATATTTTTCATGCAGCGACCTGAGTCTGGATGTGCTTGCCAAGGTGCTGCTTCCGGAAAAAAATATTTCCGCCTGGAAAATCGAAGGCCGGAAAAAAGGCCCCCATTATGTGTACAACACCGTAACCGCCTACCGGATGCTGCGGGATCATCCCGGGGAACCGGACATGAAAAAACATGCCCTCTTTCTCCTGGAGAGCGCCCTGGGCAGAAAAGGGAGCCATTACAACTTTTTGCCCCAACGGCCGCAGATTCCGATTTCAACCGATACCCAGACCGGTTCCGGCCTGTTGATCGGCAACATCAAGGGACCGGCCGGAAAATCATACCTGGTCCCAAACGAGCAGCTTCTTACCGGAGACCTGCTCCGCATCGGATATGAGGATGAATCCTGGCATACCATCTATCGGGTTACCAAAAGTGTTCCGAAAAGAGGTCGGCTGACTCTGAACAAGCCTTCCCTGAAACCCGGCACATCGGTTTTTTTAATGGACCGGAGGGAGCAGGAATTGGCCGCATCCCTGAAAACACTGAACCTGGACCTTGAAAAAATTCCGGAAAAGACGAATCCGGAATCATCATACAAGTTTTTATACCATCGGAAACAAAAGGGAATCGGTAAAGACGACGGGAAAAAAAGCGTGCTGGAGATGCGTCTGGAGCGGGTGATCGGAAAAGAGAGGAAAGGACCTTCCGATGCTTTCTGGCTGACACCGGAATCCATCAACAGCTTGCCGAAAAAGGCGATTGCTTCATCCTGGTGCTGGCTTTCGCCGGTGATCTGGCCTGAGGAGGAACCGGAACTGCGCATGCTGGTTCAGCAGGTTCTGCAAAAAGGTTGTACCCGGTTTGTTTTGAACGCCCCCTGGCAGATCG
>QZKS01000068.1 GCA_003599865.1 Desulfobacteraceae bacterium
GCGCAGGCCGGTCCGGAAATGAAACAGGCCATGCTGTCATTTTTACGGTATTTTCATAAGGATGCGGTTTCCGGAAGTGACACCCTTTCGGAATTTTCCCGGTTTCCGGAAGCCTGTTCGGACCAAAGCCGGATGTCCGTGATTCCCTCCAGCGCCTTTGGCTTTGACAAACTGGACAATGTCTACACCTCCCAATGCCTGATGGATGGAAAAGAAGTCATGGTGTTCCTGTCCAACCGAAACTCTCCGGAAAATGCCCGGAAACTGGCTTCCGAGTATGGCACGTTTTTAACCACCTTTGGCGGAACGGAAATTCCACTGAACCGGACCGATGGAGATGCAAGACTGATCGAAATCTTCGGTACGTATGAACTGATTTTTACTTCCGGCAGCTATCTCTGCGGGGTTCATGAAGCAGAGAGCCGGGAAACGGCGGAATCCATGGCAGCCATTTTACGTCAGCGTATCAGCGAGGTATCTGAATGACCAGCCTGCCTGATAACGCCGGCACTACCAGAAGGCAGTTTCTGGCAAGATGCTCCAAGGCCGGGCTGGGCATTGCCGCGGTCTGCGGCATGGGATACGGATTTTATGATGTCCGTGGTCCAAAACCCGAAGACCGTGCAACAGACCTTGTGTCCGTCCCTGACTTTTCCATCCCTTCCCAGGCCGGAAAAATGGCGATCGCCCATGGAAAGGACCGGGCGGAAACCGTAAACAAGGCGCTTTCGGCTCTTGGCGGAATGGAAGCCTTTATCCAAAAGGGAGACCATGTTCTCCTGAAAGTCAATGCCGCCTTTGCAACACCGGCTGTTTTGTCTGCCACAACCCACCCCCAGCTGCTGGGCGAAGTTGTTCGTCTCTGCTTTCAGGCAGGTGCCGCTTCGGTGCGGGTAACCGATAACCCCATCAATGACCCGGCAAGCTGCTTTGCCCTGACCGGGATCGAAGCGGCCGCAACCGCAGCAGGCGCTTTGGTATATTTACCCAAAGACAGCTATTTTAAAAAAATAACCGTTCCCGGCGGAACCCTGATCCAAAACTGGCCGTTTCTGTATGAACCGTTTCAGGGCGTCGGCAAGGTCATCGGAATTTCACCGGTCAAGGATCATCACCGGAGCGGGGCCAGCATGTCCATCAAGAACTGGTACGGCGTCCTGGGCGGCAGACGGAATGTTTTCCACCAGGATATCCATAACATCATCAAGGAACTGGCCATCATGATCAAGCCCACCCTGGTCATCCTGGACGGCACCATGACCATGATGACCAACGGCCCGACCGGCGGATCTCTTTCCGATCTCAAACAGACCGACACCATGATCGTGAGTACGGATCAGGTTGCGGCGGATGCCTATGGCGCAACCCTGCTTGGAAAAACAGCAGCGGATTTTCCATTTATCGGAAAAGCCCAGGAGGTGGGTGCTGGACAGGCGGATTATCACTCCCTGAAATTGATACAGACATGAACATTATCCTGACACGCAGAATTTCCCAGATCTTTTTTATGACCCTGTTCTTATGGTTCTGCCTGGCCGCCACCCTTGGTGAACAATGGTGGCAGCTCCAGGGTTGGCCGGTGAACTGGTTCCTCCAACTGGACCCCCTGGTCGGAATCGGAACCTTTCTGACCACCCATACCCTGTTCAGAGGACTGGCATGGTGCACGGCAACCCTTGTACTGACCATTCTGCTGGGCCGTTTTTTCTGCGGATGGGTATGCCCCTTCGGCGCCCTGCATCAGTTTGTCGGCTATCTGGGGAAACAGAAAAACAAAGCAGCGGAAAAAATCCGGAAAAACCAATACCGCAAAGCCCAATACCTGAAATACTGGATTTTAATTTTCCTGCTCACGGCAGCGGCATCCAAATCCATCAACCTGGTTCAGGCATCTGCCATGGGCTCGCCGGGATTTTTTACCGGCATGCTGGTCCTGGCAATCATGATCCTGTTGATTTCCGCGTCCGTGAACCACATGACGGATTCCGCAAAAACAGTTGTGCTGTTCAGCACGGGGATTGTCATGTGGATGGCCGGAACCGGCTTGCTGAACATGAACGGAATGTTTTTAGATTCCCTGCAGACAGGCCTTTTGGACCCGATCCCCCTGTTCCAGCGGTCCGTGAATCTGGTGCTGCTGCCATTGATGGATAAAGCCTCTCTCCTGTCTTCCACCAATGCCAGGTATTATGAACAGGGATGGCTCATCGGCGGCATCTTTCTCACCGCCGTGTTGCTCAACCTTGCAATCCCCCGGTTTTACTGCCGATTTATCTGCCCCCTTGGCGCCCTGTTCGGGCTGGTGAGCCGGTATTCGATCCGGCGGATCGGCCAGAAGCCCGGCAAATGCACCCACTGCAAAACATGTGAAGTCAATTGCGAGGGCGCCTGCGAGCCTTCCCGTCAGATCCGGATCAATGAGTGTGTCCTCTGCATGAACTGTCTGCACTGCTGTCCGGATGATTTGATGGAATACAGCCTGTCGCCTTCCGTTGCCGGAGAAATTCATGCGCCGGATCTGCAAAGACGGGATCTGATTGTTTCCGCGGTTTCCGGCCTGGCGCTGGTCCCGCTCCTTCGATTGGGCGGAACCACAGGCCCCAACTGGAACCCGGCCCTGATCCGGCCTCCGGGAGCCCTTGATGAAGAATCGTTTTTGGCCCGCTGCATCAAATGCGGACAGTGCATGCGGATCTGTCCTACCAATATCATCCAGCCGGCCGGTTTTACGTTCGGAATCGAAGAGCTGTGGACGCCCAGGCTGAATTTTCGGATCGGAACCAGCGGATGCCAGCTCAACTGCATTGCCTGCGCCAATCTCTGCCCCACGGCTGCCATCCGGCCCATCAGTCTTGCGGAAAAACTGGGCAAAGGAGATTTTTCCACCCAAGGTCCCGTTCGGATCGGAACCGCCTTTGTGGACCGAAGCCGCTGCCTGCCCTGGGCCATGAAAAAACCATGCATTGTGTGCCAGGAAAACTGCCCGGTGAGCCCCAAGGCCATCTATACGGAGGTCTCCCATGAAAAGATCCGGCTGGACCGTCCATTGATCGTCGATACCGGAACGACAGGCTCCCTGACCATCCGGGCCGGGAACCTGCCGCCCGGCAAATATGCTACCGGAGATTATTTTGTTCATATCCCGTCCCATCAAAATGACGGATACCGGCGGATTGTCCAAAACAGCGCCGACTTCATTCAGATTGCAGACGATCCGTCCTGGGAGATTCCGCCTGAACCAGGCAGTGTTGTTGAAATTTTTGTCCGTTTGCAAAAGCCGTTTGTCCATCCGGAAACCTGCATCGGATGCGGCACATGCGAACATGAATGCCCGGTCAGCGGGAAACGGGCCATCCGGATTACCGCGGAAAACGAATCCCGGAACCGGGAGCATACGCTGTTGTTATAGAAAGGAAAAAACCATGCGCTTCCGGCCATGTATTGATATTCATCAGGGAGTTGTCAAACAGATTGTCGGCTCCTCATTGACGGATGAAGGAGACAGCCCGAAAACCAATTTTCAGGCAGACAAATCCTCCGGATGGTATGCCTCCTTGTATCAAAAGGACAACCTCTTTGGTGGGCATGTGATTCAGCTTGGACCGGGCAATGAAAAAGCCGCGACCGAAGCCCTGGAAGCCTGGCCCGGCGGCATGCAGATCGGCGGGGGCATCCATGCGGACAATGCCCAACAATGGCTTGACCGGGGAGCATCGGCGGTGATCGTAACCTCATGGGTGTTTCATGACGGAACCCTTGATATGGACCGCCTCAAACAGCTGGTCAACCGGATCGGCAAAAACCGGCTGGTGCTGGACCTGAGCTGCCGGAGAACGGAAAATTCCTATACCATAGTCACCAACCGCTGGCAGACCTTTACCCGGGAAATCATTGATTTTCCTCTGCTGGACAAGCTGTCCGGATACTGTGAGGAATTCCTGATCCATGCGGTGGATGTGGAAGGCAAGTGCAGCGGAATTGAAACCGGCCTGGTCGAACTCCTTGGAAAATGGGCCGGCATTCCCATTACCTATGCGGGCGGGATTCACTCCATGGAGGATATCCATCAGATTCGGAAAATGGGGAAAGGATACATTGATTTCACGGTTGGAAGCGCGCTCGACATCTTCGGCGGCACCCAGCTCAAATACCAGGACCTTGCCGGACGGTTCGGCAGCTGATTGCAGGAGAAAAACATGCTCGTTACCACACAGAAAAAAGACCGCATTTGCCGGATCACGATCAACCGTGAACCGGTGAAAAATGCTGTTGACGCTCCCACAGCCAAAGCCCTTGCCGATGCGTTCCGGGACTTTGAAGAGGACGAAGAATCGTATGTGGCCATCCTTGCCGGCGCCGGAAACACCTTTTGCGCCGGCGCGGATCTCAAAGCGGTTTCCCATGCCGCCGAAGGCCGCTTCAACCGGCTGGAGCCCACAGGCGACGGCCCCATGGGACCGACCCGGATGGTATTGTCCAAACCGGTCATCGCCGCCATCTCCGGTTATGCCGTGGCTGGCGGTCTTGAGCTGGCCTTATGGTGCGATATGCGGGTCATGGAAGAAACCGCCATACTGGGCGTGTTCTGCCGAAGGTTCGGTGTACCGCTCATTGACGGCGGAACCATAAGGCTGCCCCGACTGATCGGCATGAGCCGTGCCATGGATCTGATTCTGACCGGCCGCCCGGTTAAAGCGGATGAAGCTCTTTCCATCGGACTGGTGAACCGGGTTGTAGGTCACGGGCAGGGATTGGCCGCAGCCGAAGAACTGGCCGCCACCATTGCCGCCTTTCCCCAGACCTGCATGAGAAATGACCGGCTGAGCGCCTATGAACAATGGAATCTCTCTCTGGAAGATGCCCTGCTCAACGAATTCAACCGGGGAATGGAAGTCATCCGCAGCGGAGAGACGCTGGCCGGAGCAGGCCGTTTTGCACAAGGCATCGGCAAGCATGGTCAATTTGAAAAATAGGCCTGCGCCTAAATTTGGATGAAATCCATTTTTTTATTGACAGGAAAATCAGCCCACGATAAATTGTCGACAATCGACAATGATCGACCCATTTGAAATCAATCAATTCCAGGAGGCAACACCATGGATACCATCTCCCGCAAACCCTATGATGCAATTGTTGTCGGATCCGGACCCGGAGGAGCAACCGTTGCAAAGGAACTGACGGAAAAAAACAAAAAGGTCCTCATATTGGAATGGGGGGATAACTGGCGCGTACGGGGCACAAACTGGCAGACCGCCGCTATGGCAGGCGTGCCCGGCAGAAGCCTTCTGGTCACCAACAAGGCACTGGCCATGGTCAGGGGAATCACCACCGGCGGAAGCTCGATTTTCTATTATGCAACCGCATTTGAACCGCCGGTGGACATGCTCAAATCCTATGGTCTGGATATCACACAGGAGATTCAGGAAATCCGGGAAGAACTTCCCACCAAACCCCTGAAGGACGAACTGATCGGCCCCGGCGCCGGACGGATAATGCAAAGCGCCCGGGAACTGGGTTATGACTGGAACAAACTCCCCAAGTTTATCTACCAGGACAAATGCCGGGCGGAATGCTGGCGCTGCGACTATGGATGCCCGTATGGAGCCAAATGGAACGGCAGACATTATGTTGAACAGGCGCTGGAAAAGGGTTCCACCCTGATCAACCGTGCAAAAGTACAGAAGGTGATCGTCGAGAACAATACGGCGGTCGGCGTGGAATATAAAAAATGGGGCTCCACGTTTCAGGCCTTTGCGCCCAAAATTATTCTTTCCGCCGGCGGTATCGGGTCTCCGGTCATTTTACGAAAGAGCGGAATCTACGGCGCCGGTTATGACTACTTCTATGATCCCCTGATCTGTGTCATGGGAACCGTCAATAACCTGAACGGCGGAAAGGAAATTCCCATGGCAACGGGAATTCACATGGAAGAAGAAGGATATGTCATGACCGATATGACCGTGCCCCGAACCCTCTACATGCTGTTTGCCGCCGAGGTGTTCCGGTTCCATAAGCTTTTCTCGCACAGCAACACCCTGCAGATCATGATCAAGGCAAAGGACAGCCTGGGTGGCCGGGTAACCTATAATGAAGGTGTCCGGAAGAAGCTGGCAAAAGAAGACCAGGCAAAACTGATGAAAGGATATGAACGGGCAAAACAGATTCTGAAATACGCCGGTGCCAGGGATATATTCAAAACCTGGTATGTTGCGGCTCATCCCGGCGGAACCGCCAAGGTCGGCGATATTGTGGATTCTGATCTGAAAACCAAATATGAAAATCTGTATGTCTGCGACTGTTCGGTCATACCGGAAGCGTGGGGATTGCCGCCCACATTTACCCTCATTGCCCTGGGAAAAAGACTGGCAAAACATATTGCCGCCGGATTCTGACATTTTCAAACCGTACAGGGGGATGATGACGAATGCACACCGAACAACAGCAGCAAATTCCCAGACAGGGGATCTATAAAAAGAAAACCGCAGACAGCAATGGATACGATCCGTTATCCCTGCTGCTCTCGGAACTGATTCATACCCGAGAAGTCCGGACCCTTCTCGCCAAAGCGATACCCGAGGTTCTCCATGCATGGGCCGGCGAGAACTTTGCCAAAAAAATCACCACCCGGGCCATTGGAAAAAACATCCAATCCGGATTGTCGCGTCCGGAAGATGTTCTGGGTCAGGAAGAACTGGCCGAACTGTTTGGCCGTCCGGATCGCATTCGAAATATAACGGAACTGCTTCCCGGCTTGCTGGGTGTGTTTTTTGATATCGCCAATGAACTGGGAAAAGGACTGGAAAGCCTCCCGCCGGCCGAAAAACAAAAAGCCGTTGGCAGACTGCTGTCCGGCATGTTCTCCGGAAGAACCGGAAAAGTGATCACAACCTGGGCCAGGGTAATTTCCGGTACGCAATCGGATTCCCCTTATTTTGTCAAAGAAAGTATCGCGCCCGGCATCATCAAATGGATGGAGAATACCGATTTTGGAGAGCTCAAAGACCTCCTTGACTCCATCCACGAGATCTCGGGTGAAACCATAAAAATCATCAATGACGCCATCTGGAAGTATCCGTCAAAAGTCGTTCTCCTGGTTTCCTTTTTACCTTCCATGATCAACATTCTGATCAAGGTGATCAACGAATGTGTCGGCCGGTTCAATAACCTTGCGCCGGACCTTGTTGCCGATGTCGTTCTTTCCTGCTTCCGGGATATTGACGCCAAACATCTCGGCCGGACAGTCAACGAGTTTGCCGAACTGATTCGAAAACTGGATACCGGCAGTTCACTGATCGGCGATTCCGGTGTATCCGGCCTGAATCGGGATCTGTCGGGATTTCTGAACGACTTTTTTGCTTCCCTTCACATGGAAACACTTTTCCGGGCACGCGAAGGACTGGCTGCCGGAAAGGAAACGGTTTCCGCCAGGATGTTTAAAATTTTACAAGAAAATCCGCAGATCGTTCTGGATTCCATCAGCCGGTCGCCGTCGCGCTACAATCCTGCCATCAAAAACATGAGTCGAAAAGCCGCTCTGGTATGTGATCTTCCGGAACAGGAAACCGCCGAAGCCTTTTCAACAACCTTGTCCCAGCTGGATTGTTCTGAAATGGCGGAGATCGTAAACCTGATGTCGTTGCTGACCAACCGGATCCGCAGATACAATACAAAACTGCTGCCCTCCCTGGTATCGCAAATCATTGACAGCCTTGATCTGGTTGAAGTGGAAGAAGCGGCCTCCGGCATTATCAACGACATGGGAAAAAGCATGAAGCCGCTCGGACGGGTCGTCCTTCCCCATTTGATCACGATGGCATGCGACTGGCTGTCATCGGATGAAAATCAGGAGGAGCCTGCGATGAAAAATGCAAGACAGGCGATTCAATCCCTGATGCAGCCAAAGGAGGTGCCGGTATGATGGAAATATTTGAAGAGGCCGCATCCGGAATCACCAACCGGTATATTACAGACTGGGTGAACAGCGGTAAAAAAGTCATCGGGTATACCTGCTCCTTCCTGCCGCCTGAAATTTTTCATGCCGCAGGCATCCTTCCTTACCGGCTGCGGGGAATTACCACCGAAAGCATGGAAATCAGCGATGCCTACTACGGACCATATGTCTGCACTTTTCCCAAGTGCCTGCTTCAGCTCGCAGGCGAAAAAAAACTCAGCTTTTTAAGCGGCGCCGTCATTTCCACCGGATGTGATGCCATGAGACGACTGGATGAATGCTGGCGAAAAACCGGAGAGGATTATCCGGGCTCCATTCCTGATTTTTTTCACTACTTTGATGTTCCCCACAAAACAGACCCCCATGCCATACAATGGTTTGAAAATGAAATCCGGAAACTGATCCGGAAGATTGAAACCGATTACCATGTCAACATCACCGAAGAGAATCTGAAACAATCCATATCCCTCTATAACCACGGCAGAATGCTTCTCTGGGAAATCGAAAAGCAACGGTCCCTGAAAGACGCCAAAATTTCCGGCACGGATGCTTTTTCCATTGCCGTTGCCGGAACAGTCATGCCCCGGGAAGCGTTCAATGACGCCCTTGAACAACTGCTCCCGGATCTGTCCCGGCAAAAATCGAACCCGGCTAATGGCAACCGTCGCATCATGGTAGCCGGAAGCATCAATGACGACATCGAACTGATCCGCCTGATTGAAAATGCCGGTTCCACTGTGGTTGCGGACAATATCTGTTTTGGAATCCGGAGTGAATCCGATCAGGTGGATATGGATGATGAGCCCATATCCGCACTCACCAGACACTATCTTTCCAATTCCGTGTGTCCGCGAATGTTCGGTGCCTACCGGCAGCGCTTTGACCTGCTGAAGGCAAAAATCGAACGGGCCGGTGTGGAAGGAATCATTCTTCAGAACATCCGCTTCTGCGACCTTCATGGATCGGAAAACGGCCTTTTCGAACGGGATTTTGAAAAAATGGGCATCCCCTGTCTTCGGCTGGAACGGGAGTACGGACCTTTGACCGAAACCGGAAGGATGAAAATGCGCATTGAGGCATTCCTGGAACGGATGGCGTAAAAAATCTTAACGCAGGAGAGATCACATGAGACCTGAAGTATATCAGTACAATTTTGACTGGATGCTCTGGCGAACCCTGGAGGCTGCATCAAAAGTGGCCGACGGCTATGATAAGGAGTACCGGCGCATGCTGCCCTATATTCCCTATTTCAGGGGGATCGTGGAACCTTTTATCAACCTGGGAGATCCGGGTATCGCCTTTTTCAAACTGATCGACAAATACCTGAAAAATATCGTGTCCGCCCATGAACAGGGGAAAAAAATCGTCATGTCCACCTTCTGTTTTTCCCCCACTATTTTTTATGCCATGGATATCGTACCGGTAACCCTGGAAGTTCTCACGACGCTCGGTTCCGTCATGTGGAAACGCGGGGCGACCGAATACATGGATTTCTGTGTCGAGCTCGGTTTTACCGAAACCTCCTGCTCCTCCCAGAGAGGATGTCTGGGCGCCTATCTGGCGGGTCTGGGCGAAGAAATCGATATGCTGGTCATCAATACGGCAGGAATCTGCGATACCAATGCCAATGCTTTTGCTTTTGCCAAAACCTTTATGGACAAGCCATTCTACTCCCTGAATTATCCGGCAAGCCTGACCGATCCGGAAGCCAACCAGTATCACCGTGACGACTTCAAGGCACTGATCCGATTTCTGGAAGATCAGACCGGGAAAAAACTGGACCAGGATCGACTGGGAAAGATTCTGGAAGAGGTGGCCAGGCAGGAAGCCATTGTAGGAGAAATGGAAGAACTGCAGCGGCTTATACCCAACCCGCTGCCCGTCACCTATAATTTTCTGATCTATGGCGGACGCTTTTTCTTTTCCGGCATGCCCGAATACACGGGAATTCTGGAAGAGATGGTAAAGGTCGTCCGGCAAAATGCCGAAAAGGCCCGATCCGGTATCTCATCGGGCAAGGAGAAGCTCCGGGCTTTCATGTTTTATATTGATCATTATGCCCTGAATCTTCAACTCTGGGACTTTTTCGACAAGCATGACATCAGCCATATCGGAAGCATTCTCAGCCGCTCCTTCAAGGACGATTCTCCTTATGTAAAAGGCATGGAAGATGTTGCCTACCATATTGACGCAACCAACCTCGACACCATGATCGACAGCATTGCCATGATCAACTCCCGAATGCCCATGGTCCGCTCCATCCGGGGTCCCTATGACCGGCCGAACATGTGGCTGGAGGAATCGCTGGCCCTGGCCAAAATGTACAAGGCAGATTGTCTGATCTACAATGGCACTCCCGGATGCCGAAACACATGGTCCAATGTAAAGCTGATAGCACGGGATATGGAAAAAGCCGGATATCCGACCCATATCATGTACGGGGATGCCTTTGACGACCGGGTGGAATCCTGGGAGGCAACCGCTGCGCGGCTGGATGAATTTTTTACGGTCAGGGGGCTATTATGAGTATCGTTGCAGGATGTGACATCGGTTCTTTGACGGCAAAGGCAGTCATTATGGAAAACGGCAGGATCATCAGTTCGGCGCTCCTTCGATCCAAGACCAATCCCCAGCTTTCCGCAGAAGCGGTCATGAAGGAAGCGTTATCCAAAACCGCTCTTTCCATGGATAACATTCAATTCTTTGTGGGAACGGGATATGGAAGGAAAAACATATCCTTTGTCAACCAGGCCATCTCTGAAATCGCCTGCCACGGAAAAGGCGCGCGCTGGCTGATCCCCGGCGCCAGAACCATCATCGATATCGGCGGTCAGGACTGCAAGGCGGTCCGGCTCGACCAGGACGGCAATGTGGTCAAATTCGTGGCCAACGACAAATGCGCTTCCGGAACCGGCCGTTTTCTGGAAGTCATGGCACGCCTTCTCAACATCTCCATAGAGGAGCTGGGAGGCCTGAGTTCCCGATCCACCGCCCCCATCATCCTTTCCTCAACGTGCACGGTCTGGGCCCAGGCGGATATCATCAAGTACATCAATTCCGGGCATAAAATCGAGGATATCGGAGCCGGAGTGAACAGCGCCATGGCCAAACGGGCTGCCATACTGGCAAACAGCGTCGGCATCGAACCGGATGTCTGCATGACCGGCGGAGTGGCCAAAAACGAGGGTGTGGTCCGCGATCTGGAAAAACTGCTGGGGAAGAATATCAAAAGAACCCGAAAGGCGGACCCGCAGATTGCCGGAGCCATTGGTGCGGCTATTTTTGCCATGGAAAAAGTAAACGGGAGGTCCAAATGATAGCAGCAGGATGTGATGTAGGTTCTCTTTCGGCAAAGGCCGTGATCCTGAAAGATCAGGCCATTATCGGAAAAGGTGTAGTCCGGGCCGGGACCAATCCCATGGATTCCGCCAGTAAAGCCATGTCCATTGCGCTTGCCGATTCCGGCCTCTCTCTGGAAAGCATCGAGAGAATTGTGGCTACCGGCTATGGAAAGGAAATGATTCCGTTTGCCCATGCGGTTGAGTCGGAAATCGTCTGCCATGCCAGGGGGGCATTCTGGAATCTGCCCCAGGCCAGAACGGTGATCGATATCGGGGGTCAGGATGCAAAGGCCATTCGCATGGATGAAAACGGAAATGTCGTCCGCTACCTGTATAATGACAAATGCGCTTCCGGAACCGGCCGTTTTCTGGAGGTCATGGCCGATGCCCTGGATATCAAACTCGACGACATGGGGCAAATTTCCTCCCAGTCCACGGAAAAACTCGTCATTTCAAATCAGTGCGTTATTTTTGCCGAAACCGAAGTGGTTTCCCTGGTCAATGAAGGCCGGGCGGTCCCGGATATCATCAAGGCGCTTCATACGGCCATGGCCGGACGTGTGGCTTCCATGGTGCTCAGCATCGGAGCCGAGGAGGATATTGTCATGACCGGCGGAGGGGCCAAAAATTCAGGATTGTTTGCCGCGCTCTCCGTCTCCCTCAAAAGACCGGTTCATGCCATGAAAAACATCGATCCGCAAATCAACGGAGCCCTTGGTGCCGCCCTGATCGCCTCCGGAATGAGCCGGCAATAGCATGAAGCTGTTTCACGATATTATTCAGGACGTCCGGTCGTTCATGGACAAACCGCGGTCATCCGTTTCCGTGAAGGCGTTTCAGGCCGTTTCGGAAATACCATGGCCGGAAGCCGGTCCAAGGGACATCATCTTGCAGTCCGATACCGGCGTGGAACTGGGAAATCCGAGGGATCAGTCGGTTTCCTTTCTGGTCTGGACCAACGACCTGTCTCTGGTGCAGGATGGAAGCATTTCACTGCTCGGTCCGGATATTGGTGAAACCGATGCCAACCGTCTTCCCTTTGGAAGGGTAGTTCTGATCGGCGGCACCGGATTTGACGAGGAAAACAGCTATGCCCGGTTCCGGGAAATGGATCTCTCCCGGTATGACATCTCCCTGAAAGGATATATGATGCGGGCCGTTTCCCAGTATATGAGGGAATGGAGCCGGATCAGCCGGGAGGCGGTTGAAAACCGGTTTTCCCTGCCCCTTCTCGGAAGCGCGATGATGCGGCAGTTGAAAACCTTTGATTATGTGAAATCCGTTGAAGTAATGTTTGTCACTTCTTCCAATCCGGATGTGCTGGAATTAAAGCAAACCGGAGACCGGTTTATCCGGATCATCAACGCCATGACCCGAATGGCCGAAGATCATAATTTTGACTGCGAAACCTGTGAGTTTCAGCCGGTCTGCAACGAAGCGGAAGAGTTAAGAAGGATGCACAAGTCCCTGAAGGAAAAACAGCCAATATGACGGAACATCCGAAAATCATTGCCGTGTGCGGCAAAGGCGGGGTGGGAAAAACCAGCATCAGCGCGCTTTTGACCATCCTGCTCGCCGGAGAAAAATCCCGGAAGGTTCTCGCCATTGACGCAGACCCGGCAGTGGGCCTGTCCCTTCCCCTGGGCATTGCGGTCCACAAAACCCTAGACCAGATCCGGAATGACCTGATTCGATCCATTGAAAACGGCGAAAAATCCGGAAAGGAAGAATTGCTCAACAGATTGGATTATGAACTGTTTTCATCCCTTTCGGAAAAAGACAATCTGGCCTTTCTCGCCATCGGCAGGCCGGAAGGTGACGGATGCTACTGCCAGGTCAACAGCCTGCTGCGGGAAATCATTCAGAATATCGCCGCCCGGTTCGATTTTGTGGTGATTGACGGGGAGGCCGGAATCGAACAGATCAACCGGCGGGTCATGGAAATGGTCACCCATCTGTTTCTCGTAACCGACTCCTCCATCAAGGGGCAAAATGTAGCCGCCGTCATTGAGAACGTGGCCCGGAAAAAAATCCAATTTCAGAAAGCCGGCATTTTTTACAATCGCATGCAAGACGAAGAAGAAGTACACCAGCTTCTCCAAAGGAACAAGCTTCCGGTGATCGGGTGGATGCCTGAAAATCCGGAGATCCGGAAATATGACCGGGAAGGGAAAAGCTTTTTTTCCTTTCCGGACAGCATTGTCATGACTTCCCTGAAACAAGCGGTTCAAGGATTTATTTATGAATAGTCAAACCAACAGTCCTGCGCTCTTTTTTGAAGACCTCCTAGACGACCCGGCCAATCATCTGATTGAAAGCGCCGCGGATCAGGAAAAAATCCCCATCGGATACACGTGCAGTTATGTTCCGGAGGTCCTCCTGTCTGTCGAGCCCCTGATACCGGTCCGGGTTCGGGCGCCCCATGTTCCGGGAACGGAGGTCGCCGACATTTATCTGTCCAGCGTGATCTGCTCCTATACCCGGAGCGTGCTGGAACTGGCCATGGACGACCGGTATCATTTTCTGCAGGGATGGGTTTTTGCCGCAAGCTGCGATCATATGCGGCGCCTGTACGACAACCTGAAGTACCTGAATCCGCCGGAGTTCCTGCACATCCTGGATGTGCCGCATCGGCAGGGAGCGGTTTCTCTGTCCTGGTATACGGACGAACTGAACATGCTGGCGGACAGGCTGTCCGATCATCATCCGGTCCGCTTCACGCACGAAGCGATGTCCCGGGCCGTCCGGGAGCGCAATGAATTTTTTGCCCTGCTCGCATCCATCGGAGAACTCCGGAAACAAAAACATCCGCCCCTGTCCGGAACGGAATTTCAGGCCATCACCCTTGCTTCCCTGGTAACGCCCCGGCAAACGCTTCTGCCGAAAATTCAGAAATTCAAGGAGTCCCTTTCCGGCCGGAACGGCATTTCCGATTACCGGGCAAGGATTCTCCTGGTCGGCGGTCAGATGGACAGTCTCGGCTTTATCCGGACCATCGAAGCCACCGGCGGACTGATCGTTGCCGATCATCTCTGTACCGGCTCCCTCCCGGCAATGAGGCCTGTCAGCATGAATGACGATCCCATGCAAAGCATCGCCGCCCATTACCTGAACCGGGTTTCCTGCCCCAGAATGATGGAGGCATTTGATTCCCGTGTGGAAGAAATCCTGAAAAGCGTCGAAGAATACAGCGTTGACGGGGTGGTCATCGAGTTTATCAAATTCTGCGATACCTGGGGTATTGAAGCCGGCCTGATGGCCAATGCCCTGCGAAAAAAAGGAATCCCGGTTTTGTGCCTGGAACGGGAGTATCAGCTATCCGGAGAAGGACAGCTCCGTACCCGCATTCAGGCCTTTATCGAAAGCATGGGGAAGTGAATTGATCATGAAAGAAAAAATCATCTATACCCTTGTGTATTGTCAGTACTGGACCATTACATGGATGAAAATCATTCCGTTTATTCTGCGGCATGGACTGTATGATACGGTACGGGACCTGCGCCGCTATCCCTGGCTGTGGATCATGCTCAAGGTCAACCGGCTTCTGGGAAAATTCGGAAAAGGACGTTCCCTCCGCTATCAGCAGGCAGTTTCCATCCTGGTTTCCGGAATCGTATCCGGTGTAACCGACATGCTGGGCAATATTTTTTTCCGGCCGGACCGTCTGATCATTCACGAGGACATGGTGCCTCCGGAGATCTTCAAGGCCATGGGACTGTCCACCTTCATGGCCGAACTCAACGGCATCATGCTGCCCATGATCGAACCCCATGCCATGGAGCAGTATATTGATGAATCCGAAAACCAGGGGATTCCGCCCGACATCTGCAGTCTGCCCAAAAGCACCATGGGCCTGTTTCTCAAGGGAGAAACCCCTCCGGCAAAGGCCATGGTGACCTCCAATCTGCCCTGCGACGCGGGTATGAGTTCCTATGCCCTGATTGAACAGAAGCTGAAACTGCCGACCTTCCGGCTGGACATCCCTTATCATTTCAAGGATGAGAGAGCCCTTCACTTTTTCGTTGATGAACTGAAACGGATGATCGCCTGGCTGGAGGAAAAAACGCCCGGAAAAATGGACTGGAACCGGCTTCGTGAAATCTGCGAAGAGCGGAACCGCATGGCGGAACTGGAGATGGAACTCTGGGATCTGGCCCGGATCAGGCCTGCACCCATTGCCGGTGAAGCAATCTGGCTGTCCCATATGTGGTTTTTCAATCTGTTTCCGGGAAGCCCCGAGGCCACCGACATCTTCCGGAAAATCCTGGCACTCGGGAAACAGAATCTGGCCGAAGGTGTCCCTGCGGTCAAAAATGAAAAATACCGGGCTCTGTTATGGAATCCGCCCCTCACCCACTTTATCGACCTGTTCAACTGGGCCGAACACGCCTACGGGGTTTCCCTGATCATGGACAGCATGACCTTCAACCGCCTGCCGTTTATCGATACGGCATCCAATGAAACCATGCTGCAGGGACTGGCGCTCAATATCATGAACGGCCCCATGGCCAGACATACCAGAGGCCCGGCTGAAAACTACATGGATGACATCTTTTACATCCATAAGCAGTTTGATCTGGACATGCTGTGGGTCGCAGGCCATATCGGCTGTAAAAACACCCAGGCCCTGAACGGCATCCTGCGGGAAAAATGCCGTGAAGCCGGTCTTCCGCTCCTGATCATTGACTATGACCTGTCCGACCCGAGGATCGTTTCCCGGGAAGGGATTATCAACCAGATCGATCATTTTATGGAAAATATCATGAAGGCAAAACGGCTGGACCCAAAAGCCGGATCAACACAGGAGAGCAAATCGTGACCTCAACAAATGGCCGGTATTATGCCGGATGCGACGTCGGGTCCACCACCGGCAAAGCGGTAATTCTAAATGAAACAGGCATCCTGTCCACTGCGATCGTCCCTGCCGAAATCGACCCGGAACAGACCGCCCGCAAGGTGCTGGCCAAAGCCTGTGAAAACATCCAGGGGCTTTCCGGAACCGATGACTTCTCCTTTCTGGTGGGAACCGGATACGGCCGGAACGAAGTCCCCTTTGCCAATGACAATGTATCGGAAATCAGCTGTCATGCCCTGGGGGTTCATTCCTGCGATCCCTCCATTAAAACCATCGTGGATATCGGCGGACAGGATGTAAAAGGAATCGCCATTGGTGACGACGGCTCGATTCTGGAATTTGCCATGAACGACAAGTGTGCGGCCGGCACCGGCCGGTTTCTGGAAATGATGAGCAAGATATTCCGGATGGACCTGGATGCTTTTTCCAGCCTTTCCCTGGAGGCAAAGCATGCCATCCCGGTCACATCCCAGTGCAGTGTGTTTGCGGAAACCGAGGTGATCAGCCTGCTTTCCAAACGAAAAGCCCCTGCTGAAATCGCTGCCGGGATCCAGGCCTCGGTTGCCAAAAGAAGTTTTACCCTGCTCAAACGGGTGGGCATCCGGCCCAAACTGACCGTTACCGGCGGATGCTCCAAGAACAAGGGGCTGATCATGGCACTTGAAAAAAGACTGCGCATGGATATCACCCCTTTGCCGGTGGACCCCCAGCTCATGGGAGCATTGGGTGCCGCGATTACCGCCCGTAAAAAAGGGAAATGAACAGACCCTGATCATTGTTACTATTTTCTTGAAATTAAATGATTGATAAGCGATATTCTGTGAGTCGGTTTTACCCCTATGAAAATCTTGTATGAAGCAAAAAGATCCGTTTCCGCAACACCCGGTGGAGCGGGAAACAATTTGTCGCCATTCAGCGGGATTATGAACATGCCCTTTAAAATTTCATCCAACCTGTCCGAACAGATTGCCGAACACATTACCGACAAGATTATCCGGATGGAAATCAGGCCCGGAGAGCGGATCATGGAAACCGCCATTGCCGATGAGCTTGCGGTGAGCCGGAGTCCGATCCGGGAAGCCCTCCGCATCCTGGAAAAAAACCGGCTGATTGAACTGACCCCCAGACGCGGCGCACGCGTTACGGAACTGTCCGAGACCTTCATTGCCCATTTGTGCGATATCCTTGCCGTGCTCCTTGGCCTTACCGCCAACCAGTGCGTGGAAAACGGAAGTGACCTGGACCTGAAAAGCATCGATGATGCGGCCGGAGAGAGTGAACGGGCCGTGAGCCGGGACGATGTATATGGATACTATAAGTCCGTATTTGAGTTTGCCATCGCGTGCCTGAAAGCCACCCGCAACCCGCTGCTGGAACAGATGGTTGAGGAGCTCATGCCCAATGTGCGCAGAATCCTGTATGCATCCTTTTCCACCAAAAAGGAAGAACTGCAGAAAAATGTTCAGATCCTTTTAACCGGAAACCGGTATGTCCAGGAACGAAACGGCAAAATGGCGGAAAAAACCGTCTGTGACTATGTGCAAAAAGCAAAAGAATTTGCCTTGAAAAATAAAATATTCTCGAGCCCATGAAAATTTTTTTTGCCAAACATAACAAGCCTTGTTCCCAAAATTTCCTTGCTCCGGCATGTGTTTTCCTGCTGCTCTTTGCATCCTGCACTTACAGGCCGGTCCCGGACATGGATACCCTGAACCGGAAATGGAATGGAAAACCGTTCAGCGCCCTGGTGGAAAAACTGGGCTTTCCTCATCATGAGACATCCCATCCGGACGGTGAAAAACAGTATACCTACCGGTATACGCCCAGGCCCGTATTTGACGATATTTTCCGGGGGGAATTCATGAGCGACATGTCCACCATTCGAATTCAGGAAGATCTGGCACGGGAAGAGCGTTCCAGGTGCCTGCTGGACATTTTTGTCAAGGATGGCAGGATCATCCATCTGGAGGCGGAAGGGCTGGGCTGCCGGGATATCCGGGATCGACTGGGAGAAGAGTGAAAGGAGCCGCATCATGATTCGTATTGTGCTTGCCGTCATCACCGTGCTGGCCGGGATGCATTTTTGTTCCCCGGCTCCTGCGGAAACGAAAAACGCCAAAATTGTCCTGAAAATCGCCACACTTGCCCCCAAGGCATCGGCAAACTCCATGGACCGGTTCCGGGAACTGGTAAGGGAACAGACCAATAACGAGGTTGATTTCAAGGTGTATTATGGCGGCGTCCAGGGAGATGAAGATGATATGCTCCGCAAGATCCGTTTCGGTCAACTGGATGGTGCGGCTTTCAGCGGTCATGGCCTCGGGAAGATCGTTCCGGAAGTCCGGGTTACGGAACTTCCCTATCTGTTCTGGAATTACGGTGAGGTCTCCCATGTTCGGAAAAAGCTGGAAAACACCATGAACCGGTTGTTTGCAGAAAACGGCTTTTTTGTCATGGGCTGGGGAGAGGCCGGATTTGTCTATTCCTTTTCCAAGGTTCCGGTCACTTCAATCGAAATCGCCCGGCAGCAGAAATGGTGGCTGTGGGATGATGATCCGGTTGCCAAAGCCTTTTATGATGCGCTGGGAATCTCTCCGATCTCCCTGTCCCTCACCGATGTTTTGACCTCTCTGAACACCAGGATGATCGATACCGCCGGCATCACCCCGTATGGCGCGGTTGCCTTGCGATGGTACACCCGTTTTCAATACATGAGCGAATATCCGGTCATGAACGCCATTGCCGCCATGGTGGTCACCCAAAAATCCTGGGAAAAGGTATCCCCTTCCAGCCGGGAAGCCATTGTCCGGATCATTGAGGAGCATTTTAAGGATGCCGGAACCGCTCACCGGATTGCCAATGAAAAAAGCATCCAGGTACTCAAGAGTGCCGGTATTTCCGTTGTCCGGGTGGATCTGGACACACCGGAAGCAAAGTTTGTACTGGATGCCTCCCGCAAAGCCAGAGAGGCTCTTGTGGGCAAACTGTACTCCCGGGAACTGCTGGACCAGACCCTCGCCTATCTTGCGGAATACCGGGCCGAGCATCCGGACAGCACCATCATGAAGATTGAATGAAGCCCCCCTGTTACATCAGGGTCACATTCCTGTTCAAAAAGCACCGAAACTGTGAAAAACATTTCTTGATCCCCATACGCCGGATACCGCACATTTCCCAATAACCGGCTATTATCAAAACGCAATTGGAATATCCACCGGGACTGGCACAGGGCTTGCCAGTAGAGCCTGCATTGTCAATGCCGTTCCATGATTTTGACCGTGATCGGCACAGGATAAAAACAATTAACATCCGGAGAAGGATATGAGCAAAAAAGGCGTGAAAACAACATCAAAAACATCCGTATCAGGTCTGTTACTCAAAACCACCATCAGCATACCGGTTTTCGTGACCGGCCTTTTTATTCACACCGGAGAGATCATCCTCCATAAATCCATTGATTTTTTAACCGGTGAAAAAAAGCACCGCCCCGCACCGGAAACAACGCCTGAAATCCGCCCGCAGCCGAAAACAAACACAGCCTGCGGAACATTGATGGATACGGATACGGTCTTTGGCATGCGGCCCTATGGACCGAAAATTCACATCCGGAAATAAATCCTTGGCGCCAGGCTGCATGTTCATCCCATCAGCCTGGAAACCATAATGAAATGCGTCAGGTGCCGCGCTTTCTTCTGGCTGTAACGGTCTCGCCGCCGATACCCCAATTGTCGGTTTCCACCTCATCAATGACAACAACCGTGGTCTGGGGGTTCTTGCCCAGCACTTTCTGAAGCAGTTCCGTAACGCCTTTGATCACTTCCGCTTTCTTTTCCGGTGTTGTGCCATCCCTGGTTATTTTAATATTCACGTAGGGCATGGATATTTTTCCTTTCCATTTCCGATCCACCGTTTTTCCGGAGGCTGGGTTTTCGCATATTTCTGTCTCTAAATTGCATGGTTGGCCATTTCATTTTCCAGCTTCGACCAGCGTTCCATTGATGAATTTGTGGATGATGCTTGATACATACGTCTGATAGGGCAGGCCTTCCTTAACCGCTTTTCTCTGAAGTTCCAAGAGGTCTCTTTCAGAAATTCGTATATTCAACCGCTTGTCCTTTCGTAAGGTATTGCGGGCATACGCAACCAGCTCTTTTTTTCTTTTCGAAAGGTTTGTAACAGGGATCCATTCACCTTTCTCGAAGCTGTCGAGAATCTCTTTTTCTTCTTTTGCCAATTTAGTCTTCATATTTTTTCTCCAAGATATCGTTCTGTTGCCTTCCTGCTTGGGATTATGGTCTTCAGAAATAACTCTTCCTCATTCTCAACATAAGGTACCAGGAAGGCGTATTTGTTAATAGCGATAACCATGATTCGCTGATTGGGGTATTCCTGCTGGTTTGGATGCAGATAATCGTCTAAAATATCACCCCTTTCAATGAAGAAAACCACATCCTCAAAACAGATACCCCGTGACACCTTGAGGAACATGCTCTTTTCCGTATTCCAGTTTATGTTTTTCATTTGTATAAAAAATTATCACATTGTGTGCATTCTGGCAACATTTTACTATTTCCACCTTTTGTGGCCAGAGTAGAAATCAGCCGGAGTGTATTGATAACACCATTTCCATTAATCAGTTGAGCAGGCCTGGCCCCTTGATAAATTTTGTACAAGGGTTCCCTCAGCCGCCGTCGATGGCTTTGGCTGCTGCTTTTACTTTTTTTCTTTCCCACTTATCGAAACAATATTTACCCGGATAATAACGACAGAGGAAAGCGATAAACCATTAAATTCACTGAATGAGCCCCCATACTGACGAAGAATACATCTAAGTGCTTTGGATTTTTCTTGCTGTGATTCAATGAATTCCGCTGTTCCGGACCCGACTACACTCTCAAACTTGGCACCCCATTCACAGGGCTTATCCGCCGTAATTATTTCATGCAAGATATCAAATTCAAAACCGACACGATTATTTTGTTTTATCATTTCGATTTTTTTGCCGTCATTAGCTGAATGGAAATACAGGTGTTTGCCATCGTAGCCGAAATTAAGCGGCAACACATAGGGCTGACCATTTTCACATAATGCAATACGGCAGACCTTACATCTTGAAATGATATCATCTATTGCTTTTCGATCTGCAATTTCCCTATCTTTTCTACGCATCTCGCTCCATTACAGCCAACGCTGCTAATCAGCCGATTGGGTAGATGTGCCAGTCACTTGGCACACCCCCCGTTAGAACCCATCGTGCCCAATTAAGGCAATAGGCTCAAGACAGAATCACTCTCACTTAGCATAACGGTTTCAAAACAAGCTATGGCATACTCGTGCCTTTGGAGGCGGATACTTTTTCATAAACAGATTGAACTTATCCCAACTAAACGATCGACGCTGGCTTCGCCGATTAATCCACTTGAAAAATATATGGATTGAGTGGCTACAAAATGTACTCACTCTTTTCGTGTTAAAGGATACTCCGTAATACTGGATGTGTCCTGCCAGCTTGATACGAAAGCGCTTCCAGATTTCCTCTAGTTTATATTGGTTCCTCATTTCACGGCACCAATCATTCACTTTCTTGAGTTTCGATCTATACCGTTTCCCTATCGTTTTCACTTTCGGGATTACCTGACCAGCCTTGCTGCAACCAAGGTACAAGGTGAATCCAAGAAAGTCGAAAGCACCCTGTTTGCTGCCATTGCTCGCCTCTATGCTTGAGAATGGAACAAGTTTGGTCTTCTCTTCATTCAGCCTTAGACCGTACTTAGAAAGCCGTTTACCAAGGACCTGCCTTATTCGTTTTGTATCATTGTCGTATTGGCAGCATATCACGAAGTCATCACAATACCGGAACATTTCGACTTGTCCCCGGCAGTGCGCTTTCACGATATTCTCGAACCAGTCGTCTATCACGTAGTGTGCAAAAATGTTTGCCAAGACCGGGCTGCACGGGCTACCTTGGGGTACGCCTTCATCGCTGATGGTTAGTTCCCCTTCCGCGAGCACTCCTGCCTTAAACATGCGGATAAGGTATCGTATAAATGTTTCATCCTTTATCCTTTTGCGCAGGATAATCTCTAACTGTTTATGATCGATCGTCCCAAAGAAATTTGCCAAGTCCACATCAATCACTGTTCGGACGTCGTTACGGTATAGATAATCCCTCAGGGCACTGATTGCATCGTGGCATCCCAATCCCGGTCTGAATCCATAGGAACGTTTCAGGAATACCGGTTCATAAATGCTTTCAAGTATCTTTTGAGTCATCTTTTGTACGATCTTATCTTCTAAATTACCAATGCCCAATGGCCTTTTAGCTCCGGGTTTTCCCTCTTTTGGGATCAACACCTGACGTACCGGTCCCGGAATATAGGCCATTCTTTTCATTCTGGCAATTAGATCAAGAAGATTTGGTCCCAGCTTCTCTCTGTAGGCTTCCTTTGTTATCCCATCCGCTCCAACAGCCTTCCTCCCATCCAGCTCGTTGAAGCAGCCGGCGAGGGACTCCAGATTATAAAGGTGCATCAGATTGCTAAATTCTTTCTGATGGTCCTTCGCCGATAGCCAGGCTATTCTTTTCAATTTCGTTTCCGTCGTTAATCGAGAATCCGTTGTTCCCATGACGTTTCCTTGTCCAGATTGATTCTACCCCGGGTCCTTCCCTCCACGAGCGTTACCCCGCTTCGACGGTACTATGACCCATCTGACCTCCTAAGGATCATCTCAATCTCCTCGCTTTTACACTTGTTGATTGATACTTTCTTCCTTGAAAGAATCCTTAGGATCTCCCACGTTTATAAAATAGCTTTGTTTACATGCCGAGCTCTACGATCCCGGAGGTGTTAGAACGTTCTCCCCATTCAGCGTCGGTTCTAATGTTGCCTTCTGGTGCCGCGAAACCATCGGCCGCCTCGCATGACAAAATTAACGGGATTCAATCGCTTCAACATATGTTTTCGGCCTGCAAACTCTCTGTCTACGCTTTACAATGGCTGTTACCAGACATTGCACAAGACTCGATAATCGATGTGTCGGGTCAACACTTTCGATGCAGTCACTCTCAGATGCCAGCTATTCTACACTTCGTGGCGCACCGCGGCTTTTTGCGTCGGCTGAATTAGCCTGGTTATGTCTTTTGCCGTATTGACAAGATACCAATATAGGACATGAATAACACTTCGGTTTATTTTTTAAGCAATATTCACGACCTATTATCCATGCTGCTGCATCAAAGTCAGCAGGAGATGGGAGATGGAGATTTTCAAGAGCTTCTATGGATTCACGAATTTTATTTGATGTGGAAATTCCAGAACGGAATAGAACTCTTCTGACAAGCTCATCAGGTTTGACGGACATATTGGATCTGTTTTCAATTCCACCAGCAATACCATAATTCCTAACCAAAATGAATTGAGCCATTTTGGATAGAGCGTCTCCTATTCCATCGAAGCTCTTAAAGCGAATATAAATTTCATTCACATTTTCACTTGTAACATTCCAGATATTTCTTGGGTCACCTTTATAATCGTTTAGCATTTTATCTGAAGCATTACGTAACCAAATAGGAAATTTGTTGAAACAAAATACAGAGGCATAAGAAGTTTCATCATACCCTTTCTGACATATTTTTCTAATAGTCGAACGATGGGTAGCAGCAACGCTTTTCCAAAAATTCCTCTTGCCTTTAAAGTGATTATCGACCATGTGCTCACCGCCATCCCATGCACGTTCAGCGGTTTGCCCTTGGTCGAGCATTACCCCAATAAAAAAGGCATTTGCATTTTTTATCGTGAACCGTTTTCGAACTTTTGACCACTTGACCCATTCATATTCAGGATTTCTTTCCAGCTTTTTATAAAAATCAAGAATCTGATTTACTGGACCTGGACTATTCATGACGATTTTTCTTTCCTCAATTACGGACATAACCATTGATTCATCAGTCAATTTGACCTGAGCAGATCGGGCAAACTTGCCTGAATAATGCCCTAATCAGGGGGTATTCAGGCATTTTTGCCTTGATATTAACCCACATTATTATGGGTCAAAGCCTTATATTCAAATCCTGATTTTTATGAATTGAATCTCATTTCTAAATTGTTTCGCATGATATTACATGTGGGAAATTATTCAACACTTTTTTTCATATAATACAAATCGTTATTCAGATCGGTGTGGGGTTTCACGATGTTGCAGCATAGAGCGGAATGAATGATTTTACAGCGGAGTCGCTCACTGTCTGAGCGGATCAGGGGCGGTTTCCCTGATCTGCGAGTTTGAGCGACGCAGTCGTAAAATTATTCATGGAGCGGTGAGTTGGTAGGTTTGGTGGGTGATTGTGCAAAACACCCCCTGCGCTCGAGGGGAAAATGCCATATGGCGCAATTATAGGGGGGATTTTTTTAAAAAAATTATCCGATCAGTAAAATTTGAGCGGCGCAGTCTTAAAAGGATTCACAGAGCGGGACTGGTTTCCTATGAGGCCTGGAAAGGATCAATATCTCTCCAGCATCGTTCTTATCTGTGCGGATTGGCGGGAAAGATTTTCAGCGGCTTTTGATGATGCCTCGACAACATCCTGTTTTCTGCAGGTTGCATCTTCAATAATAGATAATTCATCCCTGATTTGGGTTATTCCATGGGCTTGATCATTCGTTGCAACAGCAATTTTGGTTGTAAGACCGTTGATCTCGGAAATTCCATTTTCCAGTTCTGTAAATGTTGTTGCCGCTTTAACGGCGATTTCACTGCCGACGGCTATATTTTTGACGGCTCTGTCAATCAGTTCATTTGTGTGTCGGGCCGCATCCGCACTTCTTACGGCAAGGCTTCGGACCTCCTGCGCGACAACCGCGAATCCCTTCCCCTGTTTCCCGGCACGCGCGGCTTCCACGGCCGCGTTCAGCGCCAGCAGATTCGTCTGAAATGCAATGATATCTATGGTTTTGATAATCTGCGCAATTTCCTTGCTGGAACGGCTGATGGTCGCCATGGCTTCCGTCATCTCATGCATCTGTTTTGCACCTTTTCCGGAAGCATCATGCAGTAGAACCGCGTGCTCATCCGCTTTTGACGCATTCTCGGCGCTCGTTTTTGACTGGGATTCTATCGCGGTCATCGAGCTTGAAATCTGTTCCACGGAGGCTGCCTGCCTTGAGGCATCCTCGGACAAGGTACTGCTCAGCACGGAAAGCTGATTGGAACCGGAATCCATCTCCTTTACCGTTTCCGAAACGGCGGCAATAATATCCTGCAGGTCTTTCAGGTTCGAGTTGATGCGGTGTTCGCGATCATAAACCGCCTCAGCCATTCGGTTGAACATTTGCGCCAGCTTCCCGATCTCATCCATCCGGCTTTGATCCATGCGATCTTCAAAATTTCCCTCCGCCATTTTTCTGGCTGCGTCGATGGATCGGGAAAGCCCTTCCGTGATGTCGGCGGTAACCAAATAAATAACCAGCACGATGGCAATGATTCCGACGGCGAATATGATCGAAAACAGAACGATCCCTTTTTGGGCATTTGCTTTGGCATTATCATAGCTCAAGCTCTGATGCTTGTGGGCATCCATGACGAGCCGGTCGATGGCGCCGGTAATCGTCGCAGCCGGTTTCCGGATATGGGTCATGAAAATTTCACTGGCACCATATGAATCACCGTTTGCGATCAAATCAAAACCTTTTAGTATCGACTGCTTGAATGTTCCGATATCGGCCGGATACGTTTCGTCGGATGCTTTCAGGGAATCGATTTGATCAATGAGGGCGGCAAGCTTGTTTCTTCTCGGGTTGATCTGCTCCAGGATCTGCTTGCCATCCTCACCCATCATGGTCAGAACGATCGCATTCTGATACGTTTCGGTCATATCATGGAACGACCGTTTGATTTCAAAATACTTCAACAA
This sequence comes from Desulfobacteraceae bacterium, assembly GCA_003599865.1. Classification (GTDB taxonomy): domain Bacteria; phylum Desulfobacterota; class Desulfobacteria; order Desulfobacterales; family SURF-7; genus QZKS01. The sequence continues at coordinate 26,058 of QZKS01000068.1, forward strand.
TTCATTGACTTGAACGTTATACTGATCCAGGTTGCCATTCAACGACCGGATATTGTAGTAAGCCGTCATCATCATCGCACCGGAAATCACAATGGTGATCAGTGCAATTCCGAGCAGTTTTGTTTTTATTCTCATGGCAATTCCTTTATCCGGACAGGCCTTCTGTCAAAAGGACATCGTATGGGGATTTCAAGGGATGTGCTTCAGCGGCAATCATGCCGTCGCCGCAGAACCGAATAACAACCGATTTAATTGTTATTATTATAAATACTTGCCTGAACATACAACATATTTTATTCCATCGTTTCCCGTGACCAGTTTATAATAGGTTGTTTTGCTGTGAATGCCTTTTTCGCCGGGCTTCTGATAGGCGTAGTCGACCCAGCCGGTTCCGTTTTTCAGTGCACCTTCCACAATCTCATCCCGAAATTTTTTACCTTTAACATCCGGTTTTCCCTTGTAGCTTCGTCCCACAAGAGACTTTGTCACATGGGCGACAATTTCCACATTCTCATTGTAGACAAATGCGTATAATTCCTCGTTGTCCTTATTACGATAAGGATGGACGCCGTTGATTATTTTTTCAAAGGTACCTTTTGCGTCTTTTTCAATTTCAGCGGCGACCTGATCGACAAGCGCCGTTACCTGTTCGTTGGTCAATTCATCGGTAATGCCTGTGGTTCCAAGAGCAAAAATCAATACGAAAGCAAAACAAGATGTGTAAACTAATTTTTTCATGATGCCGCTCCTTGATAAGATTGTTAAAGAAATGACGAAAAAACCACGAAACCGTTGTCGTGCATGATTCCCGTCCATGATGATAAACAGGTTGTTTATCATGGTTATCCGGGAGGGTTTCGGAATATCTGTTTTTTCTGGGGTTCGAAACTTTGAAACAGTGACTGAACGATTCGGCTAACGAATTATGTTTGGAAAATCAGTGATCTGTATCATAAAGAATCATCTCGTTTTTTTCAAGCTCTTTTTTCGGCATGATACGGATGTTCTCTTCTTATGGTGTCCCGCTCAAACCGGACTTCCATTGAATTATCCCAGCCTCCAATCCATATTCGGCGATGGATTCACAGACTTTATCGGGTCTGCAATTCAATTTATCCGATTCCCATTGGGAGGGATTGTTGAGGATATATTCTTGGATACGGTTCAATTCCGTTTCGTTTCGAATGATATGTTCCCAATAATTGCGTTGCCACAATTTGCCTGGAAATGGCGGCCACCCTGAATTTTTGACCCCAACCGTATATTCATGCGTGCTGATGGATTTGAACGCCTGGATAATACGCCCCACCGTACCCGGTAATGTTCCGTTGGGGCCTCCGTTGGGGCCTCCGTTGGGGCCTCCGTTGGGGCGAATCTTGTATTCGCCCTTCTTGTCAGACTGACCGGTTGCAGGGCGATTACATGACGGGGGAATAAAAGGGCGAATACAAGATTCGCCCCTACGGGGGTTCAACATGATGATGCCGTGAATGTGGTTTGGCATGACGGTAAATGTGTTCAATTCCAGACCATCGAACCGCGATGGTATTTCATCCCAAATGGTTTGAACCATCCTCCCGGCATCATTCATTTTCATTGCCCCATTCGTGATCTCCCCGAACAAACATTCCCTGTTCTGGACGCAGATGGTAATGAAATAGGCCCCGGCCTGGGAATAATCGTAATCCTGTAATCGGATAGAACGGCGATGGTGAATGTCGGGGTTGTATCGGGCCTCACCGGTCATACAGCCTCCCGTTTTCATGTTGGGGCGAATCTTGTATTCGCCCTTCTTGTTGTATTCGAACGACCGTCTACCGGCCGTTCTTGTGCTGCATCTGGTAAAGCTTGTAGTACTCACCTTTGGCAGCCAGGAGTTCATCGAGCCTTCCCTGTTCCACGATCCGGCCGTTCACGATGACCACGATCCGGTCGGCATATCCGATGGTGGACAGGCGGTGGGCGATGACAAAGGTGGTTCTGCCTTTCATCAGGTTTTCCAGGGCTTTCTGGACCAGTGATTCCGCCTCGGCGTCCAGGGAGGAGGTGGCTTCGTCCAGAATCAGGATGGGCGCGTTTTTGAACAGGGCCCGGGCAATGCAGATCCGCTGTTTTTCTCCGCCGGACAGACGGCTTCCCAGCTCGCCGATATTGGTGTCAAACTGCCGGGGAAAGTCCATGATAAAATCGTACGCATAGGCTGCCCTGGCGGCTGCAATGACTTCCTCATCCGAAGCGTCCGGGTTGCCGTAGGCGATATTGTTCCGGATGCTTTCATTGAACAGGATCGGCTCCTGGGTGACAATGGCGATCTGTTTGCGCAAAGAGGACAGGGACAGCTCCCGGATATCGATCCCGTCAATCAGAATGGCACCGCGGGTCACATCATAAAACCGGGGAATGAGATTGACCAGGGAGGATTTCCCGCCGCCGCTCATGCCGGCCAGGGCCAGAACCTCGCCGGCCTGCACGTCGATGCTGATGTTCTCCAGCACCATCTCCTGCCGGTCATAGGAGAAATACACATCCTTCAGGGTGACCCGGTGGGGTCTGGTTTCCATTTCATAGGGATGGTCGGCTTCGCGGATATCCGATTCCCGCTCGATGATATCAAAGACGCGGTCCGTAGCCGCCAGTCCTTCCTGAAGCACATTGTTGAGTTTGCTCAGCTTCTTGACCGGTTCATACAGCATCAGAACCGCGGCCAGAAAAGCGATGAACTTTCCCACCGTGAGATTGCCGTCGATCACCTGCGTGCCGCCGAACCAGATGACAAAGGCGATGCCCAAACCGCCGAAGATCTCCATGACCGGAGAGGACAGGGCCTTGGCCACCACCGACTTCATTTCCAGCCGGAACAGGTTGCGGGACTTGTCGAAAAACCGCTCCTTTTCATAGGTTTCCATGCCGAACGCTTTCACGATCTTGTTGCCGGCAAAGGTTTCATGGAGAAAGGAATTCAGCTCGGCCATGGCTTCCTGCCAGCCGGTGCTGACCCGCCGGACACGCCGTCCGAAAACCACAATGGGATAAAACGCAATGGGAAGGATAAAAAAAGCAATCAGGGCCAGTTTCCAGATTAGATAAAAAATGGTGACACTCAGGAACAGGATTTTAAAAAAATCATGCATGGCCCCGGTGACCGCATTGGAAACCATATTTTTGATGATGTTCACGTCATTGGTCAGGCGGGACATCAGAACCCCGGTCTTTTCCCGATAAAAAAAGGACAGAGGAAGATCGGTGATCTTGTTGTACAGCATATCCCGCAGCTGCCGGATGATTCCTTCTCCCACATAACTCATGAAATAATCCTGACCGTACATCCCGACTCCCCGCAGAAAAAACACGATCAGGATGGCAAGGGGTATCCATTTGAGCATGACCGTATCTTTGTTCACAAAAATATCATCCAGGGCCGGCTCGATCAGGTAGGCAGCCAGGGCCTGCGTGGCTGCGACGACGATCATGCAGATGGTTGCCAGAAACAGCCTCATCTTGTTTTCCTTGATCATGCCGATCAGCACCATATGCCGATTTTTCAGTTTTAATTTCGTCTTCATATTTCTTTCGTTATGGTTTGAGGGTGTTTTTCCAGACCCATCATTTTCAAGGCCAGTTGTGCCGTGCGCATAGATGCCCCGGGCCCGCCCAGTTTTTCCCGGATTTTACGCAGTTCATTTTTCATGGTCGACAGTTTCTGCGGGTCCAGAAGGATGGTGCAGACCGTTTCGGCAATCCGTTCCGGTTTGGCTTTCCATTGCAGCAGTTCCGGAATGATCTCTTTTCCGGCGATCAGGTTGGCAAGCCCCACATGGGATATATTGGCAAGCGATTTTCCCAGCATATAACTGAATCCGCTTACCTTATAAATGATCACCATGGGAACGCCGGCAAGTGCGGCTTCCAGCGTTACGGTACCGGAGGCGGCAACCAGAAAATCCGCCCGGCGGAAAATATGGTCCACCGGTCCATCCACCAGCTCCATGAAGGCGGATTCCGGATGATGCCGGATCATGGTTTCGATAAACAAACGATCTGCCGAAGGGGCGAGAGATACCAGAAACCGGGCATCAGGGATTCCGGCCCGGATCAATTTTGCCGTATCAAGGAGTATGGGCAGCAGTTTCCGGATCTCGGTTCCCCGGGAGCCGGGCAGCAGGCCGATGATGGTTTCCTGTTTTTCTTCTTTCCGAGAATCATTTTCCGGTTCTGACTTTGGATTGTCCAGCAGGGGGTGCCCGATAAAGGTGGCGGAAAGCCCGTGCTGCTGAAAAAAATCCGCCTCAAACGGAAGGATCACCGCCAGTTGATCGGTACGCGCCTTGATTTTTTTAACCCGGCCGGACCGCCAGGCCCACACCTTGGGAGGAATATAGTACAGAACCGGAATTCCGACCTTCTTGGCGGCTTTGGCAACCCGCAGATTGAAATCCGCAAAATCGATCAGGATCAGCAGATCCGGTTTCAGGTTCCGGACGATTTTTTTGGCAATACCCATGGCTTTTAAGATGGTCGGGAGCTTGGCGACCACCTCGGTGATGCCCATGACGGAAAGTTCCGATGCATGAAATACAATCTTGAGACCGGCCTTCCGCATTTTTTCGCCGCCGATGCCGCACAAAAAAAGAGAGGGGGCCTGTTGTTTCAGTTCATTGATCAGGTTTGCCCCGTGGAGATCGCCCGAATCCTCGCCGGCGATGATCATGACACATTTTCCGGTTTCCGCCTGATTCATTGTATTGATTGCCATAACCCTGTTCGGAGGTTTAAAAAATGTCAGTTCCGGATATCATCCGGACTTTCCAGAGCCACAATGGAAATCTTATTTTTGTCCGCCATCTGAATCATGGCCTCTTTCTCAAACACCACGGCTTTTCCGGCTTCAATGGCCAGAACATGGACACCCGATTCCTGCATGATCCGGATGGTCTCCATGCCAATGGCCGGGATATCAAACCGGAGATCCTGGTTGGGCTTGCAGACCTTTACCACCACAGCGTTCCGATTGCCCAGCCGGCCACCCCTCGATATGGTGGCATCCGTTCCATCAATGGCTTCCACAGCAAGAACAGACCCGTTAGCCACCACAACGCACTGGCCCACATCCAGCCGCCCGATCTCCTTGGCAATCTCCCATCCAAGGGTAATGTCGTCGATCTCGGACCGGGATGGCTTCCGCTTTGTCCAGCATCCCTTATCCGCCAGAAGCTCGGGAACCAGAAACGTGGAAGGCATGATGGTAACGCCTTCTGTTTCAAGATACATGGCAAGAGATCGAAGAATTCCGTCATCCAGGGTATGCCGCATTCCGGCGATCAGGGATATGGCCTTGGTATCCGGACGCAGATCCTTGAACAGACGCGCCTTGGCAATGGTTCCCATCATCACCGCCCGGGTAACCTGATTGGATTTGAAAAAACGCAGGATTTTCTTGATCTGGCCCAGATAAATCCACTGGATGGCATCCACCTGCTCTTCCAGCGACGGTTCTGTTTCCGTCTGATGGGCAATGGCATAGACGGACATCCCTTTTTTCCGGGCAGCCCGGGCAAAAATAATGGGAAACTGTCCGCCGCCTGCAATGAGTCCGATTTTCATGATCAATCAATATCCGGCTGGGTCCTAACGGGTCAGCCCTCTGCTGGAGGTTTTGACAAAATTGATAAAATTCGCAACTTCCGGCAACGGATCGACCTCGGCCTTGAGTCGCTCCACGGCTTCGTTCAGGGTCAGACCGATGCGGAATACAATCCGATATACTTTTTTCAGGGCGGAGACGGTTTCCGGCGAAATCCCGCCGCGCTGCATCCCCACGCTGTTCAATCCCTTCAGGTGCGCCCGGTCTCCGGCGGCAATCACATAAGGAGGAATATCCTTTACCACCGCAGACTTTCCGCCGACATAGGCAAAGTCGCCGATCCGGACAAACTGATGAATGGCGACCAGTCCGCCGATGGTGGCATAGTCGCCGATGGTGACATGACCGGCCAGGGTGGCATTATTGGCCAGGATTACCCGTTTTCCGGTTTTGCAGTCATGGGCAACATGGGTGTAGGCCATGAGAAAGTTGTCTTCGCCGACTTCCGTAATGCCGCCGCCCCCTGCCGTGCCGCGGTTGATGGTGGCAAACTCCCGGATCACCGTACCGCGGCCGATTTTCAAATAGGTTTCCTCTCCCCTGAACTTCAGATCCTGGGGTGTTGCTCCGACCGATGCATACTGAAAAATCTGGCAATCCTCTCCGATGGTCACAAACGGATCTATGGAGACATGAGAGCCGATCACCGAACCTTTGCCGATCCGAACATTATTTTTGATGATCGAATAAGCGCCGACCTCGACACTGTCGTCGATTTCCGCTTTTGGATCAATAATTGCCGTTGGATGTATCATGATTCTTCTCCTAAAGCCGCTAAAAATTCCGCCTGGGCGGCAACTTCGCCGCAAATCATGGCTTTTCCTTTCATTTTCACGGCTTTTTTTCGCAACCTTACGATTTCCATTTCAGAAACCAGTTGATCGCCGGCTGTTACCGGCTTTCGAAACTTGACATTGTCCATGCCCATGAAATAGATCAACCCCTGCTTTTTCTGAAAAGCCGAGGCATAAGTCAGGATTCCGCCTGCCTGGGCCATGGCTTCCAGGATCAGTACTCCCGGCATGATGGGTGTGCCCGGAAAATGGCCCTGAAAAAAGGGTTCGTTAATGGTTACATTTTTCAATGCCAGGATTCTTTTTCCCGGCTCCAGTTCCAGGACCCGGTCGATCAGCAGCATCGGAAACCGATGCGGCAGTATTTCCAGAATTTTTTTGATATCCAGTTTGGTTTCCATTCTATGCTTCCGGCTTATCCTTATTTTGTTCCAACCGATTCACTTTTTTGGCGAGCTCCAGAATCTGCTTTTTGATTTCCGGAAGCCGGGGGATAATACTCATGGCCCGCAGCCAGGTTTTGTGCGGCATTTCCGGCGAACCGGAGACAATCGTGTTGTCCGGTACGGCCCTGGTAACACCGGCCTGGGGCCCGATGACGACATTGTCTCCCAGCTTCAGATGCCCGGTTATGCCGGCCTGACCGGCCACCGTGGTATGCCTTCCCAGGGTGGCACTGCCGGCGACACCGGCCTGTGCCGCAAATACGCTGTTTTCACCGACCGTTACATTATGCGCAATATGCACCAGATTATCGGTTTTGACACCTTTCCGAATCCATGTCCGGCCAAGGGTTCCCCGGTCAATGGCATTATTGGCCCCGATCTCGACATCATCATCAATTTGGACGATTCCCTTATGGGGGATCTTGATCCAGCGTTCTCCATCCGGTGCAAAACCAAACCCGTCGCTGCCGATGACCGTGCCCGCATGAATGATCACCCGGCTGCCGATCCGGCACCGTTCCAGGATCGTGACATGGGGATGGATCAGAACATGGTCTCCGATGACAACATTCCGCTCAATCACCACATGGGGATGAATTTCAACATGATCACCAAGGCATACGCCGTCTGCAATGGCCGTAAAGGGGCCGATGGAAACGTTCCGGCCGCAGACAAACCGCTCTCCCACAACCGCTGTCGGGTGTATGCCGGGTTTCTGCGGCATGAACGGGTACAAGAGCTCCAGAACCTTTGTAAAGGCGATCAGCGGATTCTTGACCACCACCAGGTTGGCTCCGGGCCGGGAAACCCCTTCCGGAACAATCATCGCTCCGGCCTTGCAGGAATCCATTGTTTTCAGAAATTTTGGAGCCGCAACAAAGGTGATGTCTTTATCCGAGGCATCGTCAAACGGTGCAGCGCCGGAAATCATCTGATCCGGATTTCCCAAAACAGCTCCGTTTACGGCCTGTGCAATTTCAGCAAGCGTTTTCTCCATAGCACTCCCAGAGAACCATCAATCAAAATATCGAACATTTCCGTTCCGTTTTATTCCGGAAGCCTTTTGGAGCCTTCCTCATTGTAAACCTGAATGATTTTATCGGTCATGTCTATGGTTGTCGGATAATAATAGGCGACCCCCTTGTCAATAATCAGCAGATATCCTTCTTTCTTTCCTTCCCGCTCAATCAGCTCCATCAGGTCTTCCCGGATTTTTTGAACCAGACGGTTTTCAAGCTCTTTGAGCTCTGCGATCTTCCGTTTCTGCAAGACCCGAAAATCATCTATCTTAATACGGTATTCCCGCTCTTTTTCCTCCCGCATTTCCCGGCTCATGACCATGGCTTCCCGCTCCAGGCGCTGCTTGAGCTCCATGATTTCCGATTCTTTTTTCTTGAAATCCGTTTCCACTTCTTCACCCTGTTTTTTCAAATCCCCCTGGGCAGCTTTTCCGGGTTTGGAAACCATCAGTACCCGCTGAAGATCCACGACTCCGATTTTCGCCACATCCGCTGCATGAAGGTTCATTGCCGGAATCATCCAAAAACACATTGTCATGATACAAACCAGCCTGTAAATAAACATAACGATCCCCTTTATCCGATTAAAATATATTGCATCCGCAATTTTGATTCTTCTGATCAAATAGTCCGCTTTCCGATTCGGAACATTGATATAGTATCCATCATTTTTTTTCAAATTGTATTCCGGAAAAAAACTAAAACCCGGTGCCCATGGTAAACTCCCATCTTCCGGATTTTTCACCTTCCCTGCGGTCGATCACATGGCCATATTCCAGTCGCAGAGGCCCGAGGGGAGAATACCAGCGGATGCCATACCCGACACTGGACCGCAAATTGGTCAGATCAAAAGAGTCATTGAAGTCCTCAATGCCGTCATCCGGATAATCATCTCCCAGGTCATCCTCAAATGCATTTCCCGTATCAAAAAATATCAGCCCCATTAAACCGGCCTTTTTCACCAGCGGGAAAATGTACTCCAGATTGAACTGGACATACTTGTTGCCGCCGACCTCGGAAAGATTCCCCAGTGAATTGAAGCGTTTCGGACCGACATCCCGCCAGTCGTATCCCCGCAGGGAATTCAACCCTCCAAGATAAAACCGCTCATAGGAAGGAATCCATCCCGTTCCGTTCTTTCCAATATAGCCGCCTTCTGCATGGGCATGCCCGACCGTTCCCCAGAACAAAGGAAGATAATAACCGGCTTCCAGAATATATTTGACAAATGCCACATCGCCCTGCAGCACGTCGCCGGCATAGGTAATGGTCAGGCTGTTGTCCCAGCCTTCCGATGTATTGATCACCTTGTCCCGGGTATCAAAATGCAGCTTGGTAATGACTTTGCTGGTGAGGGCTTTCCCTTCCAGGGCCAGCAATTTGATAATGTCCGTGGCATCATCGGCCGGATCATTGATTTCATTGATTTCATACACGTAGGTCATCGAAAGTCTTGTAAAATCATGCACCGGATACCCCAGTCCGGCGCTTCCGCCGATTCGGTCGCGTTCATAATCATCATAGTCGTTGTATGTCCGGTATACGGCCAGACTCCCGGACAGGGGAATATCAAACAACCATGGTTCGGTAAAACTGGCTGTATACTGATTGGAATTTTCCGACACTTCTGCGGAAGCTTGCAGAATCTGACCCCGGCCAAGCAGGTTCCGTTCCGATACGGAAACATTCCCAAACAGGTTGTCCTGGCTGCTGTATCCGGCACCAAAGGTGAAGGTTCCGGTGGGTTTGTCCGGTGTGTTGATCTTCAGGATCATTTTGTCGTCGGAACTCCCTTTCAGCGTATCCACTTTGACATCTTCAAAAAAATCAAGACGGTTCAGGTTTCGGACTCCCCGTTTCAGCTTGCTGCCGCTGTAGAGTTCCTGCTCCACAAACGGAAGCTCCCTTCGGATCACCTTGTCACGGGTGTTGGTATTGCCGGAAATGATGATTTTTTCAAAGTAAACCGGTTTGCCTTTTTTGATCACAAAGGTGATATCGGCAACCAGCCTTTCCATATCCTTTTGGGGTCTGGGGTAAATATCGGCATAAAAATACCCTTCATCCGCATAGACATCCGTCAGGGTGAGGATGTCTTTTCGCATAAGACCCATGTTCACATATTCTTCCGTCTGGATCATCAGTTTGGTCAGAAGTTCTTCCTGCGGAAGAATCAGATCGCCGGAAATGTCCACCTTTCCGACCTTGTATCGAGGTCCCTCATTGATCTTGATCTTGACGTAGATTCCGTCTTTCCGGAAATCGATTTCCGGTTCTCCGATCCGGACGTCCATAAAGCCATGGTTTCGATAAAACGCATTCAGCTTGGCCGTATCATTGCTGAGGGTTTCCGGTTTGAGCTCACCGGAACCGGAAATGAAGGAAAAAAATCCCTCTTCAGTGGTATCCATTTCTCCCAGCTCACTGTCATCCAGCAGCCAGGAAAAGGGGAACCAGCCTTCAATGCCGGGTTTTTCCACCTTCAGATCCTCCAGTTCCTCCTTGGAAAACATCTGATTTCCCTGAAACTCGATTTTCTGAATCAGCACTTCCTCACCCTGCTCAATCATAATTTCCAGATTGGCCTGATTGTTCTCCAGGGTTTCAATTTTATAATTCACCACAACATTATGATAATTCTTTTCCTTGAACATGGACTCGATTTTTCGAAGCTCATTTTTAATTTTAAACACATTGAAAATTGAGCCGGTTTTGATGGTCATTTCCTTTTTGATCTCTTCGTCATCATACGCATCGCTTCCGGTAATCACAATCTCCCGGATGGTGGGCTTTTCCTGGATATGAAATGCGACAACCTTTCCTTTTTCCGTATCTTTTGCCGTGATGCGGATATCATCAAAATACCCCATGGAATATATATTGGAAAGATCCTTGGACAGACGGTCCGGAATAAAAACATCTCCGGGTTCGGTCTTGATCTTGCGTTTGATGGCATCGGTTTCAATTCGATTGTTACCGGACACCAGAATCTCCACCACCTTTTCCTGTTTTAATATGGCAGAGGCAACATTTTTGGACAGCTCCTGCACAACCGGAAGAAGGTTTTCCCCTCCCGCACCTTCCGTAAAAATGGATCGGGGTTCCATGCTGCTGTCGACTTCCAGGATATGGGCCGTAATTTTATATCGATTCTCATCAAACCAGGTGGAACTTCCATATACAATATAGGAAGCGCCGGATCGTTTGCCCGCATTTCTGATTTCCCCGTAGCCTTTTTCCTGCAACTCATTCCAGTTCTCTTTGGAGAGCATTTCGTGGGGAATCACCTGTGCACCGGATTTCTGGATATGGTCGGTCAGAATTTTCAGGATTTCCGTCTGAAGATAGTTCTGGTCATATTCCGCATGAATTTGAAACGGCAGGATGATCACACGGGACTTTTCCTGAGCGGTTGAAATACCCATCATCAGGACATGACAACAAATGGCGGCAAGGAACGTACAAGCATATCTTGACATATATTACTTCACCTCAAACTATCCGGTCCGGTTTGGTGCAAGCAGAAACGGACATGACGATTTCGCGGTCTAGGCTTCCACTAACTGCCCATCCAGTATGGTTATTCTTCTAGACATAATGTTGGCCAGATCGGCATTATGCGTCACAATAATCATGGTCATGGACAACTCATGATTCAATTCCAGCAGCAGCTCATGAACCTGTTCGCTGTTTTTCTTGTCCAGGTTACCGGTTGGCTCATCTGCCAGCAATAACAGGGGACTCAAGACCAGCGACCTTGCCAGGGCGACCCGCTGCTGTTCACCGCCCGACAACTCATTGACCCGATGTTTCAGCCGGTCTTTCAGTCCCACACGGACGAGTATCTTTTCCGAAAGAGCATATGCCTCTTGTTTGTCCATGCGGTTTATCAATGCCGGAATGGAAACATTCTCAATGGCACTGAACTCCTGAAGCAGATGATGAAACTGGAAAACAAAGCCGATTTTGGTGTTGCGGAGCTTTGCAAGCTGAACATCATTTTCCCGGAATACATCCTTGCCCTGAATATGGATTGTTCCCGAATCCGGCCTGTCCAGTGTTCCGACAATGTGCAGAAAAGTTGATTTTCCAATGCCGGAGACTCCGGTAACCGCAATGGTTTCCCCTTTATGAATGCCGATATTGGCATCTTTCAGAACATCGATTCGGGCACCGTTGTTCTGAAAACTTTTCTTCAGATGATCACACAACAAAAAAAAATCCGATGCCGGATTCTGAAGGTGTTCCTTTTCTCCGGATCGGTACTGTTGAGCCACCTGTTTATCATCCATACCGTATTGCCTCGACCGGATCAACCTTTGATGCCTGATGCGCGGGATATAATGTTGAAATAAAACAGATCACCATGGCTGCACCGCCGATTAAAAGGACATCTTGCACTTCCAGTTTTACCGGCAGTGTTGAGATATAATAAACATCCGGATCAAGTTCAATGAATTTATACTGTTTGAGCAGAAAGCATACTATGGCGCCCAGCATGACACCCAGTGTTGTCCCGATTCCGCCGATAATCATCCCGTTAAAGACAAAAATCTTCCGGATACTCTGGCTGGTCGTTCCCATTGCTTTCAGGATACCGATATCCCTTGTTTTTTTCATCACCATCATGATCAGGGAGCTGGCAATGTTAAAGGCCGCCACCAGAATGATCAATGTCAGTATGATAAACATGACGATTTTTTCCAGTTTCAGGGCGGAAAACAGATTCCGGTTCATCTGCATCCAGTCTCTGACCCAATAGGGAAACCCTAGTTTCTGTTCTATTTTTTTACCGATTTGTGCGGCTTTATAAATATCATGAATCCGGATTTCCACACCGCTGACCGTGTCCCCCATTTTTTGCAGTTCCTGGGCATCCTCCAGGCTGATATATGCCATGGAGCCGTCATATTCATACATTCCGGATTGAAAAAAATCACTCACGGTAAACCGTTTCATTCTGGGCACATGACCGATCGGCGACAGCATTCCTCTGGGAGAAATAATATACACCGTATCCCCTTTCATGACGCCAAGATTGTTTGCCAGTTCCTTGCCCAGAACAATCCCCGGGGTAGCCGGTCTCCCGATATTTTTTTCCCGGATGACAAAACGTTCCTGCAAAGGGGTTTCGGCAAAAATCTGAATCACCCGGCCGGCAGAGTCCGGCGAAATTCCCCGAAGCAAGGCGCCGGATACACCGGAAGTGGAACGAAGCATGACCTGAGAATCGATAAACGGTGTGGCCGCAATGATTTCATCGTCTTTGTCCAGTCCGGCAATCACGTCCCGGTAATCGGAAAACTGACCGCCGTGCCGCGTGAGAACAATATGGGACTGTACCCCTAAAATTCTGGTTTTTAAATCCGATTCAAAACCGGCCATCACTGCAATAACCACGATCAGCGCCATGACACCGACGGTCACGCCGGCAATGGAAAGCAGGGTAATTAGAGATATAAAGGCTTGTTTTTGCTTTGTTTTAAGATATCGTCCGCCAATAAAATATTCAAATTGCATGGTAACCGGTTTCTACTGTGTTCATCCGTTTTTAACGGAAGGCTTCATGTGAGGAAACAGAATAACCTCCCGAATGGAGGCGGAATCCGTGAGAAGCATCGCAAGTCTGTCAATGCCGATGCCTTCACCTGCGGTGGGCGGCATCCCGTATTCCAGGGCTTCAATATAGTCCTGATCCATCGGATGTGCTTCCATATCTCCGGCTTCCTTATCCGCCACCTGCTGCAGAAAACGTTCCTTTTGATCCTCCGGATCATTCAGCTCGGAAAACCCGTTGGCGATCTCCCGTCCAGCGATAAACAGTTCAAATCGTTCCGTGAAATCCGGTTCTGCATCACTTCGTCTCGAAAGAGGAGACACCTCCACCGGATACCCCGTGATAAACGTAGGCTGAATCAGTTTCGGTTCAACCAGGGCATCAAACAGCTTGGTGATGACTTTTCCCTTCCGGTCGGCTTTCATGATTTTGATATTTTTAAGAGCCGCAAATTCAAGGAGTGCCTCATGACTGCGTAACACCTCCGGCTCAATACCGCCGATCTCGGTCAGGGATTTCATCAGCGGGATACGAGGCCATGTGCCGGAAAAGTCGATTGTTTCCCCCTGATATTCGATACGGGAAGATCCGGTAACGGCCCGGGCTACCTCCTGAAACATCTCTTCGGTTACCCTCATGAGATCTTCATGGGTTGCATATGCCTGATAAAACTCAAGCATGGTGAATTCCGGATTATGCCGGGTGGAAACCCCTTCATTGCGGAAATTCCGATTGATCTCGAAAACACGTTCAAACCCGCCGACAACCAGCCGTTTTAAATACAACTCCGGTGCGATTCTGAGAAAAAGATCCATATCCAGGGCATTGTGATGGGTCTTGAACGGGGTTGCTTCGGCTCCGCCCGGTACAGGCTGCATCATCGGTGTTTCCACCTCAAGGTAATCCCGATCCAGCAAAAAATTCCGAATGGCCTGAACAATCTTGCTGCGCCGCAGGAAAATCTTTCGGGTGTCCTGGTTCATCATCAGGTCCAGGTATCGCTGGCGGTATCGTTTTTCCGGATCTTTCAATCCATGAAATTTTTCCGGAAGGGGACGGGTGGATTTGCAGAGAAGCGAAAATTCCTTTGCCAGCAGTGTCCACTCACCGGTCCGGGTTTGAAAAAGCGGTCCCCGGACACCGACAAAATCCCCGATATCCATCTGTTTGAACAAAGCATAGATATCCTCCCCGACCTGGTTTTTCTGAACATAGGCCTGCAACTGTCCGGTCCGGTCGTTCAATCGGATAAAAGATGATTTCCCAAACCGGTTGACCGCCATCATCCTGCCGGCAGTCTGAAAAACAGCCCCTTCCTCACCCAGGGTTTCCGGAGCGGTTTCCACAGCGGTCTGAATTTCGGAAACCGTATGGGAAACCTTGAAATGGTTCGGAAATAGATTTATACCTTCTTTTCGCAGAGAAGCATTTTTCTGCCTTCTCTGTTCCATGACATCATTTGGTTTTTCCATGCATTTCCATATTATAAAAAAGGTTACCCTGTTAAAAAAACACCGCTTGCCTGAAGACGGAAACCCTACCGATCTGGCTTAGCTACCCTATTTGCCCAACGGTGTCAAGATTAACTTGGCTCGCTGCCGGCAGGTGCAACCTGCTTTAATTTTAATGTAAATGCGGTTCCGTGATGGATTCTGCTTTCCACATCGAGCTGACAATCATATGTGGAAAGTATTCTTTGGACAATCGAAAGGCCCAGACCGGTTCCCTCCGGCCGGGTTGTGAAAAAGGGGTCGAAAATGGATTTCAGGGTTTCTTCAGACATTCCGCAGCCATTGTCTCTGACCTCAATACAGACATGGGTTTTCTTTACCGGATAGAGCGATATGGAAACCTTGCCATTTTCATCAACCGAATAGGCGGCATTCAGAAAAAGATTCCAGAGAACCTGCTGAAGATGTCCCGGATCCATCTCAACAAACAGATTCCCATCCAATGGCTCCACAAACTCAATGACTCCGCGGCATGTCCGGTCCTTTTTAAACAGCTCGATGGTTTCCGAAAGAAATTTATGCAGATTGAATCGAACCGGTTTGCCGATGGCCGGCCTCGCAAACAGCAGAAAATCACTCACCAGCCTGCTGAGCCGATCCGCCTCTCTCAAGACAATCTGCATGAGTTTATCATGCTGCGGATCAAAACGGATCTCCTCTTTTAGCAATTGAATGGAGCCGGAAAGAGAAGCCAGCGGATTTTTAATTTCATGGGCCAGACCTGCCGCCATTTCACCGATCGCCGCACTTTTTTCAACCCGCTTCACATGTTCTTCCAGATCCTGAAGCTCCTTTTTGGTCCTTTTTTCCTGTTCTGCAAGAACGCTGCTTAAAAATGCAACCGCAAAGCATGCGATAATGGTGGCACCAATTTTAAACAGAATCTGGTGGATTCCAAAATCCGCAGCCGTAACCCCCATATCAATATTGATCGGAGGCAGGATACCCCAAAATTCAAACAGGATCAAAAAGGTGTATTGAATACTGCAAACCACGGCAATAATCAGGCTCCCCTTCTTGAATAAAAACATGCTGGAACAAATAATGACGATCAGGTAAAGGAAGGCAAAAAAGCTGATAAAACTGCCGGTAATAAACACAATCATGGTGATCATGAATGAATCGACGATCAGTTGAAGATAAGCAAACCAGGCTGCCTGCGGAACCTTGCGGTAAATCAGGAAATAGATGGCCGATTCCACAAGCATCATGACACAGAGTCCTAAAATGATTAAAAAGGAAGGAACCGGTGTGGATTTAAAATGCTGGAATCCGTAAATTACGGAAGATCCGAGAAGCAATAAAGCAAAAAGGGCCCGAAAAAAAATGAGCCCTTTCATCTTTCTGGAATAGTCATCTAAAACCTGTTGCACGATGAAACCATGACCCCCGAATAATGGCGATCGTTTCTTTGATCGTCCTTTTATCGAAAAGACTTCTTATCCGCTGATGGCGCCGGCCATTTGGAATACCGGAAGATACATGGACACCACCAGGCCGCCGATCAGGCAGCCCATAAATACCATCATCAACGGCTCAATGGCGGAAGTCAGGTTTTCCACGGCCGTATCCACTTCTTCTTCATAAAAATCCGCTATCTTTTCGAGCATGGCATCCAGCGCACCGGTGGATTCGCCGACAGCGATCATGGAGCATACCATGGAAGGAAATACACCGCTTTCCGCCAGGGGGTCTGCCATGGTTCTGCCTTCTGCAATACCGCTCCTGACATTGTAAACCGCTTTTTCAATGGTTTTGTTTCCGGCGGTCTTGGCCACAATATCCAGGGCATCCAGGATGGAAACCCCGCTGGCCATCATGGTTCCCATTGTCCTTGTAAACTTGGATACGGCAACTTTTCGAATCAGAATTCCGACCACGGGTATTTTTAAAAAAAGATCATCCATGAAATCCCGGCCTTTTGGTGTTCCATAAAACTTTTTATAGGCAATCACAAAAAGGATAAAGGCGCCGATGATATAATGAATCTTGGTTTTGACAATCTCGCTGGCATTCACGACCATCTGGGTCGGCAGAGGCAGCTCTTTTCCAAAATCGGCAAACATCTCCTGGAAGACCGGAATAACAAAAACCAGAATGACGATCACCACAATCGTCGCAATGGCCAGCGTAATCAACGGATACATCATGGCACTTTTAATCTGGCTTTTCAGTTTGGCCGCCTTTTCCAGGTAAACGGAAAGTCTTCTGAGAATGACGTCCAGAATACCGCCGGCCTCTCCGGCAGCGATCATATTCACATACAGTGAATCAAACTGCTTGGGAAATTTTTTCAGGGATTCTGCCAGTGTATTGCCGCCCTCTACCGATTCTTTTAACGATTTCAGCATTTTTTTAAAGGTAGGATTCTCCTGCTGGGAGTACAGGATATCCAGGCACTGAATGATGGGAAGCCCGGCGTCGATCATGGTGGAAAACTGTCTGGAAAAGATGATGATTTCTTCCTGTTTTACCTTGGGTTGCATGAATGCAACGTTTTCAAACAGATCCTTTGGTTTGGCCTTTATTTTTAAGGGCGTGATCCGGATTCTCTGAAGGTGGGCACGAACCGCCTCTTCATTCTGAGCTTCCAGCTCCCCTTTTTGGACTTCATGTTTTCTGTTTTTTCCTTCCCACTTATATACCGGCATAACCGCCCCCTTTTACAAGCAATGAAGACCCTGTCTGTTGTTGAATCATTTCAAACGAATGGTTTTTAAGATTTACAATGTTACCGGTCATACCATTTCCCGGGCATCGTGACAATCCGAGCATCATAAAATGAGCAAAAAACATGCCGTATCAATAATTTATAAATCATCGAACCCCCGCGGATTGTCATGCGGCCGGCACAGGGTGTTGCCTTCTTATTGTTTCCGGAAAAAAAAAGTGCCTCGCGGCATTTGTTTTTTAACAACTTCTCCATTTTTCAATAAAATGTCAAGATGTTGATTGATTTTATTATGATCAGCTCCTGTAATTTCCAAGATGTCCTCAACCGTGCAGGGCCTTCGTTTCACAGTGGATAAAATCAGATCCATCAAATCCCCGGAAAAGACATCCGGCAAAACCGTGTGTTTGGAATGGTTAAGAGTGCGGACATTGTGCATACAGGCTTGTATACTTTTCAATACTTCCGGTGTCACAGGCTTTACCCAGTCTTCCGTCCCCGGCCTGTCCAGTGAATTGATGTGGATCTGATAAGGCTTGATGATATCCATTACCCGTTGAATCTGTTCCATTTCATGTTGATCATCGTTATGTCCCGGAACAATAAAAATTTCCATCCAGAGCTGATTGGAAAATTCCTTTCGCAAGGCAGCCAGTCCTTTGACCATCTCATGCAGTTCCAGATCCGGATGAGGACGGTTAATGGTTTGAAATACATGATCCGAGGCCGCATCAAAAGAGGCAATGACAACATCGGCCTGCAATACGGCCTTTCGGACCTCCGGCAGGTGAAACATTGTACCATTGGTCAAAACCGCAACAGCATATTCCGGGTAGTCTGTCTTCATATATTGTATGATTTCACCAATACTGCTGTGGAGAGTCGGCTCACCGGATCCGGAAAAGGTAAGAAAATCCATCCGCGGCCGGGAGGATAAAACAGTATCCAGTTCCTTGCGGATCTGATCAAAAGGGGTGTAGTCTTTTCGTTTAATCGTTAAATGCGTTGTTTTCCCGCACTCACAGTAAACACAATTCAAGGAGCATGTTTTATGGGGCATCAAATCCACGCCCAGAGATAATCCGAGCCGCCTGGATGGAACCGGACCAAAAATATAGTTAAATCCCGGTTTTAATTTAGTTTTCATATTTTACTGATTCTGCCGTCGTTTTTTTTGTATTCACCATCGCGAAGGATCCTGATCGTAAGATCCGGGAAAACGCCTCAAGAATGAATTATATGACAATGAAAACCAGCACATCCGAATCCTCCTGCTATCACAGTCCGACCAAAACAACAACCGGTTTAACAAATTTGATATGGAATGAGGATTCCTTTTACTTGTGCTTGATAAACCGCGCTTAACGTTGTATCACGACCTATTGGTTTTTGCTTGTGTAAAAATTTGAAATCTCGGCCCAGGACGGAGTCCAATAACAAGATAATTTGAACCTATCTGAAAAGCAAGCGGATTCATTGTTTTGCATGCAACACAACACAGCAACAATTCGTTGCCCGATGCCGGTGGAAGTGAATGGCGACTGAAAAAAAGAAAAACCTGACGGTCATCACCACCCACATCAATGCCGATTTTGACGGGATTGCATCCATGCTCGCCGCTCAAAAACTGTATCCCGGCGCCCTGGTTGTCTTTCCCGGCTCATATGAACGGAATCTCCGTAATTTCTTTGTTGATTCCATGGCCTATCTTTTCAATATGGCTGACATCAATGATATCGATTTTTCCGATATCCGGCGTCTGGTTCTCGTGGATACCAGAAAGGCGGATCGCATTGGGAAGCTCTCACCCCTGTTATCCTTGCCGGAAATCGATATTCATATTTATGATCATCACCCCCATAGCCCTTCGGACATAAAGGCTCATGCGGATTTTTATAACCGGACCGGCGCGACAACAACGATTCTGACCCAATTCATCCGGGAAAAACAGATTGCATTGACTTCCGATGAAGCAACCATCATGTGCCTGGGCATTTATGAAGACACCGGCTCCTTTACCTTTCCATCCACCACGGAACACGATCTGATGTCGGCGGCATTTCTGCTGTCCAGCGGCGCCAACCTGAATGTTATTGCAGATATCATTTCAAAAGAAATCAACCCACAGCAGGTAAAAGTCCTGAATGATATGCTTCTTTCGGCAAACCGTTTCAAAATTAACGGTGTGGATGTGACGGTGACCAGCATATCATCCGAAACGTATATCCATGATTTTGCCCTGATCGTTCATAAAATGATGAAGGTTGAAAACCTGAATGTATTGTTCGCGATCGCCAGAATGAGCAACAAAATATATGTTGTAGCCAGAAGCAGGGTTCCGGAAGTGGACGCCGGAGGCATTGTCACATCACTCGGCGGGGGGGGACATGGTTTTGCCGCTGCGGCAACCATACGTGACCGGACCCTGGCCCAGGTCGAGCAGCAGTTGATGGAAAAATTATATCGGACCATCAAGCCCTCTCAACTGGCCGGAGAAATCATGTCTTCTCCTGTCATTACCATCGGTCCGGATGTGTCCTGTCACGATGCCGGAACACGGATGACCCGGTATAATGTCAATGCGCTTCTGGTCACGGAAAAACAGAAAGAAAAAGATGTCCTGCTCGGTTTTATCTCCCGGCAGGTTATTGAAAAAGCGCTTTTTCACGATCTGAAGCATGTCCCGGTCAAAGAATATATGAGCACGGAGCTGGCCGTCGTCTCACCGGAAGCCGATATCCATGAAATCCAGGAAAAAATTATTCATAACAAACAGCGCATACTGCCGGTGATGGAACAGGATGTGATCAAAGGCGTGATCACCAGGACCAATCTGTTAAATATCCTGGTGGATCAGGCACAATTGAATCATGAGAAGCAAACAAACGGTTTTCAGGCTCCGGTTACCGCCCGAACACGGAATGTCAGAAGACTCATGAAAGAACGATTATCCAAAAAACTGATGGGCATCCTGAAGGAAATCGGTGAAACCGCCGCAGAAATCGGATTCAGTGCCTATGTGGTGGGAGGCTTTGTCAGAGATCTGTTTTTATACCGGAAAAATGAGGATGTTGATATCGTAATCGAAGGCGACGGAATCCTGTTTGCCAAAAAATATGCAAAAATTTCCGGGGCAAGGGTCAATGCCTACCAGAAATTCGGTACAGCGGTGATTATCTTTCCGGATGGGTTCAAAATTGATGTGGCTTCCGCCAGAACGGAATATTATCAAAGTCCGGCCGCCCTTCCAACCGTTGAAATGAGTTCCATCAAAATGGATCTTTTTCGAAGGGATTTTACCATCAATACGCTGGCGATTCAGCTGTCACCCAGCTCGTTTGGCGTGCTGATCGATTTTTTCTCTGCCCAGCGGGATATCAAGGAAAAGGTGATTCGCATTCTGCACAATCTGAGCTTTGTGGAAGACCCCACGCGAGGATTTCGTGCCATTCGTTTTGAACAGCGTTTTGGCTTTTCCATCGGCAAGCTGACATCCAGCCTGATCAAAAATGCCGTGAACATGGATTTTTTTAAAAAATTGAGCGGCAGACGGATATTCATGGAGATCCGCCTGATACTGGAAGAAGAAAACCCGGCACCGGCGATCATCCGCCTGTCCGATTACAACCTCCTTCAGTTCATCCATTCATCGGTTACGCTCAACAAAAAAACCATTGAACTGCTCCATACGGCGCATAAAGTAATCACATGGTATGATTTGCTTTT
This sequence comes from Desulfobacteraceae bacterium, assembly GCA_003599865.1. Classification (GTDB taxonomy): domain Bacteria; phylum Desulfobacterota; class Desulfobacteria; order Desulfobacterales; family SURF-7; genus QZKS01. Next base: position 47,423 of record QZKS01000068.1, read on the forward strand.
TCTGGAAGAATCCTATAATAAGTGGGCCATTTATTTTCTGGTTCTGATCCGGCATTGCGATGCGAAGACATCGCTGGAGATTTGCCGGAATTTTGAATTGCCTCCCCGCTTCCTGAAAATGATCAGTATGGAACGGTTTGAGGCGGAAAAATGCCTATATGGTCTGGAAAGAAAACTGCCCATTAAAAACAGCACAATATATAAACGGTTGACTGTTTTTAAAACCGAACTGATTCTGTATATGATGGTTATCACAAAACAAAAACAGGTGGAAAAAGCCATTTCCAATTATTTTACAAAACTAAAGCATGTCCGGATTGCCATGAAAGGTCAGGATCTCTTCAGTCTGGGCATACCCAGAGGACCTATTTTCGGAAAAATTCTGGATGCGGTCCGTGACCAGCGGATGAATGGAAAAGCGAAAACCAAAAAGGACGAACTGGAATTTGCAAAACAATATGCTGAAATTTTATTAAAAACCCCGGATTCCCGGAAATCGGAATCCAAAAAGAATCATCAGTAGGGAGAAAACAGACCAATGGCGGATCGTAAAAGAGTGTTAAGCGGCATGCGCCCGACAGGACCCCTTCACCTGGGAAATTTTCATGGCGCCCTGGCCAACTGGGTCAATATTCAGGATCAATATGATTGTTTCTTTTTTATTGCAGACTGGCATGCCCTCACCAGTGATTATGAAGACACGGGAAAAATTTCCGGATTTGTCCATAATATGATCCTTGACTGGCTGAGCGTGGGTCTTTCTCCGGAAAAGAGTACGCTGTTTGTTCAGTCCCATATTAAAGAGCATGCGGAGTTGTTCCTGCTGCTTTCCATGATTACCCCTGTTCCCTGGCTGGAACGAAATCCTACCTATAAAGATCAGATCATCCAGCTTTCCAACAAAGATCTTTCCACCTTCGGCTTTCTGGGTTACCCGGTTCTTCAGGCCGCCGACATCATTATTTATAAAGCCAACGGCGTTCCGGTGGGCATTGACCAGGTACCCCATGTGGAAATCACCCGGGAGATCGCCAGGCGGTTTAATTTTCTGTACGGGGATGTTTTTCCGGAACCCCAGGCCATCCTGACCGAGACCCCGAAGATACTGGGAACAGACCGTCGAAAAATGAGCAAAAGCTATGACAATGCCATCTATCTGTCCGACACCCCGGAACAGATCGCAAAGACCGTCAGCCGGATGATCACCGATCCGCAACGAGCCAGAAGAGAAGATCCCGGCGACCCGGATGTCTGCAATGTTTTTGAATTTCATAAGCTGTATACCGACAAAAAAACCGTGGAAGAAATCAACCGGAATTGCCGAACGGCAAACATCGGCTGTGTGGAATGTAAAAAAATCATGGCTGCCAATCTTGCCAAGGAACTCGCGCCGGTTCGAGAGAAACGGGCTTTCTATGAATCGCGACCCGCACTGGTTGCCGAAATCCTTCAACATGGTGATGAAAAGGCCAGGAATGTTGCCCGGCAGACAATGGAAGAGGTCCGATCAACCATAAAAATCTGATGCAGATACGCTCCTTATGCTGGAAGATGACTATAAAGTAAAACTCGATATTTTTGAAGGCCCCATGGATCTTCTGGTCTATCTGATTCGCAAGGCCAAGGTGGACATCTACGATATTCCCATCGCCCTGGTCACCGATCAATTTCTGGCGTATCTGGATTGGATGAAATCGATGAATATCGATTTTGCGGGCGACTTTCTGCTGATGGCTGCCACACTTACCCATATCAAATCCAGAATGCTGCTCCCGATCCATGATGATGAGGACGAGGATGAAGACCCGAGAATGGAGATCGTCAGACCGCTGGCGGAATACCTTCAGATCAAACTGGCGGCAGAGGAGCTCATGGATCGATCCCTGCTGGGTGAAGACACTTTTTCCCGGTCTGCTGTCAAAGAAGAAATCCCGGCGGATCAGGATGAAGAAATGATCAATGTCGGTCTTTTTGAACTGATCGACGCATTCCAGACCATACTCAATAACATTTCGCCGGAACACAAGGTCGACATGCGAGCCGACCGGATATCCGTAAAAGACCGGATGAATGAAATCATCGATATGCTGGAACAGAAAGGCTCTGTTGTCTTTGACGAATTATTTTCCGGAAATGAGACAAAAAGCAATATCATTGTAACTTTTCTGGCCATTCTTGAAATGGCCAAGTTGAATCTGATCCGCATTGTTCAACATTTACAAAGCGGTATTCTCAGACTTTTTTACCTTTAAATGCAATTGCCTATGGAAGAGCTAAAGAATATTATCGAAAGCCTCATTTTTGTTTCCAAAGAGCCTCTTTCCATTCATGAGGTGAAGAAAATCCTTCCGGATATCGATGCCGGGGAAATCCGATCGGCACTTGATGCGCTATTCAGAGAATATGAAGAAAATAAACGCGGATTTTATCTCCGGGAGGTTGCCGGTGGCTACCAGTTTCGAAGCCGGCCGGAATATCGGCAGTGGATTGCCGAACTCATCAAGCCAAATCCGGTTCGATTGAGCAAGGCCGCATTGGAAACCCTGGCCATTATCGCCTACCGGCAGCCGATTATTCGTAGTGATATTGAACACATCCGTGGTGTTGACTCCGGGGGAATCCTCAGAATGCTGATGGAAAAAAAACTGATCCGTGCCCTGGGCCGAAAGGATATTCCCGGCCGTCCTCTGATCTATGCAACCACAAAACAGTTTCTTGCCGTCTTTGATCTCAAGGATTTAAAGGATCTGCCTTCTCTTAAGGAAATAGAAGAGTTTGGAAAGCAGTCAGCGGCAATGCTTGATGAAATACAGGATATGGATGACCGCCCGGAAGATGAGCCGGAACAGAATGATCCAATCGAGTCTCCGGCCCGGTCCCTGGATGTTCCGGAAAATGAAGATTTTTCCGGTAATGATGAACCCTGATTCACATTCACAAACGCAAGAACAAGGATATGTCAAAGAATTGACACATCCTTGTTTTTGGGCTATAAACCGTTTTCAAAATGAGACAGCTTCCCCATCGTCTCTGATATCATTCATGCTGAAATATGGAGGCCATTATCGAAACAGATACGGAAAGAAGACGTGTAAAAAGATTTCTTTTCCCGGACGATTCCGAAATTACAGCCCGGATCTCCATCCACGGCCAGGAAGATGCTGTCGTGATATCCGATATTCTTAATATCAGTGAAGATGGACTGGGTTTCAGTTTTAAAATCAACCCGAACCCTTCCCTGAAAACAGGAGACCGGTTTGTGATCAAAGAAATCAGAGGATTTGATTCCGCTGAATTTCTGGTCGGCGTGGAAATGGAAATCAAATGGATTCTTCGGTACAACCCGCAGCGCGGAGCACGTTCCGGCTGTGAGTTTGCCAAAAAATCAGAAGTATTGAGAGAAAAGATCAGGCGCCTTGTCGATCACCAGATGGCTCGCAGCCTTGATAACGCAGACGGCAGCTGACATCTCAAGACTGTTTGGCTTCATACGTCTCAACAATCAGCGCGACCTTTCTCCGAATATCGTTTGCCAGAATCCGGATGTCGGACCTTGATATTTTTCCGATATCCGCTGAGAGGGCATCCACTTCCTCCTCTTCGATTCCAATGGTCCGGTTGACCATAAATGAATCCACTTCTCCGTCTTCAAGCAGCAAACCGCATGCGCCAATACTCCCGAGAAACCTTTCTTTGGCAATAATGGGAACCACCAGTTTCACCAGGCCGGCATCGCACTCTTCGATCACCGGCTCTCTTTTTTGCCGGGCCTCGGAAGCGATATTCATATGTGCCACCGCACAAATAAATGCCTGCCCTTTATCATCTGCTTTGATTACCGGACAAAGCCGGTTCACCCATCCTTTGTTGTCCGTGATCCGGACTCCTTCCGGATTGAAAACACTCACCTCCAGACCGGATGCTTCATGCAGTTCCCTTTCCAGGGCCGTCCATTTCTCTATGGATAAAAGATCGATAAGCTTCACGCGCCCTTCCTTTCATTTCAAATTCATGCTCCGTTTGCCGGCAAAGGCCGGCAAAGGCCGGCAGCTGATTTCTTTTCCGGTATTGATAATGGGATATTCCGCATTCGTCAACCATTTTAGAGAATGAACCGGAACCGGATAAAAGTTCTTCCAGTCATCGTTCTCCGGTTGACCTTGCCTGTTCAATCCATTATGATTTTCAGCAATCTTATTAACCATAAATGGAGTTTGACAACAAACAAATGACACAGCATACACATGAATTCGTTGAAACATATGATGGTTTTCTGGGTTTTGGATTGAGTCGTGAAACCGATGAAAATACAGTCATATGCTATCTTCAGAAATTTTCCGATGATACCCTGATCCGGCATATGATCCATAAAATGTCCGATGAAGACCTTGGTGACACCTTTGAGCTGATCAGCCGTTTATTGAAAACCTATCTGACGGAACCGGAATATCACCGGCTGTTTCTCAAGGATGATCATCCGTAACCGGAAAACCGGTTTATGATCAGCCGATAGAATCCGACAATAGCCTTGAAAGGGGTATCGATGCTTACCAAAGAACAGCTGGACCGTTATGCGGAAATCCTGCTATGGGGCCTGGAAATATCCAGGACAGGCCACACCAATAAAAACGACATTATTCTTGTCCGATTCCATCTTCCGGCGATAAAACTGGCCGAGGTCCTGCAGGCCAAACTGCTGGAGAGACGAAGAAACCCGATTCTTCGAATGGTGCAAACCCCGACCATGGAAAAACAGTTTTATGAATTGGCCGACAACAAGCAGCTGGTTTTTCTCTCTCCGGGAGAAGAGGTTCTTGCCGGAAACCTGAACGGCAGCATTTTTTTACATGCCCCTGAATCCATTACCCACTTAAGCCATATTAATCCGGAAAAAATCGGAAAAACCGCGATTTGTCAAAAACCCGTAAAAGACATATTGAACAAACGGGATGAAAAAGGACTCTTCAGCTGGACCTTGTGTGCGTATCCCACCGCCGCATTGGCAGAACATGCGGATCTCTCGCTCGCGGAATATAAAAAGCAGCTCATCAATGCCTGCTTTTTAAACAAAACAAATCCTGTTGCTCACTGGAAGGAAATATATCAGCAGATTGCTTCCATAAAAGAATGGCTGTGCAGCCTTTCCATCGAAACCATTCATATCCGGTCCAAACAGACGGATCTTGTCATCACCCCGGGAAAAAAGCGGAAGTGGCTTGGCCTGTCCGGTCATAACATCCCCAGTTTTGAAATTTTCCTGTCGCCGGACTGGAGAGGAACAAACGGGATATACTATGCTGACCAGCCATCCTTTCGAAGTGGAAACTACGTAAAAGGTATCCGGATTGAATTCCAAAAAGGAAAGGCCGTTCGTATTCAGGCCGAAAAGGGCGAAGCCTTTGTCCGAAAGCAGCTTGCCATGGACCCCGGAGCCGGCCGAATCGGTGAATTTTCCCTCACGGACAAACGGTTCTCAAAAATAAACAGGTTCATGGCCAACACCCTGTTTGATGAAAACTATGGCGGGAAACATGGTAACTGTCATATCGCATTGGGTTCTTCCTACTCCAACTCCTTCAGCGGAAACCCATCCCGACTGACCGGTGCAATGAAAACCCGTCTGGGGTTCAATGATTCCGCCCTGCACTGGGACATTGTGAATACGGAAAACAAACAAGTCACGGCAACATTATCATCCGGAAAAAAAATCATCCTCTATGAGAATGGCCGATTCAACAAATGAGTCCAATCACAATCAGTACACAACGCCCCCCCGATAAAAATGTTGGCCTTTTTTTTGCATAATATCACAGCAGACAATCAGTATTAAACGGAGATCGGAAAAATGCAAGAAACGTCAAACATCCTGCTGTGTACCGCCCCCTCCCATAAGGTGACCACCAAACTGAAAGACACCATCCAATCCATTTCCAGCGAGAACAATATCATTGCCGTGGCCAGCATTCGGGATTTGTCCCAGATCCTTCATAAGCCATTGAATGGAGTTGATGCAGTCGTTATTTTCCGCGCAACGAAAAAGGGCCTGATGGACCTTTTGCATTTGCGGGATGAGCTTCTGCGCCTACCGGTCATTCTGATTCTGCCGGATCAAAAGGATGAAACCCTCGCAAAAGGCCATTCTCTTCGCCCCAGATTTCTCAGTTACATGGACAGTGATTTCTCCGACGTGCGGGATGTTCTTCAAAAAATACTGGATCGGCAGCATTTTCTGCAATAGGCCGGTTTTCTGCAAATCAACATCAAACACGAAAAATCCGGCTCAACAATCCGTTTCGGATAAACAATCTCGCTGAAAATCATGTCGGAAAAATGACGATAATGACATATAAATGACAAGTTGTTGTAATCAATTTTATTTTTTCCGACAATTTCGGGTTACATGTCCGGAAAAATAGCAGAGCACTCTTTTTTATTACCGGCCATATGCCGGAAATAAAAATAATTCTATTACGATCCGGGAAATTATTAACAGGCAAGGGCCAAACTGATTTCGCATGCGAAATATCATTACGATATTTCTTCACCGTGATGAAATTTCCGGGACTTCCGGAACGCCTGCTTTATACAGAATGCCTTCTCCCTCGATTCGATAGCGGGGTATGCTCGCGGGAACCATCACGGACTGCCCCTTTGAAATGGACGTTTGCCGACCGTTTTTCAGATTGATAAAAGTCGGCCTTCCGTCTGTGCAGAACAGGATCTCAACGCTCCGGTCTGTTCCGCTCTCATAGGATAATCCGTTTTCAAGCGTGATAACCGATAAAACAAACTCCTCCGCCCAGGTGGAATAGACCTTTTCACATATCCCGACCGAAACCGGTTTCAATATATCCGTTTCCTTTTCTTCAAACCGCAAAATCTTTATCAGTTCGTTTACATCAACATGTTTGGGCGTCAAGCCCCCTCTGAGGACATTATCCGAATTGGCCATCAGTTCGATGCCCAGTCCACTGAGATAGGCATGCAGTTCTCCTGAGAAAAGAAACAATGCCTGTCCGGGCTGAAGGCAGACCAGGTTTAAAAAAACCGGAGAGAGGATACCGGCATCCGGACCATATTCCGCATGAAGCCTTAGAATCCATTCAAAAGCAGGATGTTGAGAGGCATATTGTTCCGCCTTCTTCACTGCCTTGCCCAATCCGCTCGCTCTTTCCGCAGGAGACCATGTGATCAGATTCTGAAAAAATAATGGGATGCGGTTTGATTCAACTCGATCGGAGAGCTTTTCAATAATCGGATCAAGTTCCGGTGTCTGAATTTTTGAAAACAGGGCCTGCATTTCCGGTATCGGTCGAAAACCGCATAACGCCCAATAGGTCGATAATGCACAAATACATTCCGGTTTATGATTCGCATCCCGATAATTTCGATTTCCGGCATCAATGGGTATTTTCTGCAAATTTTCTCTTTCAAAACCGGCTGCCGCCTGATCGCGGCTGGGGTGTGCCTGAATTGACAATGGTTTTTCTGCGGCCAGAATCTTAAACAGATATGGAAGCCGGCTGGAATACCTGCCGGCAACCTTTTCATTTAGGATTTCGACAGGATATTTTTGGATAAGCCGGTCAAGCGGGTGCCACGCACCATCATAACAGGCCAGAGAAGGGGATTTGGGATGCGCGCCCATCCAGAGCTCTGCCTGCGGTTTTTCAGAAGGTGCGGTATTGCCGAGAAGATTTGGGATCAGTGTTCGGGAACCCCATGCATATTCCTGAATCATGTTTTTCAACAGACAGATCTGATTCATTTTCTCTCCTTTTCCGATACCGGTTTCGTAGCACATTATTCCTTACCATACAATTCATTACGCACAGCAGATTGTTCAAAAGATTACAACGGTTGATCGGCCGAAAATATTTTCGGTTGAATATCATCCGCCTTTATGACATATTGATTTAGCGGTTTAACCAACTTGACGAACGGCTTCTTCTTTCTCCGATACGGACGGCAACTCTTCTGAGAACACTTTGAAACAACTGGTTATCCCTCAAAAACCTTAGCAAGAGGGGGAAACATGTCCGATGGTCTTGATGTCATAATAGTTGACGATGACACCTCTGCATGCGAGTCCATAGCAGATATCATCAATCGATTCTACACCTGGGGCGATGTGTTTGTTTTCTCCGATGATGATGAAGCCGCCCTGTATTGTCTGAATAGGGAAAGCAGCATCGCCATTTTTGTTGTGGATGTGTTTTTAAAAGACAAGAGCGGCTTTTTGTTCCTGGACACGATCAACCATAAATTCAAGACGGTTTATGACGATACCATCATGATCACCGGATATGCCAACAAGGATGTTGTGGATATGTGCGTTGCGGCGGGAATCAATCATCTGCTGGAAAAACCCATGAGACCTTACGTGCTTCAACTGGCGGTCCGATCCATTGCCTCCAAATACATGACCTTTGCCAACCGACTGCTCAGCAACAGCGAATTTCTGAGCGAGTGCAACAAGGTGATCGGTTCGTTGAACCCTTGAACAATATGCGGCAAAAAAACGCAATTCCATCAAAAGGCCAGCTTACAGTCTGCTTTCCAGCTTCTCCCACCGGACAAAAGCCTCTTCCAGTTTTTGCTCCAGCACCGAAAGCCTTTCTTTGATAGCGGATATCTCTGCCCCCCCCTTCTGATAGAATGCCGGGTCAGCCATGGTCCTGAATAGTTCCTGCTGCTCCTTTTCCAGCGCCTCTATCAAGCCGGGAAGTGTTGTCAGCTCCCGCTGCTCGTTATAGCTGAGTTTTTTCGATTCCTGTTTGGCTTTGGCTGTTTTTTTTGCCGGAGGCTCCTGTTTCTCCAAAGGCATGATCACCGGTCGCTGGGCAAGCCAGTCATCATAGCCGCCCACATACTCTGAAATCACTCCCTTTCCTTCAAAAACCAGGGTACTGGTTACCACATTGTTCAGAAAGGTCCGATCATGGCTGATCAGCAAAAGAGTACCTGCATAATTGAAAAGAAGCTCCTCCAGCAACTCAAGCGTTTCCATATCCAGATCATTGGTGGGTTCATCCATAACCAGGACATTGGACTCTCTGGAAAACAGGGAGGCCAGCAACAGCCGGTTCCGTTCACCGCCGGAAAGGGTGCGAACCGGGCTTCTAGCCCTGTCCGGTGTAAACAGAAAATCCTGAAGATAGCCGATGACGTGCCGTGGTCTGCCATGGATGGTGAGGATATCATTTCCATCGCTGATATTATCCTGTACGCTCTTGTCTTCATCCAGTTTGGAACGAAGCTGATCAAAATAGGCGACATGAATTTTTGTCCCCAGCCGAAGCGTTCCCCGGGCCGGTGCGAGCTCGCCTAACAGAATCTTTAACAGGGTGGTTTTTCCGACCCCGTTTGGGCCGATGATTCCGATTTTATCCCCCCGCAGTATGGTGGTTGAAAAATCACGGACAATATCGTTTCCGTCCCACTGGAAGGTAATATTTTCCGCCTCGATCACCAGTTTTCCGCTTTTTTCCGCTTCCTGGGAAAGGAGCTTGACCGAGCCGATCTGCTTTCTCCATTTTCGTCTTTGCTCACGCATGGTTTCAAGCGCCCGGACCCGGCCTTCATTGCGTGTCCTGCGGGCTTTGACTCCCTGGCGAATCCATTTTTCCTCTTTCATGAGTTTTTTATCAAACACCGCGTGCTGTTTTTCCTCGGAAGCAAGATCAGACTCTTTTCTGGTTACAAACGTGTCATAATCACATTTCCAGTGAAACAGATTGCCGCGATCCAGCTCCAGAATTCTGGTGGCAAGCTTTTTCAGAAACATCCGGTCATGGGTGACAAATAAAAGAGTGCCGGAAAAATGCTGCAGATATTCCTCCAGGTATTCAATCGCATGAATATCCAGATGGTTGGTCGGTTCATCCAGCAGCAGCAGGTCCGGTTCGGATACCAATGCTTTTGCCAGCAGCACTCTGCGCTTCAACCCTGCGGAAAGATGGTCAAAAGCGATATCCGGTTCCAGGGAAAGCCGGGTGATCACCTGATTCACCTTCTGCTCCAGTTTCCACCCGTCCGTCTCATCCAGGATTTGCTGCAGGTTCTCCAGTTTTCGGAGGCATGTGGGGTCTTCGTTCTCGGAAAGAAGGTGACTGATCCGATAAAATTCGGACAATGTAGCCGCAGCTTCTCCATAGCCGGCGGCGACAACATCAAACACACTGCCCTTGATCCCTTCCGGAACCTCCTGTGACAGGCTGGCCCGGCGAATCCCCTGACTGATGCTCACCGTGCCGCTATCCGGAGAAATATCGCCCATGAGAATCCTGATCAGGGTGGATTTGCCTTCCCCGTTTCGACCGATCAGGCTGATCCGATCTCCCTGCTCGATCTGCAGGTCGATATTCTCCAGCAGCATGGGGCCGCCGTATCCGATACCGACATTCTTTACGCTTATGAGAACCATGGAATAGCCGGTCTATCTGCCACAGCATTTTTTGTATTTTTTCCCGCTATTGCAAGGACATGAATCATTTCTTCCGACTTTTGGGCTGGTCCGGACGATCTGTTCCTGCTGCGGTGCCTCACCATCATAAAAATACCACTTGTCTTCGAACTTTTTGAACTGGGCAAGTTCATGATGTGTTTTCCGTTTGCCTTTCTGGTAATACTGGACAACAAACTCCACCTGCCCTTCCGTATCTTCCGGTCCGCCTTTTTCCGTGTTCAGAATTTTCAGGTCAATCCATTCTGAATTTTTTGCCCAATTCTGAATGGTCTTTTCATGATGCTGTTCTCTTTTATCCGGATGAACCGTATTCAGAATATAGCCGACTTCTACTTTGGTAAATGCGGAATACCGGGACCGCATCAATGCTTCGGGAGTTTGCGGCAGCACCTCTCCCTTGATAAACGGTCCACAGCATTCTTCATATGGTTTTTCCATGCCGCAGGGGCAATTTTTCATCATTCACTCCTCATCATTTGATTCGATCAATCGATCACGTTCCATACGGTTGCGATCTATTCCTCCAGCTCCACAATTTGAGCGTGAGGCTCCTTATCTTGTATATGAAGCAAGGCTACCGACAACGGGTTATCATATCGCTGCAAGCCGGCACTGCCGGGGTTCAGAAAAAGAACACCCTTCTGTTTTGTGATGGACGGCCGATGCGTATGTCCGGAAATAACGACATCCACCAATGCGGATGCCGGTATATTGCCGACAATATGGCGGACATACAGGACAAGCCCTCCAACCTCAACCGTCTCCGATTCCCGCAGCGATTCCGTCCATGGCCCGAAATCCATATTTCCACGAACGGCAACAACCGGTGCAATGGATTGCAGTTCTTCCAACACCTCTTTGGTGTCGATATCACCCGCATGGATGATCAAATCCATATTTTCAAAGGTCATATAAACAGATGACGGCAGCCGGCCATGGGTGTCGGAAATAATCCCGATATGATAAGCGTCTTTGCCTGTTACTTGTTTTGACATGGTGAAGACTATTTTGCCGGCGCCGGTTCCGGAAATCGTTTATCCAGAATCCGGTTCCACTCCTGAACCCGGTCCGCTGTTTTTTCCATCAGGGAAACAAGGTTGCCTTCAATGGAAATGGATTGAATTTTATCTCCCCGTACAATACTGTCCACAACAGCCTGATCGTCCGGACCGACAACCACCCCGAATACCGTATGCCGGTTATCCAGATGCGGTGTGGGCAGGTGGGTGATGAAAAACTGACTTCCATTGGTGCCGGGACCGGCATTGGCCATGGAGAGTATCCCGGCCCTGTCATGGCGGAGATCCGGTCGGAACTCATCCTCAAAGCGATACCCGGGGTCGCCGGTGCCTGTACCAAGGGGACAACCGCCTTGAATCATAAAATCGGAAATCACGCGATGAAAATTCAGTCCATTGTAATACTTACGCATGGCAAGATTGACAAAATTGGCCACGGTTACCGGCGTTTGCCGATCAAACAAGCGGATATGAATGTCACCTTTATCGGTTTTAAAAACCGCCATTATTTCTGGTTGGGTCATGGGTTTCTCCTTATATGGTTTGATTTAATAAAATAGATGGTCAGGCCGGCCCTGGAGTTGGGATTTAACCCGAATCAGCTGCCGTTGTAAATCATTTATTTCCTGTTGCCAGAATCGATCACTGCCCCAGTCCGGAAAATTGGATTTGAATTGATAATCATTGGCCTGTTTGCTGCACCAGGCCAGGAAATAAATGATTCTCATGATCCGAAGGGATTCAATCAGCTTCAGGGTTTGTCTGTCAAACTCCCGAAACATTTCATATCCTTCCAGAATCAACGCGATCTCCTGCCGGCATTTTTCTGCATGATCCGGCAGCAGAAGCCAGAGATCCTGAATGGGAGGCCCTGTCATCATGTCGTCAAAATCGATCACCATGATTCCTTCCGGAGGCCGATGCAACAAATTCCCCCGATGGCTGTCACCATGAAGGCGGATCAATTCGATATTATCAAAAAAACCTGCGCTGATCTCTACCAGCTGATGACCGATTTCCTGAAGGGAGGGCACATGCTTCGGGGCGACGAATCCCTCTTTGATCAGGTTCTGAATATCATTGATGGTTGAAACCCCCGGATGCAGAATCATTCTGGTTTTGGCTTTTCGGGTGCTTCCGGCAACATGAATTCTGGCAATCACCCTTCCCAGCCTTCGCCAATCCTCATCCTCGATCACTTCAAATTGTCTCCCCAGTTTTTTGGGAAAAACGGCAAAATAGATGCCGTCCGCATGACCAAGGGTTGACCCATGCAGAAGCTTCAGGGGAGAGACGACCGGGATTTCCTCTGCTTCACAATCCAGAATAAACTGATGTTCTTCTTCGATGGATTCTTTTGACCACCGTCCGGGCCGGTAAAATTTACCGATCAGGCGGGTTCCGTCTTTTGCCTGAAACTCATAGACCCGGTTGATATAGCTTGGCAGGGGTGATGTCAGGCCGGTCATGGGAAAACCGGTTGCCTGTTCCACAGCCTCAATGAGCCTGTCCGGCATGATATTTTGAAAATCGATGAATGCTGTCACAAAAAACCTTTCTTTACAAAATTTCCGGATGGCAGATTACCAGTCCCCCAAAACATTGTAAAGAAGATGTTTCAAACCGGAATCAAGGATTGGTTGTAACATGCTGATTCCACAAATCAAAAAGGTGCATGACAAATGTGACATGCACCTTTTTATTCTCTATTCATAAAAGAGATTAAAAACTATAGGACAGCTTGCTCGCAAACAGGTACCAGTGCGGATCCGGATCCGGATCATTTCCAAAGTCTACATCATCAAGTCCATTCATGTAATGGCCTTCCAGCTTGAAAATCCAGTTTTCGTTCAAATCAAACCGAGTGGTCAGACAGGTGTCCCGCATCCATCTTTCCTCCCGGTGTCTGTTTCCCTGAAGAGCTTCAAAATCTTTCCCATGCCGATCTCTTACATTGGTATTCCAGTCACTGTAATACGCACCAAGCTCAAACCAATAGGTAAACCGATGTGAGGCAGATACAGCCCATCCAATAACTTCGGTTGTAGCAATATCTGTTGGATTCCCATTAATCAAAACATTTCCAATATCAACTCGAATCATATTATACTCTGCTGACAAGATGGTATCCCCTCTTGTGTATTCAACAGATCCAACAATACTGGAAACGTTATCGATGTTCACAGCAGTTGTTACAGTATTTCCTCCGTTGACTCCGGCGAGAGTTAAATTGGGCGTGCTGATATTCATGGTCGTTTCAATTTCAGTAAAGAGCCAGGTGCCGGATAATCGCAATCCATCCACAAACCTGGGAGCCCACTGTAGAGAGGCATTTTGTGTGTTCAAAGGTGTTGCGCTTGAGGGTGATTCAACACTGACTTCTGCTGCCGCAAGTTCGCCTTGCTGTTGTCCATAAGCCGCTGCTATCGCAGCAGGGAGTCCTAACTGAAGTGCTCCGGCTTCATACGCCGCTGCTGCTGCAGATTGTATTCCGGTCTTGAGTCGGTCTTCCATTATGGTTGCCATATCGATCAGGAGGTTTGATTCCGCTGAAACCCCGCCCACACCATATGCCAACTGGTAGGAAAAACCTCCTGGGAGTTCACCATATGCTCCAACACCCTTGAGACCTGCATAGACATCCCGGTTTTGTTCCACATAGATTGCATTGGGAAGCATGATGGACGTCCGAACCGCATCAACATCCCTGGTTTCATTATAAAGACCCAAGGCGATCTTGACTTTTCCGGCACGGATTCCCAAGTAGTTGTTGACACGGTAATCACCATATGCCCAGTCCAGCTCGATATTATCATTGCCGAGTTCGCCCATATCCCGGGCAAAAAACTGAGCCCCAAGCCTCAGCCCATCTGCAGGCGTGGTGGAAAAATTGATCCCCATCTCATTGAACTCAAATGAACCGTCTTCTGTTTTGATTCCGGAATAATCATAATCGGTGGACTGAATATATCCCTGGGAAATGAATCCGTGAATCTCCACATTACCCAAACCTTCATAGGCCGATACGGCACCAACAGATACAAGACTCAAACACATAAACAACAGGATGATTGTTTTTTTCATCAGATTCGCCTCCTCTTAGTTCACAGTAATGGTTTTTACATTTTTCAATGCGGCATCCGTGCTGACATAACCAATAGCCCCGGTGGTTTCTGAAACAAACTGAATAATCTCTTCATCTGAATTCAATGCTTTTGGTTTCTGTCCTTTTCCCGTAAAAACCATTTTTCTCCAGTAATTTCTGAACTGAGAAGAACTGCGATTGATATATGTCTTTAAAAAATCCTCATGGACTTCGTTTTCACTTGTGACAAAATAAATACTTGTATTATCCGACCACTTTGCCATTTTGCCCAGAAATATATTCTGCAGATCCTCCTTGTTTAACGATTCCTGAGAAACACTGTTGTTTGCAATAATCAGCACTTTCGCGAAGGTTGGTGTGACAAAAAAACCGCCCAGACTAACGAAGAACAACATGAAAATCAAAATTTTTTTCACCGTGTAGCCTCCTGTATTAAGGTTTGTGGTAGATAAAAATGCATGGTTTGCCGACAAATAAACAGCATGGATACATAACGAGGATTGTTGAATATCAATCGATATGGCTGGCCAGTCATAGATTTCCAATAAACGCATTTTCAGGATTGAAAAATCTATACATATATTGTGGTTCAAAAAGTACTTAGTTGAATATCTACTGTATGTCAATCTTTTAAATAGCTGGATCAATTTCCTCTTTCAGCATGCAGCAGGCTATTTTGTACGCGGGCGTTCCATCCGGTTCATAAGCCAGATTATCCGGCTGAATCAGCTTGTTCATCACACACCCTTCCGGAATCGTCAGTTCAAACAGATCCATCTCATTGATTTTCGGCGTCCGGACAAGTGCATTTTCCGAAAAGTGAAATCCATGAATTGGAAAATCCTCACAAAGCGGGCATTTATAAACCCTGCCGTTGGGAAAGATAAAATAGTTATCGGCAACCAAACCGGCACACGCAAACGGCTCTTCCGGAGATAGAAACACCTTCGGATAGGTGGTGATAATTCCCCGGCTGGCCGCGTCCAGCGCCACTTCCGGAATCTGTTCCAGCCACTCTTTCCGGGAAACCTGGGCATCATCGGCATTGATTTTTCCGGAATTGCCGCGCAATCCGATCACCTGAATGAAAAACCGTTTAACACCCCATTTTGCCAGCAGAGCCGGCATCAGGGACAGTTCATGAATATTGGTCCGGCTGACCGTATAGATCAGGCTGGTATGAAATCCAAGGGAGACCGCTTTTTGTATTCCGTTGATACAGGTCTGATATACCCCTTGCCCGCGAATTCCATCGTTGGTCTTTTCCGTGGCCCCATCCAGACTGAAACTTAAAAAATCAAGTTCCGAAGGCAGAACTTTTTCCAGAAAATCATGAAATAAAAACCCATTGGTATCAACCGTTATGGATTTATATCCCATTGCCCGGGCTTTTTGAATGGCCCTTGGAAGATCCGGATGCAATGTGGGCTCTCCTCCCAGAAAAATGACATTGGCATAGGGACTTTTCTCCATAAAGGCCTCAAGCCGGTTCTCGATCACCTCAATGGAAAGGGTCCGGGTTCCATGCTCATCCGGATTAATGTAGCAATGGGTGCATCTCAGATTACATTTGGTCAATATGTGAAAGAAGACATTGATGGATTGTTTGGAAAACGATACGGTTCTTTTAATCATGAGATACTATGTATATGACTGAGCCATTTCAAAAAATACCGGCCGCAGACCGGAATTTGTTGTGTCGCAATAACGTTTTTTTTATTTAATAATGGTTCGCGTCAGGATCTTGGTTTTTTTTTCTTTGGACTGCTCTTTTTTCAACTGGGTAAGTTCGGCTTTGGCTTTCACCAGCTCATCGTTGGTCAAGCGAAGGCGAAGCGACATATATTCCGCAAAAATTCGATACAGAAGCAACAAAAAATCCAGCTTTTTTTCATCGGAAGATAATTTTTCCTGGGCAGACGTGTCCACAGCAAGGCAAACCGTTGGACCATCGGCATACACGGATGCCGAACGGCTGAGACTGTCGATGATTCTCATTTCGCCGAAAATCTCACCCTTTTTGTCGATCTTTATAATTTCATGCTCTTCTTTTTTAACGGTAATCTTCCCCTTTAATAAAAAATACAGCCAGGGATCACGATCTCCTTCCTGGATGATGGCTTCACCATCATTATACTCCCGGATCTTGCTCAACCTCAGAAGTTTGGCCAGGTTTTTAATCTCAAAATGCTTTAATGCAGGAATATCCAAAAGCCGTTGAATATTCTGCATATTGTCTTTCAAGTATTTTGATTCAATCATTCAAGCCTCCACAGAATCGTCATTTTATCTGATTTAGACTATATATTTGCGTATTTAGAAAAAGTCAATTGACAAATGACAAGCCGGGAGCCGGCTTGAGGCAAAAGCAGAGATCATAACCTGTCTCAGCAACTCATCTCAAGGCAGTCTTTGGTCAGGCTTCCATCAAAAGAAACCGGATAACAGCCATCAAAACAGGCTTTGCAATAACTGTTTTCCTGATTATCGGCTCCGGTTGAACGCAGAAGTCCTTCCAGTGTAAGATAATGGAGTGTATCCAGGCCCAAATATGTTCGCAGCTCTTCAACTGTTTTTTTAGCGGCAATCAGCTCGCCCTTGGTGGAAAAATCAATTCCATAGTGGCAGGGGAATCGATGCGGAGGACAGGAAATCCGCATATGAACGTGCTTGACACCAAGTTCCCGAAGGGCTTTCACCCTGGTGCGGGCGGTCGTGCCGCGAATAATCGAGTCTTCGATGATAATAATATCCTTGCCTTTTAAAACTTCCTTGACCGGATTCAGCTTTACCCGAACACCGAAATCACGCATGCTTTGCGTGGGCTGGATGAAGGTTCTTCCCACATAATGATTTCTGATCATTCCCAAATCAAACGGAATTCCGGATTCTTCCGCATAACCAAGGGCCGCATAGTTTCCGGAATCCGGAAACGGCATAACCAGATCCGCATCTACCGGCGCTTCTTTGGCAAGCTGTTTCCCGTTTTCCTTTCGGGTCAGATAAACATTCTTCCCAAAAAAGGTGCTGTCCGGCCTGGCAAAATAAATATATTCAAATATACAGAATGCTCTTTGGGCCGGTTTTTCCGGTTTGATGCTCCGGATCCCCTCTTTGGAAATAATCACAATTTCACCTGGATCAAGCTCCCGGATAAATTCGGCCTGTAGAAGATCCAAGGCGCAGGATTCCGATGCAAGGATATAATGACCGTTCAATCTTCCCAGACAAAGAGGACGAAACCCATGAGGATCTTTTATGCCGATCAATTCCCCCTTACCGGTGAGCACAACAAAGGAATAAGCCCCTTTCAGCAGCTCAACGGTTTTCATCAGAGCCCCTTCAAACCCGTATTTCAAATTCTTGATAAACAGATGAATCGCGACCTCACTATCCATGGTTGTTTGAAAAATAGATCCCTCTTCCTCAAACTGGTTTTTCAGGATATGTGCATTTACGAGATTTCCATTGTGGGCAACCGCATAGGATTTTCCCCGATGGTGGACAACAAATGGCTGGGCATTGGACAGAATGGAACTTCCGGTCGTTGAGTATCGCACATGACCAATGGCGGACCCGCCCTGAAGCTGCTCCAGATGGTCGATATCAAAAACATCGGGAACAAGCCCCATTCCTTTATGCGCGGTGATGGCCTTATCACGGGCAACGGCGATACCGGCACTTTCCTGCCCCCGATGCTGAAGGGCATACAGACCGAAATAGGTTAATTTTGCTGCCTCAGCATGATCGTAAATACCGAAGATGCCGCATTCTTCCCGAGGTCTTTCCGAATGATGATTCATTTTAGTGATGATACTCCTGTATGGTTTTAACGGTCATCTCCATCTTTTTCATGGCGGTAATTCCCTTGCAGATGGCCATGGCTCCGGCAATGGTGGTAGTATACGGGATGGAATATTTAAGCGCCGCCCTTCTGATCAGGTAACCATCATTACGGGGTTCGTCACCGGCTCCGGTATTAATGATCAGTTGGATTTCACCATTGGTGATGGCGTCCACCACATGTGGTCTTCCGATGGATACTTTGTTTATTTTGACATTTTCAATATTATTTTCTTCTAGGAATCGGGATGTTCCATGGGTAGCCATAATCCGGAATCCCAGATGATAAAACTGCTCTGCAACCGTTAAAACCAATTTTTTATCATGGTTGTGAACGCTGATAAAAACCGTTCCTTGGACCGGAAGATTTTGACGGGCACCCAGTTGTGCCTTGGCAAATGCAGACCCGAAATCCCTGTCGATTCCCATGACTTCTCCGGTGGATTTCATCTCCGGCCCCAATAATGTGTCCACATCCGGGAACCGGTCAAAGGGAAGAACCGCTTCTTTCACGGAAACATGCAGAGGAATTACTTCTTTGGCAAGCCCCAGATCCTGAAGTGATTTTCCCAGCATCACCTTGGTTGCGAGTTTGGCCAGAGGTACGCCGGTTGCCTTGCTGACAAACGGAACGGTCCGGGAGGCCCTGGGGTTGACCTCGATGACATACAGCTGATTGCCCTTAATGGCATATTGAACATTCATCAACCCAATAACATTCAGTTCTTTTGCCATGGCTTTTGTCGCAGCCGCAATTTCTTTGAGGATTTCCTGATCCACATTTGCAGGAGGAAGAATACAGGCGGAATCCCCGGAATGAATTCCTGCCGCCTCAATATGCTCCATGATACCGCCGATGATGGTTGTTGTTCCGTCGGAAATGGCATCCACATCCAGCTCAACCGCCTCTTCCAGAAATTTGTCAATCAGTACGGGATGCCCCGGAGACGCATCAATGGCGATCCTGGTAAAGTTTTCGAGTTCCGGCCGGTTATACACAATTTTCATGGCGCGCCCCCCCAGAACATAAGAAGGTCTTACAATCACCGGGTATCCGATTTTCTCTGCTACGGCTGCAGCACCCTGAATGTTTGTGGCGGTTCCATTGGCCGGCTGAACCAGTTTCAGTTTCTTCAACATGGATTGAAACAGCTCCCGGTCCTCTGCGCGGTCGATGCTTTCCGGTTGTGTGCCCAGGATGGGCACACCGGCTTTATATAATGGAACGGCGAGGTTTAAAGGGGTTTGCCCGCCAAACTGCACGATAACACCGTCCGGTTTCTCTTTCTCGATGATATGCAGGACATCTTCCTGGGTCAACGGCTCAAAGTACAGCTTGTCGGATGTATCATAGTCGGTACTGACCGTTTCCGGATTGCTGTTCACCATGATGCTTTCCACGCCCTCTTCCCGCAAGGCAAAGGAGGCATGCACACAGCAGTAGTCAAACTCGATGCCCTGTCCGATTCGATTGGGTCCTCCGCCAAGGATCATTACCTTTTTCCGATCGGAAATACGGGCTTCACACTCGGTTTCATAGGTGGAGTAGTAATATGGTGTTGAAGCCTTGAATTCAGAGGCACAGGTGTCCACCAGCTTATATACCGGCCGTATGCCGGCGGAAGTTCTCCGCCCGTGAATCTCCTCAACGGATCTGCCCGTCAGGTGGGACAGCTGAATGTCGGAAAAACCGTACGACTTGGCCTGAAGCAGCAGTTCATCGGAAATATTTTTTCCGGAGCCGCATATGGATATCTTCTTTTCCAGATCAACGATCTGCCGGATCTGATGGAGAAACCAGGGATCTATCATGGTCCGTTCATAGATGGTTTCCATGGGGATTCCGGCAAGCATTGCCTCCCGCAGGTAAAACAGCCGCTGTGAGTTGGGTGTCGCCAGCTTTTTTATGATTTCCGATTCAGTGGGAGGGCTCTCAAAACGGTCCGTATGATCTTTTCCGTCTGCCCCCAGACCGTGCCTGCCGGTTTCCAGAGAACGGATTCCTTTTTGAAGCGCTTCCTTGAAGGTCCGGCCGATGGCCATGGTTTCACCGACAGACTTCATGGATGTGGTCAGATAATCTTCCGTTTCCGGAAATTTTTCAAAGGTCCACCGGGGAATCTTGACAACACAATAGTCCAGTGTCGGCTCAAAGGCTGCCAATGTTTCACCGGTAATGTCATTGGCGATTTCATCCAGGGTATATCCGACGGCAAGCTTTGCGGCAATTTTCGCAATAGGAAACCCGGTTGCTTTGGATGCCAGGGCGGAACTTCTGGAAACCCTCGGGTTCATTTCCACGACAATCATTTCTCCGTTTGCAGGATTGACCGCAAACTGCACATTGGACCCGCCGGTATCCACACCGATTTCCCGAATAATGGCAATGGAAGCATCCCTCATCTTCTGGTATTCCCGGTCCGTAAGGGTCTGGATGGGTGCAACGGTAATGCTGTCGCCGGTATGTATCCCCATCGGGTCCAGGTTCTCGATCGAACAGATAATGACCACGTTATCGTTGTGATCCCGCATCACCTCCAGTTCATACTCTTTCCAGCCCAATACCGACTCCTCCAGCATCACCTGTGTGATCAGGCTGGCATCCAGACCGGCTTTGGCCATGAGATCAAGATCTTCCTTGTTATAGGCGACCCCGCCGCCGGTACCGCCCAGGGTAAAGCTGGGCCTTACAATGATTGGAAACCCGATCTGTTCCGCAATCACCCTCACTTCTTCCATGGTGGTGGCAATCCCGCTTTCCGGAATGCGAAGATTGATTTTATGCATGGCCTGTCGAAACAGATCACGATCTTCCGCCTTATTAATAGATGAGATGGAAGCGCCGATCATCTCGACATTGTATTTTTCCAGCACCCCCATCCGGGCAAGCGCCACCGCAGTATTCAGTCCGGTCTGACCGCCGAGGGTCGGCAACAGGGCGTCCGGACGTTCTTTTGCAATTATTTTTTCAACAAATTGGGGGGTTATCGGTTCAATATAGGTGGCCTCCGCCATCTCCGGATCCGTCATGATGGTTGCCGGGTTGCTGTTCACCAGAACCACATCAAAACCCTCTTCCCGGAGAGCCTTACACGCCTGGGTTCCGGAATAATCAAACTCACACCCCTGGCTGATAATAATCGGGCCGGCTCCAATAATCAGAATTTTCTTTAAATCAGATCGTTTTGGCATTTTTAACTTTTTTACCCAAAGCAGATAATAAAAAGATCAGACAGAACGATGTTTTTTCATCATCTCTCTGAAATCGTTGAACAGATAGCCTGCATCATGCGGACCGGGCGATGCTTCCGGATGATACTGGACCGCAAACAATGGATATTCCTTATGCGCAAACCCCTCAAAGGTATTGTCGTTCAGGTTGATATGGGTCAGCTCGATATTCTTTCCCGCCATGCTTTCCGTGTCTACGGCAAACCCATGATTCTGAGAGGTGATCTCGACTTTTCCGGTTTTCAGATTTTTGACCGGCTGGTTTCCGCCCCTGTGCCCGAATTTGAGTTTAAAGGTCCTGCCGCCCAAAGCCAGGCCGAGAATCTGATTCCCCAGACAGATCCCGAAAATCGGATAGCAGCCGATCAGGGATTTCACGGACGCTATTACATCGGTTAACGGTTCCGGATCACCGGGCCCATTGGATAAAAATATTCCATCCGGTTGATAGGACCGTATCGTATCCGGTGAAAAGGTTGCCGGAACAACCAGGACTTCACACCCGGTTTCTTCCAGGCATCGCAGAATATTATACTTGATGCCGAAATCAAAAGCCACGACCGAATATCGGGTTCCCTTTGATTTCCAGATATTCGTACCGGTTTCCGGTTTTCCGGAATCAATCCATACCCGTTTTCCGTTTTCCCAGAAATACGGTTTGCCGGTTGTGACTTCCTTCACAAGATCCTGTCCGGCCATGCCCGGTATGGCTCTGGCCTTTTCCACCAGTGAATCCGGATTACCATCGATTGTGGAAATCACCGCACGCATGGCACCGGCTTTACGGATATGACGGGTCAGGGCACGAGTATCAAAATTTTCAATTCCCAGTATGCCTTGTTTTTGTAAATACCCGGCCAGTGTTTCCGTGGACCGGTAATTGCTCGGAAACTCCTGGTATTCTTTGACCAGAAAAGCCGATACCTGTATCCTGTCGGACTCTTCATCCTCTGGATTCACGCCATAATTGCCGATCAGGGGATAGGTCATGGTGACCATCTGCCCCCGGTAGGACGGATCGGTCAGGATCTCCTGATACCCGGACATGCTGGTATTAAAGACAACCTCTCCCGAAGCTTCCC
Organism: Desulfobacteraceae bacterium; assembly: GCA_003599865.1. Lineage (GTDB taxonomy): Bacteria > Desulfobacterota > Desulfobacteria > Desulfobacterales > SURF-7 > QZKS01. Next base: position 70,172 of record QZKS01000068.1, read on the forward strand.
CCGGCCCTGTAAAACTAGTGCATGGAAAGGTTCGCCCGTCTTCCAGTGCAATCAGCGCCTTGACTCTATTCATAACGTTTCTTTTTCCCCAACCAAGCTGTTATCATGATGGTCAAAAGACCCGATCCTCCTCAAGCCCATCGTTTCATTTCCAAAAAAAAATTATCCCATGGGCTCATTTTCCGTTAAAAACCAGATTCCGCATGGGCATGCTCCGGCGCAGAAACCGCAACCAATGCATCGGGAATCATCTACAATATATTCATATGCACCATTTCCCAAATCCTTTCTGCTGATCGCCGCCTTGGGGCAGATGGAGATACAGATGCCGCAGTCCCTGCAATTGCCGCAGGAAGAGCATTGTGCGCCACATTGGTCCACATCGTCAAAACCGGTAATGCGGGGATCAAAATACTCCAGGCTGATTCGATCCGTGTCGATGATCATCCTGTTCTCGGCAATGGGCTCCCGGCCTTCCAGAAGTTGGTTAATGGTCTCGGCCGCTTTTCGGCCGGCACCGATGGCATCGGTCAGAAGTCCGGGCCTGACAATATCGCCGATTGCAAAAATTCTGGAATCCGATGTCCGGTAAAAGGCGTCCACCTTGACGAACCCGCGGTCCGTTTCCACACTTTCCGGGAGAAAATCCGTATCCGGAACATCTCCTATGGATATCACCACCGTGTCCGCTTCCAGCATTTCTCCGGTCGTCAGCAGAACCCCCTTTTCCGTCACCTCCTTCGTAAAGCACGGCCACTTGAAAACAGCGCCATACGCTTCCGCTTCTTCTCTTTCCTTTCCAAAGGATGCCGGTTCCTGAACATCGATTAATGTGATACTTTCCGCGCCTAGCCTGCCCGCTTCGGTTGCAACATCGCACCCCACGTTTCCGGCTCCGATAATGACAACCTTCCTGCCCGGCTGAATGGAATTGTTTTTGGCCCGCGCCAGGAAATCCATTGCCGGAATCATTCGCTCTTTTCCCGGAACAGGCAGTATTCTCGGCTTTTGGGCACCGGCGGCAACCACCAGAAAATCATAATCTCCCTTGAGCCTTTCCGTTTCGTGTTTTCCGAGTTTCTGCTTCAAATGAATGTGGGGAATCACACTGGATATCCGCGCAAGCTCCGCGGTCAGCACCTCTTTTGGAATCCGGCTCTCCGGGATCACCGAGGTGATTTTCCCGCCAATGGATGGTTCCATGTCATAAATCACCGCCTCATGTCCGTTCCTGCGAAGCTGCCATGCAATGGAAAGCCCTGCCGGACCACCCCCGATCACCGCAATTTTTTTCCCGCTCTGTTCCGGAAACTCCGGAGTCCCGGCATTGATACTGGCCTTTCCGAGCTTGGTTACATCTATGGGCATCATGGACAGAATCTGACGCGTACAAGCCTGCATACATGGATTGGGACAGAGATATCCGCAAATGGTAGCCGGAAACGGCGTATATTCCAGGGCAAGATCCACAGCCTCATCAATCCGTCCTTCCCTCACCAGTCGCCATCTTTCATGAACCGGTATTCCGGTCGGGCAAGTTCCTTCACATGGCGCTTTATATTTCCCGTTTTCCCAGACCGGAACAAACCGCCGCAGTTCACCGGTCGTAATCAATGAAATCGGACTTCTGTCCAGATTTGTCAAATCACCGATCAACCCGCCCGAACCGAGTTCTTTGTTCCACACCTCCGCCCGAAAGGATGCCATGGACCGTTTTGCAACACCGGCTTTCTCACTAGGCGACCTTGCCGTCAGCAGCTGCCAGTCCTCTCTTTTCAACAGGCTTGACAGAACATCTTCCCGGTGAATCCGTGTCAAATATTCCTTCAGGTTTTCCGAAAACCAACGCCAATCGTCATCGGATATCGGAACCTGCTTTGCATCCGTTTCGCTGTAGCCTTTGTGCGGTCCTCGAAAATATACCCTGCCTCCCACCATTCCGACCAACGGCCTGTATCCGAGTATATTCCGCGGTGTCTGCGGATTCATGCCGCAAACGACCGCAATTCCACCTGCCATGAATTCGCCGAAATAGTCTCCGACCGATCCCAATACCCAAATCTCGGGAGGCGCAAAGCGGGGATTGCTTTTGGTCATGGTCATCCCGCGTGCACCGATGTTTCCGGCAACATAGATTTTCCCCTGAGCCATGGCGTTGGCAAGGCCGTTTCCCGCATTTCCATGAACGACGATGGTTGCCCCTGCATTCAACCAGCCCACATCATCCGAACCAGGACCCATGATCTCAACCACGGTATTGGGAAACCCGAGAGATCCTGCTCGCTGACCGGCCTGACCCGTGATTTTTACATGAACGGATTCGTCTCCTGCCTTCCACAAACGTCCGCCGATACCATGCTGGCCAAAAGCGTTGATCTCAACAAATCGTTCCCCTTGTTCAATCGCTGCCTGGATTTTCTCTTCCAGAATCCGGGATTCAATCCGAACGCCATCTTCCCTGCCGTCTATCCGATAACCTGTTTTACTGTCCATGGTCCTTCTCCGCGCCCTGCATCTACACTACATATTGAATTTTCAACCGTTCTGCTGCATGATAATCATTGATTCCCAGTGCATCCGACATGCCGATCGGCAGAGAAGTGGACCTCCCCAGCGGTGCGACGATCTTTTTCAATTCCGTATCAAAGCTCAGGAAAACATCCACAATACGCTGGGCCACATCTTCGGAATTCAGACGCCGGTACAGCCTTGGATCCTGAGAAGTGATTCCTTTCGGACACAGCCCGACATTGCAGATATTGCATCTGTCCGATTCCGAGCCGAGACAGCCGGCAGCAGCCTGCATGATATACTTACCGGTCTGAACCCCGCTGGCGCCCAGCATGATGAGCGCTGCAGCATTGGATGCCAGGTTTCCGGTTTTTCCCACACCGCCTCCGGCAAACAGGGGAATCTCATTCTGCTTTCCCAGTTTCACCAGGTTCAGATAGCAGTCTCTCACATTGCTGGCAATGGGATGCCCCATGGCATTCATGGAAACATTGTACGCGGCTCCGGTTCCGCCGTCTTCACCATCAATGGCAAGGCCCGCCGCATAGTTGTTCCTGGTCAGATTGTTCAACACGGCAAGAGATGTTGACGATGCTGAAATCTTGGGATAAACCGGTACCCGAAATCCCCAGGCCATGTACATGGACTGGGTCATTTTTGCCACGGCTTCTTCAATCGAATATTTGGTCTGATGCGTCGGGGGACTGGGCAGGCTGACACCCGCAGGCACTCCCCGAATGGCGGCAATCAGCTTGTTCACCTTGTACCACATCAGCAAACCGCCATCTCCCGGCTTGGCACCCTGTCCGTATTTGATTTCAACGGCGCAGGGATCTGCTTTCATATCCGGAAGGGCATGAAGGATCTCGTCCCAGCCGAAATACCCGGAAGCAATCTGCAGAATCACATACTGCAGGAAGCGGCTTCGCAGAAGCCTGGGAGGACATCCTCCTTCACCGGTACACATTCTTACCGGCATTTTCATCTCTTCATTCAGATATGCCACCCCCATCTGAAGACCTTCCCACATGGTAGGAGACAACGCGCCAAAGGACATGCCGCCGATCACCAGGGGATATATTTCACGAACCGGCGGAATCCAGCCGTTTTCCTTCAGGTATTTCAGGTTGTCTTCCGGAGATAGAATCCTTCCCAGAAGCGTGCGGAGTTCAAATTCATGACGCCCGGCATCCAGAGCAGGGTCCGTGAGCATGGAGATCCGAATGAATTTTATCTGATCCAGAATACCACCGACAACATTCCGGCGACCGCCCCTGCGTCTTGGCTGTCCGCCCTGATTCTGATGATAGATCAATTTGTCGGATTCATCACTCCTTGCAGGAATAATGGCATCATTCGGGCACACCATGGTACACATGCCGCATCCCACGCAGGCGTGCTGAGGATCTGTTTTCTGACGAATTCCATGGTATATCTTGAAAACATTTGTCGATGCCGGGTTCAGATCAAGGCTGGTTTCAACAACCCGTTTCCGAAAAACACCCAGCTCCAGAGCATGAACAGGGCACACTGCCGTGCAACTGCCGCACAGCGTACATTTATCCTTGTTCCACAAGATTTGCCAGAGCAAATCCTTGATGCTTAACGTTGAAGGCGTAATGGGTCTGTTTGCTGGCATATGGTAATCTCCTGGCGATCCGGTCCCACAATAACGGTATCCAGATACATGGGTTGAAAATCCTTGCTTTTATCACGGTCCGGAATCACTGCATCCAAACCACAGATTTCCGATGAAAATGCATAATAACCGGGGTGACCGCCCACAACCCCCGGTCTCAATTTTTTCCGGTCCTGGGCCATAAAAACCGAGTGGTCCGGCAGACATCCGATCACACAATTCGGACCATCAATAATCAAACGGCGGCAGGTTCTCTTCAGGTGTTTTAAAAAATCGGAATTGGGATGGTTTTCAAGATCTTCCCCCTGAAGCGGTGTAATGATATGTTTGTATGCATCCACCCCCAGACCCAGTTTCTTGATGGTATAGTGAAGAATGTGGGTAAATACTTCGGAATCGGACTGAAACCCGGTATATCCGGGAAATCCCCGTGACATCAAATATTCTTTTATGGGAATAAATGCCGTATTTTCACCATTTGTCATGGTTGAATATCCTTCCACAAAAAATGGATGGCAGGCATACAGATTAATCGCATAATTGGTATTCTGCCGTCCTTGTGCCATAACTACCCGGGCTTTGAGATCATTTCGATCCAGCCCGAGATAATGTCCGACACGTAAAGGATCTCCGATCTCTTTCAGCATGATCACATCCGGCCAGAATGAAAAAACAATCATATCCTCTTTTTCCTGGCCCATTTCACGCAACTGAAGCCTGATCAGCAGCAGTTTTTCCCCCAGTTCCTCAAAACACAAGCCTTCCCATTCTTTGGGATATTCATACGCTCTGATCAAATAAAAGTCCCGTTCCGGTACACCTGGAATCTGATCTTTCGGGACCCGGATGGACAGCTTGTACTTTGTCATAAACCCGAGATTCATCATAAATGAATCCAGACGCTTCAAACCCTCAGTGGTGAAAATACCGGACAGAATCGGAGACTCCTTGATATCCTCAAATGGTCCGGCAAGGTCGCGCAGAAAAAGACCAACGCCGGAACCATCATGCCCTTCCCGCATGATATCCAATGCTTCCAGTGCAACCATCGGTGATTGTGGCGTTTCGCTGGTTAATGCAAATAAACGACACATGGTGCTCTCCTTAGTATAAACAATAAAACCGGAATTACGGTTATTACCATAACGATCCGAATGAGAATCGTCTTATAAAACATCGAACCGAAGATTACAAAGCAATGAATATGCCAAACAAGCGGCCCTATCAATATAACATATCGATATCAAAATAGTTTTAAATAAAAACAGTGCGAAAATCCGCTTCAAGCAACCTGTCGATAATGACGATAAAATACCTTTTTGTAAAAAACCCCCGGTTCAAACTTACATAAATGTAAACCGATCACCATTTACACCTTTTTTATCCTGCGCAAAAAAAGAAATTTTTTTGCATAACACAGTTGCAATGTTTTTGAAAGCCGAGTTTTGCACTATGGATTCGACAGGCTATGAAAATGATATCCGCTTTTGCCGGTGATTGTGACTGTATGATTCCGGTTCGCTTGAGATCTGCAGAAATGGTGTTGATTCAGAAGTGATCCATCGTTACCCGAACAACTTCCTGATACGTGGTGATGCCGGAAATCAATTTCTTGACCGCATTTTCCCGCAGAGTAACCATCCCCTCTTTTCGGGCCTGCAAACTGAACGCCGTCAGGTCGGTTTCCGGGGTCGTCATTTTCTTCAACGTGTCCGAATAAGGGAGGACCTCGAAAATAGCCGCCCTCCCCCGATATCCCGTCCCACGACACTTGGTGCATCCCTTTCCCCGAAAAAGGGTTATTTTTCCCTCTTGTTTGATTTTGATATTCATGACTCTTTTTAATTCATCACTATCGATCTCGAAGGATTCCTTACACGAAGTACAAATTTTCCGCACCAGTCGCTGGGCCAATATCCCGATAATGGTGGTTTGAATCAGAAAAGAAGGTACTCCCAGATCCAACAACCGGGTTATGGTTGACGGGGCATCATTGGTATGGATGGTAGAAAAAACCAGATGACCGGTCATGGCTGCCTGTACCGCATTTGTTGCTGTCTCAAGATCCCTCATTTCACCAATCATGATAATATCAGGGTCCTGCCGCAATATTGTCCGAAGGATCGTAGCAAAAGTGATGCCGACCGCCGGTTGAACGGCAATCTGATTAAAATCTTCATGGATCATTTCAATGGGATCTTCGATGGTTGTTATATTCACTTCCGGTGTTGAAATCTGTCGCAGGGTAGAGTACAGGGTTGTGGATTTGCCGCTGCCGGTAGGCCCGCAAATCATTACAATACCATGGGGTCTGGTAATGAATCGATTATAGTGCACAAGATCCGATTCCGTGAAACCAAGCTCCGTCAATCCCTGAAACAGAATATCCGGGTCCATGACCCTCATGACAACCTTTTCACCAAAAGCAACAGGGAGGGTTGAGACGCGGATCTCCACCTCGGTACCCTCGTTATCCATTTTAATTCGGCCGTCCTGTGGCCTTCGCTTTTCGGCAATATCCAATCTGGATAGTGTTTTGATCCGACTGACAATGGCAACATGAACCTTTTTGGGTATTTTATAAACCGTATGGAGAACACCATCAATCCGCATTCTCACAACCGTTATCTCTCTTTTGGGTTCAATATGGATATCGCTTGCGCGCTGATCAAACGCATAAACAAACAGGTGGTTGACCGCATTCACAATATGCTGATCATCCAGTTGTACTTCATCCGCTGATTTCAGCCGGACATATTGTTCCAGGTTGCCAAGATCAATGCTTGTTGAATCGTACAGGCCTTCTGCCTTGGCAATGGATCGCTTGAATCCAAAAAACTCATCGATGCATTTGATAATATCCGTCCGGGGACTCACCACTACCTTGAGCTTCATCTGGCTGGCCCGGGACAAGTCCTCCAGGGTTTCCGTGTTAAAAGGATCGGATGTAGCCACCGTCAAGCACCCGTCCTGTATTTCAATGGGAAGAACCTTGTGCTTCAGAGCAAAATTGCGCGGAATGGTTGTTGTTACGACATTCAGATCCAGTTTCAACGGATCGATTTTTTTAAAAGGAATGCCCCAATCTCTGGCAAGGGCCTGAAAAATCGACTCTTCATCCAGTTTTTCATGTTTTTTATCTGCACGGAACAGCTTTAAGGAAACAATGACATCAATAATCGTAAAATGTCTCGTTATTCTGAGGCCGGCGGTGTTGACATGGCGTTTGTTGTGGGCTGCCGTCAATCGGTTTAGAATACCGCCTTTTTTTTTCAGAACTTCATTGATCTGATTCTGTGAGAGCAAACCTGCATTCAAAATGGTCCGGATTACTTTTTCATCGGAAAACGGATCATTCGGAGGACACGTTCTGTCCGCATATTCTGCTGATGGAGGCATGATTGTTTACCTTGATTCCGGATAATGGAAACGATGTGTTTGATCGTAGAACAATTTTCAAATGGACGATCATTCATAACTAATCTTTATATCAAATTCAATCGATTTGCACCAAAATAATTGTGTTCGTGACAAAACCGATGATTCAGTATATAATATTAAGATCTATTATAGTTAGATATAAACCTATCAACCTGTTTTCCCGTATCGGACGATCTATTCTTACAAACCGGAAAATATAATACCCGGACTGCACATGAAACAAAAAATGCCAAATGCATTTTCGGATGACCTGGATGATATCGACCTGTCCTTTAAAGTGTTTCATGACCTGATGGCAAAGCGGGTAGGCAAGATTCTGCTTGTGTCCAGTCCTTATGATGCCTTTATTATGGAAGAAGAAGGACGGCTTGCCGAACGAATCATTCATGAATACAGGGGATTAAATTTATCACGCCCTCCGAGAATTACCTGGGCTTCTTCCATTGAAGAGGCGCTCCACGCATTGTCTCAAAAACAGTTTGACCTTGTCATCACCATGCCCGTAAGGGATACTGCCGACCCATATTTTCTAAGTCGAAAAATTCAGACGCGGTTTCCGCAGATTCCAACCATTCTGCTTGTCCATGATACCGCTATTCTAACATGCGCCAGGGAATACAGTAATGATATCCCAAACTGCCGCCTGTTTGTATGGAATGGAAATATCGATCTGCTCCTTTCCATGATTAAAAGTACCGAGGATCGGATGAATGTCTACCATGACACAAAACGTGCAATGGTAAGAGTGATTATTCTGGTTGAAGATTCTCCCGAGTACCGATCCTCTATCCTCCCCTTTCTGTATCGGGAGATTGTAACCCAAACCCAAAAAATCATGGATGACTCTCTTAATGAAGAACACCGCATTCTGAGAATGCGTGCCCGGCCCAAAATCCTGGTTGCGGACACATTTGAAGATGCAGAGACCTTGTTTAAAAAATATAAGCCATATTTATTAAGTATTTTTTCCGATGTGCGATTTCCCCGAAATGGAATCTTCGACGATCAGGCCGGATTTCATTTGTGCAGAATGATCAAACAGGAAAAGCCGGGCCTTCCGCTTCTGATGCTCAGTTCCGATGATGCCAATCGGAAAAAGGCATTGGAAATACCCAGTATCTTTCTCAACAAAAATTCTCCTTCCCTTCACACTGAAATTCGTACGTTTTTAGAACAATATCTGGCGTTCGGGGATTTTATTTTTCGGCTTCCGGAAGGAAAGGAGGTGGCAAGGGTTTCCAGTCTTTATCAGATGGAAAAGGTCATTCCATCCATTCCGGATGAATCGATTTATTTTCATGCTGAAAAAGATCATTTTTCCACATGGCTCATGGCCCGATCGGAAATTCAATTGGCTTCAAAATTACAACCGGTTCACATAACGGATTTTTCAAGTACCGGAGAAATAAAAGAGTATCTTGTCGACTGCCTCCGAAAAAAGCGGAAAAGCAGGCAGCGGGGAGTCATCACGGACTTTTCATCCGACGGGTTTTATCCGGATATGGATTTCACGAAAATCGGAACAGGCTCTTTAGGTGGTAAAGGAAGAGGTCTTGCATTTATCTCATCACGGTTGGGCCAAAGCAGTTCTCTCTGGAAAAAATTTCCATCCGCCCGGGTGAGCATTCCAAAAACGCTCGTGATTACAACTGAATACTTTGATACCTTTATTGCAAACAACCATCTGAATATCTTTTCTGAAAAAAAAGAAACCGATCTGGGTATTGCCGAAAAATTTCTGAGACCCGCCTTGCAGGAAAATCTTCTGAATGATCTTACAACCTATTTATCCTGTGTCAAACAACCACTTGCCGTCAGATCTTCCAGCCTCCTTGAGGATTCGCAGTTTCAGCCCTTTGCCGGTATATACAAGACATACATGATTCCAAACAATCATCCCAAAATTTCCGTCCGGCTGAACCATCTGGCGCGAGCCATCAAGCTGATCTATGCTTCCACCTATTTTCAAGCGCCGAAATATTATTCGACAAACACGTCCCATCGTATTGAAGAAGAAAAAATGGCCGTCGTCATTCAGCAGATCACCGGGAGAGAATATGGCGGCTTTTATTTTCCGCCGATCTCCGGTGTGGCTCAATCCTATAATTTCTATCCGGTATCCTACATGAAACCGGAAGATGGCGTCGTTCACATTGCCATGGGACTTGGAAAAACCATTGTGGAAGGAGGAATCTCTCTTCGCTTTTCTCCCCGATATCCCCAATTTCTGCCTCAATATTCCTCAGTGGATGATATTCTCAAAAACGCCCAAAAAGATATTTATGGACTGGACATGTCACACCTTTCCGATGACTTTGGAATTTCAACCGATGCAGATGGAACAGTGGCGTTGGATTCAACGCTGACGCAACTGGAACTCCATCAGATGAAATCGATTATTGAATCCAACAGCTCTTTGCGAAATATGTTCAGCAGTTTTTTCCCAGAGGATCATCGCATCCGGGACACATTTCAAGCCCATGCACAGCATGTGCTTACCTTTTCCAATATTCTGAAATACAATGAATATCCTCTCCCGGACCTGTTGATGGAATTATTGGAAATCGGACAAACCGGAATGGGCGCTCCTGTTGAGGTTGAGTTTGCCGTCAACTTCCCCATTGAACACGATCAGAATGAAAAAAGAAAAGTGCCTGAACTGGTAATACTGCAGGTAAGACCCATGGTCATCAATAGAAAAAATGCCAATATCCGGATCGAACCAGAAGATATCGAAAACGCCTTCTGCTTTTCCGACAGTGCCCTTGGAAACGGAATGATAAACGACATATCCTCCATCGTTTATGTGAAGCCGGAAGTATTTGATCCGTCCAGAACAACAGAAATAGCATCTGAAATCGGTAAATTAAATCAAGTCATGATCGAGAAAAATGAAAAATATCTTTTAATCGGGCCTGGAAGATGGGGTTCGGCAGACCGATGGCTCGGCATTCCGGTAAGCTGGAAGGATATTTCCGGGGTTGGCGCCATTATCGAAACCACGACCGATCAGGTATCGGTCGACCCCTCTCAGGGAACCCATTTTTTTCATAATATCACCTCGCTTGGAATCGGGTATCTGACCATCGGAAAAAAGAGCAAGAGCTTCCTGGATACCGCCTGGGTGAAATCACTTCCGGTTCAACAGGAAACTACCTTTCTGTGTCATTATCGACTCAAAAGTCAATTCATCATGAAAATAAACGGCAAAGTGTCTTCTGCCGTCATTATCAAACCGACTTTAACGTAAACCGTTGTTACATTTCTTAAACAATAAAAAGCGGGGGAAACATGAATGCAATACTAGACAAAATAAAGTCAAGAGATCCTGGAGAAAAAGAATTTCATCAGGCTATCAGCGAAGTCATGGATTCCATAAAGCCTGTGCTCGACAAAAATCCGGAATATCGACATGCCGGAATCCTGGAAAGAGTTACAGAACCGGAACGAACCATTATCTTCCGTGTTCCCTGGATGGATGACAAGGGGAATATCCATGTAAATCGAGGATTCCGGATTGAAATGAACAGTGCTATCGGTCCCTATAAAGGAGGGTTGCGATTTCACCCGTCTGTCAATTTGTCAATCCTGAAATTCCTAGCTTTTGAACAGGTATTTAAAAATGCGCTGACGACACTTCCCATGGGCGGTGGAAAAGGCGGTTCTGATTTTAATCCCAAAGGAAAGTCCGATAATGAAGTGATGCGTTTTTGCCAAAGTTTTATGAGTGAACTGTATCGTCATATCGGCCCCAATACCGATGTGCCTGCAGGTGATATCGGCGTTGGCGCCCGGGAAATCGGATTCCTTTTCGGCATGTATAAAAAACTGACCAACGAGTTTACCGGTGTACTCACAGGAAAAAGCCTCAACTGGGGAGGAAGTTTAATCCGACCCGAAGCAACCGGTTACGGATGTGTATATTTTGCAGCAGAAATGCTGGCCACAAAAAACACAACCGTCAGAGATAAAAAATGCCTTGTCTCCGGATCCGGAAATGTTGCGCAGTATACAACGGAAAAGATACTCTCTCTTGGCGGTAAGGTATTGACTCTTTCCGATTCTTCAGGTTACATCTTTGATGAAAATGGTATTGATGAAAACAAGCTGCAATTCATCAAGCAATTAAAAAATATCAGAAGAGGAAGAATCCAGGATTATGCCGCCCAGTATAAGGAAGCGGTTTATACTCCCGTAGATCCCAAATTGAACTTCAACCCTCTCTGGAACCATAAGGCCGATTGTGCATTCCCGTGTGCTACGGAAAATGAAATTAATGGAAATGATGCCGCACATCTTGTCAAAAATGGAATCATCCTTCTGGCTGAAGGTGCCAATATGCCGACAACTCCCGATGGAATTGATATCTTGACAAACAGCGGCGTTCTTTACGCCCCCGGCAAGGCTGCAAATGCAGGAGGTGTTGCGGTATCCGGGCTGGAAATGTCTCAAAACAGCATGCGCCTTCGTTGGCAACGGGAAGAAGTTGACGAAAAACTTCGATTGATTATGAAAAATATACACAAAACCTGTATAGATGCGGCCGAGGAATATGGTACCCCCGGTAACTACATGAAAGGCGCCAATATTGCAGGATTTCTGAAAGTTGTTGACGCTATGCTTGACCAGGGACTGGTATAGTAAATTGATCTATTATCAAAACAAATCGTCATCGATTCCGGTTGAAATCCTGGAACAACAAGAGAGAAAATGGAACAGTTTCTGTCAGGCGCTGAAAGAATCCGACATTCCGGTGCCAACATCATCGTTGATGATCAGCAATCTTAAAACCGCTTTTCTGTTTAGTGATTTTATTTTCAACAGCCTGACCCGCAACACACATATTTTTGAAGAGCTCATGGGAAGCAATGATCTGTACAGAACATATCCACCCGGTACCTATGTCGAATCTCTTTCCCCTCTCTTACACGATATTGTTGAAGAAAAACAGATCGCTGAACAAACAAGCCATTTTCGCTGTCGAGAAATGATCCGTATCGCATTTCGGGATCTTACGGGTCATGCCGATCTATCGGAAACCATGTCCGATCTTTCCGCACTTGCAGATGCCTGTATTGATCACGTATTTTCAAAATTATATGACGCATTGATCAAACAATACGGCATTCCCCAAAGCTCGTCCGGACAGCATCAGAATATCGTTGTATTAGGCCTTGGGAAACTGGGTGCAAGGGAACTTAATTTTTCTTCTGATGTTGATCTGATGTTTGCCTTCCCCGATATCGGCATGACAAACCGAACTTTCGCTACCATCACCAATCATGAATTCTTTTCGCTCTTGGCCCAATCCTTCCTGAAAGTTTTTGCCGGTTCCATTTCTTCCGGTATTATCTTCCGGGTTGATCTCCGTCTACGGCCGTTCGGCGAAAATGGCCCTTTGGTCATGAGTTTTAATTCCATCGAAAAATATTATGAGTCCCAGGGAAGAGAATGGGAAAGATATGCGTTAATTAAAGCCAGAGCCGTGGCAGGAGACAGAAAGGCAGGCGATCATTTATTAAAAAGGTTGAACCCGTTTATTTATCGGCGTTACCTGGATTACAATACATTTGATGCTTTGCGTGAAATGAAGCAAAGCATTCATGATGAAATTAAACGCAGAGGCTTTGTCGGAAATATCAAACTGGGCCCTGGAGGAATTCGAGAAATCGAATTCTTTGGGCAGGTGTTCCAGCTGATACGAGGCGGTGTTGAGCCATTGCTTCAGGAGCCATCCATATTGCGTGTTTTACAAATTCTTTCCGAAGAAAAGCACATCCGCCGATCTGTCTGTAATGAACTGACAGATGCTTATTGGTTAATGCGAAACACAGAGCATCGATTGCAGGAATTTGATGATCGACAGACCCACTCTCTTCCAAAAGATGCAAAAAAATGTCTCCTGCTTGCACTTTCTCTCGGATTTCCCGATGCTGATGAATTTCATCGTCAACTGGATATCCAAATGAAACAAGTCCATTATCATTTTAACCAGATACTGTCTGCTGCCGAAAACATACAACCGGCGACCAACCAGACACAAAGATTCGAGAATATTTGGAAAAACCAATTGGAGTTGAAAGAAGGAGAGGATATTCTTTTTTCAGCAGGATTTAAAAGCCCTGCAGATATACGGAAACAGATCGAACTGCTACAAAACGATACGGCCACCCGATCTCTCAGCAGAGAAGGTCGAAGAAGACTTGACCAACTCATGCCCCGTATTATCGAAATCACCGGCAAATCAGACCACCCGGAGCTTTCCTTTTCCCGTATTACAGAACTGATCAAGACCATTGAACAGAGAACCAACTATCTATCACTACTGATTGAAAATCCATCTGCCCTGAAACGACTCGTAAGCCTCTCCATAGCAAGCCCGTGGATCATCCAGTTTCTCACCCGGCATCCGGTTCTATTGGATGAATTGCTGGACACCAGAATTCTTTACCGCCCGCCCGACCGGCAACAATTGGCCGACGAGCTTGAAAAAAAACTGGAACACATCCCGTTAAATGACCTTGAAATGCAAATCGAGCAGTTATGCATTTTCAAACAGATCAACATTTTGCGCGTCGCGGCTGCCGATATCAGTGCCAACTACCCGCTCATGAGAGTAAGTGATCATCTTTCCGATATCGCAGAGTTAATCTTAAGCCGGATTTTCCAGCTGTCCTTCGAGCATCTATCCGAAAAATATGGTTATCCCAGCTGTTCAACCGATATTGAAAACGGTAAACAGGGCTTTGCGGTAATTGCCTATGGAAAGCTGGGGGGCATAGAACTCGGGTATGGATCTGATCTTGATATGGTTTTCCTTCATGCTGCAGACTCCGGAAAAACAACCGGAGGAAAAGGAACGTCAATTGACAACAGCCAATTCTATGCCCGTCTCGGCCAACGGATTATTCACACCCTAACAAGCCACACCCGCGCAGGCAGATTGTACGAAATTGACATGCGATTACGCCCCAGTGGAAGTTCCGGTCCCCTGGTCAGCCACATCAAAACATTTCGAGAATATCTTGCGGACAAAGCATGGACCTGGGAACACCAGGCGCTGGTTCGCGCCCGATCCATATGTGGTGACCCTGCCCTTTGTCTGTTGTTTGAAGCCATTCGAAAAGAAACGCTGATGAAAAAAAGAGACAAATCAGAATTACGCGTTGAGATATGCGAAATGAGGGAAAAAATCAGGAAAGCGCACGGCCCGTTTGAACCAAAAAAATTTCATCTGAAACAGGGGCGGGGAGGGATCATTGATATTGAGTTTATCGTACAGTACCTTGTCCTTGCAAATGCTTCTCAACATTCAGAAATCGTTACATGGTCGGATAATGTCCGACAGCTTGAAGCGCTTGCGCAAACAGGAATCCTGGAACAGGAAACCTCTCTTTTCCTCAAACAGGCTTACCTATCCTTCCGGGCCAACGTTCATCATTTGAATTTACAGGATCAGCCACCTGTTTCCGACCAGACCGAAATTCAGGCAATCGGATACAAGGTAGAAAAAATCTGGAAAACCTATTTTGCATCTGCGGCAGGATAAGGTTGAAAAAACCGGCAATTGCACTAAAGCAACGGCCGGTTTTTTATTTTTCAAAAACAACAACTATATATCATAGTACAGGTAAAACTCATGCGGGTGTGGACGAAGTTTTACCGCGTCGGCTTCATTTTTCTGTTTGTATTCAATCCACTTTTCGATAACGTCTTTTGTAAAAACATCTCCTTTCAGTAAGAACTCATGATCTTCTTTCAGCGCTGCCAGTGCTTCATCAAGAGAACCCGGAGCAGACGGAACCTCTGCAAGCTCTTCCGGTGGAAGATCATAAATATTCTTGTCAAGAGGATTACCGGGATCGATTTTATTTTGAATACCATCCAAAACCGCCATCAATATGGCAGAGAAAGCCATATATCCGTTACAGGAGGGGTCCGGAGTCCGGAACTCAATCCGTTTGGCTTTGGGTGAAGATGAATACATGGGAATTCGAACGGCGGCACTTCTGTTTCGGCTGGAATAAGCCAGATTGACAGGTGCCTCATATCCCGGTACCAATCTTTTATAGGAATTGGTTGTAGGGTTGGTAAACGCACATATCGCCTTACAGTGTTTCAAGATTCCACCGATGGCATGCAGTGCTATCTGGGAAACTCCGGCATATTGGTCACCTGCAAAAAGAGGTTTGCCTTCTTTCCAGATGCTGACATGGGTATGCATGCCACTACCGTTATCCTGATAAAGTGGTTTGGGCATGAATGTAACCGTATGCCCGTTACGATACGCTACGTTTTTCAAAACATATTTGAACCATGCAAGCTGATCTCCCATTTGAACCAGTGGTTTAAAACGCATATCGATTTCCGACTGGCCGGCTGTCGCAACCTCATGATGCTGGCATTCCACATCGATACCAAGCTTTTCAAGGGTCAGCATCATCTCCGTTCTCAAATCCTGGAACTTATCGGTGGGCGGCACAGGGAAATAACCTTCCTTTGGCCGTGGTTTGTATCCAAGGTTCGGAGACTCCTCTCTTGAGGTATTCCAGGGACCTTCCACTGAGTCCACTTCATAATACGAGACATTGCTTCCAGATTCATACCGAATACTATCGAAAATAAAAAACTCAGCTTCCGGACCGATATAAACCGTATCTCCAATCCCGGTAGACGATAAATAGGCCTCTGCTTTTTGAGCAATATGTCTGGGGTCCCGCGTATAAGGTTCCCGTGTAATCGGATCAAAGATATTTCCGATCATTACCAGTGTTGGAATCTCAAAAAACGGATCAATCTTTGCCGTATTCGCATCCGGAATCACCAGCATGTCACTTGCGTTGATTGGCTGCCAACCTCGAATACTGGAACCGTCAAATCCATATCCGTCATCAAAGCTGGATTCTTCTAATTCACTTAATGGAACGGAAAAATGCTGCCATACGCCCGGAAAATCCATAAAGCGTATATCCACCACTCTTACTCCGTTTTCTTTTGCCATAGCCAAAACTTGTTTTGGTGTCATCACAATATCCTCCCTGTTAAAGGTCATTAAAGCATCTCTATAATTAATTGGCAGATTCCTGTTCTTTATTGAAGTCTTACACTTTGCAAAAGCCGTTCCACTCGCTATTGAAATACATAATATGCTGTTTTAAAAAGACTTGCTTTATCATATATAGCATTGCGACAAGACGGTCTTACATTTTTGTAAATAATTTTTCCTTAAAATTTCAAAAATGTTGATCGATCTTTCATCAATCGACGATATGTATGCCAACCTGAAGCTTATCAAAAAATAAGAGAAGGAACGAAAAGGCTTAAAATTTATCATATGATTTCAGAATTCACAAGACCATATCCATGTTCTCTATGAAGTGATTTATCAAGCCCCTCTTGCTCTTCTTCTTCCGTAATTCTAAATCCGACCGTTTTTTCTACAACAAAATATATTAAGGTGGTGCCCAAGACCGCCAGCAATATTGTCACCCCCAGCCCCTTCGCCTGTATTGCCAATTGATTCCACATCGTCCAGGTGCCGCCCGCAGACGTCGCTGCAGTTGCCATCCAGCTGTCACGAATAAAAAAACTGAGAATCAAAACGCCCAATCCGCTCCCGACACCATGGATTCCAAAACAGTCAAGACTGTCATCGTAGCCCAATCTACCTTTCAGTTGCAGTGCATAATAGCACGCAATCGAAGACAAGGTGCCCAGCGTGATTGCACCAATCGGCTGAACAACTCCGGCAGCGGGTGTGATGACAACAAGTCCGGCAAGAATCCCGGACACAAAGCCAAGAGAAGTTGCCTTTTTAAATATTACCGCCTCAATAATGAGCCACGTGAGAGCACCGCTGGCCGCAGATACCTGTGTCATGGTAAGCGCCCTTGCCGTTTCAAGGCCGCTTTGAACCGTTGAACCGGCATTAAATCCAAACCATCCGACCCACAATAAGCCCGCGCCCATCATCGTCATAACCAGATTGTTGGGATGCATTGCTGTTTTGGGATACCCTTTTCTGGGCCCGATAAGAATGGAAAGAATAAGAGCGCTGACTCCTGCAGAAACATGAATCACAAGACCTCCCGCAAGATCGATAACGCCTGATGCGCCTGAAGTATACAACCAACCGTCAGAAGCCCAGACCCAATGACATAAAGGGCAGTAAATCAACAGAAACCACAAGGCGATAAACAATGTATAGCCTTTGAAATATACCCGTTCAGCAATTGCCCCACTGATCAGTGCCGGAGTGATGATCGCAAATTTTCCCTGAAACATGGCCAAAACGTATTCCGGTATTCCATTGGTTATCCGCTCATCAATCCCCCTTAGGAAAAAAAAACTGCTGTCCCATCCGACAAACCCCCCGAACACGTTCTTACCAAATGCAAGTGAATATCCACATATAACCCATAAAACACCAATGATGGCCATGGATACAAAACTATGCATCATCGTTCCCAGCACATTTTTGGTCCGGACCAGTCCACCATAAAACATGGCGAGCCCGGGTACCATTAACAACACGAGTGCAGTGGATGTCAACATCCATGCAGTAGCACCTGAGTCCACTGTACCCGCCTCAACTGCGAACACGTTTGTTGGAAATATAGAAAAAAACAAACTGCCGAGAATGAAAAGCCGTATCATCATACCCCCCTCATATAAGCTTACCCAATAGTCAATGATCAAACGCATGAAGACACAGCAACAAATATACCACTCTGGACCAGCGACAACAACATACTAATAATAAAACACTTTTATTATCATCCGGCAAGTCTGAACAATGCCTTAAAAAAACATAATGACAAATTTGTAATTATTTTTTCTTGATTATTCACATAATTGTAAAAAAATAAGCCGGGCGACATACCCGGCTTTAAAAAACACACCCAATTATATCGATCAGCTATATTGCATCTTCTCCTTTTTCTCCGGTCCGGACGCGAATGGCTTCTTCAACCGGCAATACAAATATTTTTCCATCTCCGATTTTTCCCGTATTTGCTGCATTCATAATTACCTGCGTCACTTTTTCGACCTGCTTGGAATCCACGACGATTTCAATTTTAATTTTCGGTATGAAATCAACAACATATTCTGCACCACGGTAAATTTCCTTGTGCCCCTTTTGACGTCCATACCCCTTTACTTCCACAATCGTCATGCCCTGGATACCAATTTCATTCAGCGCCTCTTTAACATCATCCAATTTAAACGGCTTGATGATCGCCTCTATTTTTTTCATTTTGATTTCTCCCTTTTATTATGAACAACCAAATCATATTATCATGCTTTGATTTCCGGACAGGCAAAATGCGTGATTTCATATCCCATTATCATGAACTCAGGATATGTGCAAGATACCGAGCCCTTCAATAAGTCCGTCGGATATCAATCCAAATCAAATGCTCTTTCTCCATGAATGGCGTTATCTAGACCGACAACCTCTTCATCAGCATCAACCCTCAGTCCGCCGGTTAACAACCTTGTCAAAGACAATACAACCAGCGTACCGATAGCCGTAAACAAAGCCGTCGCAATAATAGAAACAAGTTGAATCCAAAGCTGGCCAGGATTTCCATAAAACAAACCCTTGCCCAGCTCATTAATTTCAGGCGTGGCAAAAAGACCTGTTGCAAGAGCGCCCCAAACGCCACACATCCCATGGACGCCAAAGGCATCAAGGGAATCATCATATCCTAGTTTGTGTTTTAAAACAGAAACGCTATAATATCCAAATACACCGGCAACAAGTCCGATGATCATCGAAGCCGGCAGATTGACAAATCCGGCCGCAGGTGTGATGGAAACCAGACCGGCCACTGCTCCTGAAGCAAGTCCCAGAACGGTTGGTTTCTTGCTGAAAAACCACTCTGCAAACATCCAGGATAATGCGGCTACGGCAGCAGATGTGTTGGTAACCATAAAGGCTGAAGCCGCAACCCCATCTGCCGCAAGTTCACTACCGGCATTGAACCCAAACCAGCCAAACCAAAGTAATGCCGCTCCCAGCGCTGTAAGCGTTACACTGGAAGGAAACATCGCCTCCTTACCATAGCCTCTTCTCTTCCCTACGACCAATGCCAGAACAAGGCCTGCTACTCCGGCATTAATGTGCACCACGTTTCCTCCAGCAAAATCAAGCGCGCCCATTTTAGCCATCCATCCACCACCCCAGACCCAGTGTGCAACAGGACAATAGATAAAGGTTACCCACAGAATGCTGAACACAATCCACGATGAAAATTTCATGCGGTCCACAATAGACCCCAAAACCAATGCCACTGTGATTCCGGCAAATGTCATTTGAAAAAGCGCAAACAGTATGGTTGGAATTGTGCCGGTTAAACTTCCAACTCCGATGCCTCTCATCAGCAAATGATCAAGACCGCCGATGATCCCGGCCTGATCCGGACCAAATGCAAGGGAATAACCCCATAACATCCAGACCAAACTGCCGATACAATATGACACAAATGTCATGGCAAAAGTATTCAGTAAATTTTTTGACCTGGACATTCCTCCATAAAACAGAGCAAGCCCTGCCGGAGTCATCATCATTACCATAGCGGTTGCCACAATCATCCATGCAGTGTCCCCCGTATTCATCACTGTTTCACCTGCATAAGCATGTGAAAACGGAATAAACAGATGGATCAGTACCACTAAAATCTTTTTTTTCATTTTTTACTCCTCTTGCTATTGGTTGGTTTATCATGAATAGTCTCTTTCACTATTTCCTCAATCGCCTTTTTCAATTGAAACAGTTTTTCGCTTTTGTCCGGCTTTTGTCCATCGAAATCCCGGATATAAAAAATATCAACCACTTGATCTGCGCTGGTTGCCGCCTTGCAAACCAGAATATCATAACCACAATTAAATATTGCATCTGCTATCCTAAACAGCAGGCCGGGGGAATCATACGTATGAACCTCAATAATGGTAAAAAAGGCTGATGTCTGATCGTCGATATTCACGCTGGAATTTTTTTGCAATGAAATGAAAGGCAATTGCCCATCTATTTTAAATTTTTTCCCAAGTGCGGTTGCTATATCAAAATTACCTTCCAGCGTATTTTCCAGAACAGCTTCTGCTCTTTTCCAGATTTTTTCCTCAAACAATCTATCCTTTGGAGCTGTTACCTGGAAAATATCCAGTGCAATATCGTTTCGCCATGTAAACGCTTGGACGTCCAAAACATTCAGGTTGTGTAGGGAAAAAATACCGGTTAGTTTCGAAAACAAACCCGCGTGATTTTTCGCACAAATCGTAACGGTTCTTGTTTCAGGGCATTGATTCTGCATCACATGCCATACAAACTTTTTTTCACCAAGGTTTTTAAATAATCCAAGGTGATCCATAATATCTTTTGCTTCAACAGCAAGAAGATATCTCTGGGAAAGGTTATTCCATAAAGAAACCGACTCTTCCGGATGTTTCCCCCAAACAGAATCAGTTTGAAACATTTCTTTTTTTGTCCGGATTATTTGTAATGATGTTTCGGTTGCCAACTCGCCTTTTTCCAACACGCGTAGTACTCGGAAAAAGAGATCTCTTATCAGGATAGATGTCCAGCTTGTCCAGGCTTTACTTCCTGTTGAAGCACAATCCGCCACTGTCAAAAGATAGAGCATTTTCAGCAGGGCCACATCTTTAATCTCCGATGCACAGGAAATCGCCGTCTGTTCATCATTCAGGTCTCTTTGCGTAGCTGTTTTTTTTAAAAGGAGATGATTTTTTATTATAAATGAAACCGTCATTATTGCTGCTTCTTGATATCCAAACCGTCTTAAAATAAACTCGGCCAAAACAGCTCCGATATTTGAATGATCAGCGGAATGACCGCCTTTGCCGATATCATGCAACAATGCCGCCCACTGAAGAAGCTTAATCTCCGTTATCTCATGATATAAATTATAAAATAATTTATTTTCTCCTTCCGTATTATTTCTTCCCAGACCGTTTATAGTTCTGATAGTGAGGAGTAGATGCTTATCAACCGGATAAGCATGATATTCATCATATTCTATCCGATTCGCAATATTTTTCAGTTCCGGGATTAATCCCGCGAGAAGTCCAGAGCAGAGCATTTCATCAAGAATGTCGTTTTCAGAATCCGCTGTATTTAATACTTCTTCGAAATCGGAAATTACGGATTTGGTTTTTCTGAACTCATCATTGATGAGATATGAAAGCTTTGTTATCGTTCTCTTTGCCTCCCCGCAAATGGGAAGCCCTAATGACCGGCTTTCTAAAAATATCTTTATAAGAAGCGTCGGATTTTCAACACACGCCGCCATGGACTGAAAATCAAGCCTATTTTTCCGAACGATCAACCCCTTGACTTTTGTTTTTTTCCCTAAAAACCGAAACATGAGATTTCGACCGGAAGTCCCGATCAATTCTGACTGAAACAACTGAAACCGCTGTTTCACAACTTCAACCTTTTCATGAAATTCCCCCAAAAACCGTTCAATGATATGTAAGTCATCATTCCTCTGACTATGAAAATATTCAGCCAGGTCTTCATGAAATTCAGAATATAATCGGTCACATTTTTTACCTGCCAACTGGTGAAGCTTATTCCTTACTTCCCAAATAAATGACAAGGAATGCATGAATATCATGCATTCCTTGTCCGGAATCTGAAGCAGATTTTTATTTTCACCCTTATCGTCCCGACCATTCACAGCCTTTGCCATCCATAGCATGGTGTGATAATCCCTCAGTCCGCCAAGACCTTCTTTCACATTCGGCTCTAAGAGATATGTTGCAGCTTTAAAATATTCATGCCGTTTCCTGCTGTTTTCTGAGAGCCACAAAAGAATCTTTTTTTTCTTTTTCTGAATGAGTTTTTGATATAGCTTTTCCTTCAACATCAAAAACAACTCCTGATCTCCACAAATCCACCGCGCATCTAAAAGAGAGGTCAAAATTTGATAATCAACCGCAGCAATTGAAATACACTCCTTAACCGTCCGGGTTGAATGACCTACTTCAAATTTGAGATCCCACAATGGATATACCATTTCCCGGATAATATTCTCTGCCTCGACCGGGACATTATTCTCAAATAAAAACAGAATATCTATATCCGAATACAAACACTGTTCATTTCTCCCATACCCACCAAGTGCAATTACTGAAAATTTACATTTTTCTTTATGCATTGTTGAGCAAACAGTATGTTCCTTCATCCGGTCCTGAAAATAGGTATCAAAAATTTTTGCATGCCAGGAAACAAACTCAGAGCCCATTTTTTCCGGCAAATTTCCAAGCAATAAATTTCTTTGAGTTTCCAAATTTTTTATGGCAGCTTTCAACATGGCTTTATATTTTATCTTAATATCTCCAGATGCTGTGTTGTTTTCCTGTTACAGAATAACAGATGGTTTTGACGATCATTAAATGAGAAATCAGCAATTGCCGTGCCACATCACGGGCATATAAGTATAATATACAATATCAATATGATATATACCTGTACAATGTTTTTTATTCCGATCATCTCCATTTTTGTAATAACCATTCTTAAAATTTTACATTTTTGTTATTTGTAGTTGCTTTCCATTTTATTTGCATTTTTTCCGGATGCAACGTGACACAGAATCCATAGAATCCATGTCGTCGTATTTCACCATAGAAAAACCGGACGGAGAATGGTTTCAATCAATTTTTATTTTTATCCGATGTAGTATAATTTCGGTAGGAGGATAAATGGTTCAATTTTCGGAAAGCAGTTCATTTGCCAAAAGCAATTATTATTGTGTTCTTCAAAACAGTAATGCTTCAAGCAATACCCTATCCGGCATTTCAATTGATCAGCGTTTTGATTTTTTGCAGAGAAGCCTCCGCCAGCAGGCGGTCGGAATATTTTTCCATATCGCTGATTAATAATTTTTGTATTCTTTTTTGAAGATCCGGTAAAAACTGTGGGTCCACGCTGATCTTTCTAATACCAATCCCCAACAGAAAAGAAAGAAATGAAAGATCATGCGTCATTTCGCCACATACCGAGATATCGACTTGAAATTGCCGAGCTATACGGACAATTTTTGACAGGGCCCTAAGCACAGATGGGTGGAATGGGCAGTAGTAATCAGATACCATCCGGTTTGTACGATCTACGGCAAGCATATATTGAACAAAGTCGTTTGTCCCTATAGAAAAAAAATCCACCTCCTTTGAAAAATCTTCCATCAACTCCACAATGGCAGGCAATTCAATCATCATCCCTATTTGGGGATGATGATTACAAGCAAATTTTTTCTCTTCAAGTTGCTGGATGCAATCAAAAACGACGTTTCTTGCTTCATAAAATTCGTCCAAGGAGGATATCATCGGAAACATAATCCTTGCTGTAGAGCCGGCATCAGATGCCGCCCGAAGGATGGCTCGAATCTGATGTTGAAAAACATCTTTATGCTTTAGTGAAAAACGGATAGAACGCATCCCCAACTCCGGATTCTGCTCCTCCGGCATATCAAAATAAGCCAATGTTTTTTCGCCACCCACATCTAAGGTCCGAATTGTGACTTCTTTTCCTTTCAGCTCATTGAATAAATGGCGATATACCAGATACTGTTCGGTTTCAGACGGAAATGTTGAACGAATCAAAAAAGGAAATTCAGAACGGTAAAGCCCTATACCTTCTGCTTTTAATTGATTAGCGATCGAAACCTCTGTCAGAAGATTGATGTTCGCAAAAAGCTCAACCCTCGTACCA
>QZKS01000054.1 GCA_003599865.1 Desulfobacteraceae bacterium
CCCCTTTTTTTTCGTTTTTCTTTCCGGTAAGACGTTTCTCAATCCGATCCAGCAATGCTGAAAAGGCTTTGGTGGTTTTCCGGATATCCGCTATTTCTTTTTGAATGCTTTTCATCTTTTATCCTTATTTCAATAGCGTTTCGTTCACGCTTTTTAGTCCTTGAAGTAATCCTCTTTGAAAAAATCATCATCCTCGCCGTCTTCGTCATCATCCTCGTCATCATCCTCATATCCATAATCCAGATCAAGGACCTCATAGTCGGATACGGTAATATATTTAATACCGTCCTCTCCATCGACGCTGACGATACCGGTAACCTCGACATCTTCATCAATCAGGTTGGAGAGCTGCCTTCCGGCCTTATTTTGCGTCACATAATATTCATCGTCATCATCGGTTGTGATCTTCACCCCCACGAAATCATCGTTATCGGTTTCAATTTCCGAAATATACCCCAGTATTGTAATTTCTTTCCCTGTTTTTTTTTTCGAAGCCATACTGTCCTCCATTTTCATATAATCAATTGACCAGGATCATCGACTGCAGACGTAACGGCGATTTTGTGCAAGTAGCATGCCTTATCCATAGATGCTGCATCACATTGTCATTAAATGAAAATAAACATGGATACCGCAATTCTCATGACGCGGATTCTGTCTGGATTTTCCCAAAAGAATCCGACCCGGGAAACGTTCAAGTAAATTGTTGCGAGAACTGGAAACGACAAAATATGAATTCCGGATTCCGGTTTTTAAAAATTTCAGAAATCTTGATTCTTCAAATCTGAACACCGAAATATTGAACGAGCATATAGTTCAAATTATTCCAGAGAACCGAGTAGGAATAATGACGGGTGGCAATTTGATAGTTTTTCTCAACCATGAGGGATCTTCGGTCCTCGCACTCCAGAACATCCCGGGCCTTTTGAATGTTTTTTTTGGTGAGATATTGATCCATGACAATCAAGTCAAAACCCAATGGCTCGATATCGCGGACAAAAGTAGCATATCGATTGATCAGGATGGGCTTTTTAAAATAGATTGCCTCGAGAAAGGCATTGCCGAATCCTTCATAAAGACTGGGAAAGGTAATAAAATCGGCATGCGGATAAATATCCCACAGGGAAAACCGCCCCTCCCCGGGCTGGCGGTTGTTCCATGGATCTTCAAGCCGGGCATTGATCAGCCGCAGGTCAACCCCCTGATTCAATGCATTTTCCTGAATCCAGTCCTGATATTCAAAGCCCTCGTCCCCGGCTTCATGGGAGATGAAGAGCTTGTATTTGGGATTGCCTAGTTTTTTCACAAATTCGATGGCATGTTCGATTCCTTTCCGCTGTATGATCCGGGTGGGCTGAAGGATAATGACATCATCGGAAGAAAGTCCAATGGATTCGCGAAGCTTTGATGTTCTGGCCTGATTGATGGCAGGCGGATGTTCAAAGTCGAGAACATTGGGAATAATGATCGAGGCAATTCCCGTCCGAAGTGCCAACTCCTCCTGGGCTGATGAATTGATGACAACATGCTTCATTCCGTCCAGATTGGGCGGGAATGCCATCCGCAAATAGTCGCCCACGGCATTGATGATGAAACGGGTTCGTTCCCAATAAAAATCATGATGATGGGCAATCGTCGGAATCTGTGTTTCCGCAATGGTTTCCGTCAAGGCAATACCCAGCGGGATATGAAGAGGGATGGTCAGCACATTCTGCGCAATCAGGATATCAATGGAAAACTTCTCGATGAACAGCCGAAGATGGTTTTTCAAAAAATCCTTCATCCGGGTGATGTTTTGAGTCGTTTCCAGGTCCCTTCTTTTCGTACCGAAAATCTGCCTGTTCAGGGACTCGATTGGTTCGCTTTTAAAATGTGCTTCCGGGACAAGATAACTGTTTTCCGGTTTCCGATCCAGATCACCGGCAAACCAGTACACATCATGGTTGTGCTGCCTCAACACCTCGGCCCATTTACTGGCCTCGAGTGTAACACCGTCTGTCCCTGAAAAACGTGTGGATATAAAACCGATTTTTTTCATAAGCCATCAAAAAGTAATTTTTTCTGAACCATTGGATATTCGGATCTGCCGCACCCGGGATCACCGGACATCTTTGTTCTTCCGATGCAGAACGTTTGTCTGATTCCATACCACATTATGGACCGGCAGGCAAATTACCTTGAGAAAAATAATCCGCCCGCATGGCGTCGCTGCTCATAAAAATAGAGGCCGCCTGATTATGGTACAAGGTTTGCTATCGCTTTGATAGATTTTAATGAAAAAAGAAAGCAACCATATGAACCCTCCGTGCAGCCAATGTCAGCTCCAGTTCGAGAGCAAAAATAATGAAATCTGTAACAAGTGCCCTGCCCGATCCGACTGGTCAGACTATCAGGCCGGATTTAAAAGCACTTTTAATACGCCGCCCGGACTTCCGATTCATGATAAAAGAGATCGCTATCAAATCATTGCCGAACTGCTGGACTATCCTTCCGAATCCATGATGTGGAAAGATCTGTATGAAAAACAAAAATTATCCCTGGTTGAAATCCGGGACAAGATCGGAACCAATATTTATACCATCAAAAAACAGTTTCATAGGTGGGGGATACCGATACGAGGAGAAAAATCATCAGATTAAACATGCCGGCCGGGACAAAACAGGTTTCCGCTTTCGGCCGGGGAATAATCGGAACATTCGATTCCGGTTGAACCGGATGTTTTCAGCCTTTTGAGGACCGGATGGATATAACCAAAAGGCGGGCCCCTTCTTTGATATTAAATTCAAGTGATTTGGTATACATATTGCTTTTCTGTTGACATTGAAACAACCATAAGAACGGGACTGGAAGAATGCGAAGGAAAAATCTTATTGAGGGAGAAAAAGTCAGTCTTCAGGGAATCATTATCCCTTCTGATTGGGATCAGACCGGAAAGGTGGTTGCCTATACCCTTTCAACATTTGATGAAAAAGAGTATCGCATCCACCCGAAAAGCAAAAATCCGTCTGTTGAACAATTTATGGGAGAGAAAGTTTTTATCAACGGGATATTGCAAAAAAAGGAACACGACCACTATCTCTATGTGGACACCATCCGGCTGTTTTAACAGGCGCCGGAATACCGCTGCAAGCGTTCATTTATAATCTTCAAAAAACCCGGAAAACAGATCTCGATCATCCGGAAGGAAAACCAACCCGGAAGCTTACAACCCATGACAGGGAATGCAATCAGCCCATTATGTTCCAAAAATGCGTTCCCGTTTCTCCAGCTTTGTCTTGCATGTGATACATTGCGTTGCAACCGGTCTCGCCAATAGTCTTTTATAGGAAATCTCCTCACCGCATACTTCACAATAGCCGAAATCACCATCTTCTATTCGTACCAGGGCATCCTTGATCTTATTGATCAGGCGACTTTCCCGATTTTTTATGCGAAGCATGAAACCTTGATTCTCGTTCAAAGTAGCACGGTCAAGAGGATCAGCATAGTTATACTCTTCGTTCTTCAAGCCATTCAGGGTCATTTCTCCACTCTGGGCAAGCTCAATCAGTTGATCTTCCAATAGTTTCTTAAACATACGAATTTTTTCTTTTTCCATCGCAAACTCCCGCTCAAAACGTTGAATCCAAGTATAAAAGAAGTATAGCAAACCCTATGCCACGAAGGTAATTATTTCGTTTTGCATCCATTCTGATTCCATCTGTTATCAACTATATTTCAAACCAGTATGGACCCAATCGGAATCGGAACTTACAATTCCGATCTCAGGGTGTTGGTAAAAAATTTTATATTATATTTCAACAAATTACCGTTATGAGTGCAAGGCATATTTCTTGCTAAATCCATATCGGGTAATAACTCAAGCGACAAAATAAGGCCTTCAAGACATGATTGCAAGTAAAACCCGTAAAGAAAAAAAAATCCGGGGGTGGATCATACGGGCATCATTGATGTCCGAAGTTCATCAAAACAAACCAATGTAAATTGAATCCGTGAAAAGGAAAAAATCATGAACAAAACCGATCTGATCGAAGAGGTTGAATCCGTTGTAGGAAGCAAAAAGGCTGCTTCTGATTGTATTGACAGCCTGATCAAAAACATCACGACCGCACTGCAAAATGGTGAAGAAGTACGCCTGTCAAACTTTGGCATCTTTAAAGTCAGCAAACGCAAAGCCAGAACAGGTGTGAATCCGAGAACAGGCGAAAAAATCAACATTCCGGCAAAAAAAGTGCCTGTATTTTCTCCTTCCAAAGGATTGAAAGAAGCGGTCAATTAAAAACATCCATCAAGGTGGGAAAAACGCCTTATCTTTCTCACCTTGATGGAAAAAAAACATTGGAAATGTGGATACTATTCGCTCTTAACATCTTCCACTTCCCCATCCGGAGATATCGGCTCACCTTCTTCGGAATCGCCTCCGGTAACAATCTCTTCTTCATCCCCTGACATATCAATTGCTTCAGCATCCTCTTCGGCCGCATAGATTGAATCATTATCCGGTTCCGGTTCCGTGGTTTCCGTCGTTGCCGGCTGCTCTGCAGCCATCGCAATATTCTGAAAATCCCCACCTGTCACAACCGAAACAACCAACATGATGATCATCATCAATACTGCTTGCTTTTTCATTGTCATCTCCCGTTTTTAAGATTTGTTGATCCGCGTCATGGTCATAATTTAGCAAATTCAATGCCGGCTCTCGAAAAGAGTCTGTTTCTGCCGATACAGGCTCCTGACCGGATTCTATTTGAACTCAACCTTTTTGATTCCATATTTGGTGAGCAGCTTATGAAGCTGACGGGTGCTGATATCCGCGTCCCGGGCACTGGGAGCGATGCGCCCCTTGTTGATGCTCAGTATTTCCTTAAGATACTGCCTTTCGATGCTTTCAATTCCGGCACGCCGGACTTCGGCAAGTGTCTTGGAGGCGCTCAGGTTGACCTGGGCGATCTGCGGCTGATTCTGAAAAAACTCCATCGGAAAACTTTCGGCTGTGAGTGTCGAGCTGGTTTCCAGGATGTGGGCCCTTTCGATCAGATTTTCCAATTCCCGGATATTGCCCGGCCATTCATAAGCATGCAGCGCTTCCAGAACCACCGGATGAACGCCGCTGATCTGCTTGGCATGAAAAAGGTTCAGCTGCCGGATAAACTGCGAAACCAGTTCCGGAATATCCTCCTTCCGGTCTCTGAGGGGCGGCAACTCAATCGGAAATACATTCAAGCGGTAATACAGATCTTTCCGGAATTCCCCGGATTCCGCCATTTCCTGCAAATCACAATTGGATGCGGCAATAAAACGGGCATCGGTTTCGATATTGACCTCACCACCCACAGGCTGAAAGGTTCTATCCTGCAAAACTTGGAGAAGCTTGATTTGAGTGGAGGAGGTAATCGTGTTGATTTCATCCAGAAAAATGGTTCCTTCCTTGGCAATTTCAAATTTTCCCAGCTTCCTTTTCACCGCACCGGTAAACGCGCCCTTCTCATGACCAAACAGCTCGCTTTCGATCAGGGTATCCGGGATCGCGCCGCAATGAACGCCGATGAACTGATTGCCTTTCCGGTTGCTGTGGGCATGGATCAATCTGGCCATCACTCCCTTGCCGGTACCGGTTTCTCCCAGAAGCAAAACCGTTGTTTTGGTCGGCGCAACCGAACGGATTTTTTTGAGCACTTCCTTCATCTTGGGACTGTTTGTTTTCACAATCTCCAAAAAATCCGTATCCCAGAACTGATCCCGCAGATAATCAAGCTCCTCCTGGGTGATAATATCATCCTGAATTTTTTTCGTAACCAGCCGGACCTCCTCGATATCGATCGGTGAGGTCACATAATTGCTGGCACCCGCCTTAACCGCATTGACCGCTTTTCGGATCGATGCCTGAGGGCTGATGATAATGATTTCGGTGGTTGGGAAAATCTGGAGATACGGTGCCAGTATATTGATATAGGGATTGTCGTTGGAATGGGACGGGATACCCGCGGATATGAGATCAATGTCTAAAAAAACAAATTCATGCCGTTTTTTCTGAAAAAGTTCAAAACAGTCTTTTTCCGCGTTTGCAACCATGACATCAAACCGATGCCCCAGGCATTCCTGAACGGCGGCCGCGGTTTGTTCACTTCCGGTTGCGATTAAAACAGACTTTCTGATTTTCATATCCCTGTGACTGCTTGGAAATATTCCTGCTTGGAAATATTCCTGATTGATCTCACGAAAAAATAAATCCTCAAAAAAAACAGGGGTATTATATTCATTTAACGAAATTTTACAATACAATAATCCATAATCCGATCCGCAACCCTTTGCCGGTTTTTCCGCTGCCTTAAAGGATGGTTTCGGTCCAGGGCAATCCATGCCGGTTCAGGGCGTCCATAAACGGCTCCGGATCAAACTCCTCCATATTGAACACACCATGGCCGCGCCATTTTCCGGTCAGCATCATCATGGCGCCGATCATGGCCGGAACCCCCGTGGTGTAAGAAACGGCCTGGGATTGAACTTCTTGATAGGTCTGTTCATGGTCGCAGATATTATACACATAGTATTTCTTTTCGCGGCCCTCTTTCAGCCCCTTGATCAGACAACCAATACAGGTCCGTCCTTTGGTCACGGGACCCAGGGATGCCGGATCCGGAAGAAGGGCCTTTAAAAACTGAAGGGGAACGATCTCCTGCCCGTTATAGACAACCGGATCGATCCGCGTCATGCCGACGTTTTGAAGCACTTCCAGATGTTTCAGATAGTTATCACTGAAGGTCATCCAGAATCGTGCCCGGTTGACGCCGGGAATGTGCCGGATCAGGGACTCGAGCTCTTCATGGTATAACAGATAGATTTTGCGGGGTCCGATCCCTTCCGGAAAATCAAATGTTTTGGATATGGATAAGGGGTCGGTTTCAATCCACTTTCCGGATTCATAATACCTGCCCTTGGCCGTCACTTCACGAATGTTGATTTCCGGATTGAAATTGGTCGCGAACGGATGCCCATGATCTCCGGCGTTGCAATCAATGATATCGATTTCCCGAATCGTATCAAAGTGCTTCTTCCGGGCCCAGGCGCAGAAAACATTGGTGACGCCGGGATCAAAACCGCTTCCCAGAAGGGCCATGATTCCGCGTTTTTTAAAACGATCGTGATAGTCCCACTGCCACTGATAACAGAACCGGGCCTCATCCCGGGGTTCATAATTGGCGGTATCCAGATAATCCACACCGGTTGCAAGGCAGGCATCCATAATATGAAGATCCTGGTACGGGAGCGCGACATTGATCAGCACATCCGGTTTGAACGTTTCAATCAGTGAGACCAGTTCCGGAACATTGTCGGCATCCACCTGTGCGGTCCGTATCTTTCGTGGAAGCATTTCAGCAATACGGTTGCATTTTTCCAGTGTTCGGCTGGCAAGGCAGATCTCGCTGAAAACTTCCGGCAGTTTGGCGCACTTGAAGGCAACAACCTGCCCTACGCCTCCGGCTCCTATGATTAAAACCTTTCCCATCGTTTTATCCTCCACTATCGTTCATAATAGGAGTAACCCCTTAGTCCGGAACGAAACGCCTTCATGATCTTCTGTCTTTCCTTCGGGGTTATCAATTTATTACGAATGGCGTTCTCCGCCAGTTCCCGGAAATCCGAATACATTGTCTTAACATCGTATTCCACGTAAGACAATATTTCCTCCACCGAATCGCCCTCAATCTCCTTGATCAGTTCATAATCACCGTCTTCGGTGATCTGCACACTGACGATATTGGTATCCCCCAGAAGATTATGCAGATCTCCCAATGTCTCCTGATAGGCTCCCACCAGAAAAATTCCCAGATAATACTCTTCCGTGTCATTGATCTCATGAAGCGCAAGGGTATCTTTTACATCGTGCTGATCAATGAATTTATCAATCTTTCCATCGCAATCACAAGTGATATCCGCAAGAATCACATTGCGGGTCGGCTCTTCCTTCAGTCTGTGAATCGGCAGAATCGGGAACAGGTGTCCGATAGCCCAGGAATCCGGCAGCGACTGAAACACGCTGAAATTTCCATAATAAATATCCGCCAGGGCCGACTCAATCCCTTCCAGTTCATTGGGAATCTGCTTCAGCTTTTTCATATCCTGCGTGATTTTATGAATAATGTGCCAGAAAATATTATCCCCCATGGCCCGTTCCCGGAGTGAAATATTGCCATGCTTGAACAGCTGCCGCAGTTCATCCCGATAATAGAGTGCATCATTGTAGCACTCCTGCAGGTTTTTCATATTGATGGATTGTTTTACATCCCACAGATTGATGATCATCTCATGGGTTTCTTCTGCGAGAATTTCAGGAATCGGATAGGTTTCAAACCGGCTCACATCCAGAATATTAAACAGGAGCACGGAATAATAGGCAACCGTTGCCCGGCCGGACTCTGTAACGATCACCGGATGGGGGATGGCCTTTTCATCCAGCGTACTCATGATGACCTCGATGATATCCGAGCAGTACTCCTTCATGGTATAATTCCGGCTGCTGATGAAATTGGTATGGGAGCCGTCATAATCAACCGCCAGTCCGCCTCCCAGATCAAGGTATCCCATGGGCGCACCTTCTTCCACAAGTCCCTCGTATACCCTGCAGGCTTCGGTAACGGCAAACCGGATATCCCGGATATTGGGAATCTGCGACCCCAGATGATAATGCAAAAGCTGAAACGAATCCAGCATCTTTTTTTGTTTCAGTGTTTCCACGACATCCAGAATCTGGGTGATGCTGAGTCCGAAAATACTCCTGTCTCCACTGGACTCACTCCAGTGACCGCCTGCGCGGGTGCTGATTTTGATCCGAACACCGATCTTCGGCTTGATCTCGAGAGCCTCCGCTCTTTCCAGGATCAGTTGAAGCTCGCTGGGCATTTCAATGACAAAAAAACAGTTGTATCCCATCTTGCACGCATACAGTCCCAGGTCCACAAATTCCTCATCCTTATAGCCGTTGCAGATCAGACAGGCCTCCGGATCTCTCAGCAGCGATATGGCGGCAATGAGCTCCGCCTTGCTTCCTGCTTCCAGTCCATGGTGAAAACGGGAACCGAAGTGGGTTACCTCTTCCACAACCTGCTGCTGCTGGTTCACCTTAATCGGGTAAACCCCTCTGTATTTATTCTGGTATCCCAGCTCTTCAATCGTATCCTGGAAGTATTTGTGAAGGAAGGTAATCTGCGACTGAAGAATATCCCGGAACCGGAGAAGGATCGGCATCCCCATTCCCCTGTCTTTGATATCCGAGACAATCTTCATCAGACTGACAGCGTTTTTATCTCCCATTTTCCCGGACGGATTGACGACAACCTCTCCCTGATCAGAGATATCAAAATAACCGGCACCCCAATTATGCACCCCATAGAGATCCACGGCATTTTCAATGGACCACCTTTCCAGAGAACCGCTTTTGTTCATCATGTTCCACTCTTTTCCAATATGATATGATTTTTTCGAAGAGGACCGGAATCATGGATTCCGGTCCTGCCGTTCATGTTTCGGATTATGAGATATTCTTGGGAATAAATCAATGCAGAGAATGGATCATGTTAAAATATTTGACGGCCCAAAACGGATATTCTGCCGGATCGGTTTGATCATCCGGTTGCGATCTCTTTCCAAACCAGGCCGGAAGCGGTTTCCGGTATTTCCCAACCCAGTATATGACAGAGGGTGGGTACAATGTCATGCAACCGGGCAGGACGCTGCATTTTCCTGCCGGTCCCGATTCCCGGACCGGAAAACACCATGGGCACATGCGTTGTCAGTCTCGAACCGTGGATTCCCACCAGACGAAAGCTGTTTTTCGATAACAGGGACACGTTTTCCCCCATGCCGTTAACCCCCCGTATCATGGCATCACCCGGTGTTGCCGCCTGATAATGGCGGCGGAAGAAAATACACAGCTCCGGCCAGTGAATGCCGTCCTTGGCATGATGCATATAATACTCGGAAAACAGTTCATCCGGCTCGGTAATCTGCTTTTCATGTTCCGGCAGAAACGGGTTGTCCGCATCCCTGCCCGTGCGGATGCCCTGATCATTGATGACAATACAGGGATGAAACGAGGGTCCTTCGGCCGGATCATCTACCGCCATCCCCTGGATCAGACGACGAATCGTTTCCCGGACGGCATCATCCCGTGCATCAAAAATAACGGCCCAATGGTTCAATGCCCAGGCCGTTCCATAATGATCGGGAGAAACAATGCCGTGAGAACGAAGATATTCCTTGATATCCAGCGGCGCATAACCCTGTTTGTGATATCCCTCGGTAATCATGCTGTGGTCTGCGGCAAAAACGATCAGGGAATGATCCAGCATCCCCCGTGTCTCGATTTCATTGATGATCCGGCCGAAACGGAAATCCGCTTCCCGGACCACATCCAGTATTTCTTCCCGTCTTGCCTGCTCCGAATATCTGCTGACCCAGCGGGAACCGAAGAACAATCCGTTTGCCTTTTTCCATTCATCCGGGTCCCAGGCCGCTCCATACACGTGCCCGGCCTCATCGGTCGCCGCAAGATTCACATACAGGACATCCGGGTCTTCTTCCCGGATCACCTGGCAGGCCGTATCCGCGATCCATCGGTCATCCGGAAATTCTCCCGGCTTGCTGCCGATAAATTCTCCGACATCCTTGATCACGGCTTTCAACAGATGGAAATCCCCGCTCAATACCTGGGGCAGCAATTCCAGCGGATTCCCGTTGACGACAAACTCTTTGGGCTTGATGGGGCGACGGTCACCGGGATTGGTATCGGTCGGCGGATCTCCCAGAACATACGGGGGAGGAGGAGAAGCATACACCGGAAACCGGCTTCCGGTAATTCCCCATTTGACGGCATGGCCGTCCTCATGAAGATGGCTGACCCATGGCTTGTTGCTGATCATGATTGACCGGGCATCCGCATACCGCTCCTTGACCATATCAAAAATTCTCGGAAGTTTTTTCCCTTCCGGCCCATAACGCAGCACATCGGGTTTGGGGCGGATCACCCGGATATCCCCGACCTCATCCAGGCCGGCATAGTAGCCGGAAACCCAATAGGCGCCAAGGGTTCCGGTGGTTGCTCCGGAAACGATGGTTGTGTGGTTCATATCCGTTGCCGAAGGCATTCCGCATCGGGCCTGCGTGAAGGAAACTCCTTTTTGCAAATACTTTCGGATATGAGGGCACAGCCAGTCTCCTTCCTTTCCGGGACCGTCAGCGTTCTGGTTCAACTCCAGGTACTGGTAATCCAGGGAATCAATGACCAGCATGTAAATTTTCGGTATGTCGGTCACTTCTGCCTGCAGCCGGACGACACCCAATCGTTTTCCATCTTCAGATCTGGCGGCCACCTGGCAGATGACCGTTTCTCCGGTTTTCGCCGTGTCCGGTGCGGTTACCGTTACCGGAATCTCCTTTTGTTCTGTTGCCTTGACCGGAACACGGTCTTCGGCAAGCTCGGCTTTCCATCCGGCCGGAAGCATTTCTGCCTGAAGATGAAATGTCAGATCCTGCGGGCTCGTATTCTGCAAATGAAGAACATACCCGGTCATCCGGCCGGGCTGCACATAGTGCCTCCGGGGATCGAGACCGTCCAGGTCATTGACCGAAAACAACGGCTCCGAATAGTAAGCATATACGGTATACTCGTCCGTCAAGCCGGTTATGGATGATTTGGCAACGACCCTGATCGGTGTATTCTTTTTTATGACCGCATGACTGTTCGGTGAAGCTTCCAGCCGGATATCCTCCGGGTATTCCCATTGAAACATGCCGCTGACCGGAGAAACCCGGATCGATGATACCTCACGCCCCTTTCCATCCAGAAGCCTTGCGGTCCATCCATCTGGTTTTTCCACATGAATGGAAAACAGATCTTCGATATGGCCCCGATTCCCGAGGGACAAATGATATTGGATGGGTTCTCCGCAGGATATTTTCTGGGGCTGATCATACACCCTGGTTTCAGACAGCCCCATTTTCCATCGGGGCGCGGCTGACAGAACAGTGATCCGCAGAAAAAATTCCCGGATTTCCTCTCCCCGCCGGCCGGAAATTTTAAAAATGGCCTCTGTCTGTTCTCCGATTCCGGGAGGTGCAATAATCCGGCACGTAAAATCCCGGCCGGTTTTTTTCAGCACAACCTGTTCGCGGCTCAGCTCGACCTGAAACCCTTTGGGACCGCTCTGCTGGAGCGCGGAAAGCCGGATCGGTTCATTGGAAACCGATATGGGATTCACCGATATTTCAAACACCGCCTCCCGTTCCGAAGCTTCAGGTCCGGCTGCCACCAGCCTGGACTTGTGATCCGTATAAAAATCAAAACCGGCCCGATCCATTTCATGGGCATCCACCGTGCTGTACATCGCCGGCTTTTCTCCACTGCTTCCATAGGCAACCCCGGTCCGGGTGAATTTCCCGGCAGCCGTTTCTCCTGCCAATGCAGCCGCCGTATATCCCACTCCCTTTAAAAATGACCGCCTGTCCATTCTGTTCATGACATCTCCTTCCCGGCTTTATGAGGGTTCAACCGGCGTAATGCAACATGACATCCCATCCTGTCGGCAACCCGACAAGGGAACTTCCGAATTCAAGTGTAGTTGGTTGTATACAGCTATGACAAAAACCCTTCGGCTGTCAACACAAATTTTCCTTCAGGCCGGATGAAAACCGGTTTTTCAACCGTCAATGGCTGAACAACGGCAAGCAAACCATAATATGGATTGCAATTTTAACGGCTATGCAATATTGTTGCATGGTCTATCCGGCCTGTTGTTTTTTATCTCTATTATTTCATCATATAAGTCGATTGGCAAAATTCCGGCCGCTCATTTTAAAATGTACCGGTTTTTGCCTTATGATTCTTGATAAAGATTGCCTGGGAGAAAAAAGGACGTTCGAACATGAAAATTAAAACCGGAATGTTTCTAATTTTAATTATTTTTTCAGCATTTTATATTGAATCCGGATATGCCGGAGATTCGATTCCCATATTTGTCAGCATTCCGCCCCAGAAACAGTTTGTGCAACAAATTGGCAAAGACAAGGTCCATGTTCAGGTCATGGTGGAGCCGGGGGCAGACCCGCACACCTATGAGCCCAAGCCGCAGCAAATGGTCGCTATTTCCAAGGCTCGGCTGTATTTTGCCATTGGAATCGATTTTGAAACGGCAAAACTGAAAAAAATTCGCTCCTCCAGCCCGGACCTGAAGGTGGTTCCTACCGACCGGGGAATCCGGAAAATACCCATGGCTGTGCATCATCATGACCCGGAAGAAAGCCATCATGCGGAAGGACTGCCGGATCCCCACATCTGGCTTTCCCCGCGCCTGGTAATGGTTCAAGCCCGGACAATCCTGAAGGCCCTCCAGGACATCGATCCGGAAAACAGCCTCTTCTATGAAAACAACTGCGCGGCCTTTATGTCGGAACTCACCCGTCTTGATCAGGATCTTACCGATCTTTTTTCCGGCAAATCCGGACTCCGGTTTATGGTGTTTCACCCATCCTGGGGATATTTCGCCCATACCTATGGATTACAGCAGATCCCCATTGAGATGGAAGGCAAAGCGCCCAAACCGTCCCAGCTGAAGGAATTGATTGACCTTGCACGGAAAAACCGGATCCGGGTGATTTTTGCCCAGCCACAGATTTCATCGGAAAATGCCAAACTGATTGCCCGGGAAATCGGCGGAGAGGTCTTTTTCGTCGATCCCCTGGCGGAAAACTGGTTTGAAAACCTGCGGCTGGTGGCAAGCCGATTCAAAGCCGCCTTGAGGCCATGAAATGAATATGAATCATCCCATCGTTGAAATCAGGAATGTGTCGTTTGACTACAGCGGCGAGATCGTACTCCAGGATGTCAGCCTGGATATCCGGCAGGGGGATTTCATTGCCATGATCGGCCCGAACGGCGGCGGCAAAACCACCCTGCTGAAGCTCATCCTGGGGCTGCTCAAACCGAACCGGGGAACGATCCGGGTGATGGGGGAGCCCAGCCGAAAAGCATCCCATCATATCGGATATGTCCCCCAGAACGTAAACATCAACCGCAGTTTTCCGATCACGGCAATGGATGTTGTGATGATGGGAAAGCTGGAACCCGGCCGGCAGTGGAAAAGGCAGACCGCCTCCGACCGGCGGGATGCAATGGAAGCGCTTGACCGCATGGAAATGGCTCCCCTTGCAGACCGCAAGATCGCAGAACTTTCCGGGGGACAGCGCCAACGGGTCTTTATCGCCAGGGCGCTGGTCACACAACCCCAATTGCTGCTGCTGGATGAGCCTACGGCAAGCATTGACACAAAAGGACAGACCGATTTCTACAAACTCCTCAAAGAGCTCAATCAAGACATCACGATACTGGTTGTCTGCCACGATCTTCTGGTGATCTCCACCTATGCCAAGTCAATGGCATGCATGAACAGACGACTTCACTATCACGACCATAATGACATTACCGGGGATATGTTACAATCCATGTATGCATGCACTGTCGAGGAAGTATGTCCGGTTGAACTGGTCACGCAGTTTCACCAGAACTCGTTTGACAAACGAGTAAAAGGATAATGGAATGATCGAAGCACTGCAATTCGAATTTATGAGAAATGCCCTGATTGCCGGACTGCTGGCAAGCATCATCTGCGGAATCATGGGAACCTTTGTGGTTGTCAACCGGATTGTGTTTTTGTCCGGCGGCATTGCCCATGCTGCCTATGGCGGCATCGGCCTGGCCTTTTATTTCGGATGGCCGTTTCTGCTGGGCACCATCGGGTTTTCGCTGGCAGCCGCCATGATCATGGCAGCCATCACCCTTACCGCAAAACATCGCGCGGATTCGGTTATTGGTGTGATCTGGGCGCTTGGGATGGCGTTCGGCATCATCCTGATGGATATCACGCCCGGATACAATGTGGACCTGATGAGCTATCTGTTCGGCAGTATCCTGAGTGTCCCCCGATCCGATCTGTGGATCATGGTCGGCCTGGGACTGCTCATCACCGCACTGGTTGCCCTTTACTACAAAAACCTGCTGGCCATGTCCTATGATGAAGAATTTGCCCGAATCCGCGGAGTCCCTGTAAAGACCCTGTATTTTCTCCTGATCGGCATGCTGGCCGTCACCATTGTACTGGTCATTCAGGTAGTGGGACTGATTCTGGTGATTGCACTCCTGACCATACCGCCGCTGATCATGGAACAATATGCAAAATCACTGTTCCAAATGATGGTCGGTGCCGGCATTGCCGGGGCGCTGTTCACCGTTATCGGATTGTGGCTTTCCTATACCTGCAATCTGACATCCGGTGCATCGATCATCATGGTTTCCGGTATTGCCTATTTTCTCTCCTTACTGATCAGCCGAATACGAATAGCCATAAAGACCCGAAGTAAACAGAACAACGGAAAATTGAAAAACATGTCTTCCCGTTCATGATAAAGGACCATTATGTGCCAGCACTGTAATTATCCGGAGTTGTTAACCACCGCCAGGCTGGAATTGACAGAGAGCCGTTTGCGGGTCCTCGAAATCATCGGCAACAACAGCTTCCCGTTGTCTGCCGGAGACATCTACAAAACCCTGGAGCGAAGCAGTACGATCAACCGGGTAACGGTTTACCGCATTCTGGATCTTTTGGTTGATCACGGCATTGTCGAACGGCTGAGTACCGGCGGCAGATCCGCATACTACGGCCTTGCCCCCAATGCCTTTCATCAGCCGCACCCGCATTTTTATTGCAAAAAATGCGGCCAGATGGACTGCCTGAAACCGGACAGCCTGACAGTCAAGGTCGAACCGCTGTCAAAAACCTTTCCCGGCCGGATCGATAAGGTGGAAATTCGTGTGGATGGAATCTGTAAAAACTGTTTAAAGCAGAATTGATCTTCAGCGATATCAGACGGAGGAATGGCCTCTTTTCGTCATAGCGAATCCGATTCGCTGCCCTGCAATTCACTGACACGTTTCATCAACCGGTCATATTCATCTTCCAGCTCCAGAAGATCCATCATGACCGGCGGTTTGACGGAATGGGCGGGAAGCCTTTTTTTTGTCTCTTGAATTTCCAACTCAAGCTGGATAATCCTTTTTTTAAGTTTTGCCAGGGTTTCCATAGTATTTCTCCTGCGAAAAAAATGACGCGGATGCAAAAAGTCACAATTCCGTCACTCCGGTGAAAACCGAGCCCGGAGCCTATTGACATGGAAAATACCCCTTTTTTTTCTTGCGGTCCTTGATTCAGGTCAACAAATTTTGTTAATTCCTATCAACCGCTTGTGATGATGACAAGAAAAAGTTCCAATTTGATCCGGCTCCAGAGAGGTGTATTTGCGGATGGATCATTCCATATAATATCTCCGGATCATTTCCAACTCAAGGGTTGTCAGGCAGCGTCTTTTTTCCAGGGCCGTTTTTCGAATCACCGGCATCATTTTATACGCCGTCTCCTGATCAACATCCAGTCCATACTTTTGAAGCACATGGTTGAGTATTGCCGTTCCGGAGGATTTGCCGATCTGCAGACGCAAAGGTCCCCTTCCTATCGATTTGGGGGAAAAAGATTGATAGGTATTCAGATCCTTCATCAGGGCCCGGCAGTGGATACCGGACTCATGGGTAAAAATATCCGATCCGGTAACCGGTTTGTTTCCGGGAATCGGACGGCCGGTGATCCTTGCCACCAGTTGACACAATTTCTGCAAATATTGAAAATTGATCTGGGAGGAAAGTCCCAGCGCCATGGGAAGCGCGGCCGCAACCTCTTCCAGGCAGGCATTGCCGGCCCTTTCTCCCAGGCCGTTTACGGTAACGCTGACAGCTCTTGCGCCGGAAGATACGGCACTGATCGTATTGGCCGTGGCCATACCAAGATCATTGTGTCCGTGAAATGCCGAAATGAACCTGTTTTCCTTTTCCGAAATGGTTTGGAAAATCGTCTGAATCATCATCGGAGTGGCGCATCCTACCGTATCGGCAATACAAAACCGTTGGGCACCGCAATCAGCCGCCAGACCGATGATTTTTTGCAAAAAATCCAGATCACATCTGGTCGCATCCTGCGCCCCCACCGAAACATGATCAAAATGCTTCCGGGCGAAAGGTATCAGCATTTCCATTTGCCCAGCCACCCACGCCTCTTTTTTGGAAAAGGCTTTCAAAAGGATGGATGATACCGGAAAGCTGATATGAATGCTGCCGGTATTACATCCGGCAGCCATCTCCAGATCCAACCGCGTGGCCCGGCACCAATTTGTCAGGCGTACCGAACGAATCTCCTTTTGCAGAAAACGAATCGTAGTCTGTTCCTCTTCTCCCATCACCGGAATCCCGACTTCGATTTCATCAACCCCGGCATCCACCAGCATGGAAGCGATTCGCAACTTTTCCGATCTGGTAAAAGCGACACCCGGCGTTTGCTCCCCGTCACGCAATGTTGTATCGATCAACCAAACGGATGTAGAACTTTCCTTCATTTTCATCATACCCGTTTTCGCAAGCAGATTAGCCGGGTAGGCTGCCACTGCTGCCGGGAATAGAATCGCAAACCCGGCTGATTGGTTTGATCTGCAAGTAGTTGCAGACGTTGAATTCCACGCCCGGCAGCCCAGGCTTCGACCGATTGAATCAGGCGGTTGCCGATTCCCCGGCCACGAAATTGACGGCCAACCACCAGATCCTCGACCACCGCCGCCAGACCACCTTCCGCGGTGGATATCAGCGTCTGGGCACTGCACATACCCACCACACAGTCCTGAATCTCTGCAACACGGACACAACGATGTTTACCACATCCATCCAGCATCATTTGAAGCCCCCGATGTTGCCGGGATCCATCAAATTGAAAGTCCGTTTCGATGGCAAACAGTTCCTTCAACAGCGCCGCCATCGGTTGGATATCCGCAACCGTTGCATTCCGAATCAATAAATCGCGCATGCTCATCTTCTTTCCGTCCGGCCGGGCGTCATGCGGCCGCTGTAGAATCACCGTCCTGATATAGTTGAAATTTTTCGGTTCCACAAACCCTACAATTTTCTTTTCTTCCGGTCTGGACCATCTTGATCATTCCACACCCATACCTAACGATTGTTCTGCCAAGCTCTCGGACATCACAAAGATCATGCGTAACCATAATAACCGGGATGTGAAAACAGGTATGTATATCAGACAACTGTTTGCGCAGCCTTACTTTTAAATTCTGATCCAGGGCGGAAAACGGCTCGTCCAGAAGAAGCAGTTCCGGCTTCCTGACCAATGCTCTTGCCAGAGCCACACGCTGCCGCTGTCCTCCGGAAAGTTCTTCCGGACGTGCATCCGTAAGGGATTCAATCTCCAGCAGACAAAGAATTTCGGCTACCTGAAGCTTTTCCCGGTAACCCAAAAATGGATTCCATTTTTTTCGGAGTCCATAGGCAACATTGTTTTTCACACTCAGATGCGGAAACAAGGCATAGTCCTGAAAGACATATCCGATATTTCGATGGCGTGCTTTTCGGTCAACACCGGTATCCGAATCAAACAATATGCGATCCCCCACTGCTATGAATCCGGAATCGGGTCTTTGCAATCCGGCA
The DNA here is from genome assembly GCA_003599865.1 of Desulfobacteraceae bacterium. Taxonomy (GTDB): domain Bacteria; phylum Desulfobacterota; class Desulfobacteria; order Desulfobacterales; family SURF-7; genus QZKS01. Next base: position 18,590 of record QZKS01000054.1, read on the forward strand.
ATCATTTGAAGCGTGATGGTTTTACCGGCCCCGGAAGGACCATATAATATCGTAAACAATGCATGGGATTGAAAATCAATATTCATGTCAAAATCCCGATTTTTGGTCCGCAGCTTTTTCTGAAAACAAACCTGAATATTCATGGTTTTTCCCCTTGAAGACGGATAAATCCATACTGATCCAAAATACGCTGCCCGGTTTCACCATGCAGGAACCGAATGAATCCACTTGCCGCATCCAAATGCCCGGATGAAGCGATTATTGCGACAGGATATAGTATTGGATCAATGTTTTTCAACATCACTACTTCTCTTACTCTCCCGTTGGCAGCCATTATATCGGAAGCATATACAAATCCCGCATCCACCTCCTCCCGTATCGTGTAGGCCAGGACTTGACGTACGGAATTTGCATATATGAATTTATCTTTCAGCGCATCCCAGAGACCGGCATTAAGCAGGGATGCTTTTGCATATCGACCGGCGGGAACGGTTTCAGGATGCCCAATGGCAATGCGCTGAAAACCGGGTAATTGCAAATTTTCCAATCCGGCAAGGGGACACCGGGAATGCAATGGAACAATCAGAACTATTTGATTGGATGTAAAATCGATTCTCGAGTTCGACAGAATCAACCCCTCATCCGATAACCGGTCCATAAAAAACTGATTGGCCGAGACAAAAATATCCACCGGGGCTCCATGCCGGATTTGCTGGACCAGTGAACCGGATGAAGCAAAATTGAAAATCACCCGGATGGATGGATTGAAAAATTGAAAATCATCTTTCACCGCATTCATGACATTGGTCAGGCTTGCGGCGGCCGATACGATCAGCTCTTCAGCCGCCTGCACTTTTCGAACTTCGACGCCATGAAGAATGAACAGGCATATGCAAAAAAATAAAGCTACTGTTTTCATACCGTCCCGCTATCTTTCCGATTAACCGTTTTTTTCCAGAAGAAGCCCGGATAAATATAAAATCACAATCCCCGCAGCAGAAGTGATGACGACCAAAGTACCGGCCAGACTGTCGTTGCCTGCCTGAACCGCATCATAAACCGCCATGGGGAGCGTCTGCGTTTTTCCGGGAAGGTTACCGGCAATCATCAGTGTCGCGCCAAATTCCCCCATGGCACGGGCAAAAGCCAGAAGTGTTCCCGCCAGAATACCGCGCCAGGCCATCGGGATCGAAATTCGGAAAAAAATACCTACCTCTGATGAGCCAAGCGTCCGTGCAGCGTTCTCGATGGTTTGATCCACGTTTTCAAACGCGGCACAGGCCGATTTCATCACCAGCGGAAGGGACACAATTGATGCGGCCAGAACAGCTCCCTGCCAGGTGAACATGATCGACATCCCGAACCAGTCATTCAGCCATTTACCCAACCAGCCGTTTCGCCCCAGAAAAACAATCAGGTAATACCCCAGAACGGTGGGTGGCAGCACCATTGGCAGCGTCAGGAATGCTTCCACGAGCTTCTTACCCGGCAGGGAGGAGTGTGCCAGCAGGTAAGCCAGAAGAATTCCGATATGAAACGCTGCCAATGTGGCGATTGCTGCAACTTTCAGTGTAAGAAACAAAGGTTCCATTGAATTGGCTTTATTCGATTAAATAGGAGTCGGCAATTTCGCCATCTTCCAAGGCATCCAGAATTTCATCAACCGCCGCCTCGTTTTCAATATTGCCATACCAGTGCCCTTCCGGATAGATAATCATGACCGGTCCGTAATCGCACGCTTTCATACAGCCGGTGCTCGTGACCTGAGCATCCAGGCCGCGATCCAGAATTTCATTTTCAATATATGGCAAAAAACCGGCTGAACCTTTTTTGTGGCACATGCCTTTTGCCTCTCCATCTGCCCGAAAACTCGCACATACAAAAATATGATGTCTGGGTTTGTCCATGATCGCTCCTTATATTTTAATGGTTATTGATTATGCATGAAAACTCATCCACATCCGCCGCCTGTTCCAGAGCAGCCCATCCCGCATTGAGCGTTGGCACGCCGAATCATATGTCGCAGATCACTACCTTCAAAAGCCCCCTGCACCGCTTCATCAATCAGGCCTTCAATCTGATACACATCGATACCGCTTTGGCTTAATGCCTGACGGGGATTGTCTCCCACTCCGCTCACCAGAAGCACCTGACAATCAGATAGAATTTCGGCCACCTGTTGCCACCTTTGATCCCCGCCTCCTTTGGGAGGCATTTCTCTTGCCTCTTCCAACATGATCCGGCCATCCTTTTTCCCATAAATCAAAAGATTGGAGGCCTCTCCCAGGTGCTGATTCACCAGAACACCTTCCATGCTGGCAACGGCCACACGGGTTCGATCAATGACAGGCTCCTGATATACAGCAACCATATCCATTTTCTCACATGCCTGAAGCTTATTCATCAATGGTCGATCCGGAGTTTCTCCCAGCAATCCTACCGCATCTGCCCGGCATCTTGTACAGTGGCGCATCTGTTTCACATACTTGCCGGCTTTGGTGCGAATTTTTTCTACCAGCTCTTGTGACGGTTCCTCCATATGTTCAAAGGCGCTTCCCTGATTGGGGTAGTAGGGAACACAGTTCAGGATATCGATATCCATGTCGGACATTTTTTTTGCGATCTCTTCCATATGATCGTCATTGATTCCCGGAATGATAATGGAGTTGATTTTTACCATGATTCCCCGCTCCTTCAATCCCCGGACGCCCGCCATCTGATTTTCCAGAAGAATTTGTGCACCTTTTTCCGCATGGAGAACTCGGCGGTTATATCTGACCCAGGAATAAATCCGGGAAGCAATTTCCGAATCCACGGCATTGACCGTTACGGTAACGTGACTGACCTTTAACCGTGCCAGATCATCCAGGTAGGGCGCCAGATTCAAACCATTGGTTGCAACGCACAGCATCGCATCCGGATATTGTTCTCTCACAAGTTGAAGCGTTTCAAGTGTTTCATCCGGATTCGCAAAAGGATCTCCCGGACCTGCGATGCCCACCACGGAAATATTCTGTTTTACCGTAAACACTTCCGCCAGATATGCCATGGCCTGACGGGGCGTGAGAATCCCGCTCGTAACCCCCGGCCGGCTCTCATTGACACAATCAAATTTCCGGTTGCAGAATTTGCACTGAATGTTACAGCGAGGCGCAACCGGCAGATGAACCCGCCCATATGTTCGATGGGCGGATTCATTAAAACAGGGATGATTTTCAAAATTCATGTGATAACCTCTCATTCCTTTTTTAAAAAACCTTCTACATATAAGTGTATCCTACCGTTGAAGATAGCTGACGATATTCAATCAATTTGTTCGCGATCCGATCGAACAACTGCTGGGTGCCGCGGTATCCCAGATGCAGCCGCCGGGATGCGTCCACCCGGTCATGGATGGGAAAACCGATTCGAACCATGGGAATGCCCAACCTCCTGGACATTGCATACCCTTTGCTGTTCCCTACTATCAGATCCGGTTTTGCGTCCTGTACCGTTGATTCAATATCGACAAAGTCAGCGTTGTCCATGACACGGATCGATTGATCCACATCGTCGGGAAACACACGGGCAAGCTCCTCTTTCAAATATCCGCTCCGGTCACCCGAAGCACATATCACCGGCAGAATTCCGATCTCACTGAAAAATGCGGCCATGGCAACCACCAGATCCTCCTCTCCGTAAACCGCAACTTTTGCAGACATTACATGCTTGTGGCTATCCACATAGCTGTCGATCAATCTCCCGCGTTCTTCTTGGTATTTTTCCGGTGTCGGCCGACCGCTCAAAACCTCCAGGGCTTGAAAGAATCGATCGGTTTCGCGGATACCGATCGGAAGTCCCAGATGGTGGCAGTCCACTTGATGTGTTTCATTGAGCCATTTTCCGGCGCTCTGCTTTTCCCTTGACAGGATTCGTCCAAACTCCAGACTGCCTGCGGCACCGGCGGAGCAGCGTATCATTTCTACGGTTGTTCCCCCTTCCGGGATCAACTGATACTCCGGCCAGAGAGAACCATCCAGGGTCCTGGAATAATCGGGAAGCATCATAAACGGAAGATTGAAATCAATCAGGATTTCCTTCAGATATCGAAGGTCTGCCGGCGAAACCATGCCGGGGAAAATATTCACATGCCCGATATTCGAAAATTTTCCTGTGACGGCTATCGTTTTCACCGTCGCCAGGACGGCATTATGAAATCCCTGCATATGCGTCCCCTGGTAACTCGGGGTGGAGACGTGTACCAATGGCGCAGTGCTTTCATCCGGATGCGACGATGCATATTCCCTGATAAACATGGGCACATCATCGCCAATGGTCTCACTCAGACAAGTTGTTGCAATCCCTACAAGGGAAGGAAAATATTGACGGTGAATGTTTTGAAGGGCAATTTTCAAATTGGCTCCGCCCCCGAAGATTGCCGTGTCTTCGGCAAAGTTTGAACAGGCAATGTCGATGGGTTCCTTGTAATGACTGATCAGATAACGCCTGATATAAGTTGAACATCCCTGGGAGCCGTGCAGCAAGGGTACGGCCCCGGCAATTCCTTTAAATACCAGTGATGCCCCCAGCGGTGCACATAGTTTACAGGCATTTTTCGTGGCCGTATATTCTTTGGATGATGTCTGTTTTATCTGACTTTTCATATAGCTTCCTTCTCCTCTCAGGGTAACCTCATTTGGAATAGTTTCCCTTTAAATTCCCCCCTTGAGGGGGGCCCGGGGGGGTGTTTGTGGTGGGAATTGGTTGAAGAAAGATACTTAGGCGTAAACTGCCAGACCGGACTGGAAACCGTCCGAAATACTTCCCGTGCAAAATTGAGCATGCCCTGATAACCGGCAAGGGGAATCTTTCGTTCATGATTATGATCACAGAACCCGACACCCAGTTTATAGGCAATAGGCCGCTCCTTTACGCCGCCGATAAACAGATCGGCTTTTTTTTCCAGTACATATTTGGACAACTCCAGCGAGTTCGCATCATCGAGTATAATGGTGTCCTCATCACACATCTCTTTCAGAGTTTGATAATCCTCCTGCATCCCGGTCTGGGAACCGGCCAGTACGACCTTGATTCCAAGGTAGCGAAGTGCCTTGATCAGTGAAAAGGCTTTAAAGGCACCCCCGACATAAATGGCGGCTTTTTTCCCCCGGACTTTCTGTTTGATCTGCTGCAGCTCTGCGTAAATCGCCTGAATTTCACCCCGTACCAATTCCTTTGCGGATTCCAGGATTTCCGGATCATCGGTAAAATGTGCCGCTACGTCATACAGCGCCTGTGATGTGTCCTCCAGGCCGAAATAGGAAACCCGGATATAAGGAATCCCGTATACTTCTTTCATTTTTTCCGCCAGATGGGTCATGGAACCGGAACACTGCACCACATTCAATGCCGCACCATGGGAACGCCGGATATCATTAACCCGCCCGTCTCCGGTCATGACGGAGACGATCTCGATTCCCATTCTTTGATAATAGGATTTAATCATCCAGGCCTCCCCACCGATATTGAATTCCCCTAAAATATTAATACTTTTTGGCGATATATCGGCAATATCGCCCTTTCCGACCAGGGAAAACATGGCTTCACATGCCGCCTTGTAACCGTCCTTTTTGGTACCCTTGAATCCTTCCGAATGAACCGGAAGCACCGGTATTCCGGTTTTTTCTCCAACTGCCCGGCATACGGATTCCACATCATCCCCGATAATACCGACAATGCATGTGGAATACACAAATGCAGCTTTGGGCGCGTATTGATGGATCAGTTCGATCAAGGCATGATGCAGTTTTTTCTCACCACCGAAAATCACATCCTTTTCCCGTAAATCGGTTGAAAAACTCAGACGATGCAATTCCGGACCGGAAGAAAGAGCGCCGCGGATATCCCAGGTATAAGCGGCGCACCCGATCGGACCATGAATCAGATGGAGTGCATCGGCTATGGGATACAGTACAACCCGAGAACCGCAGAAAACACAAGCCCGCTGGCTCACCGATCCGGCCAGACTGTGCTTACCGCACGTCATGTCAAAAGGCTTTTTCCCTTTCCGGAAAATCTGAGACTCACGCTCTTTCAATATCGGGATGTTGGACATGGACTCTCTCCTTCTTTCTATAGCACCAGTTCAAAATTGATATCGGTGGAATCCCGATCCTTCCGGTCTAAAATGGCATCCAGAATTTTCTCAACCAGCCGCAGGCCGCCTCTGTATCCGACACTGGGGAAATAGCTGTGTCCGATACGATCAAAAATGGGGAATCCATAGCGAACAAACGGAATATCTTCATCTTTGGCAATATATTTGACATAGGTATTGCCGATCAAAAGATCGACGGTCTGGTTTTTAATCCACTGGTGAAGGAGAAACATATCGCCGCCGACCTTGATCCTGACCTCATGGGGAACATCATTGGTCGCTTCCTCCAGTGCTTTCTGATATTTCTTGCCCGCGGCCGAACCCGTGACCAGATAGACCGGACACATATCGATGGATACCAGAAATTTGGTCAGGGCCAGCACCTGATCCGGATCACCGACCAGGGCAACCCGTTTGCCGTAAAAATACTGCTGCATGTCCGCAATCACATCCAGCAGCTGCCCCCGCTCCAGTGATAGGGATTCCGGGACATTGACACCCGCCATCTTCCGCAGGCTATCCACAAAAATATCGGTTGCATGCAATCCGATAGGCAGGTCGATCATCTCATACGGCACCTTGCATTTGGCATCCAATGCCCTGGCTGCGGCAAGAGATGCAGTACGTCCCATGGCGATCGTTCCCAGGCTGTTTCCGGTAGACTCCAGATCCTTTATGGTTGACCCTCCAGCCGGAAACATCCGGTAATGTCCGGTCATCGGGCCATTGAGCACACGTGATGTATCCGGAAACATCAGAGAGGAAATCCCCATCTCACCTGCAATACGTTTGATTTCAGCCATGTCCGAGGGTTCGACATACCCCGGGATCAGATTGATGGTTTTCTGTCTCTGACCGTTCGACGAGGAAAAATAATCCACCATGGCCTTGGTCATGCTGGAAAATCCGGTGATGTGGGAGCCTACATAACTCGGTGTATTGGCATGGATGACATATTTGCCGTCCGGTATTTTCCCGTCTGCTTTTGCCTTGTTGATGATCTGGGGAATATCATCACCAATGGTTTCGGAAAGGCAGGTTGTATGCACGGCGATCACATCCGGGTTATAGACCGTAAAAATATTGTCAATGGCCTGCAGCAGATTGGCCTGTCCGCCAAAAACAGAAGCGCCTTCGGTAAACGCACTGGTAGCGGCAATTACCGGTTCTTTGTAATGGCGCGTAAGCGCACTTCGGTGGTATGCATAGCATCCCTGAGAGCCGTGACTGTGCGGCAAACACCCTTGAATACCCAATGATGCATACATGGCTCCGATGGGCTGGCAGGTTTTTGCCGGATTGACGGTCAATGCGCTGCGCTCTTTGATGTCTTTTGTCGTATGTCTTAAAAGCATGTTCGTTCTCCTATTCAATCAATCCCAGGCATATGTGGCTGTCAGTTCCGGATTTTTTTCCCATGGTGCTTTCATATAGCCCCACACCTTGCTGTTTACCATGCGATCAATTTCTTTATAGAAATTGACGGCACCCTTAAATCCGGCATAGGGGCCGCCATAATCATAACTGTGAAGCTGCTTTAAGGGAATTCCGTGTTTCTGAACCGAATATTTTTCTTTGATGCCCGCACAAAAAATATCCGGTTTCAAAATTTCGATCATGGCGTCGGTTTCAAATTGACTGATGTCATCGATAATCAATGTACCGTTCTTCATGGTCGGCATCATGCCTTCATAATCCGAAAATGTAACTCCTTGTTCTTCCAGCTTCTTCAATTCTTCCGAAGATTTCCGGGGAGAGTATTGATTCGGATCAGCGGAAACTTCCAGTTCTTCAATATTTCGACTGTCGGCATCGACCTTGATGGATGACATCACCTTTCGGCCTTCATAATCATCCCGATGGGCAAACTCATAACCTGCCGAAAGTACTTTCATGCCCAATTCATTGAACAGCGCCTGATAGTGATGTGCCCGGGAGCCGCCAACAAACAGCATGGCCTTTTTGCCTTCGGTTCGTGGCCGGATCTCCTTGCAGGCTTTTTCCACTTCCGGCATTTCTTCTGCAATCACCTCTTCCACCCTGTCGATCAGCTTTTGATCACCAAAATATTTGGCAATTTTACGAAGGGATCCGGCCGTTGCTTCCGCACCGATAAAATTAATCTTGATCCAGGGAAGGCCGTATTTTTTTTCCATCATCTCCGCCACATAATTGATGGACCGGTGGCACATGATCAGGTTCAGATCCGCCGTATGGGAGTTGGCAAACGCATCGATACTCGAATTACCACTATAGGTCGCAACAATCGAAATCCCGCACTTCTCAAATATCCGGTCGATTTCAAAGGCATCACCCCCGATATTGTATTCACCCAGCAGATTGACCTTGTAATTCCCCTTCTGAACGGTATCATCCAGGCCAACCACATGCTTGAAAATCTGGTTGTTTGCAATATGATGGCCTGCGGATTGACTCACCCCCTTGTACCCTTCGCAGCTGAATCCAAAGATATTGATACCCAGTTTTCCCTTCATTTCACGGCACACGGAATGGATATCATCCCCGATAAGTCCGACCGGACAGGTGGCAAATACGGCAATGGCCTTTGGCTTAAAGTTGTCGTAGGCTTCCTGGATGGCCTTCCGGAGTTTTCGTTCTCCCCCAAAAATGATCTCTTCCTCCTGCATGTCGGTCGAAAAACAGTAGGTTATAAAATTATGTCTATCCTCGCTTGCATCCGGGTCTGTCTGATTTCTTCTGGTGAGCCAGCTATAAAATCCGCAACCAATCGGGCCATGAGTGATATTGACAATATCCCGCGTTGGTCCCAGGACAACCCCCTTACATCCGGCATAACAACATCCTCGCTGTCCGATCAGACCGGGAATTGTTCTTGCATTGGCACTGATTACCGGAACTTCATCACAATGTCCCACGTCATTGACGACAATCTGTTTACTTCTTTTTCTGGCTACCTTTATGGGATACACACGCAACAGGTCGGCTTTTACTGCTTCCGGATCCAGGCCATCCAATTCCATGATTGCTTCCGGTTTTTCATTCTGATCTGCCATTTCATTTCTCCTTGGGGTAAATCGTAACAATTCATTTCATTTGTTTTTAAACGCCATCAAGTGCGGCATCTCCGGACTCGCCGGTACGCACCCGGACTGCATCCAGAACCGGCAGAACGAAAATTTTCCCATCCCCCGATTTCCCGGTCTGATTGACCCGGATGATCGTTTTCACAGCTGTCTTAACCAATTTGTTCGGAAGAACCATCAATAAAATTCTTTTGGGAATCAGTCTGCCGCTTTGCCCGAGCTGAGAAATCGCCTCTTCATAGCCTTTCTCGACACCTGCCAGCAATTCCAGATCGACGATTCCTTTTCCGCGCCCCAATGCATCTCTTGCCGTGATGGAAGAAATGCCGGCTTCCGTAAGCGCTTTTTTGGTCTGATTCATTTTGTTCATCCGGATAATGGCCATCACTTCTTTCATATCGACACCTCTTCTGTTTTGCCATCCGATGTTTCTTTTATACCGGAACTGATGGTGTAGGCTTCTTCGACCGGGAAAATGAAAATCTTCCCGTCTCCATACACCCCTTTTTCACCGGTTCTGGCTGCCTTGATGATTGTCCGAATCACGAATTCCTTGTCCTGATCCTTGACAACGGTGAGCAGCAGTTCCTTTGGTATCTCATCATATGTGATTTCACCGATTTTTATTCCCCGTTGTTTCCCGCGCCCGACAACCGACATTTTTGTAACACCCGGAAAACCGGCTTCCATAAGCGCTGCCATTACATTGTCCACTTTTTCCGGTCTTACGATGGATCGAATCATGATCATGATTTCCAACCTCCTCTTCAATATGAATCTTTGTGATATTTTTCATAATATTATGCCGCGATTCCATAATCGATCAGCAATTTCTCAAGTTCTTCAATGGCTAACGGCTTGGGTATCACCCTCTTTTCATTTTCCGCAATTTTTTTGGCAAGCATTCTGTATTCATCCGCCTGTTCATGTCCCGGTTCATAGTCAATCACTGTTTTACGGTTGATTTCCGCCCGCTGCACTACGTTATCCCTGGGAACAAAATGAATCATCTGGGTACCAAGCTTTTCCGCCAATGCCTTGATCATCTCCTGCTCATTGTCGACCTTCCGGCTGTTGCAGATCAGTCCCCCAAGACGGACACCTCCGGCTTCTGCGAATTTGACAATCCCCTTACAGATATTGTTCGCAGCATACATGGCCATCATCTCGCCGGATACGACAATATAAATCTCCTGGGCTTTTCCTTCCCGGATCGGCATGGCAAAACCACCGCAGACCACATCTCCCAGAACATCATAAAATACATAGTCAAGCTTTTCACTCTCTGCATAAGCACCTAGCTGCTCCAGCAGATTGATCGATGTAATAATACCCCTTCCGGCACACCCCACTCCCGGCTCCGGTCCTCCGGACTCGGTGCACAGTATGCCGCCAAATCCGGTTTTTCTGACATCGAGCAGTTCGACATCTTCACCTTCTTCTCTCAGTGTGTCCAAAACCGTCCTCTGTGCAAGTCCGCCCAATAACAATCTTGTTGAATCAGCCTTCGGATCGCAACCCACAACCATCACCTTTGCTCCCATTTCAGCCAATCCCGCTACTGTGTTTTGTGTTGTGGTTGACTTGCCGATACCACCTTTGCCATAAATTGCTATCTTTCTCATTTTGATTTCCTTTTTGTTGGAGTATAGCGATTGACTTCTTTGTTTGCCATTCATCGCAACGGATATGCCAAATAGGTTTACTACCGGGAATATAATTTTTTATGATTGATTTAATAAGAGTATTTAACGAATTTAGCACCGGTCGAAACCAATACGGAAGTTATTTTATTTCGTGTATCTACAATAGTGTAAACCGAACCGTTTACACTATTGTAGATGGTAACCCTTCGTTCTTTGATCCGACAATGAGCGCAGAGAATCATCATCACCAAAAAAAATTGATTTTAGATTGATTTATAGAAGGATTTTTTGAAAGGATTTTTTGAATGATTTAGCGGAGTGTTCCGGCACAGGCGTGAGCAAACGATTTTCGATCAACCTCTTTATGCGAATGCTTTATCCTCTCAGCGAAAGATTACGCTTTTTTTATTCTCCGACATACGTCTTCTTTCTTCCCGTATCATATTATCCAGACCGTATTTTTTTACACGGTATCCCATCTGACGAAGCGTAATACCGATTTTTCCGGCTGCTTTCTGCTGTACCCAATTACTCTCCTGAAGAGCTTCCACCACTGTTTCTTTCTCAATTTCTTCCATTCTAGAAAAACAATTATCATTCATGAAAAAAATTTTTGTACTCTTCTGAGACAGGTATCCCGGCAAATGCTTTTTCATGATCATCGGACCTTCTGCCATAATGGACAAACGTTCAATTACATTTTCCAGCTCCCGGACATTTCCCGGCCATCGATATTCCACCAATACCTGTAAACAATCATCACTAAAATGTAATCGACGACCATATTCCTTTGCTGTTTTTTCCAAAAAATAACTGCATAACAAAGGGATATCCGCCTTTCGTTCGTATAATGGCGGAATGGCAATGGGAAACACATTCAGTCGATAATACAGATCTGAACGAAATTTCCCGAGCTCGACCGCTTTTGCAAGATCCACATTCGTTGCAGCAATCACCCGGACATCGACCTTTTTCGTTTTCGTGCCGCCTAAACGCTCAAATTCTCGTTCCTGGAGGAAGTGAAGCAACTTCGCCTGAACACCCAACGGCAAGTCGCCAATTTCATCGAGAAAAACAGTTCCGGTATCGGCCTCTTCCAAACGACCCGGCTTTGAATCTATCGCTCCGGTAAATGCCCCTTTTTCATATCCGAATAATTCCGACTCAATTAAATTATCCGGCAAGGCGGCGCAATTAACTTTTACAAAAGGACAACGAACCCGACTGCTCAATTCGTGTATGATTCTTGCCGTTAATGTTTTTCCCGTACCGGATTCCCCCAGCAGCAGTACCGACGCCCGGCTTGGCGATACCTTACGAATCATCTTGTTTAAACTCTGCATGACCGGACTGATCCCGACCGCAAAAAAATGGTTATACTTTTCCGATATCTCTGCACGGAGGTGCCTGTTTTCATTTACCAGCAACTGTTCCCGTTTATCAACTTCCTGATTGAGATGAACAAATTGCGCAATCAAAGCAGCTACAATCGTCAAAAAGCGAATGTCTTCTTCAAAATGCACTTTCGAATTGAATAGACGATCCACATGAAAAACACCGATTGTTTCCCCGTTTAAAATGATTGGTACACCGATAAAGGAAATGCTCTCTTTGGCTATTTTTCTTGCTTTGGTTTTATTTAAAAACAAAGGCTCTTCCCCGATATCCGGAACCGCAACCGGCTGGGCACTGCGAAAAATCAAACCGGTTATTCCTTCGTCCGTCTGGTAAATGCCCCGTTCCTTTTCTTCTGCTTCCAGACTATGGGAAGCACGAATTTTCAGCAGACCGGTTTGCCTGTCCTTTAAAACTACAGTAGCACGATCCATATAAAGAGATTTGGATAAAATCTCCAATATTGTTTCCAGCGTCTGATCCAGGGACAAAATCTGACCGATTATCCCGCTGATTTCATATAAAACCTTTAATTCCAGTTGATGGATCTCGTTCTGCAGAGACATTTTATCAAAACCATGATTTGCTTTCATACCTCACCGTATTTTTGAACTGATATGCTTTGTCTTTACAGATGGCCTTATTAAAAGAGGATGTCATACCCAGATATCCTGGGTATGACATCCCGTAATTCCGATCAGCAATCATGATTCTGATTACTGCTCTACTGTTTTCGCAATACTGCCGGCTGCCGGATGTGCTTTTGGCATATAACTTCCTGAGGATGGAACCGATTCCGTTCCGCCGTATGATGACACACCGAAATCCGGATAGGCAATACCGCCGTGCTCGGCAATATCCAGTCCTTCCAGTTCTTCTTCCGGAGAAACCCGCAGCCCGATCGTTGCATCGATCAGTTTGAACAACAGAAAAGCTGTCCCGAATGTCCAGATAAAGCAGGAACCGATACCCAGCAACTGAACACCTATGATCTTCGTAGATATTCCGCTCATGTTGAAGATACCGGCCGCAAGGGTTCCCCATGCACCGCAGACCCCATGCACGCTGATGGCGCCGACCGGATCATCAATTCGAATCTTGTCAAAAAACAGAACCGAGAACACAACCAGAACGCCTGCAACGGCCCCGATCATGATCGCACTGGTCGGCGTTACATTGGCACAGCCTGCCGTGATTCCCACAAGCCCTGCAAGGGCGCCGTTCAGACTCATTCCGACTTCCGGTTTTCCAAATTTCATCCAGGAAACCATCATTGCCATTATGGATCCTGCCGCTGCAGCAAGATTGGTATTCACAAAAATCATGGCTATGCTTTTGTCTGCTACGGTTGTCGATCCGGGATTGAAACCAAACCAGCCCAGCCACAGGATAAACACACCAAGGGCCGCCAATGTGATGTTATGACCCAGGATCGGCTTGACCCCTCCGTTTTTGGTATACTTCCCGATCCGGGGTCCGAGAACCAATGCGCCTGCCAGAGCTGCCCAGCCGCCTACGGAATGGACAACCGTCGAACCGGCAAAATCAATGAACCCGAAACCTTCCAGCCAGCCTCCGCCGTTAAACAGTCCTCCCCATGCCCAGCTTCCGAAAATCGGATAGATCAACGCACTTAAAACCAGACTATAGCAAAGATATCCGACAAACTTTGTCCGTTCCGCCATGGCACCGGATACGATGGTTGCGGATGTTGCGGCAAAAACCACCTGAAACATCCAGAATGCCAGAATCCATGGATCGCCATCCAGCTTGAAATCGCTTAAAAAAAAGCCTGAAGTCCCAAACCATCCTGTCCTGGAAACCCCGAACATCAAACCAAACCCAATCGCCCAGAACCCGATGCTCCCTATGGAAAAATCCATCAGATTTTTCATCATGATATTGACTGCATTTTTGGCTCGGGTAAACCCGGCTTCCACCATCGCAAATCCCGCCTGCATGAAAAAGACCAGGGCGGCTGCAATCAGCGTCCAGAGGTAATTGGCATGGGTCTGCACCAGATCAATCGCTTCCTTGTTGGATATCGCCGTAGGTGGTTCATCCGCCGCCAAAACGGTTGAGATTACCGGTCCGTTTGCCAGTGTTAAAAGGGAAACTGCTATGAGAAGGATAAAAACTGTTTTTTTCATGATCATCATTCCTTTGCTTGTATAATAATGTTTTCCTCTGCTTTTTTTACAAGGCGTCCTTTCCGGTTTCACCTGTACGGATACGTAAAGAATTTTCTACCGCGCTGATAAAAATCTTGCCGTCACCGATCTTGCCGGTACACGCCGATTCCGTGATGACCGCCACGACCTGATCGGCAAGTGCCGCATCCACAATGGTTTCGATTTTGATCTTGGGTATAAAGTCCACCTGATATTCCGCCCCCCTGTAAATCTCCTTATGCCCTTTTTGACGGCCGAACCCTTTGACTTCGGTCATGGTCATTCCCTGCACGCCGATACGATTCAAAGCTTCTTTCACATCATCCAGCTTAAACGGTTTTATAATGGCCTCGATTTTTTTCATGTCTTTCCCCTTTTGTTGGTTGTGAATAGTTTCTCTGTTGATGGGGATAAAGAGCAAGCCATGTGCCGGCCAAAATAAGAAGGCCGAAAATACTTTATAACTATTTTATTTTTAATGATTAATTTTGTTTATTATGAAAATAAAACCGGCCGTATTTCATAAATCCAATCCTGTTTACTTACATTTTTGTCTGATCAACTCTCTATTAAAAACAAAAATGTAAGCAAGCTCTCTTTTACTTCGATCGCAAATTCATTTCATTCCATTTTCAATTTTCTGATGTGAGGGGAGATTCCGAAGTGCTTGCAGGATGTGGGTAAAACGGGATACAGAACCATTCCGCCATACCGACGAAACAGCCTGTAAGGGTGGACGATACGCTCTTTTACTTACCGGTCAATCATTGCCTTCAGAAACCGCTTCTGAAAATCCTTGAGCAGCGCTTCCGTCTCCATGGTGTCCGTATCCAGGATGACTGAAAACAGGGATACACCCTCTAGAAAGGCGACCAGCCCCCAGCTCAACCGTGATGCGGTTTTCTTGTCATTGGAAATTTTCAGAATGGCGAGATTCACGGTTTCGATCCATTCAGAATAGGCTTTTCGAAGTTTTTCCTTGACCTTCCGGTTATAGATGGCGATTTCCCAGATCTCGATAAATATCCTGGACAGATCCCGATTCAATGTGATCTTCTGAACCATGAAATCAAAGCAGGCATGGAGGAAATCCGTGGGATTTTCAAGCGTGCTGCTTTCCGATCGGATCCACTCTTCAAAAAGTGATTTATATCGTTCAATGACATGTTCAATATAATTTAACAGGATATCATCCTTGCTTTTAAAATAATAATGAAGCATGCCGTGATTCAACCCGGCCACAGCAGCGATATCCTTGATCGATGTCTGATCAAATGGTTTTTTCAACAGGCATTTATGCAATGCCTCCAAGATCTGCCTGCGCCTTTCTTCCTGCACACTTTTCCGCGTCATTTTTCTTATCCTGTCGACTCTAAGGCTTTTGTGCTTGCCGTACTTTTACCGATCCGGCTTTTGACCCATCGCACCCGTCATTTCGGACATTCGCTATGTACAACAAAAGCACTGGATTGACAACGACCAAATATTCAGCAAGTTAAACAAGATAGAAATATAGTTGACCAACTAATTCCATTGATTTGGCCGGATGTATTTCCGGACTGACCGCCCCAGAGATGCACAAAAACGAAGATCCCCAATCAGAAAAAAAGGCCTGGAGAATGGATTCTCCAGGCCTTTTTTGATCATCAGGCTTTCCTTGCAAACTCCGGAGCAATCCGGAAACCCGATCAGGGTCTGCTTTGTCTGCCGGAACCTCTCACAGGATTCGGTGAAAAACACGCAAAAGCGCCTTTTTTGGACCTGCCATTGGTCCGGGTTCTCGCTGTTTTCTTTGTAACCATCGGCCGTGAATGGTTTGAAGGGGCATTGGCTTTTCTTTCCGGTTGTACGGAACAAGGAGCATCATAATTAAAATTGGACAGGGTGCGCTGTTCCACACAACTGCCGATGGCTTTATTGATGGCACTTACAATACGGGCATCCTCCTTGGTGACCAACGTAAATGCCTCTCCGCTGCGCTGGGCACGCCCGGTTCTTCCGACGCGATGAATATACGCTTCCGGAGTGGCGGGGATGTCATAGTTGATAACATGGGAAATATTGGAGACATCTATGCCTCTGGCTGCGATATCCGTCGCCACCAGAATTTTAAATTCTCCGGTACGGAAGCTGCTCAACGCGGCCTGACGTCGAACCTGGGACAGATTTCCCTGGAGCGAGGTAGAGCAATACCCGGCCCTGGACAGTTTTTCACCCAGACTTTTTGCCCGGGACTTGGTTCGGGTAAAGACCAGGACCGACCGGGTACTGGTGTCGCCCAACAATTTGATCAGCAATGCCGTCTTCAAATGCTGACTGACCGGGAACATGGCATGGCTTACCGTTTCTGCCGGTGCCGTGATTCCAATCTGAACCGTAATCGGATTCAGCAGAATTTCATTTGCCAGCTTGCGGATATCACCCGGCATGGTGGCTGAAAAAAGCAGGGTCTGCCGATTTTTCTGGGGAACATGTTTCAAGATGCGCCGGATATCCGGGAAAAACCCCATATCAAACATCTGATCCGCTTCATCCAGCACCAGTATTCCCAGCTTTGACAAATCAACCGTACGGCGATTGATATGGTCCAGCAATCTTCCGGGGCAGGCCACGACGATATCGGCCTGCTTGAGGGCCTGAATCTGGGGATTGATCCCCACACCGCCGTAAACCAGTGCACTTTTCAAACGTGTCCGACGCCCCAGGGTCATGATTTCCCCATGGATCTGCTCTGCCAGCTCTCGGGTTGGGGCGATGATCAGTGCGCCGATCTTACCGCGAGGGCCGTTGATCAGCCGGTTGAGAATGGGCAGTCCAAAAGCGGCTGTTTTACCCGTTCCGGTCTGGGCCAGTCCCATGACATCCCGACCCTTCATGATCTCGGGAATGGCTTGTTCCTGAATGGGGGTAGGCGTTACATAACCCGCTTGTCCGACACCTTCTTCGACAGCTGCGTGAAAAGAAAAAGCTTTAAAATTCATATTCAAAATTCCTTACTTGGAAGATCAATTTCCTTGATCTCATTTTGTGTTTTGTTACGGAGTGTTCATTCCCGTGCTCCATGGTGGAAAGGATTCCGTATCATACAGAGATAACACTCTCAGAACCATTCAGGAGTTTATCTTCTTGTTGCTTGTATCCTGGGAATTTTTTCGATTGGAGCGAACAGGGTTTATCGTTACGATTCAGGCAGCGGCCTCGCAACAGCGAGAAAAACAATCTTTGTTTACAACCTTATGATAACAATATTTCAACGTCTGATGCTGGAGGATGACAAAACACGATGGATATGATTCCTTCAGAAAAAACTGCCTCACAAATTCCGGGCAAGGCCAAATGATTGGAATGGATACTATCCCCCTTCTGCATCAAAAGCAAGCCCATTATTTATTTTGTTGGAAAATCCTGCCTTCCGTCCGTTGCGGTGATATCAGAAGACTCCATATTTTTCCGATATCCGGAAACCGGGCAACCCATTTTCGGATCTTCATATTACCGGTTGTTAAAGTGAAAATGAGTCCTGTTTTTTTCATTCCGCTTCACACAAAAAAAAGAATTTTCATCCCATTGACAGATTTTTTTTTGGTATTAATTTTGGGTCGGAAAGGGACGTAATATTTAATTTAATTTCCATTATATCAGGAATATATAAAATAAATTACCATCATTTTTGGATGGAAAAAACATGATTATATCCAATGGTTGAAACCAACTATTTTTCTTCTGTTAAAAGGAGGTGAGGCAGATGAGAAAACTGATGGATATCATCCCATGGAAAAAGAAAAAAGAGATTGTAACCCAGCCGCCCGAATCCACGTTTCAAAGTATTCAATCGCAAATGGACGATTTTTTTGATCACGCCTTTCCTGGAGACTGGATCACGCCGCGAAGGCTGATGCAAAAAAGTCAGTTATTTCCCCGGGTGGACATCAAGGAAGAAAAAAGGAAAATTATTGTAGACGCGGAAATGCCGGGAGTTCGGTCCAAAGACATTGATCTGTCTCTGGATGGCCGGATGCTGACGATCAAGGCTCATAAAAACGATGAAAAAGAACACAAAACGGACGGATATTATCGCCTTGAGCGTTCATACGGTTACTACAACAGGACCATTGAACTTCCTGCAGAAGTGGACCCGGTAAAAGTCGATGCGTCCTTTAAAAACGGAGTCCTCAAGGTGGAAATGAAAAAGATAAAAGAATCGGAAGCAAAGAAGATTGAAGTCAAGACAGAGTAGTGGATGTTATTCCAAACCCTAAAAAGGAGGTCAATGCCATGATGTTCAGAAGATATTTTGGAGTACCGGATTGGAGTTTTCGCCGAAGAGTCGAAGAGTTCGAGAATCTCCGGAAACAATTGAATTTCATGAATGATGCCTTTATGGGGGTAGCACCCGGCCGCAAAGCCGGTGTTTTCCCTCTGGTCAACCTGACCGAAGACAAGGAGAATTATTATCTTCGGGCAGAACTTCCGGGCGTCAAGTCCGAAGATCTTGATATCCAGGCTACCGGAACGACCGTATCGCTTTCCGGAGAGAGAAAAATTCCTGCTGAAAATGACGGGGCAAAGTACCATCGCCGGGAAAGGGAGGCCGGAAAATTCTCGCGGATGATGAGCCTTTCCTCGGAAATCAACCCTGACCGGGTAAAAGCCGCTCTTGCCGACGGCATTCTGAAAGTGACTCTGCCGAAATCCGAAAAGGCAAAACCCAAACAGATCAGTATCAAATAGGAAGAAAGGAGGGATGAAACATGACGGATAGCAAAGATATTCA
The DNA here is from genome assembly GCA_003599865.1 of Desulfobacteraceae bacterium. GTDB lineage: Bacteria > Desulfobacterota > Desulfobacteria > Desulfobacterales > SURF-7 > QZKS01. The sequence goes on from QZKS01000054.1 coordinate 37,777, forward strand.
GGTTAAAGAAAAGACCGAAGTGGCAAATCCTGCTGAGCAAACCAAACCCGGACCTGTTTTTTCTCCGGATGTGGATATTTTTGAAAATGATCAGGAAATTGTTCTGCTTGCCGATATGCCCGGTGTGAAAGCCGACAACTTGAACATTGACCTGCGGGAGAATACCCTCAGCATTGTCGGTGACATTTCTCCTTCTGAAAATGCCGATGAAGAGGACATTCTCATTGAGTACGAAATCGGCCGGTTCGTCAGACAGTTCACACTTTCCGAAATCATTGACCAGGGAAGCATCAATGCGAAACTGGACAACGGCGTACTCCGCCTGACACTTCCCAAGGTCAAAAAGGCTGCCCCCCGGAAAATCACCGTTAGTGCAGCCTAACCAACAAGCCGGGATTGATGTAAGCACTGTTACAAATCCCGGCTTCTGTTTTATCCGGTTTCACCCGATGGATATATACGGAATGATGCTGCTGTAACTTATTTGATTGTGCGGATAACGAGAGCACCCTTCTTCAAGAGAGATAGCGATTGACCGATAACGTGATCCTCCAGTTCGAACAAACTCCTGTTCGACTGATTTTCACCCAGAAGTAAACGATTGATCGCTATCTGCTCTTTGAAAATTTCAATCTGCCGGATGGACGACTCTATGCTTTTTATCCGGACATTCACATATCGCATTCGATTTTGCGGACGCAAATCCAGAAACAGCTCAAGCAGATCCTGTTCATACTCGCATACCGAACCAATCGCAGAAAAAGTCAATACCGAAGACAGCCAGATATTCTTTTTTTCATCATAATTCTCATCCGAAGCCTTTGAGTTATCCATCTGCTTCTGGATATCATTGAGCGCATCGATGTTTTCGGAAAGTTCCTGCAATACCGGAACCATCTGATCATGCAAATCAGAAATGCCTTCCGGTTTATCACCGGCAAAAAGAGATGTAGACACAAGCATGGCCAGACATACGGCCGACAAAATACGATACATAACCAATTCCTTCCCAGTCAATATGGTTCCTCCATATCCGGAACCGATCCTTTAACATTTTTTTGGGGTATTTCCGTGATCATTGCCTCTGTTGTGAGCATCAGCCCGGCTACGGAAGCGGCATTCTGAAGGGCAAAACGAACCACTTTTGTCGGATCGATCACACCCGAACCCAGCAGGTTTTCATACGCCAGTGTTTCCGCATTGAAGCCGAAATCATCCCGGCCCTCCAATACATGGTTCAGAACGACCGAACCATCGAGTCCGGCATTGATGGCAATCTGCCGCAACGGCTCGACCAGGGCGCGTTTCAAAATCCTGACCCCGTTTTCTTCATCCTTCTCCAGTTTCAAATTCCCAAGAGCGGATAGACAGCGAACCAGCGCAACGCCTCCGCCGGGAACAATACCTTCCTCCACCGCAGCACGGGTCGCATTCAATGCGTCTTCCACACGGGCTTTTCTTTCTTTCATCTCTGTATCGGTTGCTGCCCCGACTTTCAGAACGGCAACACCGCCCGTAAGCTTGGCGACTCTTTCCTGCAGTTTTTCCCGCTCATAATCGGTTACGCTTTTCTCGGTCAGTACCCGAAGCTGCCGAACACGATCGGCAATCGCGTCTTTTTTACCCTCACCACCGACAATCGTGGTATTGTCCTTATCGATAATGACGCTCCTGCAGATGCCCAGATCCTGGATGGAAACCTTATCCAGCTTTACCCCCAGATCCTTGGATAACAGCTTGCCGCCGCAGAGTATCGCAATATCCTCCAGCAGGGCTTTCCGCCGGTCGCCAAATCCGGGCGCTTTTACCGCCGCGACCTTCAACGTGCCGCGCAGCTTGTTGACAATCAGTGTTGCCAGGGCATCCCCTTCCACATCTTCGGCAATGACCAGCAGCGATTTTCCCGACCGGGCCACCGCTTCCAGGATCGGAAGAACATCATTCGTATTTTTGATCTTTTTTTCATGAATCAGCACAACCGTATTTTGCAGCCGCACCTCCATCTTTCCGGTATCGGTGACAAAGTAGGGTGAAATATAACCACGGTCAAACTGCATGCCTTCCACAAACGACATGGACGTATCCATGGATCTTCCTTCCTCGACGGTAATAACCCCTTCTTTACCGACCTTGTCCATGGCATCGGCGATCAACCTCCCAATGGCACGGTCATTATTGGCGGATACGGTTCCGACCTGAATGATCTCCGATTGATCCGCAACCGGTTTTGAAATCTGTTTCAGTTTTTCCACCACCGCAGCAACTCCGGCATCAATACCCCGTTTCAGCGCAATGGGTGCCAAGCCGGACATAACAAGCTTCAGCCCTTCGCTGTAAACGGACTGGGCAAGAACGGTTGCCGTGGTCGTCCCATCTCCGGCCGTGTCGTTGGTTTTGCCGGCCACTTCCCTGACCATCAGGGCTCCCATGTTTTCAAATTTATCCTCCAGACTGATCTCTTTGGCTACGGTAACCCCATCTTTGGTGATAATGGGGAGCCCCCAGGATTTCTCAATAATGACATTTCTTCCACGGGGTCCCAAGGTCACCTTAACGGCATTGGCCAGGTGATTGACCCCCTGAAGCATTTTCGATCTGGCTTCATGGCTGTATTGGATCATTTTTGCTGCCATTTTCATTTTCTCCCTTGACATACTGAACCATTTCGAAAATAACTTCAATACACTTTATCTATAGTAGAGCAACAAGAATGCCAAGACGATAGGAAGACGCCATAACCAGAGCCGGAACCCGCCGCTTTCATCGGCGCATTACAACGTACGGCAACGCGCCTGAACAACGGCCCGGAAAAAGAGACACCCAATGTCCGTTTTTTACTCCTATCGGAACTTACATGTCGTGCCTGTATTGAAAAAGTCTGTCCGGAATTTTTCCCGGTTAAAAAACAGGGGGCATATTTCCGGAAACAACCGGTTCAAGAAATGAAAATTCTGCCGGAAAATCATGACCGGCCGCAATACCGGATGGAAAGCCAGGCTTCGTTTTGCAAAAGATAAATAACCACTTTTTTTGGCATAAAACATGCCTAAAAAACATTGCGTTTGTACGGACAAAAACGCGTTGTTAAACAACAAAAGTCAAGGAGATTCATAATGAAGAATGATGTCTTTTTACCAGAAGAGGAGGACCCCCTGGGTCGTTTCGGGAGTGATTATGCTGCCGGGGCTTGCACGGAATCGGATGTTCGATACGGCAATGTTTCAGAAGAAATGACAAGCAGCCAGAAACAATCACTCTCAAAAAGCGGTATGTCGAAATCCTTGTTCGCCAATTCCAAAACTCACTTATTCCGTAAACAATACTACCCAGGGGTCAAACAAAGCCAGTGGAATGACTGGCACTGGCAAATGAAAAACCGCATAACAGGGGTAAGCGCCCTGGAAAGAATCATTCATCTGTCCGACGCAGAAAAAAATGCGCTCAGCTCTTCAGCCAAGTCTCTTCCGCTCAGCATTACACCTTACTACGCAAGCCTGATTGACAGGGAGAACTCCTTACAGCCTGTTCGCCGGACGGTTGTGCCGGTTCAGGACGAGCATCTCCTTGGCGCGGGTGAATTTGCCGATCCGCTCGGAGAAGATAATCACAGTCCGGTTCCGGGACTGGTTCATCGCTATCCGGACAGGGTCCTTTTTCTGGTAACCAATACATGTTCCACATATTGTCGATATTGCACCCGATCCCGGATTGTGGGCAGCAGAGCGGAAAGTCCGCAATGGGAAAAGGCAATTGCTTATATCCGTCAAAACAAGCAGATCCGGGATGTCATCATCTCCGGAGGTGACCCGCTGATGCTTTCGGACGAACAGTTGGAATGGCTCCTGATCCAATTGAAACCCATTTCTCATCTGGAAATGATCCGTATCGGCACCAAGGCACCGGTTGTTCTGCCCCAGCGTGTCACACCCGCGCTCGTCCGGATGCTGAAGCGGTATCATCCGCTTTATATCAGTATTCACTTTACCCATCCTGATGAGCTGACGCCTGAAACCATGCTGGCATGCAACCGTCTGGCCGATGCCGGCATTCCATTGGGCAGCCAGACCGTACTGCTGAAAGGAATCAATGACGAGGCCCAAACCCTGAAACGCCTTTTCCATGGGTTGTTGAAAATTCGGGTTCGGCCTTATTATCTTTACCAATGCGACCCGATCCAGGGTTCCGCCCACTTTCGCACACCGGTTGAAAAAGGGATCGAGATGATTCGATCACTTCGCGGATTTACCAGTGGGTATGCCATCCCTGCCTATGTCATCGATGCTCCCGGCGGTGGTGGAAAAATTCCACTCCTCCCGGATTATGTTGTTCGTCAGGAAAACGATTCCCTGGTCCTGCGGAACTATAGGAATCAAGAGTTCCGGTATCCCCTGACCGCAAATCAGGATCCGGCAAACGAGATCCGGTCTCCGGAGTTTCTCATGTCTGCTGCAGCGACAAATGGCTGTCCGGTTCATATGGGATTGCCTGAACATGGGGCATGAAGAAGAAAAAAACGGCCGTGGCTGAGATCATCCGATCCAGCCGATCAATGCCATGAAAGATTCAATACGGGAGATGGTATGGTACCATCTCCCGTATGGTCTGAAGTTACCGGATTGTCGAAAAAGGAAATACGCACATGCCTGAGATTATCGGTATCATTTACAACAAACCTCATCCGGGCTCGATTGATTCACTGGATGTTCTGACCCAGGTGGATGCGATTGAACAATCGCTGACCGCTCTCGGATACCGACCGGTGATCATACCGTTTACAAAAGATCTTGCCCTTTTTATGGATCGTTTGAAAAAGCAGACTGTTCGGGCAGTGTTTAACCTCTGTGAAACCGTTGACGAGGACTCGACCCTTTGCGGTCATCCTGCCGCCGTTCTGGAACTCCTCGGCGTCCCGTTCACCGGCTCACCATCTGCCTCCCTGATGCTGACAACCGATAAAATGATTACCAAACATCTGGTAAAATCCTGCGGCATATTGACCCCCAAATCCGTGGTGATCATCAATCCGATACATTTAAATGTCGATGTTCTGAAATTTCCCGTTATTGTAAAACCCCAGTTCGAAGATGCCAGCATCGGCATCGACCAGGAATCTGTCTTTACAGACAAGAAAACTTTGAAACAGCGGATTAAAGCGTTTATTGCACGTTTTGGACCGGTTATCATCGAAGAGTACATTGACGGAAGGGAGTTCAATGTATCCTTGATGGGCTATCCGTCACTGGCTCCCCTTCCCCTGGCTGAAATCGATTTCTCCCAGTTGCCGAAAAATCTGTTCCATATCGTCGGTTACCGTGCCAAGTGGGATCCCGCTTCACTGGAATATCACAACACCCGTCGCGTATTTCCGGAAGACCTTTCTCCCCGGTTAAGAAGAAGACTGGAAACAACCGCCATCGTCTGCTCCCGGCTCTTAAAAATCAGAGACTATGGACGCATCGATATGCGTGTGGATCAAGCCGGAAATATCTTTGTGCTGGAAGCAAACGCCAATCCATGCCTGAGCCCTGACGGCGGTTTTGCCGCCGCAGCCCGGAAATCAGGCCTGAGTTACGAACAGATGGTTTCCAGAATCATCGAGTCTGTTCAGCAGCGGCTTTCCAAAAAACCCATGCAACCCGAACCGGAAACAGCGCTTCAGGGGTTCCCACTGTAAAAAACAATTGTTCATGTATCCATGAAAGGCTCTGTTCATCAGAGAAGCCGCTGTATATGCAAATCAAACGGAAAGCGAAAACAATATTCCGGCACGAGCCCTGTGAGTCGGACTGTCATAAAATTGAAACCCTTTTAGCAGCCACCGGATTCTTTCACTCCTATGAAATTGATGTGGCCATCGAGCTGGTAAACGAACGGCTGGCTAAGGGTACTGACAGCGGTTATCATTTCGTGCTGTATGATATCGACGGTTTTTTAGCCGGATACGCCTGTTACGGTGCCACCCCCTGCACCTTATCCAGCTATGATATTTACTGGATCGCTGTTCATCCGGATTTCCAGAAGAGGGGAATCGGAAAAAACATTTATGATGAAACCGAACTGCTGATTCAAAAAGCACATGGAACCCGTATTTACGTAGACACCTCTCAAAGTGAAAAATACCTGCCCACCCGAAAATTTTATGAACATATCGGCTTTCAGCAGGCCGCCTTGCTGGAGGATTTTTTTGCGCCGGGCGACGGTAAAATAATTTATTGCAAGGTTCTGCCCTGATCGCTTTTCTGCGTTATCGTTCGGAAACCCGGTATTGGATTTTTACCGTCTCATTCTGCCCGGACGCTAGTTTCAAAGGAGTTTCCACCGCAATCCCGGCAAAAATAATACCGCTTTTCTCAACAATATCAATCGGCACTCTTTTGGTGTATATGGTCTTGATATCCTTCAGCCGCAGGCTTCTTCCGGAAATACGAACAGTCGGCGGCATCACTTGTACGGAACTCAGCAGCAGATTCGGCGGCATCTTTCCGACCCAGTCCACCTGTACCGGAAAATCCTTTGTCACGATGGAATCAATCAGCGCATCGACCTTTGACGGCGAGATCTGGTTCAATGTAATACCGGGCGGCAATTGAATGTTCTTCGATGTCAGATTGAATGTGTTTTCTCCGATATTGACATTTTCCAGGTTAATCTCCACATAAAGCTTGGTTGAACTGACGGAACGAAGCAGTGCCGTTGAACCGCTAATCTGCAACTGGACGTTATTCGTGGATACCTGAACAACCTCCATTCCCGGCTGCCGGTTTTTAAATTGAATCGGCGCCTCCATATTGATCAGGGTATCCGACCTCCTTAAAAAATTGCTCCAGATGCTGGCAATAAAAATAATCGACAGGAGGGCTGCAATGCTTAACTGGAATGTCTCTTTCCGGACAATCCCGGTAACCTTTTTCTTCCCGAGATGCATATCGATATAATGATTCAAATCCCGTTCCCGTTTGATCGTTTTAAAGGTCGCCCCTTTTACAATGGTGACGCTGCCTCTTTCCTCTGAAACAACCACGATGAGGGCATCCGACACCTCCGCCAGCCCTGCCGCAGCCCTGTGCCGTGTTCCAAAATGGGAAGGCAGATCCTTGCGTTCCGACAGCGGTAAAATACAGGCCACTTCAGAGATCCTGTCCCCTTCAATAATAATGGCTCCGTCATGAACCGGATTGTTGTGCCAGAAAATCGTCTTCAGCATTTCCCGGGAGACCCGCCCCTGCCAGGGAATACCTCTCTGGACGACACTGTACAGGTTTTCCCTTCCGGGAAAAACGATCAGCGCACCGATCTTTTTTTCCGCCAGCTCAAAAATGGTTTTAACGATGGTTTCAGCAGGAGCAACCCTGCTGATTGTCGGAATTCCCCAGAGTATGTTTTTCCAGTTGGTGGCTTGAAAAACCCCGCGGATTTCATTCTGGAAGATCACAATAATGATAATGGCGGCCACCGTCATAATGCCCTGAATGAGCCAGCTGGTTACCACCAGCCCTAAGTAGACGGCGATCTGCTGAAAAAACAAAAGCCCCGTAATCCCCATCATGACCCGGAAGGTTGTCGTACCCTGAAACAAAACATAGATGCGGAACAGGATATAGCTGTTGATGACAATATCAATAAAATCCTGCCATCGTAAATTTTGAATAAAAGAAAAAATAGTCTCCATGTTTAATCAACTACGCTGAATCTTAAAGTTTTCAAAACATTCCCATCCATATCGGCAATCTCGACCCGCCATGGCCCTTTATCGGTTTCCCGCAAAGAAATGGAGCTGACGGTCGACCAGCGCGGAGGCTTGACAACCAGCTTGATTCCGGCGACATGGTTATCCCTCCTGATCCAGTTATGGAAAATTTGAGTGGATGAACCAATGCCATCGATTTCCGCAAAACAAAACGCCTTGTCTTTTGCAACCGAAAAGACGGCTGTCGGGTTGACCGGCTGGAGGTTATTCATCTCCTCGCAGATTTGCGCCCGAACCACGGTCAACTTGTCCGCTGTCCCCGCGGCTGGTGAGGGTTCTTTCGGATCACAGAAACCGGCATTTCCGGTGTATCCGATCGCAGCAACTGCTGCGATCAGCCCGATAACGATTCTTCTGATAAAACGCATTCCCTTCTCCCTTCCGATCACCAGTGCGGCTGGTTTCCGATACGTTTTCCCATGACTTCCAATGTATCACTGACCACGAGAAATGCCAGAGGATCGATCTTGCGGACAAGATCCTTGAGGCGTGAAAGTTCCTGGAAAGCGATGATCGTATACAGGATGTTTTCCCGTTTGCCGGAAAAACCGCCTTCCCCGTGAATGACGGTGATCCCGCGGTTCAGACTGTTCATGATCTCACCGGATATTTCCTTCCATTTTGATGAAATGATCAATACCGATTTCCGCTGGCTCAAACCCGTAACCACAAGATTTAAAATATTTGAACTCACAAACAGAAAAATAAGCGCATAGAGTGCCGACTCCAAAGAAATCATCACCGCTGCAATACCCAGCAGGATGACATTAAAAGCAAGCACCGTTGTCCCCAGCTTGACGGAGAACCGCTTCATCATGATAATGGAAAGAATATCGGTTCCGCCGGATGATCCGTATGACCGGAGAATACAACCGGAACCGCCGCCGAATATAATGCCTGCAAGAAGTGAGCTGAGAATCGGCTCCTGCAGGAGCAAGGGCCGGATCGGGATGGACAGGGCCAGGGTAAAAATGATCAGCCCGACCACACTGTAAATAAAAAACCGTTTCCCCACATACAGCCAGCCCAGCAGAAACAGCGGAATATTTAACAACAGATAGATGGAGCTTACGGACAAGCCGCTAAAAAAATAGGAAATCAGAATCGCCATGCCGGTAACACCGCTGCTGATGAAATTTTGAGGGATCAGAATACCATTCACCGACACCGCACACAGAACGCTCCCCGCGGTGATCAAGGACAGGTTTATGCCGATTGTGGCAAGCAGCCGGACCAATGGCTTCTTCCGGCCGGACTCGACGGCTCCCCTATTTTGATCCGCTTTCAACACGGAAAGGCTCCCTTGGGTTCGATTGACGGAACAATGACGCTGAATCAAAAGAATGCATCAACAACTCGAAAGCAGCACACCCCACAAGAAACAACACTAAGATGGCGTGAATTTCATCTCGCGGCCTGCCTGAATGCTGACTCCAATATCATTTTTCACGAATCAAAGCAATTGGAATACCAAAATCATTTTCCCTGAAAACACGGAATTCAATGGCTCATCAGACCTGCTTGAGACATTCTGCTTCCGATTTCTGTTCCTTACCTCTGTCTGCAAAATCATGTTGAAAAACCGCCCGTATCCGCCCATGCTCCGGCATACAATTAAAATGGCATATAATATTAAACCGTTATAACAATGCGCTGCGCGGCTGCCGGACAGGCGGGAATGGCGGAACCGTTGATCGCCGCAACCGGAAAAGGGCTACCGGCTGTGGCATGCCGATTGCAAAAGTCTTTTCGGACTGTTACTGAATTCAATCAAACGGAACAATATCAGATATCCAGCCAAATGAAGAAAAAGAAAAAAATAACCATCCGCGGAATCGTGATCCCTGAAACCTGGAATGACGCCGGAGAAATCAGCACGCTCTCCATTGTCACGTATACGGAGAAAAAATATCTGGTTGTGGAGAACAAAGAGGCAAAAAAATTAAAAGGGTTTTTACGAAAAAAGGTGATCGCGGAAGGAATGATGACGGAAAACGGTGAACAGAAGAATATTGTTATTGAACGGTTTGAACGGGATGAATTCAAACCGGATGGTTCCGCACAACAGCCCGCCGTCAAATAGTCCGGACTGTGTTTACGCATTTGCTCTTATATAATGAACCACTGCATCCAAACCCACAATAAAGATTTACCTTTTTCTTGACAAAAAGAACCAACTCCATCTAAAGAATAAACCAATAATGCCTTGCAATCTGATCGATCGTCCTCTATCCGGGATCAAAATGTAATATGAACCGAGTGCTTATCATATCAGGCAATACGGAAATTATTTCCACCATCCAGAGCGTGCTCTCCGAAGAATTCGAAGTTGAAAATTCCGATTCCATCCGACAGGCCCTTGAAATCCATACCAACAGGCCGTTTGATCTGATTTTTATCGATCTTCAGGAATTTAAAAATGCCAACGGGGAGGCGCCCCTCCACGACGTGATGATCGATTTTCAGGATGCCAATCCCATGATCGAGTATGCGGTTCTGACATCACAATCCGCCATTCGGGAAGCATTTAAAGCGGTAAAGGCAGGTGCCGGCGATTATATCACCTATCCCCTTGACCCCGAAGAAATCCGGCTGGTGGTTACGGCCTTTAAAGAAGCCTATGCCAGGGATCATGAATTGACATATCTGCGGAATCGTTTCTGGAAAACCGAATGGATTGATGTGATTCACACGCGAAACCCTCACATGATGAATATTTATGAAACCATCCGGTCTGTGGCACCGACAATTGCCAACATATTGCTGCTCGGTGAAACAGGGACGGGAAAAGGGCTTCTGGCCCGCCTGATCCATATCCACAGCAACCGGAATGACAAACCCTTTCTCTCCGTTCATTGCGGCGCCATACCGGACACGCTGCTGGAAAGCGAACTGTTCGGACATGAAAAAGGCGCATTTACCGGTGCCGTACGAAGAAAAGCCGGCAAGTTCGAGATCGCGGACGGCGGAACCATCTTTCTGGATGAAATCGGTACCATTTCCTCATCCGCCCAGGTGAAGCTTTTACAGGTACTTCAGGACAAGACATTCAGCCGTGTCGGGGGCGAAGAACCCCTGAAAGCGGATGTCCGTATTATTGCCGCCACCAATGCGGATCTGAAAGAACTTGCCGCACAGGGCCGGTTCCGAAAAGATCTCTACTACCGGCTGAATGTATTTCCGATTGTCATTCCGCCTCTCCGGCAGCGTGTTGAGGATATTCCGCACATGGTTGAAGTTTTTCTGAAAAAACTCAACCAGCAGTATGGCAAGAACATTCAAAAACTCCATCCCAAGGTCATCGAAGCATTGAAACGATATGAATGGCCGGGCAATATCCGGGAACTGGAAAATGTTCTGGAGCGCTCCTATATCCTGGAAAAAAATGGTACGCTGATGCCCCCGAGCTTTCCGTTGGAGATCATGTCTCCTGATTTTATCAGTGCCTTTCTGCAGGAGCCCGGCGGGCCGCTATCCCTGAATGAGGCAAGACGACTGGCACTGGAGGATTTCGAACAGCTTTACGTCAAAAACCTGATCGCCCGCAACAAAGGCAAGATCAATCTGTCGGCAAAAGAGGCCCAAATCACCCCGCGCCAGCTGAACAGGCTCATGTCCCGCTACAGAATTAAAAAATCCGAATATCGATCCTGACAGGCTTCAGCGTCTGTGATATCCTCCTGCGTGATTGCCGGTTCACACGATCGGCAACAGGACAGACATGCTGAAACCGTTTTTTTCGGTTTGCCCGCAAGACGTTCCATGTCTCATCAATACGGTAATCGGACACGGGAGGTCGCATATCATCGTGGTGGCAGCTGCATGCACCCCGGACCGGCAATCAGACTTTTTCCTCCGGAAGCAGGGATGATGTCGATCAGTGTACTGATTCTTTCTTTCAGTGCGGTCACATGCGAGATAATACCGATCAATTTTCCATCCTGATGAAGACCGGCAAGTGTCTCCAGGGCGGTTTCCATCACGTCCTCATCCAATGTGCCGAATCCTTCATCCAGAAACAGGGAGTCGACCCGCACCTTCCGGCCGGCCATTTGGGATAACCCCAGGGCCAGCGAAAGACTGACAATGAAGCTCTCACCACCGGACAAGTTCCGGGTGGATCGGATTTCACCGGCCTGATAACCGTCAACAACGCTGAGTTCCAGCGGCTGGATCGCATCCCGGATCAGAAGGTATCGGTCGGTCAATTTGGCAAGCTGCCTGTTGGCGTGGGATATCATCAATTCAAAGGTCAGGCCCTGGGCAAAATTCCGGTACTTTTTCCCATCGGCCGAACCGATCAGGCTGTGAAGTTTTTCCCATCGGCGGCACTCATTCTTCCGGGCATCGATCAGCGCCTGCTTGTTCCGGATCTTCTCCCTGGCTGAGTCGTTTTCGATCAGTTTATGTTTCAATCCGGAGATATCATCCCGGATCTGTTTCAATGCATCTTCGATCTTTTGATATACCGCTGTGAGTTCTTCCCGCGTGGAATCGGTTACCTTTTTCTCCCGTTCCCGAGCCAGTCGATTTTCCCGATCCGTCTTCCGTGCCTGAATTTCCGTCATCCTGTCATCCAGCGCTTTGGCACGGGCCGCCAACCGGTTCCGTTCCACGGCAGGCAGGAGACCGGCAACAAATGACGGCTCATCCGGAAAACCCTTGCCCTCCCGATAACGAATAAAATCAGACTCCCAAACCTGAAGTTCAGCGGCACTTTTCGAAATGCGCTCTTTCAATGAGTCCATACGCACTGTTGCAGCGTCCAATAATTGTTTGATGTTGTCCCGCTCTTTGCGAACCGTCTTTTCCCCTTGCGAAGCTTCCGAAACCAAGGTCTCCAGACCCGCTTCCTCTGCATCCGGCATTTTTTGGCCGAACAATTCCCTGCGTTCCGCCAACCGGCCCTCATATTCCGCCTTCAGAACGCCAATCGCATTCTGCTTTTCCGTCATGGATTGGTTTCGGGTTTCGATCACCGCATGGAGCCGATTCATTTCACTGTCCAGTTCCATCTGCTGTTTTTCCATCTTTTCTTTCTTTTGCAGATTCTCCTGCCAGCTCGTGAGCCGATGTTTCAGATCAGACAACAATAATGAGGCATCGCCTTCCGGTATTTCACGGATACCGAAGGGCAGCAGCCGGATCAGTACGGCTGCTTTCCATCGGGCAAACCCTTCATCGGCCTTCGCAAGTTCGCCCGTGATCCGGACCAGGCCGTTTTCTGCATCCTTCATTTCATTCAGGGCTTCGGCAACCCGCTTCTCTGCAACAGCAACTGTTGCAGAAACATCCTTTTCCGAAGATTCCAGATCCTTGATGCCCGACTCAAACCGCTCGGCTTTGCGTATCAAACCGGAAAGAGCCTGTATCCTTTTTTCGGTTTCATCAACCGCAGGTACATTTCCCTCGGCATACGGATGTTTTTCAGAACCACATAACGGGCAGGGCTTGCCATCCTCAAGCCGGATTCTTTCCGATTCCAGGTCCGCAATCTTGCGGTGGAATGCCACCTCCCGAAGCAGAGATTCGTTTTCCGCGCGATATTCCCGAAGAAGACGGTCTCCCAGAAGACCGGCCAGTTCCGCCTTTTTCAGGACAACCTTCTTCTTTACGGCTTCATTTTCCTGGTTTCGGCCGGCCCATTCTCCGTTGCGAACGGAAGCAGTCTGTGAAGCGGTCTCCGAACGGCTTTTTGCCGATGCCAAGGCCTGTTTTTTTTCGGAAATATCCTGAAAGGCGGCCCGCAGATGATTGATCTGCTCTTCAATGCCGGCCAGTTGAACCACAAGCGACTCATCCCCGGCATTGGCCGACAGATAAGCCTCAATTGCCGCCAGAGCCTTCCGGTCTTTTTCCCGTATTGCTGTTTTCCGGTCCAGATCCGTCCGGCAGACGGCGATCTGATCGGCTATCTTCCGGCAATCCGCTTCACCGGCATGGATCGATTTTTTTCTGTCCGATATCTGCTGGTCCAGCATGCGTACTTTTTGAATCAGGGGCGCCAGCGATTTCTGCTTTTCCTTAGCCTTGGCTGTTTCAGCCTCCGCGTTTTTCAGCAATTCCTCTTTCTGCGCTGCCGATGCCCGTATTCCGGGAAAAGCCGCCTCATCATTCTGTAGCGCATTCCGGTCAGACTCCTGCTGCTTGCGGATGGAAAGCAGCGTGGCATACACCCCTTCCAGTTCTGCTGCTTTTTGCGCACGGTTGAGCTTTTCCCTTTCCGGTAAAAAGGCGTCGGAAGCGGTAGCTGCCGCTTCCGCTTCCTTTACAATCAACATCATTTCATTTTGCTGGGTATGAATTCCGGTAAGCCATTCCATGGCTTTCCCGGTTTCCTGAAAATTCACTATTGCCGCTGCTTCTGATTTTTTCTTTTCGGAAAGCTCCCGGCTGATCTCCGCTTCCTGCTGTTCATCCAGGACATGAATTCCTGAGGTTTCCGCCTGAAGGAGTTGCAATTTGTCACGCTCTTCCCGCAGCTTTTCATGGACACGTTGCGAAATTTCCGTATAGATTTCCGTGCCGGTGATCTGCTCCAGAATCTTAGACTTCTGCTCTATATCCGCCTTTAAAAAAGTATCAAACCCTCCTTGCGCCAGAAGGATGGAGCGGGTGAAACGATCAAAATCCATCCCGGTTTTTTCTTCAATGACCGCAGCGACATCCCGCTTTTTGGATTCAAGTATCCGACCGCTTTGGGCATCGGCTATTTCATGACTGGCATCCAGCAGGTTTCCTTCCGGCTTTTTATGCGCCCGGTGCTGTGCCCAATGGCATCGGAATGTGCCTGCCTGCGAGGCAAAGGTTACCTCCGCATAGCATTCTCCGGTGAGCCGGGACATGATCTCGTTGCTGCTTCTGGTAATCCTGCCAAGACGCGGCGTGGCTCCATAAAGTGCCAGACAGATTGCATCCAGGATCGTTGATTTGCCGGCACCGGTCGGCCCGGCCAGAGCAAAGATTCCGTTTGAAACATATTCCGGATATGAAAAGTCAATCAGCCACTCTCCATAAAGTGAATTCAGATTTTTAAATCGAAGCGCAAGAATCTTCATGATCAGCCTTTTTATTCCGCATTGACGTCTTCTTCCTGGAGGGAGCGGATAATTTCATGATATAACTGCTTCATCTCAGGCCGGTCTGCTGAAGGTACGTCAGCGGCTTCCAGGCAGCGCTCAAACACATCATGAACATTCAGTTCGTCGAGTGTCTCATCTTCGCGCATGCAGCTGATCCGCTCCATTATCCGTCTGTTCTTGACCCGCCGAATTTCCATGGCTGTTCCGGACAGGGACTCATCCAAAAGCTCCCGAAGATTCCCGATCATGTCGGAACCGGTATATTCGATCTCCAGCCAGGCAGTGCTTTCCTCCTTCCTGAGCTGAACTACTTTCTCCTGAATTTCATCAAGAGAGCCTACGATCCTCACCAGTGGCTGAAAACACGGAACCGGAATCTCCCTGACAGCCGGCGTTCTGCCGCTATCCCATTCCGCCACAATCACCTTCTTCTCCTGATTTGCCTCTCCGTACCCCATGGGAATCGGAGATCCGGAATACCGGAAGTGATTCTCGTTTCCCACGCATTGCGGCACATGGAGATGCCCCAGAGCCAGGTAATCAATGCATGACGGGAACAACTCCTTTCCGACATGAGCCAAAGAGCCGACATAGAGCTCCCGGACCCCGTCACCCTCCACTGTCCTGCCGCCTGCAGTGAAGAGATGCCCCATGGCAATGATGGGAATCTCTTTCCGCTTCCGCTCTGCTATGGCGCAAACATCCGCATAGTGATTCCGAATCCCCTCGATGAGTCTGGCATTTTTGTCATCCATGGTTTCCCCCGGCATTGCCATGCGGATATCCTTGTCCCGGAGATATGGCACGGCACAAACGATGGCCATCGGATCGTTATTGTCATTATTGAGAACAATAACCTGATCTTCCGGATCTTCTGTTTTTGCCCCGACCACATACACATTCAGTGCCCGCAAAAGCGCTTTGGGTGCATTCAGAAAAGAAGGAGAATCATGGTTTCCGGCAATGACGATGATGTAACGGCAGCAGGAGGCTGCAACCCTGCATAAAAAACGGTAATACAGCTCCTGGGCCCGGTTGCTGGGCGTGCTGGTGTCAAAAACATCTCCCGCAACCAGCAGGGCATCAATCGCCTGCTCCGCAATACGATCTGCCAGCCATTCCAGAAAAGCCGAAAATTCATCATATCGTTTTCGCCCATAGAGTGAGCGCCCCAGATGCCAGTCGGATGTGTGGAGTATTTTCATCGGCAGGAAAATCCTTTTGATTGCAATTCATTCATAAAAATCGGGCCGGTTTCCGGTTTCTTTTATCCGGCGGCCAAAACAGAATGTTCATCTTTTCATGACCAGAATTCAATGCGATTCCCTTCCGGATCATGGATATAAAACTGTCGGGATTTCCATACTGTTTTCAATGGTGACGGGTTCACCTTCCCGGCTGTCATATCGGCATGCAGCCGCCTGCTGTCTTCGACGTTGAGACTGATGGTGATCCCTTTTCCCTGGCTGGTTTTGATGGATGCCCTTTGCTCATCGGCAATGCTGACTCTTGATGCATCGTTCAGACGAAATTCAACAAACCAGTCGTTTGAAAACGTTACGGTAAGGTGCAGCACATTCTGATAAAAAGCAACGGTTTCCTTCCATTTTTGGCAATATAAGATGATATTTGTGCACTGAATATTCATACCCATAACAAACTCCTTTGCCGCCGCATCCAAATCCTGCAAAAAATGCAGGATTTGGATTTGCAGATCATTGTATGGCTTTGGCGAATTCCTTTCCATACTCCCGGCATTGATCCGCACCTTTCGCATCCGGATTCCAGGTTATTTTCATTCCATCATCCGCGATGGCAAAGCCGGCCTCATGGAGCCGCTTTGTGATCACCGCCGGTGACTCCCCGCTCCATCCATAGCTGCCGAATGCCGCTGCTTTTTTACCGGCGAATTTCAGCCCGGAAACCTCCTCCAGCAGTGCTGCGATCGAGGTCAGCACACCGCGATTAATGGTGGGAGACCCGATCAAAATAGCTTTTGACTTGAAAATCTCCGTGATGATTTCATTTTTATCCGATTTCGCCGAATTGTATAATTTGACATTCAATGTTTCATTTTCCTCCCGGATCCCTCTTGCAATATTTTCGGCCATTTTCCGGGTGCTGTCCCACATGGTATCATAGATAATCGTAACCTGATTTTCCTGGTAGTTGTCCGCCCACGTGAGATATTTCTGCACAATCTGCACCGGATTGTCCCGCCAGATGACCCCGTGGCTGGGGCAGATGATATCCAGCGGCAGATTCAGGGAAAGAAACTCGTTGATTTTGCGGATAACGAGCGGGCTGAAAGGCGTCAGGATATTCGCATAGTATTTCAGGGCCTCCGTAAACAGTTCTTCCTGATTTACCCGGTCATTGAACATGAATTCCGATGCATAGTGCTGCCCGAACGCATCATTGCTGAACAGGATGTTATCCCCTGTCAGATAGGTCATCATGCTGTCCGGCCAATGCAGCATGGGGGCTTCCACAAATATCAGCTCCTTGCTGCCGAGACTCAGACGATCGCCGGTTTTGACGACCTTGAAATTCCAGTCTTCATGAAAATGTCCTTTGAATGATTTCAGCCCGTTTTTCGTACAGTAAACCGGTGTATCCGGGATCTGCCGCAGGAGTTCCGGAAGCGCACCGCTGTGGTCTATCTCCGCATGATTCGCAATAATATAGTCAATACTATTGAGGTCGATTTCCGAAGCCAGATTCCGGACAAACTCCTTTTCATACGGTTTCCAGACCGTATCGATTAAAACGGTTTTTTCCTCTTTGATCAGGTAGGAGTTATACGTGGAGCCTTTAAACGTGGAGT
Source organism: Desulfobacteraceae bacterium (assembly GCA_003599865.1). Classification (GTDB taxonomy): domain Bacteria; phylum Desulfobacterota; class Desulfobacteria; order Desulfobacterales; family SURF-7; genus QZKS01. The sequence continues at coordinate 55,433 of QZKS01000054.1, forward strand.
ATTCATCTCCATGGAATTTTCGCAGCTCCCAATCGGTCTTGCCTACCCAGTGTACATTGTTTTTGACGTTGATATTCATACGCGCGTCTCCTTTTGTTTACAGATAAATGCTTTTCAATTGATCCAGCAGGCCATGCAGCTCCTCATGCCTGCCGGCACCGATCTTCTCAATCTCCAATTTCTGAAATGCCTTGTACAACTGTGATTGCTTATCAAATGAAAGGTTTGCTTCCGCAATGGGAAACAGAACCGTGTCTTCTTTTTCAATATGCGCTCTCAAAAGAGAAATATAGTTTGCGGCACTTTGATCGATCCGACCAACGGAATCCGGATTGCCTTTTTTCAACTGATCCAATCCTGCCTGCAATTCCCGGATATATCCTCTGCCCTCATCGTGTTCCGCCAGCATGACGCCGATGGGTCCGCCATGTTTGCTGACGCCTATTTTCATCAGGGCCGGGAACAGCAGATCCTCTTCCTTTCCATGATGGCACTTGTCCACAAAAATTTTAAAAAATTCGACCAGCCGGCCCAGGTGTTCGACAACCTGCCCTTCCGGCACTTCCTTGATCCGATGAATCATCCGCTCCAATATGGATAATGTCATCAGGATGGCCTGGTGCTCATTTCTGAGTTCATTGATTGCGTCCATGATATTTTCTCCTTTCCATGAATAATCTTTTATTTTCTATATGGCAAGGGTTGTGCCATGCTGAAATTCTCATTTATTCAAACTGTTAAAATCAGTGTTATCCTATTGACAACATTTGCTGTTGCCATTTTCACAACAATGTTATAAAAAATACAACCATGGACAATCTTGACGCCTTGACATCCATCAGCCTGAGCCTGACAACAGCGCTCTCCACCCAGGATAAATACAACCGTCTGCTGGAAGCACTTTCCCCGGCAATTCCGTATGATGCAGCAGCCTTGCTGCGCCTGGAAAAAGACGAACTGATCCCGGTTGCAGCAAACGGACTATCCCAAAGCGCACTCGGCGTGCGGTATCGTCGCAAGGAACATCCGCGCCTGGATATCATTTGCAATTCCAAAAAACCGGTCCGGTTCCCGCCGGACAGCGCCCTGCCGGATCCTTTTGACGGACTGCTCATCAATGACAAAACACCGCTGGGCCGCGTCCATGATTGCCTGGGTTGTCCCTTGTTTGTTGCCGAAACGCTTGTGGGAATATTAACCGCCGATGCCATGAAAGCAGATGCGTTTCGTCATCTGGATCAGCGTTTTCTGCAGGCCGTATCCGCTCTTGCGGCAGCCCATATGCAAACAGCCGACCTGATTGAAGCGTTGGAGAAAAACGCACAGCGGCAGGGGCTCATCGCCAGGGATTTGATGCGGGATATTTATCAGCGGCAGGGAGAACAAATCATTGGAACGAGCCGGGTGATCGAAGCACTGAAGAAGGAAATCGGACTGGTCGCCAAATCTGATTTCACCATACTCATCACCGGAGAAACCGGGGTCGGCAAAGAGCTGGTTGCCAGGGCCATTCATTCCGCCTCCGGCCGCAGTCAGGAACCGATCCTCTATTTAAATTGCGCGGCCCTGCCGGAGACATTGGCGGAAAGTGAGCTTTTCGGTCATGTTCGCGGCGCCTTCACCGGAGCAAATCAGGATCGGGCCGGAAAGTTTGAACTGGCCGATGGCGGCACCTTGTTTCTGGATGAAATCGGCGAGCTTCCCATGTCCATTCAGGCCAAACTGCTTCGCGCCATTCAGGAAAGAGAAATTCAGCGCATCGGGTCCAATCAGACCATTCATGTTGATGCAAGACTTCTGGCCGCGACCAACCGCAGGCTGGATCAGGAAGTGAAAAACGGAAAATTCAGGGCCGATCTTTTCCATCGCCTGCATGTGTATCCCCTGAGGGTGCCGCCACTGCGGGAAAGAGCCGAAGACATCCCGCTTCTGGCCGGTTATTTTTCCGATATCACCCGGCGGAAACTGGGTATCGGCATGATTCGATTTGATCCGGAAGCATTGGCGATATTGCAGACCTATGCATGGCCGGGAAATGTCCGGGAGCTGGAGAATGTCATCTCCAGGGCCATTTTAAAGGCCTCTGTTGACTCCGTGCCGTCGGAAACAATCCTGATCACCACAGCGCATATCGGCAAAGACCTGAAGCAGAGTGCGCCTGAACCGGATTTCTCAGCCGCTGAACCGGATCAATCCGGCCTGAAAAATCAAACCCTGAACGAGGCGGTCAGGAATTATAAACGGCAAGTCATTATTCGATCGGTCAACAGCCATAGCGGAAACTGGGCTGCGGCGGCGCGGGATCTGGGACTGCATCGCAGCAATCTGCATCATCTGGCAAAAAAACTGGGAATATCCCGATAGCTTAAATCGTTACCGGAACTTCACCATTCCGACACTCCGGTGAAAATCAGTCCGGCGGTTCATGATGAATGATGGATCACGCTGCCGATCAGATAGGCCGTATACCCCACATAAACCGCCATCAGCGCAGCACCTTCAATCCGGTTTATACGCCCCTGTCTGCCTTTAAACCCGTATCCGAATATGAAAAGCGAAACCGTGAGCGCTCCCATAACGACCATGTCCCGTGACAGTGTTTCCGGTTCAACCGGAAAGGGTTGTATCGTTCCGGCTATGCCGACAACAGCCAGCGTGTTGAACAGATTGGAGCCGAGAATGTTTCCCAGCGCAATATCGTGCTCACCCTTTCGTGCTGCCATAACCGAAGATGCCAGTTCCGGCAGGGAAGTACCAAGCGCGACGATCGTCAAGCCGATGACCATATCGCTTATCCCGAAAATCTGTGCTATTTCCACCGCCCCCCACACCAGAATGCGGGAACTGACAATCAGCAGCACCAGACCGGCCGCCATCCAGAAAACAGCACGTTTAATCGGCATCGCTTTTTCAGCCGTCTCTGCTTCCACCTCTTTTGCCAGAGAGTCGGTTTTCCGTTTCAATCCCTGATAAACGGTCCATGCCATCAGGCCGCCGAATACCCACAACAGGAGAATTGCATCCAGCCTTGTTAAGTCAAGGTCTGCAATCAGTACGACGGTGAGCAGGGTCACAAAGGCCAGTATGGGCAGCTCTTTGCGCAATACCGTCGAATGTACCATGATCGGGTTTATCAGAGCAGTCACGCCCAGAATCAGGGCAATGTTGACGATATTCGATCCATATGCGTTACCAAGGGCAATCCCCGGGCTGCCCTCCAGAGCGGCCAGCGCCGAAACGAGCATTTCCGGTGCGGAGGTTCCAAACCCCACAATCACCATACCGATCAACAACGGCGACATCCCGAAATGACGTGCCGTAGCGGCGGAGCCTTCCACAAAACGGTCTGCACTCCAAACCAGGAGGACAAGGCCTGCCATTACCACCAAAAGGGCTGTTACCATTTTATTCCTTCATTCCATTCCCTGTTCATTCCGAGTTTCCGGTTCCATTGCATCTTTTATATCAGACCTCCGAATTCCGACCGCCTTTCCCGTTTTTCTTGCTTTTGTCATAAGCGTTTCGGATTCATCAATATTGATGCCGCATCGATTGCAGATTCCGGAATAGCCCTGACAGGATTTTCCAGAAATTCACAACCGCCGGAGAAAATCAAGCAGAAAATCAAACCCAATCCTCTCTTGCTCAAGCCGAATTCGGTCACCCCAATGGTTCCGGCGCAGCTGATCGTAAAGAATGCTTTCCTCGGTATTCAACCGCGATAGGTTCCCTGTTTCAGGCTGCGCCTCAACTCCCCAGAGAGGCTGATGGTCCAGGAGTGTCTGCCGATCCATGAGAAAAGACGTGGTGTGGGGAAAAAACCCGCGCAACTGATTGAGAATGGCAAAGCCGTGGGTATCGATATCTCCCCAATAGTGGATTTCCTTCAGCTTCAACCAGGGTACGGCAGCGAGATTGTCAAAACCGTATCCCGCCCCGAAAATCACCATCGCATCAGGAACATCCGGGAAAGCCAGAAAATTGATTTCATTTTCGGTGATGAACACTTTCGATACCGGCAACTCCAGTGATGAGAAGGAGGCCTGAGTCAGGGTGATATCCTGATCGGACTCCACCCCCAACAGCCTGATATTTGGGTCCAACACCCGAAAGCGTACCCGTGAAGGTTTATCCAGAAAGCCATAACGGCGGCAGAATCCACCAACGCCTGTGTATGTTCCATCAATGGCTTCCTCCGGCAGGACAAGATCAAGAAGTTCCGCCAACACGCCTCGATGCCCTTCAATCAACTTGGTATGGACTCCCGGCAAATCAATCTGGCGCGGATAAATCGCGGGGCGAGGATGCTTGAGCAGCCAGGCGACAATCGCCAGCAGGAGCGGCCAGTCTTCGGCCAATCCCAAAACCCGCAACGGGCGCTTTGCCACCCAGGGGACCAATTCGGGCTGCCTCTCCCCGGTAAGTTCAACCAACGTTGCAAACTGCTCCGCCGCCCTGCGCTTGCCGATCAGTCCAATTGCATCCTCTATCGTATCAATCCAGATTTCCGAAGGGATTTCATTGACCCCAAGGACGCGGTGGTTGACGCTGCGCCATTCGATCCGATAAGGACCGGCGGCTGCGGACAATTGGGCAATCCAGTCGCGCACCTCGGGAAAACATTCGCTCAGTTCCCGGGAATCAGGACATTTGAGCATCAGACGCCTGGGGAAAATCAACTCACCGCCAGATAAGGAAGCAAGCAGCAAGCCGCGATCCCAGAGTTTTTGAACCTGTGCTTTGAGATCAGCCGGAGTCGTCCACTTCATCCTTGCATCCTTTGCTTCTCGGCCCGATATTCCTCGATGCTCAGGTTGCGCAGGACAGAATTGCGACCGTCTTCATTGTGAACAAACCCGACGCCGGCGACAAAAGGCTCGATAATATGGATCTTCTGCAGCGGCGTGACGATCAGCAGTTGCAGATTGAGTTGCGCGAAAAGCTGCAAACCATATTGAGCCGATTCATCGGAACCGCGTCCGAAAGCCTCGTCGATCACTACGAAGCGGAAAGAACGCGAGCGCACCGCTCCCCATTCCAAACCAAACTGATATGCCAGGCTGGCGGCAAGTACGGTATAGGCCAGCTTTTCCTTCTGTCCACCCGATTTCCCGCCGGAATCCGCATAATGTTCATGCTCGGTGTTGTCTTCACGCCAGCGCTCGCTGGCCGCAAAAATGAACCAGTTGCGCACATCGGTCACCTTGGACGTCCAGCGCCGATCCAGATCGGAGTGTTCCTCCCGGCCTCGGAACCGTTCGATGATTCGTTTCACCTGCAGGAATTTTGCTTCCGAATACTGCGCATCCTCCGAGCCGGTAAGCGCCCCTTCCGTACAGGCTCGGAGCTCGGACTGGAAGTCACGGATGTCGGCGTCGAGATTCATCTGCGCTTCGAGGCTGATGTAGCGGCCATGGTTGTAATCAATCCGGGTGAGAGATTCGTTGATCCGGGCAATGCGCTCCTTGATGGTTTCCCGTTCGCGGGCCAGCTGGGATTGAAAATTCGCCACCTCCCGGATGGTATTCTCATTCAGGAGTTCCTTGAAACGCCCTTCAAAACGAGGCAGGTCGTCAGCCTGAAGTTGATCCAGCATCGATTTGAATTCAGGTCCGGCAGCGATATTGACATCCACATCCCGGGTTTCCAATGGCCAGTCCTTTTTATACTCGGCCATCGCTTTGATAATTTTTTCGCTCAGCCGAGTAAGCTTTTTATCTTCAGCATCAATTTTACCCGTCAGCCAGTCGCGCATATCACGCTCACGATTGTCACAGGATTCAACCGTCAGCAACTGGCTGCCGAGCGATTCCTCACGCATGCCTTCCAGCATGGCAAATCGCCGGACAGTATCCTCTGCTGTTTCAGCCAACAGCGCTTGCGCCTGTTGCTGCAGTTCTTTCGCAGCACTGATTTTTTGTTCGGTCTTCGAGCGCTTGTCCTTCCGCTCGTCAAGCTGACCCTCCGTTTTCCTCAACGCGTCTTCGAGTTCGGCCAATTTCGCCGTGAGGGTTTTGAGCAGATCGGAAGTGGCCTCAAGCTCACGTTTCTCCGTTTCCAGCCTGGCGATAGCCACCGCAACGGGTTTCCAGTCAAAATCACGGAAGTCGTTGTATTCTCCCAGCTTCGAGAGTATCGAAAGACGCTCCTTGAGGGCTGACTGTTCCTTCTGCAACGTACTGATGCGTCCGGCAATCTCAGCAAGCTGTGTTTCCTGCTGCTTGGCTTCCTTTTCCAATGCCGCGATTTTTTCGGCATTGCTCCACCCGAGAACATAGCGCCGCCGGTCATCGAGACGATGCCGGTCATCCTTTTCATGGCGCTCCCCTGGTGCCTTGATCTGCCCTGCCCGGGTGATGGCTCGGGTTTCGCGACGAAACTGTTCCTGGTTCGCGCAACAGGCCAGATCAAAGCGATGTGCCACCTCCCGTTCGATCCAGTCGTAAAAGAGTGAATCGGGTTTGACCTGCAGCTTGCGTACCAGGGAATCGGAATGAAGCGGCGGAAGCTCGGTACGCGCCCCTTCACGCACCCGGAAATAAACCAGCCTCCCTCGCAGATGCGTGCGGTCAACCCATTCAGCCACCTTGGCGTAATATCGATCCGGAACCAGCAGAGACAGTCCGAAACCGTGAAGCAGCCGTTCGATCGCTCCTTCCCAGTCGCGCTCATCCTCGCGAACCCGCAGCAACTCACCGGCAAACGGCATCTCTTCCTCGGCCAAATCCAGCGCCTGGCACAGGGAACGCCGCATGGCGATCTGTTTTTCATCGATATTGCTGACGCGGGATTTCAAGCCCGCGATTTCATTTTTCAACTGATCGTATTCCTGGCGCCCTTGTTCAAATTCGACTTGGGCCTGAGTTCGATCATTCTGAGTCTTCGCTTCAGCTTCTTCGGCAGTTTCACGCAAAGCCACAGTATATGAGCGCTGCCGAAGAAATTCTTCCTGGGTCGCGGCAGGGTGTTCCCCTATTGAGCGCACCAGTTCCTCATAACGAGAGGCTTTCCGCTTACGGCGTTCGAGCTCAATCTGTTTCTGCAGGATTTCCGCGCCGATACTCTCGATCCGATCCCCGCCGTTTTCCGCGACGCTGCGGCGAAGCTCGCGCTCCTGTCCCTGCTGGGTACGCCGCGTCTCCTCCAGCTGCTCGATGGTAACCCGGTGCCCTGTCAAATCTTCATTCAGCGAGATGAGACGTTTCTCCAGTAGATCCAGTTTCATGGTGGCAAACCAGGGGCGCAGGGCATCTCGACAGGCACGCAAATTTTCCGCCGTTTGCCTCAGTTCCTGATGGCGTTCACAGTCGGCCACCAGAGGCGCAAGCATTTCGATCTGCCGTTTGGCCTTGAGAACCGACTCGTGAGCCCGGTTGAGATTTTCGAAGTGTCCAATCAGGGCTGATATACGCGGTGCGACATCAAAAGGCTCAAGCATGTGGCTACGCACGAAGTCGGTCAGATTCCCGACGGACTTAAGGGATACGGTCTGATGGAACAGATCCAGCGCCTGCTCGTTGTCGATGCCAAAACGACGACGGAACCATGAGCCATAGGATGGAAATCTGTCAAACAGTTCGACCCCGATTGAACGCAGCTGCTTGCGCAGACCGACCATTTCGCTGCCGAATCCGGAAAAATCAGACGCAATGGAAAGATCGCGTTCGCAGGCTGCATACAGGCGGGCCGGTTGCGCGTTTGTTTCCTTCATCCAGAAGACTTGGGCCAAGGTGACGGTTTTGTTGTATCCGGCGTTGTAGAAAACACCGAGGATCACCGAATAACTGTTGAAGTCACGCAGTGCGACCGGCTTGGCGCTGCCAAAGGTTTCCTGTCGCTCCGATTTATAATAGCCGAGCACATAAGAGCGCAGCGACCGTTCGCGGGTGTCGGCTCCAGCCGCCTTGTTGTAGGCAACCCGATGACTCGGCACCAGCAAGGTGGTGACGGCATCCACCAGGGTCGATTTCCCCGAACCGATATCCCCGGTAAGGAGACTGTTTTTCCCATCCAGGTGCAATGTCCAGACCCGGCCATCAAAGGTCCCCCAGTTGAAGACCTCCAGCCGTTGCAGGCGAAATCCGGCCAGCCGATCATCGGCGATAAATTCCAACTCAAGCTGCTCAGCCATTTTCATCTCCAACCCCAGCCCCGGCAAGCTGCTGCCGATACTCCGCCAGACGCTCATCGAAGTGGGCCAGCCATTGGGCATCGACAAAGGCTTTGATAATCCGCCGGACTTCGATTATCTGACTTTGACCCCGCAAGCGGCGGATAAACCCGAGTTCGGCGATCTTGTTCAATGTGGCGTCGACCTGGTCGATCAGTTTCACTTCGTTGCTGCCGACAGGAAGAAAAATCCGGATCAACTCCACCACCTCATCTCGGGAAAGAATCAGGCGCGTGTCGCCGCCGCCGGCATCAAACTCGGCCAGCTTTTTGCGCAAAAGCGTTAGCAGCAGACTGACCGGATAGGAGAGTTGACGCCGTACCACCAGACGGGGGACGGCCGTTATGCCGTCCTCATCGACATCCTGCCGGGAACGCAAAAAAGCGTATCCTTCCGCCTCATCGAGCATCAACTCCAGGCCGAGAACCGCCACGTAATCCCGGACACTTTCTTGCAGATTGAGAAGCGAGCCCCACAAGCCCGGGCTTTCCTCCTGATACATCACGCCCTTGAGCAGAGGAATCACTACAAACGACAGTTCGTGGGTCCCATTGGCCAAATGGCCGGTATCTCTCTCCGGAAAATTCATCATCAACTCCTCAGTAAAATTATGCGGGGCAAGGTCGCCCGGCGTATGACACCCTTGTCGGACTGCCAAGTCACCTGTTCCTGCACGTCATCATCCACGGCCGTCTTGGGCCACGCTCCGGCCAGCTGCAGGTAGGCAACCAACTCAGTCAACCCGTGACGCAGCGGATGGCGGGTAACCACGTCAGCAAGACTGATCTGGCTGCGGCCCTGGAGTTCCTGGCGGATATTTCGGGTCAACTCGGCCCGGTCAACCACGACGTGCGCATAGAGCGCCGCTGTATCAACCTCTGCATCCCCTTCATCCAGCACCATCTCGGCAATGAGCGGCTTGAAAGACGGCCGGTAAAGGGGTCTCTCCATGGGAAGTTCGACCGTGACGGAGTTTTCGGCCAGAGACACAAAATCTCCGGACGGAAATTCTTCCCGCAGGGCCAACGCATGATTTTCGATGCTGTGCAGGATGTCCATGATGCGGCGGTTCTCCAGCCAAGCCTGGTCGTCGAGAAACCGGCGTAGCTGCTCGGACAGTCCGGCAACCGTTCGCTGGGTGTGTTCTCCAGCCTCAAGCCAGTCGTAATGCACACGTTGCAGGCGGGATTCAGGATGCATCGCCTGGATCGGCGGCAGGGACAACACCTGTTCCAGCAACCGGCTCAACTCTTCCTGCCTGGACTGGGACATCAGAAAATCCCAGAAGGCCCGAAAGCTTTTCCCCTGATCCGAATCGGCAATGGCGTCCCGCTCGCCCATGATCTCTTCGAGCAGCATTCCCTTGGATCCTTCCCAAAGGGCGATGCGTTCACGCATTCGCCGGTCGAGTGAGCGGAAATTGTGCTCCACCTCGCGAAAGTCGGTCAACAGTTCCCGCGCCAGTTGCAGGAACTGCTGAAAACGGTCTTTAAGGGCCGTGTCATCCAGGAGCAGAATATCTCCCGCCAGAATGCGGGCGATTTCCGCATCTATATCGCTGCGGCGTTTTTGCAGTTCGATGATCCGCACTTGCGGATCGGTCTGGCTCCCCTCGCTCATCTGCCGCAGCAGCTCAAACAAGGTCAGAAGGCGCGACTCGGTGCCGACAAAGGCCCGTTCGGTCAAACTCTCCAGCCAGGCCAGGACCTTTTCCGTCGCCGTAGTCAGATCAAAATGCGGCTCGTCCGTCCCGGCCAGATAGAATTTCCGCAGCCATCCCTTGTCGTTTTCGGCCCAGTCATTGAGATAGCTTTGCGCGGTCCCCGGGAATGCCTCGGCCCCCAGCTGTTCTCGCAAGGCGAAGAGCTCATCTTCCAACGCCTCGACCAAATTGGCCTGCGATAGATTCCGCACATTGGACACAATGAACACCCGGTGCAGAAAACCGGCTACCAGTGGCGCGTGGTGGGCGCACAACAAGCGCCAGGCCGGGTGGTTCCGGCGGAGCAGCTCTAATGTGGCGTAGTCAAGTGCCATATCGTCATCCCCGGGTTATCCATCGCCATGCTGCGCAAGCCACTGGCAGCCCTTGTCGGTGTGGCGGTATTTCTGCAGGCGGCTGTTGGGCTTGTCGGGAATGGTCATTTCTATCAGGCCGTCGACCAGGGCCGGTTTGAGGTAGCGCTCGCGGAAGGATTTGCGGTCCGAAAGGCCCAATGCGGCTTGCAGCGCCTCCCGGGTCATCTCGCCCTGGATCGCTCCCAGCAGCTCTCCGACTTGGGGGGTGACTTGGGGCGCAACTTGGGGGGCGGAGGCGGTCAGAGCATCCAGGATCATTCGCAGCATGAAGGCGATAAAGGGTGCCGAGTCGATCTGGCGGGTGCTCTCCTGCAAAGCATGGTAATACTCGGCCTGGTGTTCGAAGATCAAACTTTCCACCGGGATGTCGGAGAACAGTGGATTCCAGCGTGCCAGGATCAGGCTCTGCCACAATCGTCCCATCCGGCCGTTGCCGTCGGCAAAGGGGTGAATGAATTCAAACTCATAATGAAAGACCGAACCGGCAATGAGCGGGTGGGCGTCGGTGGTGGCCAACCAGCCGAACAGGTCGCCCATCAGATGAGGCACCCGGTCCGCAGGCGGTGCCATGTGGATCACCTGTTGACCCGCCATTACCCCCACGCCGCCGCGCCGGTACCTGCCTGCCTCGTCGATCAAGCCGGACATCATAATCCGATGCGCATCCAGCAGGTCCTTTTCCGCCTCGGGCTTCCAGGTGTCAAAACGGTCGTAGGCGGCCAGGGCGTTTTTCACCTCCTGCACCTCGCGGGGAGGGGCAATGACTCGTTTGCCCACTAGGATCGCAGTTATCTGCGCTTCGCTCAGGCTATTCCCCTCGATGGCCAGCGAGCCGTGTATGGTACGGATGCGGTTGATGCGCCGCAGGCGCAGCGCCCCGGTCTGGTCGGTGAGCACGGTCAGCCGTCCGATGGCCTCACTGATCGCAGCTACCCGGTTCAGGATTTCCGGGGTGATGGTGCAGGGGGGCTTATAAGTTGATTTTTCGCTCATACCAGCTTTACAGATCCTTTTTTCATCACGGTGGCGTTGATATTGGACTGATCGAATGTATCCATGACCTCGCCGTCCGGAAGAGATTCGTTGTAAAAATTGATGAAAAAGATACCCCTTAATATCCTTAAAGACAAGAAGAAATCAGATAAGAAACGACAGGTTGTTTTTCATCATTCAGCCTGTCACCCTTTTCGCCTATCCACACCGCCTTGCGCACGTTGTCGCGCAGGGTTGGCGACGGTTTTAAGAATCGCGGCCGCCCAAGTTCTTTGACAAATTTCGCATGAAAGTGTAAAATTCCATCCAGATTACTGGATAAGTGTTTAGATCATCGCACCAGCCAGTGCATCGACAATGTCAAAAGGATAAAAAAAATGAAATACCTTTGGGTAATAATATTTTTTTCAATTATGATTTGGTCAGGAATCAATCCAAAGGATCAATTTACTTGGTTCCTTGAAGTCGTTCCAGCTTTAATCGGAATCATTATCATCGGAGCAACATTTAATAAATTTCGTTTAACGAATCTTACGTATGCTCTGATACTCATTCATTGTATTATTCTAATGGTCGGTGGGCATTATACCTATGCAGAAGTTCCTTTATTTGATTGGATCAAAGATTATTTTGAACTTGAAAGGAATAATTACGACAAGATTGGGCATTTAGCGCAGGGTTTTATTCCCGCTATAATTATACGAGAAATTTTTATTCGTAAGGAAATCATCTATAAGGCTAACTGGCTAAACTTTATCGTTGTATGTATTTGCCTGGCCATCAGTGCATTGTATGAGCTTATAGAATGGTGGGTTGCCGAACTTAGTGGTGATTCCGCAGAAGCATTTCTCGGCACGCAAGGTTATGTTTGGGACACCCAGTCTGATATGGCTTTGGCTCTGTTAGGCGCAATTCTTTCATTAATTTTACTATCAAAAATACATAATGAACAACTAAAGAAAATGACCATTTGAAAAAGCGTTCATATTTTCATCAGATAAAATCGTTCGTTCATTTCTTCACCTTATATTGTGACCAGAAGCTATGCTTGCGGCCATGGTCAAGATAAATCCGGTCCTTAAACGCTTCATGATGATTAAAATTATTCCAGTCGGAAATGGTCACTGCCAGTTTGTCCAGTTTCTTCAGATAACGGATGCCATGCGGATACGCCTTGGTGTACCCGCGTTTCAGGATTGATATAAGCAGACTTCGATATATCAGACTGGCGGCAAGATGCCGGTTTTCCGATTCCATTGCTTCGGCTAAGGAGAGCAGGCTGCCGTAATGGTTGCCATCAAGCTGGTCGGCCCGGCTGAGGAGGTATGCTTCCGCTTCATCCATCTTTCCGATGACAATCAGAAACTCAGCATCAGATTCCCTGAGTCTGTCAGTCTCCAGAATCTGCAAGACTTCATCATTGATGACTTCATCCCGCTTGTCATTACCAATGACATCCAGAAGCGCCTGAAGCGTGTCGGCAGAATGATAGGATTTGAATTTTTGATACAGAAGCCCGGTCAGTTTTTCGTTGTCCCCCTGCTTTCTGTAAATTTCCAGCAGCAGCTGATCCCGTTCGTAAGATTGATAAGTTTCATCCTCCGGAATTTTCTTGAGCCATGAATGAGCCGTCTCAACGTCTCCGCTTTCCAGATAGACACGGGCAATGTCGACGAGAGCCGCCGTTGACAACTGTCCCCATGAAGCGATGCGGGTCTTTTCAAAAAGTTCTGCATCCTTGATCTGTCGGGCCAGTGATTCAATTGACCGTAAATGATGACGCCTGCCATACTCATCTTTTTCTTTATCGGCCCATTTCTGGAGTGCGGCAATCATTGTGCGTATAACCGGTTCGGGAAGGCATACACCGGCACAATCAATTAACGTATCCCGGATACCGTAGCTATCCTTTTGATTCACATTCAGAATGATGTCTGCAATTTTTTCTTTGTCAGTACAACGGGAAGCATAGTCCACAAACAGCTCTTTGGCATCATAACGGAATACATCGCCAATATTTCCGCTGGAATCATCACACATCTCAAAAACAGTACTGTCGGTTTCGTAAAAAGCTGCAACAAGTTCCACTCCTGTGAGTGGATCATCCACACCGGCTTTCACATCCTGCAGCAGCATGGAGAGCTCCCGGGCAAACCCGGAAGATCCTCTCCAATCGATAAACCTCCTGGATCGTTTCAGACCGGCAAGTTTCTTTTTAAATCGCTGAATATTTTCCTTTGGCGTGGCAATCAGACGTTCAACCAGATCATCCGCCGGGTCAGAGTGTATGGCAAGATCAAGCAGCGCGTCCGCCAGCGTTTCTTCGCCCAGCTCCATCAGTTTTTGTTTACGCTTATCTTTCATTCGGCAATTCTCCCACCCGTTTTCAATAAATGCCTATCAACACCTTTCTGTCTCCCCCTACCCGGCGGTGGTTTTTACAACTCATTTCGGAATGAATCCGTGTCACAGCAAATGTCATAGCAATGTCACAGCTCCGTGTCACAGCTTGTCATAGCTCGGATAAAGCATAGTGGCGGGTTGGGTCTGTTGGTCCTGCGCCGATTTCCAAAATAAGCTCCTTATCCAGCATTCCCTTGAGGTCACGCTGCAGGCTGCGTCGATTCACATCAGGGCAAAGACCCTCAAAGTCCTGAATGGTCAGTTGCTTATGTTCCAGCAAAAAGCCGAGAACCTTACCTTGACGTTCATTCAATCCATATTTCTGAACCAGCACGTCTCGACGGATAACCTGTTCGCCACGTTCCTTGACCTCTATCATTTGGGTTTCCAGACCGGTAATGAAGTAGTCGAGCCAGCCGGTCATGTCCATGCCGTTTTTACGGACGCTCTGGATCTTTTTGTAAAAAGTTGGCCGGTCGCGGTCGTAGTATTCGCTGATGGCGAATAGCCGTTTGAAGTCATACCCAGCCTTGTAAAGGCAAAGCGTTGACAGCAAACGGGATGTGCGGCCATTGCCATCAAGAAATGGATGGATATGCACCAACTGGAACTGGGCAATACCGCTGATCAGCACCGGATGTATTTCAAGGTCAGCGTTGAGCCACTTGACCATTTCGGACATCATGATTGGCACCTCAACAGCGGACGGTGGGGTGTAAATCACCTCGCCGGTGGAAGAGTTGGCAACATAGTTCTGAATCCGTCGATAATTACCCGGATCGGCTTTTCCGCCTCGCACGCCTTCCACCAGTTTGTGGTGTATCTCCCGGATCAAGCCTTCTGTAATCGGGTCACCACTATCCAGGCAGTCAGATACAAATTCAAATGCGGAGCGGTAATTGAGCAACTCCCGGGTGTCATCCGGGTCGGCTTCAGGAACCGCTTCACCGTTCCACAGGCGTTCGGCCTGATCAAGAGTTAGCCGGGTGCCTTCAATATGAGTTGTATGATGCGCCTCTTTGATCAGGGCTTTATTTCCCATATCCCGAACCCAGTCATCGGACAATCGAGCAGCTTCCAGAAAGCCGCGTGCACGTTCTATCTGTGTGATGGCAGCGGTCATGCGGTTGGTGATGGTGAATTTTGGATTAAATGCTGTCATGTAGTCTCTCTCTCTCCAATATAGCACCTGCGTCCTCAAGGATCGCTTTGATTTCCGGCGTCAATCTTCCCGGTATTTCGGCGGCCTGCGATATCGGAATACCCTCTGAAATAATCCGTTCCGCTAAAAGGTTGTTCTGCCCATCAAGCAGAAAAACCAGAAATTGTTCGTGCCGCTTCTCTCTGGGACGTTCTCCCTCAGGCCATTGCTTTATTGAACATTTTTCGAGTTTTTCAGTCATTCAGGCGTCCCAGTTCTCTCTGTGTTGCACAAAAGGAATTGAACTGGTTGAGTGCCAGCTTAGATGGCAACGTCTTTCCGTTTTCCCACCGGTTCACAGTGGCAAAGCTGACTCCTATAGCATGTGCAAGGTCCTCCTGGCTAAGGTTTAGCTGACTGCGTACCTTTTTTACACGTTCAGAAAATGTTTCTGATTCTATGGTCATTGCGCCACCTTGATTCCATTTTGATGCAAAATTTATTTCATGCTTCAACTATATTGAAGACGCTATAACATTTGCTATTGCACTTGCAAGAATTTTGTGTAACAAGATCCTCATTTTTTACTCTCCATCGAAAAAACAAGGGATTAAAAAGCTTCCGACACGTCCTCTGTCTCTCCGGTAAGTAAGGCTCAGAGAAACCTGAACACAGGAAATTATTATGGATATTGATGAATTGTTTGAAGGAATTGCTGTGGCGTTTCGGCAGTATCAGCAGGAAATTACGGAGCAGGCGAAGGCTTCAGTTAACCCGACTCTCACAGGACTTGAGTCTGTAAAAAAGGTTGAAAAAACTGTAACAGTGATTGGAATAGAACAAAACTTCCCGAAAATTGCGTGATTTTTATACTATTCGGATAAAAGCTATTTTTTTTACCCCACTAATGTATCTAAACAAAAAAACCTGTTTACCAAACTCGACAACAGGATCAATTTGTTTAAATGCTAGTGGTGGAGGCGGCGGGAGTCGAACCCGTGCCTATTGATTTTTATACTATGAATTCAATTAGTTAATAACTCCTACACCATATTCACACCAAAATAAAATTTTTATCTTATGTTGTGAATTGGCGAACAAAAAAGCGTCAAATAATATTCTTCTTCTCAAAAACCACAATTCATAGCAATATTTTGTTAGTAAGTATTCCCATGAGGAAAATCGCCGGTTCCGTCTCTAAAGCTTACCCGGTTCAAATCGCCAACGAATTTACCTTGTAATCCGGTAACTAATTGTTTGATTATTGTTTTTTCTTTGCTTTTAGGATGAAATATCAAAAACAATACATTATTTGACATTAACAAATTGTTATTATATGGGATATTTTTGAAGTTTTTATCATTCTTTTGCTGCTTTTATCAAATTCAATCGCGGATGATTTGCAAGATATTGATGGCTATAATTTCAAGATGTCTTCACTATATAGCTATTTTTATAAAGAAGATTGATCTTATGTAATTTCTGTCGATTTCGTTCTTACAGTCACTATTTGATCTCATGATATAGATGATACTTTTTAAATTGAAATATAAAAATCTCAAGGTTTAGAATGTGCAAAAATGGATAAAAACACCAGCTCTTTTCAAAACACTGGAATAACAGAAAAATCTTTAAATATATTTTTTGCTTCTATTTCAGAATTCCTATTTATCGTTTTTCCCTTTGTTGTTATTTTTATCATATCATTGTATATTTCAGACACTAAACCATTTATCGCAAAGCCTGAATGGGCGGTTGCAGCTTCCATTTTATTTGGTCAATCTTTAGTGAAATGGGTGTCAGGAATTGCCGCTCAAAAAAAATCAGCAGTGGTCTCAAGAGTGGCTTTTGTAGTTACATTAGTGATAGTTTGTGGCTTATTACCCTCAATAATTGTTCTCACATTATTATTAATTACGCCATCTTCCCCAACTTGGTTAAATTTAACTCAAATTGCTCTTTTTATTATTGCAACGGTAGTATTTTTTTTATTAGGTGGACTTGGTAACTACTTGCTTGATAACAATCTCGCTGAAGATAGGACAGGTAACAATAAACAAAAAAAAAAGAAATAATACATTCAATTCTTCTGATTTGAAAGAAAAACATAAAAATCTCTGCAAGAGAGGCATCTTTCATGATATTTATGCATTGAATATTATTTGTAAGTTGGAAGCTGCTCCGACATGAAATTCGCTATGCTGATTATTTTAAAAATTTTGACGATGTCCAATAGAAAAAGCTAAGGTTAGGATGGCTTGGAAAAGAAAAATTCTGTTAATTTCTCATAAATTGATCTTTTTTGGGGAGAAAGATTTTGAAAATTTTTTTCGTCATTTTCCTTGCTTTGATTGGATGCAGCCTTTTTCCTCCCTGCTTTTGACAAATTGGCACTGTCAACATTTATTTTAGAATTAAAAGAATTGTTTATATCTTTTTGAACAATCATTTTATTAAGTTTTTGGGGATATATTCTCTTTGGCCCTCCAACACCATCAATATTCATTAGAGATCTCCTTATATTTCCCACACTATCATTAATTTTTTTATCCTAATCACACAGGAAAACAATCGGATGTATTCACAAATTCTTTAGTATAATCAAACTTTCCCCTCAATTATAGCATATTCCAATTCTTAATTTTGGAGTGGTTTAAAGATCACCTTTTTTCGATCTATTATCTTCAATTACTAATTTAGCAAATAGCATTTATCTCTAACATTATTTTGCTTAATAGAATTACTTATAAATATAACTATCGGCCTAAAAACACGAAACCTTTTTACCCAATTGGAATAATCAGATAAAAAGGTTATTTTTTAACAAGCAAAACTATGGAATTCCTGCAAATTTCCTTGAAACATTACATCGAATTAATTTAATTGTAAAGAAAAAAATTCTATAAAAACAATGATTCTTATGATGAACATATGTTCATTAAAGAAAATCCACCCTAACATATCAACTGCTATAAAATCAAAGCGGCTGATCATTTTTTTTCACAATTTGACATTAACAATTTGTTATAATATTGAATATTGGCTTGAGAATCATTTGGCATTTCTATGCCATTTTAACCAGACAATATTTTTATGAATTTTGAATATAACGGTCTGATTTTGAATAGGATAACGAAATTTCGGTTTTTAGGCGATACTAAATGTTGCTGAGAGATTCATTGATTTTTGATGCAACAATTTATAAATGTGAAAAATTTTTTGATAACTTTACAAAATTATCTTCACGGATATTTAATCTTCAATGTATGTATGTTTTTCATTCATGCAATATTTACGATTAAATAGCTTAATCCACTTACCCAAATAGTAGTATAACTAATTGGCAGTGTTGAACCAATTTTTTATTTAACATACTAACTTGAAGGTTTTTATAATGAGTAGAGCAACAAGAAAACTAAGTTCATCAGATTTAAATACAGGGGTTGGCGTATATTCATTAGCAAAAGATGAAAGTAATCAAGAAAAATATCCGGATGCAGAAAAATTGTTTAACAAAGCAGCTCTTATCTTTGAAGAAAAAGGGATAAAAATATGGGCTTCCAAGTCTTTTGCTTGTGCTGCTTGGAATTCTATCCCATTAAAAGATTTTGAATCTGCTGGGAAATATTTAAAAAAGTCAGGTCAATTGGATCAATGTCATGGAGCTGAGGGTTATTTAAATGCAATCTATTTGTGCTTATATTTTGAAAAAATTAAACGAAAAGAAGGCAATGATAGTGATGCCTCACTTTTTTTATTCCATGCAAAAGAATACTTGTTACCAGCTATTAATTTAATTTATGAGTGGTGTAACTTTAGTAGTTCTAAATTAAAAAAACATTTAAGATTTGTTAACGTTGAACTTTTAAATTTTATTGATGACCTAATAAATGAATTTTTCAGCAAGAAAATAAAACAAGAAAAAAAATTAATTCCGGACTGGGTAAATTCAAATAAAATACGTCAGGCTAATATTACTGAACATTTTTCATCAAATCCCTTTAATTTGGGTGAAACGCTAGAAAAAGCAAAATTAGAACGATTTTCAAGAACTGCCCATGCCTTAAAAATTTTTCAAAGCGCTCTTAGAAAAGAAAATATTGACGATATTACAAGGGAGGCAAAAGAGGGGACAAAATACCTTTCTCAAGAGTTATCTTCTTTACCTAATATTTTACAACTAAAAGATAGTATTGAAAGATCAAATGCGATTAATATTAAAGATATTAAAAGAATAATCAAACGTGTTGTAAATTCAGTTGAGGATATACAACATATTAAATTTGGTTCAATGCTTTCGGCAAATTATACGGAAATTTTACAAAAAGATTTAATTAAATTAATTCAAAACAAATTTAACAGTTATAAGATAAGAAATATTTCTATTAACATGATAAACATAGTACTATGTTTTTTAATATTCTGTATTTGCATACTATTGATCCCGTATGATATTTGGGCTGATGTAGGTATTGCAGCATCTATTTCAGGATTCTTTTTATATTATATTGATAAATTTTTCCCCTTCCAAATTGAAAAATAAGCAATGACCAAGCTATCAGAATTTGAACTATTAAAGATTAAGATCCTCACAAGAGGAGTAAAGCTAGGCGTAAGCGTTTATAATAAAATTCACAACTCAGATATTAAAACACCTCTAAAATTAAGAACTGGCTTATCCAGCGGAATAGATATAATTTTACCTGATAATATTTGGGTTAATGCTCCAATAAACGAACACTATGTAAAAGAAACAAATATTAAGATTCATTTTAAAAAGGATAAATTTGTTCTTGATGATGAGCTTGGATCTTATAATATTTCAATACCTAGGTCACCATCATATTATGATAAATACTCAACCGATGGGATTCCTTTAAAAAAAATTGGGTCGATACGAGGGGATAGACTGAGTATTGCACTAAATAAAAATTGCATTTTTTGGAAAAATGAAGCGCGACGATGTAAATTCTGCGCGATAGGATATACATCGAAACAAGAGCCAAAAATTAAGACATTAAATCAAATTCTGGAAGTTTTAAATTATGCTTTGCATGACCCAATTTCACCGGCACGGCATCTATATCTTAACAGTGGGAATCAAAAAATTGATGGTGAAGATGGATTTTCAAAGGTTAACAAAATAATAAAAGAAATAAAAAGCAGATTTTGCATTCATATTCATTTAAATGCAGGCCCAACAAATCAAAAAAAAGATATCGACGTTCTACGAGATTCTGGATTAGATGAAATTAGTTTTAATATTGATATTTTTGATCCTGCATATGCTAAAAAGTTTATGCCAGCAAAATTGAAAATTAGAAAATTATACATTGAAATGCTGAAATATTCAGTTGAAATTTTTGGGAGTAAAAAGGTCAGCTCTTGTTTAGTTGTTGGTTTAGAACCAATTGAATCAACTGTTAGAGGGGTTGATTTTTTATGTTCCATAGGAGTAATTCCAAAACTCAGTCCATTTCGCCCTATTGAAGGATCTCTATTAGCAAGTACATATCCCCCTACTGAAGATTTTTTATTAAAAGTTTACCTTAAATCAAAAGAAGTAGCAAAGAAATGGGGCGTGCCAATTGGGCCTTTATGTTTTGTTTGCCAGCTTCATAGTTTAGCTTTTCCAAATGATATGTAAGGTTAACACAATAAATGTTTACTTTTAATAAAAACTAAACATTTGCGAATTCCCATCAAACCCTTTAATATCAATAATCCACAAAGAAAATGGGCATAACCAAAATTTTTTATTGCTTTTCAATGTTTAGTATAATATGATTTTAATCATAATACTAAATATAACTATGCCAATGGAGGACAACATGAAAAAATGGTCAGGGAATGCAAATCACCCCAAAAAAGGAACCAGAATAACTGTAGATCCAATCCGCAAAATTAAAGACATCAAAGCCATCTCAAATATGACTGAAAACAATCCAAGGGATCATCTGCTATTTATCATGGGAATCAATAATGGCCTTCGTGCTGGTGATCTGGTGAGACTCAAGGTAAAAGATGTAGGATATTTAAAAATTGGTGATACCCTTACCATTAAAGAGTCCAAAACCGGCAAAAATAATATTCTGGTTATCAATAAAACTGTCTACAAGGCCTTAAAGAATTATCTGGATTCTCAAAGGCCAAATAATTCTAGTTATCTCTTTGCCAGCAGGAAGGGTAATGGTCATTTGCAATCTCAAGCAATCAGCAAACTTGTGAAGAAATGGACCAGTGCTATAAATCTGAAAGGAAATTACGGTGCTCATTCTTTGCGTAAAACATGGGGCTATATGCAGAGAACACAACATGGTGTTGGATTTGAAATTATCTGCAAACGATATAATCACTCCAGTCCTGCTGTTACGATGAGGTATTTAGGGATTGAGGATAAAGAAGTGCATGGTGTGTTAATGAATGAGATTGGGTAAGTTCTTTTGTATGTTGAACGTATGAGAAAAAAGTGGGTTTGATTTTTTACCCCCCAACGAAAAATAATATTGCCGGAATGCATTGATATCAGGTGATTTCAATAAATAATTAAGTTTAAATAGTACAACCCAGAACGGTGGGATAACCTCAAAATTGAATCGAACTTTTGATTTGATTATCGATAATGGGCGCGGCGAACACACTCTTTTATATGTTCAAAAAAGGGATCAAAGCTTAATATAAATTTCTTTTTCAGTTTCTTTTTTGTAAGGTGTTTTTTAATTTTCGGATCTTCAATAGGTACAGAATTCATTACTCCCATAAAAGCAAACCATATATCCCTCGCCATAGCATCGAAATCAGGTAGCTTGCCAAAACCTTTTTCAAGTTTGTTTAATCTGTTTTCGAAATCTTTCATGTTCATCCTCCAGAACCTTTATTCTTTTATCAATCATATCTTCTGAAATACTTTTCATAACACCTAAGAGGACATTCCCCATATATGTAATTGTTTTGGCTTGGTCAGAAGTTATTTCATTACGTCTGAATTGATTCACAGTCGTACTTAGCAATCTGCGAATGTCTTCCATTGACTTCAAATGGATTTTATATTTTTTTTTAACTGATGCCTTTTTTAATTTTTTTTTCTTCATGGCGTATAGCCCACAATTCCTTATTTGTATTGTGTTTGAATCAAGAAATATATTGTTTTTATGAAAGATTTATCTTTATTTATTTGTTATTTTAACAATTCTTGCCTTCAATTAAAATTCACTGCTGTCAGGATAGTATAATGCTGTGTTTGTGTCAAGGAAAAATAGATTAATTTTTAATTATAATGAGTAGTTACATCATATTAATGTTTCATTTATTAATGAATAAAATTTTTACTAAAAGTCAAACATCTACTTCCAAATAAATTTTTTAAGAGTATTCGACGCGGATAAAGGAGATAATTGCTAAAGGTAAAATGTAGGAGATGTTATGTCTTGATATCAACGATAGATCTCAGATTTTCATAGAGAGTGTTTTTCATGTTGATATGAAGGGAAATCTCAATGACTCCGGGTATGACGCGATGGATGATTTTTTTAATGAGTCCAGAATAATATTGTGGAATCTGGGAGTACATATCATCATATGAGGCTTGAGTTGTAAGTGTCAATTCATATTTTAATGTCCCATATCTCCTAGTAGAAAATTTTTATTTTTTATCAGATAATTCCATGTAATTCTATTATTTTAAAATGTTTATAAACAAAAGAACAGGAATGGATAGAAATGGGTGCCCGGTTTGTAGCAAAATATATAGATGAACCAAGGTTATTCGATACCTAACCAATCATCCATACTTTTCCAGCCCTTTTCCTTATAAGTTCTATTCGGATTGGTAGGAATATCATAAGGTTTATTATCTTTTTTGCAGTAATCTTTCCATTGTTTTTGACTTTTGATATTTAATGAATGAACAAATTTTTTAGCTTCTTCAAAGTCCCTATGCACCATTAGGCGTGGTGCTATATTACCAGTTCCTAACCAATCACCATAGCTTATCCAGCCTTTGTTATTATAAGTTTTGTGTGGATTAGCAGGAATATCATCAGGCTTGTTACCACTCTTACAGAATTCCCTCCATTGTCTTTGACCATTTAAATGTAATGAATGAACAAATTCTCTGGCTTCTTTAAAGGGCCTATACACTATAAATTGTGATGCGATCGTACCGGTTCCCAACCAATCGCCAAAGTTTTTCCAACCTTTTTCTTTATAAGTGTTACTCGGCGCAGTAGGAATATCATCAGGCATATTAACGCTTTTACAGAATTCTTTCCATTGTTTTTGACCATTTAAATGTAATGAATGAACAAATTCTCTGGCTTCTTTAAACGGCCTATATTCTCTGAGAAAATTTGCTTTATTACCAGTTCCCAACCAATCGCCCCAGTTTTTCCAACCTTTTTCTTTATAAGTTCTATCTGGTTTAAAAGGAATATCATCAGGCTTCATTCCACTTTTACTGTATTTCATCCATTGTTTTTGATTTATTAAATGTAATGAATGAACAAATTCTCTGGCTTCTTTAAACGGCCTATATTCTCTGAGAAAATTTGCTATATTACCAGTTCCCAACCAATCGCCCCAGTTTTTCCAACCTTTTTCTTTATAAGTTCTATCTGGTTTAAAAGGAATATCATCAGGCTTATTGCTGCTCTTACAAAATTCTTCCCACTGGAAGCGACCTTTAAAATTCAGTGAACGAGCAAACTCCCTTGCTTCTGTAAATGGTCTAAATTGTCTCGCTATAGGCGCTATATTACCAGTTCCTAACCAATCACCATAGCTTATCCAGCCTTTATTCTTATAGATTCGATCTGGGGTAGCCGGGATATCATCAGGCATATTAACGCTTTTACAGAATTCTTTCCATTGTTTTTGACCATTTAAATGTAATGAATGAACAAATTCTCTGGCTTCTTCAAAATTCCTATACACCATAAGTTGTGGAGCAATCGTACCGGTTCCTAACCAGTCGCCCATGCTCTTCCAGCCTTTATTCTTATAAGTGTTATTCGGCTTAGTAGGAATATCATCGGGCTTATTGCTGCTCTTACAGTATTCTCTCCATTGCCTCTCACTATTTAATTTCAGTGAACGTACAAACTTTCGGGCTTCGTTAAAATCCCTAAACACCATAAGACGTGGCGCAATAGTATTCGTTCCTAAAAAGTCTCCCCAACCTTTCCAGCCCTTATCCTTATAGGGATTGCTTGGCCAAGCAGGGATATTATCAGGTTTTTTGCCACTTTTGCAGTATTCTTTCCATTGTGTCGTACTGCCTAAATTCAATGAACGAACAAACTCCCGAGCTTCTTCAAATGACAGAAATTCCATATCCTGAGTTGCTTTTCTACCAGTTCCTAAAAAGTCTCCCCAACCTTTCCAGCCTTTATTATGGTAAGTTCGATATACCTTAACAGGAATATCATCAGGTTTTTTACCACTCTTGCAGTATTCTTTCCACTCGGTCCCACTTCCTAAATTCAATGTACGAGCAAACTCCCTGGCTTCTTCAAACGGCCTATATTCTCTGAGAAAATTTGCTATATTACCAGTTCCTAACCAATCACCATACCCTTTCCACCCCTTATCTTTATATGTAATATCCGGCGTAACAGGGATATCATCAGGTTTATTACCACTCTTGTTATATTCTCTCCATTGCGTCACACTGATTAAATTTAATGAACGAGCAAATTCTCTGGCTTCTTCAAATGGTCGCCAAACCAACTTAGCAATTTTCTCCCAACATTTTGTTTCAATCGATTCTATAAATGCTTCAATATCAATTTTTTTTGCGATATTTTCAGCAAAATCAAATTCTACCAAATTCCCATTTGCATTTCTTTTGTTGTTGGATACAGTTCTAAAATATTCAATTATCCTTTCATCGTTTGAAGCAAGAGATTTTAAAATAAATAAAATATCATCAAAAGCGGTTGTTTCTAATTCATTTCCTCTATTTATTATTGGGATAACGATATATCCATATTCTTTATTTTCAGCAGTCCGCAATGCCCTACCAACCGCTTGAACAATATCAACCTTGCTCTTTTTTGGATCAGCAAATAATATACAGTCAATATTTTTGACATCTACGCCTTCTGTTAAGCATCTTGCATTAGATATTAGACTCAGATTTGACAAACTAAACTCATTTAAAATTGAATCTCTTTTACCAGAAGACATTTTCCCGTTAATGTGAAAAGTTTCTAATTCACCATATTCAGGGAATGATACGGAAAAGCTGTCTATTATTTTTTTAAAAATCTGTGATCTTTTAATTGTACGATGAAAAGAAACCGTATGCTTAATGGGATATTTGTTTTGTGCTTTCCTAAGGGCAATAACCGAAGCCAACATTTCAGCTTCCATTTCTTTGTCGATTTCAATTTTGTCTGAATATACATATTTATTGCTTCGAATAAGCCTTTCGATTTCTAACTCATCAACGACTATAGTTATAATCCTATAGTCACTTAATATAGGAGGATCATATTCAAGGGCCTCTTTGAAACTTAATAATTCAATAGTATCACCGAAAACATGATAGTCATTCATGCTAATAATGTTATCAGAATTACCGACATATCTTCTCTCGGTAGCGGTCATAAATAATCGCTTAGAAATTGTTATGTTTTCATCATGGAGTAAATAAGAAAAAAGTTTGTCTTTTCGGCCAACAGTTTTATGCGCTTCATCAAATATACCAAAATCATATTTGGTATTAGACATTTCTGAAGCCTCTGCAATGACTTTACCACTTTGATATGTCGTAAAAACAATAATATCATTTTGCCTGTTGCTATTAAGCCATTGTTTGATAGTTTCAACATCAGTTTCAACTGGAATACCTAAGTCTTGAGTGAACAACGACAATTCATCTCGTTCGATGTTTGCCACTGTTGCATCAGAACATATAGCTATCCAGTTCATTTGTCTTTTGTCAGCAATGTTTTCTCTTAGCCAAACATCAATAGTTTGACTAAGTAGCGAAAGGCTTGGAACAGCAATTATTATTTTCCGAGCTTGAATCTTTTTTGTTATCCAATATGCAGCAAGCGTTTTTCCTGATCCACAAGGCATTATTAACTTACCGCGTGATTGGCCGTCTTTGATAAAATATTTGTCAGCTTTTGTTATTGCTTTCTGTTGATGGTTTTTGGCTATGAATGGCTTAAGCTTTATGGGCTGATTTTTTAATAAAGATTTAACTCTATTAAAAAAATCATCATCAAGTTTTCTCCAGATTTCAGCAGAACAAAAACCTATCTTATCTTGATTTTGAAAAAGCTTTGCATATCGTTCAGTGGTTGTGCAAACAAGGCCAAAGGATATATTTTTACAGATAACAAAAGAAAGGGAAGAAAAAGTGGCTATTTCGGTATGGGTTAAGGAACTGGATTCTTTATCTCTATATTTAGCCTGAATTGCCCAGAATTTACCATCTTTAGCTTCAGCAATTAAGTCTATTCCCTCATCAGGGTTCGGTAAGTTTAATTTTTTGTGGACACTGATTGGCACTTCATTTAACAACCAAACATTTTTCAACAAGGAAGAGTAACGATGCTCTATCAGAAGATAATATTTTACGAGTAATTCAAAAGCGTCTCCTTTCTCCTTTGTCTTCAAGTTCGAAATATTATTTTTAAAGTCCGTCCAATTCTGTGAAATTGCAATTTCATTCATAGATGAGACTCTTTTTTTAAGGTAAGAATTGCTTTTATCAATATTAGCTATTGATAAAATTTACTTTTTTACTAGAAATATAGAAAAAGGTTTCTGGTATGTCAACATGGCATATTAAAATTGCAACGATGTATTCAAACTTATCGACTTTCACAAAAATAGCTACATTTGATTTGCCGATCTAAAATAGTTTAGCGTGCATTTGCCTCTTATAATAGCCATCGATTTGATGCACTCCCCAAAGTGATATGTTGGAGATAAGTGAAATAGAAGGATCTGGTTTCATGGGGATGGATTTCTGATCGCAAACTCTGAAGCATATTAAAATCTTTGTGATCGGTAAATCCAAGTTAATTTGTCTCGTTAGGCCTCTCGCCCATATCCCAAGATCGAAAATGCGAATATGGCTCATTGTTGACTTCTAATAAATTCTTATTAAAATCTTTAGCTTGTATTATATATTCTAATAAGTTTGTTGCCTCTTTATCACACAAAGAAATAACTTCATTTAAAACAAACTCTTTCCCGCCAGTTTTACTTGCGTAGATCAATTCAATATTTGGTGGCAAATAATAATCCGAATAAATTGGCAAAGTCTTATTGTTGTAAGCAGGAATATTTTTTAAGTCAGAATCAACAATCAATCCTATTTTTAAGCTTGGTTTATAAGATGGGTTTTTGGTTATTAATTCAACTGATTTCTTCCAAGCTACATTTTCAGTTTTCTCTACTACATTTCTAAATTCCAAACATTGTATTGGCGCGTATTCTATTGTTATTATACCGTTATCATCGTACTTAGATTTGCAGAGAACTATACAACTTATTGATATAAATTCCCCATCAGTTTTTTTTGTTTTTGTAGCTATTGCAAACAGTAAGTCAAATTTTTGCAAATCGAAAAAATGAGAAGGCAAAGAATGCTCATTTTTTGGTAATTCTGTTAGTGTGAAAAAACCATGACTTTTTGCTATCACTCTTTCAGGAAGCTTAAATTCGTAAGAACCCATATTTTTACTTTCTTTTACAATAACATCACCATAAAATAATTTGGTGGTCACCGATGCTTGACTTTGATTTTTGGTAGATCCTGAAATTATTAATTCTTTGCAGCCTTTTTGTGGAATAGTATGAAGGAATAAGTAAACAGACTTATAACCAAAAGGATCAATTCCATCGACACGAAACATATCCATTGAAATTTTTGTTTTTCCAGTTTGCATTTCAAGATTTGTAGTTTTTGGGGGAATAGAGACAACAATCGACTTGAAATCAACAAAATCTTCCTCTAAGCGCAATTTTAACCATACCGAAATTACAGGTTTATCATTATTATTGCAGATAGAAATGGGTGACTTGGAAGCCGTTTCTCCGGAATGTAAAATAATTGAGGGCACTGAAACATATACACTTTCTTCCCAAAGTGAGGTGACTACTTCTATGATGATGGCTCCAAAACAAGAAATCAATACACCTACAAGAACATAAATAAGAAAGCGTTTTGGCTGGGATCTATGCCGATCGCACAGTAGCTTCCCTCCTGTCGGTTTTTTGCAACGTTTATACTCTTTTGTGATACCCCAACATGTTTTCATACCTTTTTCTCAAGAAGTAGAATGGATAATCTGGTTAAACAACAGAAGGAATTAAAATTCAATTTAAAAAAAATCTGACATCTTTGTAATTCAATTCTGATAATTAACTCCCAAATTGCAGGTATATTGAGAAATTTCAAACCATCAATTTAATTATTTAATTGAAATTATAGCTGATAAAATCTGGATATATGAAAAGCGCAGCGCGATCAAGCGATTTTTCAAACTTTGATCGACTGTAAATTGAGATTATATCATATAAGAGGAGAGAATATATTCTCTGGAAATCCTTCGGTATCAAACTTGATAATCTGATCTAATATCACAACAAGAAATGACCATTCGAAAAATCTGATTCTTCCAGATGTTCACAGAGGGTTTTGGTTATTGAAAAACTGGTGATTTTTTCCAGAAATCTATTTTTCTTTTCGGATTTTTTTTTCAACCTGTTTTAAAGATTCTTCAATAAGCCTTAGAATAGCTTCATTTCTCGGCAGTTAACCTGAACCTGGCTTGTCTTTTATAACGATTTGGTAAAGTCCATAAAAATATGATAATGCTCTACCATCAAACACTTTTCATCCGGAGTAAATATGTGCGGCAGATTCGTAGGGTTTCGAAAACTGGAAGAATTGAAAAAGTATATCCCAATCGACAAGGCTGACTTCGAAATATCTGAAAACTACAATGTCGCTCCATCGCAAGAGGTCTTTTCAGTCATCAAGATTGAAGCATTAAACACACTAGAGAAACTGCACTGGGGCCTTGTGCCATTCTGGGCCAAGGATAAAGCGATTGGAAACAAACTAATCAATGCCAGAAGTGAAACCGCCGCTATAAAACCCAGTTTCAGGGACGCATTCAAGAAGCGACGGTGCCTTATCCTGGCAGATGGGTATTACGAATGGAAAGGGGAAAAGGGGGCAAAACAACCATATTTTATCACCTTACCAGATGGAAGCCCCTTTGTTTTTGCCGGGCTTTGGGAAACCTGGGATAACCAGGGGCAAAATGATACCGTGTATAAATCCTGTACGATATTAACGACCGAAGCAAGTGCGTCGATCCGTGAAATCCATCACAGAATGCCTGTTGTTTTAGAGCCAAATGTCTATGAGGCTTGGCTTGACCCGGATAAACAAAACGTTGATGAGCTTCAGGCCTTTTTCACAACCGATATTATCCGGGATTTTATCAACTGGCCGGTTTCAAAAGATGTAAATATGGTCAAGGCAAACAAACCATCTAATATTCAAAAAACGTCGCCAGAGTTTTGACTTGAATCGCTATTTGTTATAAATGGTTTTATATTCATATAAAATCGGTGTTGGTATCTAACCATAAGCGGCAAACGAAATGTTGTGATAGACCATTTCTTGATGGGAATGTCCAGAATTTTAGTTATGCAGCTATTACCAATTTATATTCCATCCTCTTCTGAATCAAAACCGATATTTTTTTCATCCGTTTTTCCAAAAACAATGGCTCCTACTGTATCTCTCACTTGGCTTGGATCCTTAATATTTGTAAGTTCAAAATCGGCAACATCTCCTGATACTGTAAGTTTTATTAGGCCGCATTTGAAAAACCAGATATCCCAGTATGAATTACTATATGATTTAATTTGTCGCAATTGGGATAAATTCACAGTATTGTTTGTCACACCTAAAAATTTGAACAAATATGAGCTTTCCTGAATTTTATTTTTGTAAATCCTATATTCTGTGTTTTTGATTCTGATATAAGGGAATAAATTCCTAATGAAAAATATTAACATCCAAATGCACGAAACATATATTTGAAAATAGATGATTGTTGGTGAACTATTTAGAGTGCTGTAGATGGCAACCGATATTGATAAAAGCATAAAAATTAATATTTCAGTAAAGTTTTTACCCAATAATGCTTTGGCTGATGATTTGATAATGATTGGATATGTCATTTAATACCTCATTTTTTTTCATTACAAAGTAAGACAATAAAAATAATTTTGAATTTATCATTTAGAAAGGAACAATTTTTGATCAAATAGCACTCATAATTCTCTATTTCAATCAAAATATAACCTATAGTGAGTGTTATGCCCTCTTAAATTTTTAGATAATAGCTGAAAATTTAAGAGGGAAACATGACGGAAGCAAAAATACTTTTAGGTAAACGAATACGATCTTTACGAAGAAGCAAAGATTATTCACAAGAAGAATTTGCTGAATTGGCGGAAATAAGCGGAAAGTACTTAGGAGAAATAGAAAGAGGGCAGGCAAATCTCTCTCTTGATATTGTCGAGAAAATTTCAAATGCTTTCAACATAGAAATAGCAGAATTATTTGATTTCCAGCATGAGTCCACCCGTAAGGAGATGAGACAGAAAATTACCCTGCTACTTAAAAAAGTCGATTACAAGAATTTGCAGATCATTTATAGAATTATCAGATGCATCCTTAAATAAAAAATGTACCGTCAAATTGAGATGCGTAATTTTAAACTCCAGCTGCTTATAATGCCATTCAAAAATTAAGAATTATTTCGTATTCGAACGCGAGAAATCCGTTTTAAGGCGCATAAAAAATCAAACACACACATTCTGCCATGTCAGTGCAAGAACGTTTGATATTCGTCAAATGGTGAAGCCTGATTCAAATGAATCAATCAAAGCCTATATCCTATTTGTGGAAAACCATAAAAACAATTGGAATACCGTTTGAAAAAATGGAAAATCCATCTCAGATTATTTTTCATTTTCCCCACCTCTTTAAATAAATTGATCACATCGGTCATTCAATAAAGTCACTATCTACTTCCCTTCCCAAACAATGTAAAAACTTAATTGACAACCCAAGTACAATCTTGATTAGCAAACTATCATTGAAATAACTAATCACGTTATTCTTAAACAAACTAACCATCGATTATATTATATATACTTTTAACATATACTATATTATATATACTTTTAACATATACTATACGAGGCTCATTCTTCATCCTTATCAATCCCTATTTCAAGATATTCTATGGAAATAAATTATCATTTATATTGCCTTCCACATTTTAGTAAAATCTCTCATTGCTTTATTCACTTGATCACTTAAAAAATTCATATATTGTACATCCACTATGTATTGGGCAAAATTTTTTCTTTCCCCCCTGGTTTTTTTTCGAGCGTCAATTAACTCTTTTTGAAAAATAAAATTAAGTCCCCATGATCCTGGTAAAATATTTGAAGGTTTAAAATCCTTAAATGACCATTTTCTCAAATTGAGTTCTATAAATTTGGGATTTTTCATAAAATCTGTTAATGTGTCAATTCCACTTTTTTTTAAAGTCCGCCTTTTTACACTATTTTCAATTCGGACTCTATTAAAATCCTTTTTATTCCATCCTTTTCCATCCTTTTTGTCATCATCACCGCGTTCATATACTTTATATTGATCTCCAATTCTAAAAACAGAGCTTTGTGGTTCACCTTTATTTAAATTTCCCCCAAATTCGTTATATTTTCTCTGGTATGGAACATAAATGGTTTTCAAAATAAGTTTAAAAAGTTCACTAACGTAAAATGGTCCTTTGCAGAACACATCTATAGCATATTCAATTTTTGAAACTTTCAAAGAAGGTATTCTATTAGCCAAAAATGTTAAAAAAAATATATATTCTTCTAAGCTGACATCTGCTTTTGGGTGTATTTCAATTTTAAATATTGGGAGATAAGGTTTTTGAGGGTTAAAAAAAATATCAAGACGAAATTTAGAATACTGTTTAATTCCCCTACTGCTATAATTAGGATTTCTTATTTGAGGATCATATTTACTATCGAACCATAAATCTCCTAAAGCCTCAATATTTTCTGATTCTGGAATACTTAAATTATTTCTATCCTTCATATTTTGAGAGCTATTAAGAGTAATAATATGTAGCCTGCATACAATTCTAACGATTCCCTTTTTTGCCTTTTTAATACGTTGCTCCCATTTATTTCTACGTCGATTATCCCCATTTAGTTTTTTAATCGGCATCTGCTTCCCTATCCATAGAGTAAAACAATCATTAATAGTTTCTGATGAATTTTGAATTAAGAGGACTAACCATAATTAAGATTGGAGAAATAAAAACCCCCAAAACATTATTGAAAAATCACTAATAATGTTTTGGGGGTTTTTATTTTCGCTTAGAGGATAAGAAGTATTTATCTATAAATCATCCTAATTATTAAACAATTTATTCCTTTTTAGGTTTGCCTGCTGTTTTTCTAAATTTTTCTGGTATATTTTTCCATATTGTATCTATTCTTGTGTTAGGCAAATTTCCAAGCTCCTTACTCACAGAATTAAGTTTGTCATTTAGCCCCTTCCTTGTAAGAACAAAACATTCTTTTTCTTTAGATTGTGAACCAATATATATTCCTATTTCCATAGCTGCGTTAATTGAAAGATCCCAAACTTTTTTTTCGTTTTTTAGTCGTCCATACTCTTGCAATTTTTTCCCAATATCTGTATTTTTATCTGTTTCAGATTGAAAATTTGTATTTTTTGAACGTATTTTTTTTTTGATTACTTCTAAATATGGATCAAGAACTAGTAGTTTTGAATAATAGTATTCATAATCATGCGTATCTCGCGAATTTTTTTTACCCTTTGGTTTCCGCTTAATCAAATCCTGTTCTTTTTGTAATAATTCATATTTCTTCATTTCCCCTATTTGCTCAAGTAAAAATAATGCTTTGGTATAAAGAGTTAATAAATCAGATTCTGTAATTAATAGGTAATTATTGTCATCATATTCGCAAGCTATTCTAATTTTTTCCCTTATCTCATAAATATCAAGCATATCTTTATTTAAAGCATTCATTATTTGATTCCCTCCTCATAGGATAAAACTAAACAGAAGATAAAGTATTCGTCCTTCACACCTTAATATCTAACCAGATAAATCCAGTGCTCTTGTTCTCCACCGTTAATACTAACCTTAAATGGTGCATTTCCCATATTATAAATTCAAAAATGACCAAAAGAATGTAGCTTAAACTCTTTTTATAGATTCAGCCTTTCTTATTAATTTTTTTTCGCCAGTTTCCTTTTCCATATGTCATTTTTTAAAAATATTTGACAGCATCTGAGGCCCCACGAAACGTAACCGGCATATTTCAATAGCATATATCATTCATCTGCTCTTTGATTATTAGGGATTGTAAAACTTCTTTCAAGCTTTGTAATTCTGCTCTCGAATTTTTGTCTAATGTTTGGATTAAAAATACTATAAATTTTAGAATGACAATGAAAGAATAACAACAATTTTCCGCTTAGCTATCTGTATTTGGTGGATTTCTACCATCCTCTAATACACATCTAAAAACCCCAAAAATATTATTAAAATAATATCAATAATATTTCACCAGTTTTATTTATCACCCAATTCGTTATTTTAATTAATATCTGACACCGGTATCCGGCAACATAAAGTTAAAAAAATCAAGTTTTCTTTTTTATTAATTTCAGGTGTGAGTTGACAACAGTATTCCCCACATATACTATTAACCATCGAGATTTAAAACTAAATCTGGGGAATACCTGTATGAAAGGTGACATCTATACCCGTGAAAAATGCCCTGTTTGCTATGGTCGACTTGTCCATGACGAAAAGAGAAATGGTTGTTTTTGTACCCATCATCCGCAGTGCAGTTCGACAAAATACTTTGTCCGGTTCGAAAAATTATTTAAGAATTTTCAAAACTATTTTGAAGCATACCAATTTTTACAGGGTCTTAGATTTAAGTTTAATGAGGGTACCTTTGACGCTAAAGACTATCGGAAAGATTCCCCAATGGGCTTTAGCACTTTGGCAGACCAATATGTAAAGATGAAAGAGCAGGATGGATTAAGGTCTATCCAAAATATTAGGAATTATATGAAACTTGCTAAAAACTATTTTGGTCAGAAAAATGTTAAAGAATTCAAGCGTCCTGATATTCGTAATTTCTTATTTGGCTTAAACGTATCATCTAAAACTCGTCACAATTATATGTCCTGTCTTCATGATTTCTTCTATAATCTATACAACGATGACATTATTTCAATTTCCCAAATACCCAATATGCCAAAAATAGAATTTGAATTAGAGTATCGTACGCTTACAGATTTAGAGACTCAAGAAAAAATAATAAGCAAGGTCAAAGAAATATCTTACAACACAAATCCAAAAATTTGGTTGGGGATTGATATGCTGTCTCTTTATACCAATATCCGGCCAAAGGATTTGTTAGGGATTACTGAGACAGACATTGATCTTGACTATGGGATTATCGAAATCCTCAGGCCTACTAAAAAAAGAAACAAGCTTAAGAAAGTTATTATTCGGCTCGTTGAAGCTCATATCGATATTATTAAAGACATAAAAAAAAGATACCCAGCATTACCGCATATTTCATTTTTCCGGCATCATGGAGGTGTATCTGGTTGTAATACAGGACAACCATTTGGTGAAAAGCTATTTTATAAATGGTGGAAAAAAGCTTGCGATGAATTAGGTATCAAGGGCTTAGATCTTTATGGTGGGACACGGCACACAACCACAACTGCATTGGCTAAGGAGGTTGGGCGTGACGGTGCAAAGAAAGCAAGCCAGCATGGTACAAATAAGGCGTTTGAGCGATATTGCCAAGCCCATGATGATGAAACTTTTAAATTTGTTAAGATCGCTGAAAAGATGAAAAAGGGTAATGTTTTACAATTAAAAAGGAAGGCCGGGAGCTAAAAACAGTTTGCACCATTTTTGCACCACTTTTTTGTGCAGTTAAAAACATATAAATGATTATAATTATAATAAATATATGGTGGAGGCGGCGGGAGTCGAACCCGCGTCCGAAAATATTCCACAATGGTATCTACATGCTTATCCTGAAATTTGGAATTCGCCTTTTCAAGTCTCCCTCAGGCAGGATGCTTGAAAGGCTATCCTGTAATAGTCTTACCGATCAAGAAACAGGCGTCCTCGATCAGCCAGCCTGCGAATCGACGCCCATTCCAGGTCTGCAGGCAGGATCTGGATGGACGTTGGCCTACTACGCGGCCAAGGCGTAATTATAATCGTCTGCGATTATGTTTAAAATCCACCTTTTTACGAGACGATGGGACTCGGCATGCAACCACAGCTTCTTTATCCCCGTCGAAGCCGTTTCGCCCCCATATTGATTTTCCAAAGAACAAAAATGCGATGCATATTTTCGTCTACAAGATATGAACTAAACCGCGGATTGTCAAGAGATTGCGGAATCTAATAATTCTTTTTCATACGGTCAAGATCGCGTTTTGCTTCCCGCTGCTTGATCGATTCCCGTTTGTCAAAAGCCTTTTTTCCCCTGGCAAGGCCGATGGAAACCTTGGCTTTTCCGTTTTTGAAATACACGCGCAAGGGAATCAGGGCATACCCTTTTTCATTGGCTTTGGCATACAGTTTCCGGATTTCCCGCTGATGGAGAAGAAGCTTCCTGATCCGAAGGGTTTCATGATTGTCATAATGGGCAAACGGATATTCCCCGATATGCATCTGATATAGAAAAATCTCGCCGTCCCGGATCTTGGCATAGGCATCTTTGATATTGACGCTGCCTCCCCGGAGGGATTTGACTTCGGTTCCTTTCAGAACCATCCCGGCCTCATATTCATCATCAATAAAAAAATCGTGTCTGGCCTTACGATTTTCCGCTACGACTTTTATATGTTTTGAATCCAAAAAAACCTCCGACTCCAACGGTTTTAATTTGCATCGGAACCGTCTGAATCATGCCTGATGGCCTGGCAAACATGTTATTTTTTGTCATTCCGGAATTGTGATTTTTTTCAGGAATTCCGTTTTAAGGTGATGGATAAAAATGAATCCGAACTATCTTCTTGCCGGAAGATATTCTCCGTAAACATCCTGAATCAGTGCGATCACGTCGCTTGTTGTGGGCTGCTTCAATACCTCCTCCAGGAACAGGTTCGAATCCTCCACTTTGAGCTTCCGGGCCATGTCCTTTATCCCTGGGATGGATTGCGGAACCATGCTCAGCTCATTCATTCCCAGTCCGAGAAGAACCGGCATATTGTAGGGATCTCCTGCCATTTCACCGCACATCAGGACGCTTACCCCTTCTTTTCTGCCGATATTGACAACATGCTTTACCATGCGGATAACCGCCGGATGCAGGGTATGGTAAAGATGCGCCACTTTTCGGTTGCCCCTGTCGATTGCCAGAGAATACTGAACCAGATCATTGGTGCCGATGCTGAAAAAATCAACCTCTTTGGCCAGAATATCCGCCATGATCACCGCAGACGGGACCTCTATCATAATTCCCACTTTGATATCTTTCTGAAAATCGACGCCGGCCCTTTCCAGTTCTTCGGCTGATGCCTGCAACAATCGCTTTGCCTCCACAACCTCCTCAACGCTGGATATCATGGGAAACATGATCTTTGCATTGCCGTGCCGCGCAGCCCGCAAAATCGCCTTGAGCTGCTCCTTGAAAACATTGGGTTTTTTCAAACAAAACCGGATAGCCCTCAGGCCAAGTGCCGGGTTGGCTTCCTCTTCCGTGTTGTTCGCATAGGACAGCGCCTTGTCCCCGTTGATGTCCAGTGTCCGGATGACAACCGGTTTGGGCGCCATCAGCTCGACCACCTCTCTGTATTGGTCGTACAATTCCTCCTGGCTGGGGAAGGATGACCGCCGCAGGTATAAAAATTCGGTTCGAAACAGTCCGACCCCG
>QZKS01000098.1 GCA_003599865.1 Desulfobacteraceae bacterium
AAGCGGTACGGTGGTATGGGCTGCGGATTATGATCCGTTCGGCACAGCCACGGTGATGGTCAGTGCGGTTGAAAACAATATGCGGCTCCCGGGCCAGTACTACGATAGTGAAACCGGACTGCATTACAACTACCATCGGTATTATGATCCGAGTATAGGGAGGTACCTGACTCCAGATCCGATTGGGCTTGATGGGGGGATAAACTTGTATGCTTATGTGAGTGGGAATCCTGTTAACTTTAGTGATCCATATGGATTGGATGCAATTACCATCACAGCAACTGATGTTGCAGTTCGTACAGCCGCCGCCAAGGCTACTGGAGGAACAGCAGCTACAATTGGATTAAGCGGCATAGCGTTTATTGCTACAGGAATCGTTCTTGGTACACCATCGAATCTTGCTGATGGAACGTTGCCTCCATATTTGTTAGATGAGAATACTGAAGATAATAACTGCCCTATCCCTGATACCGAGCCAGGCAGATCGACCAAAGGCCGGACTGATCAACGTACAAAACCGGGTGACATTGAAACTGCAAATGGGGATTTTGACAGATTGAATCCAACTGATGTAAAAGATATTCCTTATGGAGGCCGCAGAGGTATTTTACCTGATGGCAGAAAGATCAATGTAAGGCCAAATAGTTCAGATGGTAGACCAACAATTGAAATTCAAAATGGAAAAAGAAGAATTAAGATTCGATATGGTAGATAAAAAGGAAAGGTATTAATGACAAATTCCCCTAAATACAAAAAATGGACTCCAGTTGATTCGATCCCTAAACGTATGTTTTGTGAAGCCATACATGATGATTATGAAGGATTTCGGATATTATTGAAAGGCGAAGATCCAACATCTCCAATGCTCAGATTAAAATTTGATTCTGTACTTTTATACAGGAATATAGACGAAGGAGCTATGCTTAAAACCTTGGATTCAATAAAAGATCGTGAGATCTTCCCTCTCTATATTGTCCATAATTCAAAATGGATCGAGTGGTTCCATGAAGAGAGCCACAATATGTTCATTGGAAATGAGATTGTACACTATTCGATCATGACACCTGATGATGTGATCGACATACTTTCTGAAAATCCACCAAATGTTGAGTGGTTAAACAGATAGATAAAGCTTCGTAGGTTGGGCTGAATGGACATGAAACCCAACATAAACATTATCGTTCTTTGACATAAAATTCCCCTGCGGAATAAGATCTCTTTACGGGGGAACGTGCATCAGAATATATCCGGGCCAGTACTATGACTCTGAAACCGGGCTGCATTATAACTACTATCGGTATTATGATCCGAGTGTTGGAAGGTACTTGACACCTGATCCAATTGGGCTTGCTGGTGGGATTAATTTGTATGCTTATGCTCTAAACAATCCCACTAATTTGATTGATTTTTATGGCCTGGATGTAACAGCTTCGTAGGTTGGGTTGAATGAAATGAAACCCAACATTTTTGGGTGGATAAAAAAACGAATTGGAAAAAATGTATCAAAAGTGCTGAACGGTATTGGACAACAAAATAAACGGTGTGATTGCGACAACCATTGTTTGTTGGGTTTCGCTCCGCTCTACCCAACCTACGATGATTGCTACGATGATTGCGCCTATGATACGTTCCAGGCAGGCGAAAACTTCGGAATCGGAAGACAGACCGGGATGACCGATCCAACCGGATCAACCACTATCAAATACAACAACCGGGGAAGGGCATTTGAAAAGACCAGCTTCGTAGCCGCGTAGCCGCGTAGGTTGGGTTGAATGAAATGAAACCCAAAATCAATGATGGGCAAATGAAAAAAATTTGAAATGGAAAAAATGTTGGAATGTCCGGAATTAAAAAAAAACGAATGATGTACATGCGTCAACGGTGTTTGTTGGGTTTCGCTCCGCTCTACCCAACCTACGAATGAAATATGGGAATGGGGGATGGGTTGATGTTGAATGAATGGGCCTAAACGGATGAATGTTGATTTGATATGCGGTATCGAAGGGCACGGATACGGGGAGGGACTTATTTTTTTACGGTGGTTACGTTTAGAAGGGCTTGTATTTTAACCGCTGGTGAAAATGTTGCCCTTTTGCGGGAAGCTTTTCGAACTGTCATGGAAAGGCATCCGTTTATTATTGAAGCGTTTGTTTTGCTTCCGGATCACATGCATTGCATCTGGACGCTTCCTGCAGGTGATGCTGATTTTTCAAAACGATGGCGGCTGGTTAAAAGCTATTTCAGCAGAAAATGTGATGACCAATATAAACAACGGCCATTTTTATCAAGAGTACGAAAAAAAGAACAGGCCATATGGCAAAGAAGATTTTGGGAACATTTGATACAGGATGATCGAGATTTTTCAAGACACGTAGAATATATTCATTACAATCCTGTCAAGCATGGATTGGTTGACAGGCCGGTTGATTGGCCGTTTTCAAGTCTGCACATCCATATTAAACAGGGAAAGACCGATCAAGATTGGGCGGCCTGCCGCGGATTCAAACAAACCCAAATCGCAGATTGGGTAGAATGAAATGAAACCCAACATCAACCTGACATGAATATACATTTCATAATCGAAAACTGGTCGGAAAACGAACGGGCAAAAATAGAGGCTGCAGCTTGTGAACTCTTGATCAGAATCGGAATTCCTTTTGTATTGCATCGATCTGGTTCGACGGTCCCGGCAGATGGCTTTTCAATTCGATATGCAGATATTGCATCATCTTCGAATTTTACAGGATATGATCTTCCAGTCGCCGGTGACTTTTATGCCGATACCAATAAAGATGATGCAAGAGAATATCATGATGACGATTCAATCATATGGGCCGCAAAGGTAGGTCAATCTTATGATATCATTGCAGGTTCCTATCATCTATTATCCTAATCACATGAAAAAGGAATCAAACAGGAATCATTGTTTTTGTATAATCAGATTAACCCCCAAAAACATCCGCTGTTTAAAAAAGGACTGTTGACAACGCCACTCTTGGAAAACAATGCAGCGTTTCTTTTAAGATTATTGCATTATGCCGGTATGCCAAATTTTAAGGGGTTCGAACCATGGGGGCCTGGAAAGTATGGCGTTTGCATGACCCATGATGTAGACGGTCCGAGATTGTTGACTTTGTTCAGTATGTTGAGAAGTTTTTTGTTCGGTTCATTCAGGAGGGACACCTATGAACTGTCATCTTTTTTTCACGGGTTGCCCGCTTTATTTTAAGCCCTAATGGAAAACATCGGATTGTGATTCGACAGGCTGAAGTAATTCAATGAAAAATCTTTTAATTTTTACACATTGTTCCCCTAAGGGTACACCTTCTCAGGGATTTCTGCTGGCCCGAAAGCTCATCCAGGCAGGTTATTCCGTTACTGTTTTAAGCAAGGCACTGACCAGCATGGGAAGGTTTTTAGATGTGGCACTTAAGGGTTTTTTAGAAACCTATCGGAATGATATCATTATTGTTAACGTTTTTGGCTTTCGGTCATTTATTCATGAATCACTGGCGATCCTGTATGGATATCTTTTCCGAAAAAAAAGCATTGTAATGATTCGCGGCGGGTGGATGCCTGATTTTATCGACAAGTGGCCGATCTGGACAAAGTTTATCCTGTCACTCCCTGATTTTGTATTGACTCCCCATGGCTTTCTGCTGGATCAAATGACGGAAAAAGGATTCCGGATTCATGGAATTATCCCTAATTTTATTGAAATTGAAAAATATTCATTTCGTTTGCGAACAAAGATATTTCCAAAGTTTTTATATTTGAGAGGGATGCATTCCCTTTATAATCCTGAAATGACACTTCGCGCATTTGCATTGGTTCAGAGCCAATATCCGGATGCCTCACTGACTATGTCCGGAAAGGACGATGAAAAAAATTTCATTTTATGCCGGGAAATTATCAAAGAATTGAATATCCGGAATGTTAAAATTTTAGGAATTGTTCCCAAAGAAAAAATCCCTGAACTGGCGCAAGAACATGACATTTATGTTCAATCCAACCGGATTGACAATATGCCGATAACGGTTCTGGAAATGTGGGCTTGCGGTTTGCCGGTAGTGGCAACAGGAGTTGATGGCATACCATATTTAATAAATGATGGAACTGATGGTGTTCTTGTTCCATCTGAAGATCACCAGGCAATGGCTGACACATGCATGAAACTGCTAATCGATCCCCTGCTTGTCGAGCGATTGTCAAGAAACGGCAGAAAAAATGCAGAAAATTTTTCGTGGGAACAAGTATCTGAAAACTGGTTGAATTTGATAGCAGATAAAACCATTAACCTGAATTAAATATTTAAAACAAAAGAGTAGGGTATGAAAAAAAGATT
Source organism: Desulfobacteraceae bacterium (assembly GCA_003599865.1). Classification (GTDB taxonomy): domain Bacteria; phylum Desulfobacterota; class Desulfobacteria; order Desulfobacterales; family SURF-7; genus QZKS01. Next base: position 4,346 of record QZKS01000098.1, read on the forward strand.
ATTGGAATTTTTGGTTTGTCCCATTGACCGGACAACCCTTGAACTCATTGTTTGGGAAACTAAACATATACCTGTTTCTGAAAAAGATAAGCTGAGGATTCAACGTTCAGGTCTGGATGAAACTCTTTTCACGGAAGAGGTCATGACCGGTCTTCTGATCAATCGGGATCGAAAAATATTTTACCCTGTTTACAAAGGCGTTCCAAGGATGACCGTTTTTCCTACAGGAGCTGCTGAACGATTTGCAAAACAATATGAAAATCATATTCAAAAAGACTTTCCACATTATCATCTGCCGAATCAAAAAGGGATGCCGGGAGAAGAAGATGTACTGCGGACTTTTTCCAATGAATGGGTGGATTATGACTGGGATGGAAATTCCTACTGGAACCTGACTCCGGCCGAGATGTTTAAATGTATGGAATTTATGCTGGATATCCAATCCAAATTCTTGAAAGACAAGCTGGTTTTAGAGGCAGGGATCGGTATCGGTGGGATAGCGGATCATATTTCAAAATGCACGGAATGCGAACTGATAGGCGTTGATCTGTCCTATGCCGTTGATGCGGCTTATGCAAATTTTGGAAGCAATCGTTTTTTTCATATTGTTCAGGCATCCATTTTTGCATTGCCGTTTCAAGAGCGATCTTTTGATTATGTATACAGCCAAGGGGTTATTCATCATACCTTTTCCACAAAGACCGCTTTTGACAGTCTGTCGAAATTCCCCAAAGAAGGGTCGCGATTGTTTACCTGGGTTTACAGTCCGTATGATGAAGAAAGAAATGCATTGCGGCGCATTTTGATGCTGCTTGAGAATATTATCCGGCCGATATGCTGGCGATTGCCTTCCCATGCACAGACAATCATTTTATTACCGATCATCATTGCCTATATTATATACCAAAATTTCTTTTCCTGTCATGAAGGTCCCAACCGTATCAAATACAGATGGAGACATGCGTTACATGCTGCTCGTGACCGGTTTACCCCCAGATACATCCACCGGCATGACAACGATGAGGTCTGCACATGGTTTCGCCAGGCCGGATATCAGAACCTGACCTGTTCCAGTGAACGTGAATGCCCATCCTTTGTTCCTGTTCCCTTTGTCGCCTGTACCGGAGTTGAAGGGGTAAAGGGCGGAAATCAAAATTAGATCAGGTATCCAATGTGCGGAATTGCAGTCATTCTGACAGATAAAAACACCCATTGCCCGGCATCCGATCTTGTTAAAATGAGGGACAGGATAGAACACCGGGGACCGGATGACAGAGGCATGGTTTTGTTTGATCACAACACATGCCCAATGGAAGAAGGATGTTCCGATGAGAAAAAATGGGCCCTGGGTCTTGCTCATCGGCGGCTTTCCATTATCGATCTTTCCCTGGCCGGTCACCAGCCGATGTCCTTTCAGGATCGATACTGGATTGTGTATAATGGAGAGGTATACAATTATATTGAGCTCCGCAGCCGCCTGCTAAATCTCGGTCATGTTTTTTCCTCATCAACCGATACGGAAGTCATCCTGGCTTCCTACGCGGAGTGGGGAACGGAATGTTTTTCCCTGTTCCGCGGAATGTGGGGGATGGTTATCTGGGATGCGGCTCAGAAAAAACTGGTTCTATCCCGGGACCGCATGGGGATAAAACCCCTTTACATATGGAAAAAGCCAGGGATGATCGCGATTGGTTCAGAGATCAAACAGTTTCTTCATATAAGGGGCTTTACCGCAGTGTGTAATCCGGATGCTGCAAGTGAATACCTGAATACCGGTTATGAAGACCCGGATATCACCTTTTTTTCAGACGTTCATCCGTTACCGGCAGGGAAATTCATGACCATTGATGTTGACACACTGAAACAATCCCAATCCATGCCTTTCTGGTATCCGGAACGTGTAAAACCGGTAATCTCCGATTTTCAGGAAGCAGGAGACCTGTTTTATCAAAAACTGAATGAATCGATTCAAATCCACCTGAGAAGTGATGTCCCTGTGGGTTGCGCGCTCAGCGGTGGTTTGGATTCAAGCTCCATTGCGATGATCATAAATCAGCATATGGACAAACCTTTTTTTACTTTCACATCAACATTTCCCAATGATCCTTGCGATGAGCGGGTATATGTTGATGAAGTATTACGGAAGATTAAGGCGAAACCCTATTTTACAACTCCGGATCCAAAAACTTTTATTGGAGATCTGGATCATTTCCTATGGATTCATGACGAGCCGGTCGGAAGCATTTCCGTCTATGCTTCTTTTTTGATTTCCAAGCTTGCCAGAGAGGCCGGGGTTCCGGTAACCCTGAACGGGCAGGGTGGTGACGAGGTTTTTTCAGGATACTGGCAGACCTACTTCCTGCATCTATGGTCGTTGCTTCGGGATAAAAAGATTTTTCATTTTGTCCGTCATTTTGCAGGCGCAATGCTGGGAGATGGAAATCCGGATTTATGGAAACAGGTTCCAGCCATGGTCAGGCGGTTTCGTTCGAGAAGAAAAGCCCCCGGGAAAATTTTATTTGAAAGCAATCTTCCGGGTACCCGGAAAAATGTGCTGGAAAAAGTAATGAACCTGGACAGCCGGAGCCGCCGTCTTTATGAATTGCGAAACCTGTTTTTACCGAGGCTGTTAAAGTGGGACGACAGAAACTCAATGGCATTTTCCGTGGAAGGCCGTTATCCGTTTCTGGACCATGAGCTGATTGAGCTATGTCTGTCCTTTTTACCGGAAACCCTTTATTCAAAAGGATGGACCAAACAACCGCTGCGATCCGGACTGAACAATATCCTTCCTGAAAAAATCATTCACCGGCGTTCCAAATTTGGTTTTGAAGTTCCGCAGGACAAATGGCTTCACGGACCTCTCAAGCCGGTTATCGGAGATTGGCTGAAAAAAGACCGGCCGGTCTGGGATTATGTGAATCATACATCGATTCAAAAACTCGCGGATGAAACCTGGGCGCTTCGCGGCAAGCAGGATGAGCCGGGTCAGGCTCTTTTCCGTGTTTTCGCTTTTGACCGCTGGCTGGAAATTTTTTCCATTCAAGCATGACCTGATTTGTTTTTTGAAATACCTGTTGCAATAGCGATCAACAACTCATGAATATTGTTTTAATCAATCATTATGCCGGCTCCAGAGAACATGGAATGGAATACCGGCCATATTATCTTGCAAGCGAATGGGTTAAGAAAGGGCATGATGTTACCATCATTGCCTCTTCATTTTCCCATGTTCGAACTTTTTCTCCGGAAATGAACGGCCCCTTGAGAACAGATGATATTGACGGCATAAAGTACGTCTGGCTAAAAACACCTTCGTATCCGGGTAATGGTGTAAAGCGGGCGATCAATATTTTTTCTTTTACATGGTCTTTATATCGATATCTGTCAAAGTTAACCGAAAACAAAATAGATGCATTTATCGCTTCTTCCACACATCCTCTGGACATGATTCCTGCCGGTATCATTGCCGGGAAAATGAATGCGAAAGTCATTTATGAAGTGCATGATCTGTGGCCGTTATCCCTGATTGAACTGGGTGGCATGTCTTCCAAGCATCCATTTATCCTCCTTCTGCAATGGGCGGAAAACCATGCCTATCGGAAGGCCGATATAGTTGTATCCATGCTTCCGAAAGCCAAAGATCATATGCTGCAGCATGGAATGGACAAAAGCAAGTTTCATTATATTCCAAACGGGATCAACGTTTCCGAGTGGAACAGCAGTCGAAGCAGTCTGCCTGAAACGCACAGCCGGATCCTGAATACGATAAAGGAAAACGGATCTTTTATGGTAATGTACGCCGGTGCGCACGGTATCGCAAATGCTTTACCTTCTTTGATTCAGGCGGCAAATATTGTAAAAAATGACCCGATAGCCTTTGTCCTTGTGGGACAAGGACCGGAAAAAGAGCATCTTCGTAATTTGGCGGATCAGCTTGGATTGAGGAATGTGATTTTTCTCCCTCCCGTTGATAAGACAAGTGTTCCTGAACTGCTTTCCAGAGCAGACGCACTTTTCATCGGCCTTAAAAAAGAGCCATTGTTCCGATTCGGCATCAGCCCGAATAAATTAATGGATTATCTGATGGCAGGCAAACCGGTTATCCAGGCGATTGATGCCGGCAATGATATTGTAACCGACAGCGGAAGCGGTATGACCACGGAACCGGAAAACCACAACCAGATCGCGGACGCCATATTGCAGCTTATGCGGAAAAGCATTCCGGAAAGAGAAGATATGGGGTTACGGGGCAGGGAATATGTGCTTCAACATCACGATTACCGTATCTTATCGGAACAATTTTTATCCATCCTGCAGGGACCGGTTTCGTGAAAAGAATAAACGACCTTGACCGGCTGAGGAATGAGTATGCAGCCCGTGAAAAACGGCTGCCGGAATCGACACTCTATTCTGTATTTAACCCGTCCACGCTGTTCTCCGTTCAAAGCCGGCAGAGAGCGGAGTTGCGGATGCTGCGCGATCATTCATTCAATGCCATTGATCAGCTTCGAATTCTGGAAATCGGTTGCGGAGATGGGGGGATTATCAATGATTATCTTCACTATGGTGCAAGGCCTTTACATTTGTCCGGGGTTGATTTATTGCCGGAAAGACTGAAAAGGGCAAAAAAGCGGTATCCGGATGTCAATTTTTCTTGCACGGATGCACAGGCACTGCCATACAAAGATGAATCATTTCATCTTGTTTTACAATATACTGCTTTTACATCAGTGCTTGATGATCGCATAAAGGGTAATCTAAGCTCGGAAATGCTGCGGGTCCTGAGAAAACAGGATGGAATGATCATCTGGTATGATTTCTGGCTGAATCCCAAAAATCCGCATACACGGGGAATCCGGAAGCAGGAGATCCGAAAACTGTTCCCCGGTTGTCATTTTTCGTTTCACAAAATCACACTGGCACCGCCGATCGCACGGAAACTTGTGCCGATTTCATGGCCGATCGCACGAATGCTTGAATCGCTTCGTCTATTCAATACCCATTATCTTGTCTCAATCATTCCCTGAAATTTCAATTTTTCATGTCCGACCGTTTTTAAATTACAAACAGAAAGGTGTTGCATGAAACTGTCAATCGTTATTCCGGTATTCAATGAAGAAGATGGTATTGAAAAACATCTTTATGAACTTGAAGAATATATGAATCAGTATGACGGATGCGATTCCTGGGAGATCATTACGGTGAATGATGGAAGCACGGATGCTACTCTCACCAAACTGCTGCAGATCGAGTATCGGAAAAAGTGGCTGAAAGTTGTCGACCTGGTTACAAATTTCGGAAGAGGAAAAGCTTTGCGAAAAGGAATTGAGAATGCGACAGGTGACATCATCATTTCCCTGGATGCGGATTTGAGCTATGCACCCTACCATATTGAGCGCCTGGTTGACAAACTGGTCAAAAATAATGCGGATATCGTACTGGCTTCCGCTTACGGGAAAGGCGGAACGGTCAAAAATGTGCCGTTCAAGCGCTTATGGATCAGCCGGGTCGGGAATAAGGTTTTGTCCTATATGTTTGGAGAGAACCTTTCGGTTCTAACCTGTATTGTCCGGGCTTACCGGAACGAATTCATCAAAAAGGTTGATCTGCACTCCAATGACAAGGATATTCATCTGGAAATTTTGTATAAGGCGAAAATCCTGGGTGCAAAAATTCTCGAAGTGCCCGCAGATTTGAGGTGGAGCGATGAAAAGGTTTCCGAGTTGGAGAAACCGGTAAAACGCCGTTCAACAATGAAATTCAGAAAGACCACATCTTCTCATTTTTTCTTTGCATTGATGAACAAACCCGGTTTTGTGTTTCTGATGCCCGGGTTTTGTTTATTGACAGTTGCCGCGGTTGTTTTCCTGATTACCGCATCCGCCGTACTATCCCAGCTTATGGAAGGCATATCGCTCTATCATGCCCTGCGCAATTCCATGCTGACGGCCACCCCTTCATGGCTGACATTCGCACTGTCTTTCATTCTGGCCTTCCAGTTTTTTTCTCTTGGATTTTTAACAAACCAGAACAAGAAGAACCATGAAGAATTATATAAAACGATCAATAAAATCTTCAGAAATTCAAAAACAGGTGCGAAGTAAGGTTCTATTTCATGTGCGGTATTGCAGGCATCATCGGTGACCTGTCCGGTTGCGGAATCACCCGGACAATGATTGACATGATGAAGCATCGCGGTCCGGATGCCGATGGATACTTTTGTAACAATGGGATTGAAATGGGTTTTTGCCGCCTGTCCATCAATGATCTTTCCAAATCAGCGAACCAGCCGTTTCAAGACAAAGAACGGAATATTGCCGTTTGCGTGAACGGGGAAATATACAATTTTGCGGAACTGAAAAAAGGACTTTTGGCAAGACAGTATCTGTTTCAATCCTATTCCGACTCCGAAGTGGTACTGCACGGATATCTGGAATATGGAATAGACTTTATTCGGCAATTGAATGGAATGTTTGCAATCGCCGTCTGGGATGGCAGGACAAAAGAATTATTCCTTGTCAGAGACCGGCTTGGAATCAAACCTCTTTACTATGCGGCAATCCGTCAGTCCGTATTTTTTGCTTCTGAAATAAAAGCGATCATGCAGAGCAGGAAATTGGAATTTTCCCTGGATTACCAGTCTTTCTCAGAATATATGGCATTTGAGAACATGTTTTCGAACCGGACGATGAATGAACATGTCAGGATTGTCGAACCCGGAGAAGTTGTCAGGATTACTGCCGCGGGTGTAAAGCTTCACAGATATCACTACTGGGAACCTGATTTTGCTCCGGATGAAGCTATACAAGGTTCTGCTATTTATCGTCGATATATTGAGATACTGGAATCATCCGTCAGAAGACACCTCATCAGTGATGTTCCAATCGGTTTTTATCTGAGTTCCGGTATTGACTCCTCATCGGTGGTGCATACATCCAAACAAATTACCGGGAACCGTTTAAAAACCTATACCGGATGTTTTTCAGGAGTTGCATTTTATGATGAATCGATTGAAGCGGCAAAAGTTGCGGAAGAATTCGAGTGCTCCAATCGAAGGATTGAGATCCGGCCGCAGGATTTTATCAATCATATCGAAGATGTCCTATGGCATATGGATGAACCGCGCGTCGGAATGGGGTCATTCTCCCAATATATGGTGGCAAGAACAGCTTCGGAGGAAGTCAAGGTTATCCTGACCGGACATGGAGGGGATGAATTTTTTGCCGGATATCCTGTATTCAAGGCAATATTCGGAAAACATGACCTGTTTGGTCTTATCAGTCACACAACTCCCCGCGAGATGATGTTTGTATTGTATTTCAATTTTTATAAATGGTTTCGAAAAGAAGCCGGATATTTTCTGCCGAATATTTTTTCCATAAAACAGATTCAAAATCTTATGGTTCCTGAATTTCATTCCGAACTAAAGGGAAGTGCGGATATTTTCAAGGAATTGAAAACGCTGAAAGAGAAGTCGGAAAGCCCATATGAGCAACTGGTTCTGACCTATCTTACACTATACCTGCCAAGCCTTTTCATTGTCGAAGACAAAATCAGCATGGCCTTTTCCCTTGAGTCCCGGACTCCTCTTTGTGACAATGAAATGCTTGATTTTGCCTTATCCATACCACTTGAACATAAGCTTAAGGGTTTTGAGTTGAAACACATACCCAAAACGGCAATGAGGGGGAGACTTCCCGGGACGTTATATGCATTGCCAAAAAGAGGGTTTCCAACTCCTTTCCGATTCTGGTTTAAAAAGGAATTAAAACACTATATCCGTGATTATATTCTCGACAACCGGCAGTACATCAGCATGTTTCAGATGGACAAGGTTGAGAACATGATTGACCGCTTTCAACACTCAAGGCTGAACATACCCCTTGATGAAATTTCAGCTCATCAGATATGGATACTGTTTAATCTTATTGTATTTTTCAGGAATCAGAAAAAATACTATCAACGGCTCTAAACGTGCAGAAAAAAATCAGAATTGTATCAACCGATATCGAACCATGGATGATCTATATCCTGGGACAATTTGCGTCTGCAAACAGACTGGAAACAGAGTATTTCCTCTGCACGTACCGGGACTGTATCGTAGATCAGGCTGAAGATGATCATCTGATCGAATATTCAGAAAAAAAACAATACAAAAGCAGCCTTTTCATACCACGGAAAGAAAGATTCAGATCAAATGATTTTTATTGGCTGAACAAAGATCTGCCTGTTTTTTCCGATACCATCACCACAGTAGACGGGAATATCGAATGTGACCTTCTATACAATGCCTTTGTCCACTTGAGCCGTCTTGAAGAATGGATGAGCGGGCAGAGGGGTAAGTCAATCCGGTCATACGCGATCAGGCATCCCAGGAAGAACCGCAGGCTCTGGAAAATTCCTTTGGTAAACCTGTTGTTCAATGAGTTGGAACAGAAAATACGGAAATCACATCCTGATGTTGAGTTCGGAAAAAGAGAAAAGCCCGTCATCGAATTTTCCCACGATGTGGATTATCTTTGGAAATCAAAACAATTAATCTTTAAACAATCCGTTCTCAATGTTTTAAAAATTTTTAAACTGCTATCCGGGTCACATCCTGAAAAAACATCACAGGAATTTCAAAAAGCGATCCGGTTTATCACCCAAAAGTCAACTTACTGGTGTTTTGATGAATGGGCCGCCCTGGAAACACCGTTTGCTCTGAGTGTAGTTTATTATATTTATGCAAAGGTTCGACAAAAGAGAAAACAGACCTTGATGCAATGGCTGATCGACCCCCAGTACAATATTAAGACACATGTGAGGTTGCAGCAGCAATGTGCCGAACTGATCTCATCAGGGGGAGGAATCGGTTTGCACGGAAGCGTTCTGTCGGCAACAGATGAAGCATTGTTTGCTCAGGAAAAACAGCTGCTGGAGAATTCTCTGGATCGGGTCATTACAAAGACCCGGCAACACTGGTTATGTTATTGTGAAAGCAAAACACCCTATATTCATGATTCATCGCAGATATGGGAGGACTCAACACTCGGATTTAACGATATTTCAGGTTTCCGTTCCGGAATCGCCTCGCGATACAACCCCTATGACCACCTTGCCCAAAAGCCGTTTTCATTTACCGAGATTCCGTTTGTCATCATGGATTCTCACTTATACGATTCCCATACAGGTTCGGCCGGATTGAATTTCGAATGGTTTTTACAGTCGATGCGCAATATTAAACTGTTTGAAATTTCGGTTGGATGGCACCAAAGAGTCATACATCCGGATTATGGTTGGGAAGCATCTTATGTTCAACTGATCAGGGATTATCAAAACAGGCTTAGCCATGAATCTCTATAAGGAAATCCTGGAATCCAATCTGCCGCGCCTTCTGTCATTATATAACCAGGACCGTTCTTCTGCAACCTATGGCTATGGAGACCGCCTTTACTGGGGCTGGAAAATTTCCGATTTTCCCAATGGTACCATGCAGGGAGGAGTGCATGCCCTGTCCATTGCTCTCAAACTCGATCTGATTGAAAATAAAAAATTTATGCTCTCTCTTATTGACAGTGCGATTCGGGCGATCCGGGACATCAGATCAAACAATGGTTCGCTTTCAGAGGCATATCCCCAGGAGAATTCTTTTTGTGTAACGGCTGTTGCAGCGTTTGACACCCTTTCCGCTATTGATCACCTGAAACCGTATCTGGCATTCTCTCAGGTGAATGAGTACCTTGAGATTGTCCGGCCGTTAATATTGTTTATCTGTAAGCATATTGAAAGCCACGCCATTATTTCCAATCATATCGCAACGGCGGCCGCAGCCTGCGCTGTATGGGAAAAACTGTCAGGAGAACAGTTGGACAGGACCCATGCTCTGTTGGGGATCATATATCATCATCAGTCCGGAGAAGGATGGTATCGGGAATATGAAGGAGCAGATCCGGGCTATCAAACCCTTGCGACCTACTATCTTTTCGCTGCATATGAAATAGTAAAGGATGAGAAGCTGCTGTCTTCGCTTGAAAAGGCAGGACGATTCCTGGAATATTTTATTCATCCGGATGGAACCCTGGGCGGCTTGTATGGTTCGCGAAACACTGAGGTATACTATCCGGCCGGTGTTGTCGGGATGATGAAGTATTCCGACAGGTATAAGAGAATCGCCGGATTACTCCATCATGGACTTCAGGAGCGCAATCATGTTTTACCGCAGGATATCGATATCGGGAATTTCATTCCCCTGATAAACGCCTATGCCGTAGCCGCCTTGCATTTTCACACAAGACCAGATGACGACGCTAAACCGGAAACACAGGCAAGGCATAAAACGGTATTCGCAAAAACGTTTCAGGACGCCGGGATTTACATTCATTCCACGCCTTTCTATTATGCCATCGTAAACTTTAAAAAAGGAGGAACCATAAAAGTTTACGATAAAGCAACGGATACCCTGGATATAGAGGATGGAGGACTGTTCGGCCAACTGGAAACCAGACAGTCATTTTCGACCCAGCAATTTGATTCAAACCGGAAATTTACCGATCATACCATTGAAACGCCATTTTATCTTGTAAATGAGCGGCTGCCAGGCGCTTTATCAACGATCGTGATCAGAATACTTGGATTCACTTTTTTCCGGGTGATCGCGATAGGGAACCTTTTTAAAAAAGCCATTGTCAGGGTGCTGATGACCGGTAAAAAACCGGCAGGCGGCAAAGCGGTTCGCAGGTTTTTTTTTTCAGACAATGAAATTGCAGTCAAAGAAACAGTCCTGAAACCAAAATCTTGTAAAAGTGTTGGGCATACTGGTAAATGCAAAGCCATACACATGGCTTCAAGCGGCTATTTTCTCGCCCAGGATATTCAGATAATGCCAACCTCCAAATATGTCCGTTTTTTACAGGAAGATGATTCCCAGATTAAAACCAGCCATAAATGCAGCTGAATTACTGGCCGCACTGCGTCCAGATGGCCTGGATGAAATCCGCCTGTTTGAAGAGGACTTCGCACAGCTTATGGGGCAAAAGCACGCGGTTGCTTTTCCATATGGCCGAACCGGGCTGATATATCTGCTGACCGCCCTTGGATTAAAAGGAAAAGAGATAATCTGCCCTGCCTATACCTGTGTGGTTGTTCCTCATGCAATCGTCTACAGCGGCAGCACCCCGGTATTTATCGATTGCGCACCGGACGGGTTTAATATGGATCTTGATCTGGCCGGGAAGTCTATCACCGGCAATACAGGCGCGATTGTTGCAACTTCCATATTCGGCTATCCTGTGGATCTTGACAGAATCAAGGCAATACAGGAAAAGCATCCCCAGATAAAAATCATTCAGGACTGCGCTCACAGTTTTGCCGCAGAGTGGAAGGGGAGGCCGGTTCAGAAACAGGGAGAGGCGGCCATTTTCGGATTAAACATCAGCAAATTGCTGACTTCCATTTTCGGCGGTATGGTAACGACCGATTCAGATAAACTGTATCATGATCTGAAACAATTGCGTGACCGGCATCTGACGGTTTCGGATTGGAAAAAAACACTGCGCCGCCTGTTGTACTTTCTCTCCCTGTATCCGACTTTCTGGGAACCACTGTATGGCCTGGTGAACCGCTTGGAACGATCCGGAATACTGAATCATTTCACCCAATATTATGATGATGCAAAAATAGACATGCCCGATGACTACCGGCTTCAAATGTCGTCACTTGAAGCAAAGATCGGCAGGTGCAATATCCATAAATACCGGAAGATTCTTGCTGCCAGAAGGGTTGCGGCAAAAATATATTTTACCGGACTGCCCAATCTGCCTGAATTTCAGCTTCCGCCGGAGATAGACGGTGCGACATACTCCCACTTTGTCGTTCAGGTCCCGGACCGAAAACAATGGATGGAATACGGTTTGAAAAAGGGGATTCAACTTGGACAACTGATAGAGTACAATATCCCGGAAATGGAATCTTATGGCAGCCATCCACGTGGATCTTATCCTTTGTCTGCAAAGTATTCCCGGTCAACCATCAATCTTCCGGTTTATGGCGGGGAAGAAGTCGCAAAATCCGTTGTCAGGATCGTAAAAAAACATATTCAATGAAGGATTCGAATCCACCATCAAGCTATTTATCGGCGCAGAAAAATCATATCAATGAAATTGTCGATATCCATCTGGAAAGTCTGGCAGATGATTTTTTGCCTCAACTGGGGAAAACGGTTCTGACCACTTATTACAATGCTTTTATTGTTCATAATCCGATCATCATTGTCAAAATGGAAAACAAGGTGGTTGGATTTGCCGCGCTGGGAATTCATCCAATTGATATCCGGTCGTTATTTTTACGGCATTACAAACAGATCATATGCACGTTATTACGGAAACCGTTTTTATGGGGGCAGGCTGTCTGGCTTGCGGTTCCCAGAAAACATGCAACGATATACCCTGAAATTCAATTTATTGCGGTTCAAAAAAGGTATAGAGGTTTGTCACTGGGCTCAAACCTGATTGCCCATACCCAACGCTGCTTGTCTGAGAGAAATCAAACCTATCTTCAAGTGAAAACCCATGACACCAATACACTCACAAATCATTTTTATCAGAAGAACGGATTTGTGGTAACGGGAAAGGAAAAAAGGTGCAACAAAACGTTTCACATTTATAGTAAGAAGATAGATGAATGAGAAAAAATCATTTTTTCAGAACATGAACAGAATACCTTCAAGTGTTCGTAAAATATTCCTTTTGCTATGCAAATTTCTGTTTGCCATAATCATTCTATTGATTTTACAGAGATATGACATTCTTCAAATTGATTTGCTTGAAGATTTGTTCAGAAGACCGCTATTATTATCAGGGCTTGTTTTATACATCGGGAGTACGTTTTTCCTCTGTGCCTTGCGGTGGCAGATGCTGATGAAAATTCAAAATATTGAAGTACTATTTTCCCATGTTTTTTCCGCTGTTTATGTATCTGCATTTGTAAGCCTGTTTTTGCCTGGTGCCATTAGCGGAGATGTAGTGAGGACAGTAATCGGCTTGAAATTCAACAACAACCAGAAATTGAATATCGCTCTTTCCGTTATCATGGATCGGTTGATTGGAATGATGGGTCTGGTCACATTGGGATTTTTTGCAGGGGTTTTCATCTGTTTCACAAAAAAAGAAAGCAGCATTATTTTGATAAACATCTGTATGATTTTTTTCTTCATCATTATCCTTTTTTTAATGATTTCATTTTTCTCAAAGCGCATTCTGGAAATCATGAACATAAAGAATTGGAATGAAAAAAAAAGCATCTACCAATTGATCCATAAGGCAGTCAATGCATTGGCAGTTTACGGGAGATCTCCCAAAAGCATGATGCACTGCTGGGGTATTTCAGTCATTGTGCACGCACAGCATTTAACACTATTGCTTGCCTGCGGAATCATTATCGGTATGAGCGGTGTCGAGTCATCTCTTTATGCATTTGCTGGTGTTGTCGCATTTATCATTAACTTTCTTCCGGTTACACCTGGGGGCCTTGGCGTTGGTGAAATCACTTTTTCTCATGTTATTGAAGTTGTTTCATCTCATACAAATGAATTTCAGGCATATGGAAGCATGATGCTTGCCTATCGAAGCGTTCTTGCCCTTTCTTTGGTCCCGGCCCTTCTTTTTTTATTTCAAACATATCGATTGTTCAGAAAAATGGAAAAATAGCATTTGATGGAACAGACAGGATAAGCTTGAGCCGTATTCAACAGATGATAAACTGTACGAAAAGAGAGAGCAGATCAAATTGATTCGCAACTATCTGCCATACTCCCTTTATTCAAAACTTTGGGGTGATCGCAGAAAATACAGTAAGAAAACGTTTCATCATGCTGACCTGGATTGGAAAAAATGGATCAATATCGGCTATACCCATTTTTATCAGCACATGCAGCAGGAAGGAATTGGAGATTGGGTCTGCCGATTGGGGTATCCCATTCTCTCTGATATGGATTTTTCGGATAAAAGGGTTCTTGAAATCGGTCCAGGCAGTATCCGTCATATAAAATATATTACAAAAGCGCCCGAAGTCTATTTCACCATTGATATTGAAAAGCATTGTCTGAAGATGACCAGACAGATACTCACCGCAGCACAAATTCGAAATGAAGCAATATTAATGGATAATCGGCATGATTGTTTTTTACCGTTACAGGATGAGTCCATTGACATCATTGTTTCGTTCTATTCATTAGAGCATCTTGACCCGCTGCCGTATTATCTTCGGGAGATAAAACGAGTATTAAAAAAGGGTGGCAGCTTTATCGGAGCTATTCCATGTGAAGGCGGGTTTGTATGGGGTATAGGGCGGTATATTACAACCCGAAGGCATGCGATGAAAGAGTATCATATAAACTATGACAAGATCATCTGCTGGGAACACCCGAATTTTGCCGACTTTATCATAAAAGAGCTGGATACCTGTTTTACTCGCTGTTCAGTTGCAAGGAAACCGTTTCCGGAACTGCCAATGGATCTGAACCTGGTAATGACATTTAACTATTCGAAAACTTGAAACCGGATTTTCCATAAATAAATTCAGTAAGTCGATTTTTGCAAACAACATGACCAGCCATTTTTGAAAAAATGGTGATGGGTGGGGAGATCAGTGTGAAAAATAACATTCATAAGTATTACGCAAACAGATGGGTATGCAGCAGTCCATATTTCTTCATACGGATGATGAGGGGATTTATAAATGCCCATTTCTTTAAAAAAAACACATTACGGGTTGTGGAATTGTTTCCTACATTCAATTGTCAGCTCAAATGCACGATGTGTTCTGTTTCAAAATACAATGACAATTCACGTAAGCAGCTTGACCTGAATGACTATGGAAGAATTGCCAGGAATGCTGCAAAACTAGGTGCCAACACCTTATCGCTCCTTGGCGGCGAACCGTTGTTATACAATCAGTTAGAAGAATTGATATCAATCTTTCATAAAGAGCACTATTACATTGCCATTTCTACCAATGGGTACCGGGTCACAAAGGAAAAGCTTGATGATTTAAAAGCATCCGGCCTGGATGCTGTATGTTTTTCACTGGAAAGCGTTTCAAAAGAAATAAATGATTCCATACTGGGGGAAGGACACTATGAAAGAACCATGAAAAATATTGAACTTGCTAAAAAAGCAGGTGTAAGGGTCTTTGTAGGAACGGTTGTCTTTCCCGGAAGAGTTGATGTGGCTCATGGTGTATTTCAGTACTGCCATTCCAATAACCTTAACGCCAGTGTCAATGCATTGGCCCCGGTAGGGAATGCCGAGAAATATTCCCAGCTTTCAAATGATGAATTTTCCAGGCTCAGGGAAATTATTGCAACATACCCAAAAGTAACTGCTGACTGGGCGTTTTCATATTTTCTAAAACAAAGATGTCCGGGAGGCAAAGAAAAAATTGGAATTACATGCTATGGTGATGTGACGGCCTGCTCTTATCTTCCGATTACATTTGGTAATATTTATGAAGAACCGTTACAGGCAATATGGTCCCGAATGGAAAATTTTTCTCAATTTAAAAAAGATTTTCCGGGGTGTCTTGCTGCCGGGGATGGTTTTTTCAGGAAGGAATATCTTAAACCAACCTATGACTTCCCCACTCATCCGGTTTCTTATACAAAACTGCCAAACATATACAACGAATATAAAAAATCATAAAATTAACCAACGGTGTCCGATATGAACACACATATCTGTTTGGCATGTGGAGAAGCCCGATTCCGGGTTCTGTACTCCAATGTTTTGGATTATGAACATAACATCGCGAATCCTGATATCGATATAATAAAATGTCAACAGTGCGGACTTGTCCAGTTGTTTCCCATGCCGGCTCAGCGTGAACTGGTAACATATTATCCTGATGATTATGCCAATTTACAGGTTGAAAGTTCATTTTTAATGAAAACACTGATGGAAATATATTTTTCTTCAGTGCATGCATTTTTACGGAAACAGATACCCCGGAAAGCGAGAATTTTAGATGTTGGAAGTTCAAGCGGACATTTTATGGAATATGTTGAAACGATTGAAAGCGGCTGGGAGCTTATCGGAGTTGATATGAGCATCCACGCAGTTGAAGAGGGTAGAAAAAAAGGCAGAGAAATTATTCATAGTTCATTTGAAGAGTTGGATATTCCTGATCAAACCTTTGATTTAATCATCGTTAAACACATTATTGAACATGTAGTTGATCCAAAACAGTTTTTATTAAAAGCAAACAGGCTGTTAAAAAAGAATGGAAAATTGTATCTTGAAACACCCAATACATCCTGTCTGGATTTTAAGATTTTCAAAAAATATTGGGGCGGCATACATTTCCCGCGGCATACCTATATGTTTTCAGATAAGAATATCGATGAATTACTGAAAACAACCATGTTCGGCAATACGAAAATCACTTCAACAATGAATTTGTTCGGCTGGGCATTAAGCATTCAAAATTATATCGTGGATAAATATAAACTGCCGTTGAAGAATGGAAGGATCAAGATTTACCCGTTTTTAATGATATCCTTTTTGCCGGTTTTATTGATACAGAAGCTGTTTGCTCAGCCGGCGGGAATGCGTGTGATCACCGAACGAATATGTTGAAATATGAAATGCACAATATAAAGAGCAATTGATCCATGACTAATCCGGTCAACAAAATTGATATTTTATTGATTTATCCACCTTTGGGAATCTTTGATGGCATTCTTCGCGATATACCATTGAGTCTGATTTATGCTGCTGCCGATTCCGTTAAAAAAGGCTATTCCGTAAAAATACTGGACTTGCGCCTGTACCCAAACAGTTGGCAACAGGAAATTGACCATTGTATCCGTGAGGGGTGTTCATTGATCGGAATCTCTGTAATGACCGGAAACCCAATCCGTTCTTCCCTCGCCATATCAAAATACATAAAAAAGCAGACAAGGATTCCAATCGTATGGGGTGGACCCCACCCGACGATTCTGCCTGAACAGACACTGGAAAATGAGAATATTGATTTCATCATAAGAGATTGGGGATCTGTTTCATTATCGATGCTGATACAGTATGTTAAAGATGGAACTGGTGAAATCGCAGACATACTGGGCCTGGGGTACAAGGTTGATGGAAAAGTTGTTTTAAATGAAACCCAATGCTGGTTTGAGATGCTTGATTTCCATGATTTGCCGTACCACCTTGTTGAAATAACATCCCGTAACTACAACCGGTTAAATAATGGGGAGGTCATTTTTCCGATTTTTACCGCTGTGGGGTGTCCGTACAAATGCACATTCTGTATGTCTCCTGCTGTTTATAAGAAAATAAAGGGCAAAAAATGGATTCCATATCCGATAGACGCAGTGATTGAGCATATTGATTTTGTTAAGAAGAAATATGATTTCCAACGACTGCAGATCTATGATGACGATTCCTTTGTGGATATTCCAAGGATGCGGCTTTTTTTCGAGAAGTATATCGAAATGGGATTTCACAAGACCCTGAAAATCGACTTTCGAGGAGTTCGCATTAATGAACTATACCATATGGATACGGATTTCTTTTCCCTTATGGAAAAAGCAAATGTCGAACTGATGGCGATTGGTGTCGAATCAGGATCGGCAAGGATTCTTTCTGAAATGAACAAGGGGATAACCGTCGACCAGATACTTCATGTCAACAGACAATTGGCAAAATTCCCCACGATCAAACCTCATTATAACTTTTTTTGTGGTGTACCGGGTGAAACATATGAGAGTCTTCTTGAGACAAAGGACTTGATACTCACATTGGTAAAAGACAATCCGCATTGTTATCTTGGATTTGGCGGAGACTGGAAACCATTACCGGGTTCCATTATGACGGAGAGGGCGGTTAAAGAATATCATCTAAAACTTCCGGACAGACTGGAAGATTGGGCTGAAATCGACAATTTTGATTCAATTAAGATTTCTCATCCATGGTATACCCCAAAGATGGATTCCATGATCAAGTTATTGCAGGTTGCAGGCCATTTATTAGATAAAAAAGTTGCCGAATACAGTGGAGATCTTGGACCGGTGCTTGGCAAAATGGTCAACATGCTGTCTGTATTATATCAACCACTATTGCGATTACGGCTGAAGTACAATATTACCTTTTTTTTAATCGAGTACGATGCCAAGACTTATTTTTTCAGGTATCTGACAAAACTATTACGCATCTTCAAGGGATGAACCGATGGTTGACTTTCCATCACCAGGACACAGAATAAGCCATATCCGATACTATTTCCCTTTGGCCTTACTGATATCAATATGCCTGATTGCAATCCTCCTCAGGCTGCTCATGCCTTTTTATTTGAAAAACAATGGGAAATCCTATTACTATCATAACCTCGGCGCCGGCCCGTCAACGCTGATGTTGTCGCTCTCCGTCAATGTCGCAAAAAATGAAGATCTGAATCTGGATTACTATCAATACATCAAGAAAGATTTCATCAAAATGAACATGAACAGAATCCGTCTTGATGAGATACCGAAACAGCAATTGGATATCCCCTACAACATCAGCAGCGGATACGGGCATATTTTGTTCACCGGCATGCTGATTTATCTGTTTGATGCATTGGACATTTTTAAGATTCAGGTCGTTCAGGCAATCATCGATGCACTCGGCTGCCTTTTGGTGTACGGTATTCTAAGGAATTTCTGCAAACGCGGTATCTCCATTTCGGGAGCAATATTGTATGCGATTTTTCCAGTATCCATTTTTTATTCCTACCATTTGTTGGCGGAAGCATATGTTCCGGTTTTCATGCTTGGTATCGCCTTTTTTCTTGTAAAGGCCTTGAAAACAAAAAAATGGTACTGGTTTGTATCCGGAGGTATGCTCATGGGAGTTTCCTTTGGATTCCGGATGGACAATATCGGTATACTCCCTTTGTATATTATTTTTATTTTTTGGTACTGCCGAAAAGAGTTGCGGAAAGGATTCGTCATGGCGGCATTGCTTTTCTTCAGCTGCATTTTGTCGCACTACCCTTTGACAACGCCCAACACAAGCGGTGAGGGCTCCATAGGAGCAGCACTTTACAGCAATATGGCGGAATACCCAGCCAATTATCAGGGGCTGCGGTTTTTCAACAGCGGCCCGGCATTTGATCATGGCGTTGAGAAGGCTGCCGAATATCAAGCCCGGAATGATGAAGCCTTTCAATCCATGTGTCATTTTTACGAAACCTTGTTTTTTTATGGCAGGGGCATGAAGCTTCCCGAAGGCACTCTTGCGACGCTCGCGTATATCCGTGAAGTGATGATTGAAAAACCAGCTTTATTCATAAACCGGTTGCTCAGCCGATTCATCGTGTATCTTCCGTCCCATTCATTTATCGGCGCCTTTACCTATTTTGTCGACAATAACTGGAACAAAGGCGCATGCATGCTGAAATACCGGTACAGCAATATCTATCAGTCTGCCAGGTGGATCGACCACCTCCTGTTTGTTTTCTTTTTATACGGGGTATGGGTTACCCGGAACAACAGCCTATTCATGAGTGTTCTATGCATATACATCGGTGTACATATGAGCCATGTGGTGCTGGGGAATGGTGAAGTGTTTTATCATATGAATGAAGAGTATGCCTACCTTGACCCAAGATATCTAGTTGGTATGGTCGCCATATGGCCTGTTTTTCTTGCGCCTGCGTTTGCAGCCGCCGGGGAAAAAACGAACAAACTAATAGTATCGAAGATGAAAAAAGCAATATGGAAATCAGAGATTAACGTATAGTGTAACGTCAAATCAGTCAAAGGAAGAAAATGAAAGTACCTTTTGCCTTACCGGAATGCGGTGAAGCCGAAACAAATGAAGTTGTTGAGGTTATCAAAAGCGGATGGTTAACCACAGCCTCCCGGGCGTTTGAGTTTGAAAACAGGTTCAAGGAGTTTACCGGCGCAAAATATTGTCTGGCAGTAAACTCCTGTACGGCAGCTTTGCATCTTGGACTGGAGGCTCTGGGGATTAAAAGGGGTGACAAAGTGATTGTTCCGGTTCACACTTTTACAGCTACGGCAGAAGTATTGCGATATCTTGATGCAGACCCGGTATTCGTGGATTGTGATAAAGACACCTTTTGTATATCTATTCCTGAGTTGCAACAAAAAATAGCTGAAGATAACCTGAAAAGGCAAATCAAAGCAGTGATACCCGTTCATTTCGGAGGGCACTCTTGTGATATGGATCATGTTATTGATATTTCCAGAAAAGCGGCATTGTCCGTTATCGAAGATGCTGCGCATGCTTTCCCTGCCTTTTACGTAAGTTCAAATGAAAACGGGGAGGAGAAAAGAAGGATCATCGGCAAAATCGGAGATGTCACCTGCTTCAGTTTTTATGCAAACAAGACAATTACCACAGCTGAGGGCGGAATGCTGGCAACCGATAATGAGGCCATTGCAAGACGTGCAAAGGTCATGAGGCTGCATGGCATTGACAGGGATGTATGGGATCGTTTCGGCAGTTTGAAATCGGACTGGATATATGATGTGGTAGCACCGGGTTTTAAATATAATATGCCGGATCTGTCTGCGGCGCTCGGCATACATCAGCTGCGGAAAGCAAATCTGTTCCGGGAAAAAAGAGAGAAGATCGCCCAGCGCTATTATGATGAATTGTCCGGCATTGACGGCCTAACATTGCCGAAGATCAAGTGCTCAATGAAAGACCATGCATGGCATATATTTGCCATCCTGATCGATTCCCGGTATTCAAAACACAGTCTGAACAGGGATGACTTCATTTTAAAGATGAAGGAAAAAAATATCGGAACCAGCGTGCATTATATCCCATTGCACCGGTTAACGTATTATCGTAACCGATACAATCTTCAGCCGGAAATGTTTCCCAATTCGGAATGGATATTTCAGAGGTGTGTGAGTTTGCCGATCTATTCAGCCATGACGGAAGATCAGATAGAATATGTCATATGTTCGATTCAGAAAATTTTAAATTAACCCAGGAAAGATGATTGACATTTGCCGTCCGGCATCATGACCGATGACACTTTAAAAAGAATTTTCGATATTTTCATATCCCTCGGCGGAATTGTTTTTCTGCCGTTATGTATGGTTGCCGCGTTTCTGGTTGCCGCGGACGGCGGACCTGTTTTTTTCCGCCAAAAACGGGTAGGTCTGCATGGCAGACAGTTTGATATTTTCAAGTTCCGTTCCATGACAATCAATGCGGAACAAAAAGGGACGATGGTTACCGCCGGGAACGACAGCCGCATTACTCCAATAGGCCGGTTATTGCGAAGATATAAAATTGATGAACTGCCACAGCTTCTCAATGTGCTGATGGGTCATATGAGCATTGTCGGTCCCCGACCTGAGGTCCCTGTGTATGTTGAGAAGTGGTCTGATCAGGATAAAAAGGTGATTCTTTCGGTGAAACCGGGGGTTACCGATTTCGCTTCTCTGCTTTTTATAAATGAAGAAGCCCTTCTGTCCCGATACCCGGATCATGAGAGTGCATATATCAATATCGTCATGCCCCAAAAAATTTCCTGTTACCGGCAATATGTCAATACAAGGAATTTTTTTGTGGACCTGAAAATTGTTATCGCAACCATTGTAGAGATTTTTCGGAAAAAAGGATAAGGAAGCAAAATGAATTTTTTTTATATCCGCAGAAATTTGATTTTGTTGATTTTTATTGATCTCGTACTTCTGGCCCTGTCATATTTTTTTGCCTACCTGACACGATTTGAAGGAAACATCAGCGTTCAAGAAGTGGAGAATATTAAACTGTCCATAGCGCCCATCATTATCTGTAAAATTTTTGTGTTTTACTATTTTGACTTATACAAAGGGATGTGGCGCTATACCGGAATTGTTGACCTGATTAACATTATCAAGGCAATTTTGACCAGCTCTCTTGTTATCGTATCGTTTCTGACCATGTATACCGGTTTTCTTGGCTTTTCCCGTTCCGTCTTTTTAATTGACGCAGTTTTTGCCTTGGTGCTTATATCGGGGGTAAGGCTTTTGATACGACTTATCCTGTCACCTTCCAGTCAGAACATTCATCTTTTACCCAATACGAAAAGTAATGGATACAAAAAATTATTGATCATCGGAGCAGGTGACGCAGGTGAAAAGGTTGTCCGGGAAATCATTGACAATCCGAGAATGAAATACGAGGTCGTTGGTTTTCTTGATGATGATAAAAGAAAAAAAGGAAGGCATATACATGGTAAAAAAGTATATGGGGCTGTGGACGAGATAATCAATGTGGTTCAAAACAATGAGATCGATGAAATCCTGATTGCCGTGCCTTCCGCTTCCGGCGATAGCATGAGAAGACTGGTTGAATTGTGCAGTTCCAGTAAAATTCCTTTCAAGACACTCCCGGGAATGGGTGAATTGATTGATGGACGTGTCAGTATCAAAACGGTCCGGGATATTTCCTATAAAGATTTATTAAAAAGGTCCCCGGTTCGATTGGAGAACAATAAAATTGCCGGTTTTTTAAAAGATAAATGCATTATGATAACAGGTGCCGGAGGGTCTATAGGATCTGAATTATGCCGGCAGATCTGCAAGTATGAGCCTGCCCTGATTATACTGATCGATTCAAGCGAGAGCAATCTTTACGCCATCCAGATGGAGCTGAAACATGAAAAAACATATCTGAAGTATCGTGCCGTGCTGGGGAGAGTACAGGACTCTTTACTGATGAACGACATCATGGCCAAATACAAACCCAATGTGATATTCCATGCTGCTGCCTATAAACATGTGCCCCTGATTGAAAGAAATCCATGGGAGGCAGTTTATTCAAATATCATCGGATCCAATGTCCTGGTCAAAGCCGCCATACATCATAAGGTGGAAAGATTCGTCCTGGTTTCATCCGATAAGGCCGTGAGACCGACAAATGTAATGGGCACATCGAAAAGAGTCATCGAGAAAATAATCCAATCCAAGAACAATGACATCACCAGATTTATTGCCGTACGGTTCGGGAATGTTATCGGGTCCTCCGGATCGGTTGTGCCGCTGTTTTTGAACCAGATCAAAAAAGGCGGCCCCATCACAGTCACCCATCCGGAAATTACGCGGTTTTTCATGACCATAGAAGAAGCTGCGCAACTCATTCTTCAAGCGTTCACGATGGGGACAGGCGGTGAAATTTTTATTCTTGAAATGGGGATACCCGTCAAGATTGTGGATATGGCAAAAGATTTGATCAATTTTTCCGGGAAAAAACTCGAAGACATAAAAATCGTATTCAGCGGATTGCGTCCAGGGGAAAAATTGTACGAGGAGTTGATCACGGAAGGAGAGGGGATCGTTAAGACAAATCATGAGAAAATAATGGTTCTCAGAAAAAACGGAGATATGAATTCACGTAACGATGATAATTTTCCGGAGGATACGCCTGCTTTTTTTGAAGAAAAATTTTCAAAATTAATTTCATTTGCTGAAAAGCATGATTCCATCAACATCAAACGAACGTTAAAAGAAATCGTCCCGGAGTACAGCATACAGGATGATGAGGCTGTGCTTTAGCTGCGCCGTATGATCTGGAAAACAAATATAATAATTTCACGCATTCCGGCTGTTGTGTTTTTTCTGCTGATACTGGTGATTTCTGCCATTTCATTCGACTTTTTGTTCGCAATATTCGATGGTTTTTCGCCTTCAACAGATTTTGTCGGTATATTGGGCTGGGCAGGCTGCATTTCAGCCATTTTTGCACTTGGCAGAAAAAACATAAGGCATATTGTTTTTCTTTTCATTGTATTTTTTTTGATCGGATTTTATACCGGCCCATTTTTAGAACCTCCTTCAGACCCCATCAATCATCTGCATCGCACACATCAGATCAACAATCAAAGCATTAAAGAGTTATATCAGAAAGACACCCGTTTTGGGCTGAACCTCGGGATTTGGCATTACAGCATGATGAGTTGTATTCTGCATTCATCAGATAGAGAAGAAACGCCGGGCAAGATTCTTCGGGACATCCATATTCTTCATGGCCTGTTTCTGGGGTTGATCGTATGCAGTCTGTTTCTCCTTGGGAAATTTACAGGTCTCCCAAACCGCTGGGCTGTTTTCAGTTGTTTCACAGCCATATTGTTTTTCGGAACAAACCTGTTCAGCTTCTTCCGTTATTACAGTTTCGGTCCGACATTTACATCGATCATGATATTCTGGCTCTGGACAGGCCGCTTCTTTTTCAGCGATGATCAGAAATCAATTTGGACAGGAATGCTATCAGGATTCCTTTTATTTCCAATCCTTCTCGTAAATCATTCCCAGGAAGCTGCATTTCTTGCCATTGCTATGACCTTATGGATACTGACGGCCATTTCTCATTCAGATGCATTTCAGAAGATGCCGATGCGGCTATTTTTTCTGATGGCAACCCTGGTTGTTTTTTTTTTACTGCCCCAGTTCACGCTGATCCAAAAAATCGTTGCAGGTATGGTTGACTTCAACTGGTGGCCTTCCAATCAGAACATGCTTTTGACATATCATGACTTTTTTTTCGGCATAAAACCGTGGATAGATAGAATCCCTGAAACAGCAGGTATCGCCGGCATTACTCCCATTTTTTGTTTTTTGATTATTCGTTTCATCCGTAAAAATACGGATTCCAGAGTGACAATTCGATTGCTGGTCCTTGGCGTATTGCCGTTTATTGCCTGTCTGGTTCCCATGATCGCTCTTTTCTGGCTTACCGTTACCTATCAGGATTCGGTTTATCGAATGTGTTACATTTCATTTTTCTGGTTATCCATTGCCTATTGCCTGTTTGCCTGTGAAAGCCGCATTCAAAACAAAAATTTTTTTTTCGCCCTGTGTCTGACTTTTTTATTCCTGATTGCAGGTGTCAGAACCAGCCCTGTGTATGGCAAATTGGACTTTTTCCTGCTCGACACCAATAACTGGTTGAAAGAATGGAAGCCACTGATTGAAGAAGCCTATTTAAAAAAAAATGAGCAAAAAATATTCTCTGATCCGCTTACCAGTTCCGCCTTGCTGGGTGTGTTCGACATTCCTGTTCAGTTTGCCGGCAAAAAAATTACCTCTGTCAATTTTCGTGAGTTTGAGCGCAATACAACTGTTGATATTGAAAAGATGATCTTGATGAATAAAAAAGGTGAATTTCATTGCGTCGTCAACCTGCACGGCTTTCAGCCGACCTGGGTCCCCACGGAAACAGGACACTGGCAGTCAGAGCTTTCTGATACTGCCCGTTATTACACTTATAAAGGCCTTACCGGGAATTCATTACAGAAGTATCTTCAAAAACATCCGCCGGCAAATTGCAAGGTATTCCATTGAGTGACCGATAATCCGCCAAATAGTTTAATCGGATCTATGAATTTTCTTTTTATACAGAACGCAGCAACATCAATGATGAATCGCGTCGCACTTGCCATTCTGATATCCGGCATCGTTCTGATTCCGGATATGGTATCCGAATGGATCAACGCAGATCGCCTGGTCATCAGCTTTTCTGCCAGATCCTCCGTACCTTCCGAAATTCAGTTATTTTATGATAAGGGAAATGGAATCAATGAGAAGGACAGCTGGCGAAACAAGATTGATGCTGAATTTCAACACGTTTCATTTCCGTTAAAAGGCTCCAGTATATACTACATCCGTATTGATCCGCTTGATCAGGAAGGAGATATCGAAATTCGGAATATTCACCTCATGAACCATAGCGATCAAGCAAACAAGGCGTTTCATCCGAACTGTGTGAAAGCGCTTCATCAAATCAAGCAAATGATTCAGGGGGATGACACTCTGCATATCCAAACCATTCAGGGTGCAACCGACCCGATGGTATATCTTGATATCGACTATCCGCTGATCTCAGGTGGAAACCCTTTGGGACCGGAAGAATATACCAGGATTGTTCATAAGCTTTTTCTTGTATTCCTTTTTATCCTGGCTGCCTTGCAATATCTGTATCCTGAACAGGGCCGGAAACCGGCAACCCTTTTCACTATAAAACCGGGAAATGCAGCACAAAAGTTTTTTTCCATGATGAACAATTTCTATTTGTTCTTACGATTGATCTTCACACAGCGGGAATTGATCCTCACACTTGCCAAGCGTGAGGTTTCCACACAATATGTCGGTTCTTCGCTTGGAGTAGTCTGGACGTTTATCCATCCAATGGTCTTGATTCTGGTTTTCTGGGTTGTATTCAGTGTCGGTTTCAGGGTTACACCGGTTAACAATGTGCCTTTTGTTGTCTGGCTGACTGCCGGAATGGCCGCATGGACTGTTTTTGCTGAAATTGTAAACGGCTCTACCGGAATCATTGTTTCCAACAGGCATCTGATCAAAAAAACATTGTTTCAATCACAAGTACTGCCTCTTGTCCGGATTGTAGCCTGTCTGATCACGCATTCTGTTTTTTTGATGATTCTCCTGGGATTGATTGTATTTCAAAAAATGCCTTTCAGTCTGTATTATTTTCAGTTTATCTATTATTTGTTTGCAATGTCTGTCCTTGCACTGGGATTGGGATGGGCTTTTTCTGCGCTGAATGTGTTTATCCGCGATATCGGCCAGATCGTTGGCGTTATTCTCCAGATTGGTTTTTGGGCCACACCAATTTTCTGGGATATTTCAATCATGCCCCAGAAAGCACAAATCCTGTTCAAGCTGAATCCGATGTTTTACATTGTGCAGGGATACCGGGATTCATTTATTTATTTTTATCCGGTCTGGGATCGGCCGGTTTTATCCGTTTATTTCTGGGGCGTGACAATGGCGGTTTTCGTTGCCGGGGCATTGATTTTCAAAAGGTTAAAACCCCAGTTTGCAGATATCCTATAAGGTGTTTTGAATTCCATGGTAAAGGGAAATGCCATATCCGTAAGGAATGTCACAAAAACATATAAACTGTATACCTATCCCATTGAGCGGGTGAAAGAGGCCTTTCATCCTTTCCGGAAAAGCTACCATCATCCGTTCCATGCCCTGACTGACATTTCGATTGATATTCAAAAAGGAGAAACCGCGGGCATTATCGGGAGAAATGGAAGCGGAAAATCAACTCTGCTGCAAGTCATCTGCGGCATATTGCAGCCGTCATCCGGGAGTGTGTCTACAAACGGAAGAATATCAGCTCTTCTGGAACTGGGGGCTGGATTTAATCCGGAATTTACCGGCAGACAGAATGTGTATATCAACGCGGCAATACTTGGTCTGTCAAGGGAAGAGATCGATGCCCGGTTTCAGGAAATCAGCACCTTTGCAGCAATCGGTGAATATATTGATCAGCCGGTGAAATCCTATTCCAGCGGAATGTATATCCGGTTGGCTTTTTCGGTTGCGATACATGTTGAACCGGATATCCTGGTTGTCGACGAGGCCCTGGCGGTCGGCGATACACTTTTTCAGGCAAAATGTTTTGCCAAATTCCGGGAATTTCAGAAAAAAGGGGTAACCATTATTTTTGTGACGCACTCCTTGGACATGATTACAAGATACTGCACAAAGGCCTATTTGCTGGAGCAGGGAACTCTTCTTGCCGGTGGAAATCCAAAAGACATAGTAGATGAATATAACCGTATGATCGTGAACTGCAGCACCACAAAAGGTGAACTGACCGGCATCACATGTGTTGAAAACGATCAAACAAATCCTGTTGAGACTGAAACAGAGAAGTTAGCCGGTATTCCTGAAAACCGTTATGGAGTCGGAAAAGCAAAAATCACCGGGGCTGAAATCCGATCTTCTGATGGTCACCCTGTGAAGGTGCTATCCCAGGGGGAATGGTATGAAATCAGGATTACCGGAGAATTTTTTCAGACCATCGACAATCCGATTTTTGCCTTCACCATCAAAGATGTCAGGGGTTTTGATATTTCCGGAACAAACACATCTTTTCTGAAAGTACCAACAGGCATTGTACAGGAAGGAGATATATTGACTGCCGGTTTCAAACAGAAAATAACATTGAATCCGGGTGAATACCTCCTCTCCCTTGGCTGCACAGGATTTGAGAAGGGTGAGTATGTGGTGTACGAAAGGCGATACGACTATATGACATTTGAGGTTGTCTCCCATCGTGGCAGTGTCGGTATTTTTGATCTGGATTCAAGCGTAACCATAATAAAGGGATCGGCCTGACAACAAATTTTTTATGAAGAAGTTTCCACTACAACAAGAAAATACCTTTCGCGAAGAGGAATCCAATATCTGGAGCATGGATATTTCCAAAAATATCGCTTACTCCGATGGAAGGGAATCAGAGGCAAGGTTAAAAGCGATCCTGAAGGATGCATTTGATCTATCTTCAAGCTCCATGGAGCTGAGTTCCCATATTGAAGACACCGCAACAGAATATCACCTCAGCCCGCAACGATCCAATCTGATCGGCGCTCTTAATCTGGAAGGTATGAAAAACATTCTTGAGCTAGGATGCGGCTGCGGTGCGATCACCCGGTATATTGCCGAATCCGGTGCCGAGGTCGATGCAGTTGAAGGCAATGTTCACCGGGCGGAGATCGCCCGGATGAGATGCAGAGATCTTGCCAACGTGAATATCGTGCATGCTGATTTTAACCAATTATCCTTTCCCCCGCACACATATGACGCTGTGTTTCTGATTGGAATCCTGGAGTACGCAAAAAAGTTCGGTCCGCAAAGTACAAGTGATATGGAGTGCGCTGCAAAAATCCTTAAAAAAGTCCATTCAGCGGTTACAAAAAATGGGATTATCATCACGGCAATTGAAAACCGGATGGGATTGAAGTACTGGCTGGGTGCATCGGAAGATCATTTTGGCGAGCCATATATCGGTTTGTATGACTACCCACACGATCATGGTGTCCGGACATATGACAGAAAAGAGTGGGAGGAGATATTCAGAATCGCAGGTGTCCGTCACCACTGTTTTTTGTATCCGTTTCCGGACTATAAGCTGCCCAAAGCAATACTGTCTGGTGAATACATCAGAAATGACAAGTATGCCCATTCGATTCTGCAGCAGATTCATTCCAGGGATTATACAAAAAAATGGCAGACAGACAGCCAGGAATTCCTTCTGTGGCGGTCGTTGCATCAAAAGGGAACTCTGGAGGAATACGCAAATTCGTTTCTGATTGTCATGTCGGATTCAGTTGAAAGTATTCGGAAACATACGCCCTATGATTTCATTTATTTTTCAGACCCGGGCCGGAAATTGCATTTTCAAACCCGGACAATGAAAGAAAGAGGGCGGGGTATGATTCAAAAGGAAAGAGTCACGCCGCTAATATCTTTTTCCCATACCCGGAAATTCCAGCAGAATGTATCTGAATCCGAGTACATCTCCGGAAGCCTGCTGTCTGCTTTTTGGCTCTTATCCATTGTCGGAACAACGGATTTGAGCAGGTTTGAACAGTTACTGGCAACATATTACGGATTTTTGCGAACCTGTCTGAAAAACCCCGAAAATATAAAAACGGCAATCGATTATCTGCCCTTTAATATTATCATTGATGAGAACAACTCCTACAGGGTCATTGATCAGGAATGGCGTGCGGAGAAAGACATCAGCGCTGAGTTCATTCTGTTCAGATCCCTGTTATGGTTTGGACACCATCATAAAAAGCTTCTGCACCCGTTATGCATCCGGAAAAATATAAAAACCGTTTTTGAGTTTATTGAATACGGTTTTCAACTCCTTTCCCTTCCCATTGAAACCCATATAGATGAGTTTCGCAAACTTGAGGAGGAGTTTCAGGAAACGGTGATCCTGAACAAAGAAAAAAATTCCATTTCCGGAATGCTGGTTGAACTGTTACAGAAGCCTGATGATCCGGATGGTTCGGATCAATTCCCGGTTCAGATTTTCTGGGATCGGCAGGGGGATGGCTTTTGCGAACAGGACAGCAAAACAATTCTGGCATCCATTGGATCAAAACAGCAGAAACTGGTATTTGAATTCCCCGGCACTGTGACAAAAATAAAACGTATCCGGTTTGATCCGTGCGACAGACCAGGTTTTTTTCAATTGTTTTCGGTCACTCTTCTCTGGAAGCCGGGAGACTGCCCATCAGCAAACGTCATCTGGCGGCTGGAAAGCATAAAATCCATTCGGGAACATTCTGCAACGAGTGATATCGAGTCTTTCATTGACGATCTTGGGGAAACTTTTTGTTCAACTTCGACAGACCCGCAGCTTGTTTTTGATACTCCTTTCGGGGTCCGGTCACCGGAAGGGAATGGTGCTTTTCTGTTCGAAGTTGAAATGGACTGGCCCAAGTCAAAGGAATATGAGATTGCCCGGTCGAACTGCATAAAAGAGGTGGATATCAAGAGGCTTCAGCTGCAAAACAGGGAAAAACAGATTCAAACCCTTCAGCATGAACTTCGTATGATCGAGGATTCCATCACCTGGCAAATCGCAAAACGCGTCAGAGGTCTCGCTGGAGCACTTACGTTTGGAAAGCTGCCGATCCTGAAAAAAGGAATCTTAACCTTAAAGAAGCAGGGTCTGATCGCTTTTTACGAAAAAACACGGATCTATTGTCTGCGGCAATGGAAAGGATTGAACGGGACTGCATTATCCGAAATAGACTACCGGTGGCTGAACGGGCCGCAAAAAACAGCCTATGATCGATGGATCACGGCAAATGAGCCGGATAAAAAAGAGCTGAACAGCCAGACAACGATCAGCCGGACATTCGTGCATAAACCGCTGATCAGTATTGTGGTTCCTGTATTCAACACCCATAAGAACATGCTGCGTCAGATGATCCAATCGGTTGAAAATCAGTCATACCCGAACTGGGAGTTATGTATATCCGATGGGGCAAGCAGATTTGATCATGTCCGTCAGATGCTTCAGGATTATTCCAAACAGGATAACCGTATCCGCTATACATTTTTACCGGAGAATCTGGGAATTTCCGGGAACACCAATGCCGCTATCCGGATTGCCCAAGGCGATTTCATCGCATTCCTCGATCATGATGATACCCTTGCTCCATTTGCCCTGTTCGAGATTGTCAGGCAGCTGAATAAAAAACCCCATACCGAACTCTTCTACTCTGATGAGGATAAAATCACAAGCACCGGCAGATATCGATTTTTTCACCATTTTAAACCTGAGTGGAACCGGGAGTTTTTCAGAAGTTATAATTATATGGCTCACTTTCTGGTTGTCAAAAAAACACTGCTGGAAACGACCGGATACCTGCGGAGTGATTTTGATGGCGCTCAGGATTATGACCTGATTCTCCGGGCAACTGAAAAAACAGATAAAATTCATCATATCCCCAAAATTTTGTATCATTGGAGGGTAAGCGAAAACTCAACAGCGCTGAATGCAGAAACCAAACCCTATGCCTATAATGCCGGTCAAAAGGCTCTTTCCGAACACCTTTGCCGGATCGGGACAAAAGGGGAGGTTCTGATCCCAAGGCTTGGAATATACCGGATTCAATATGAGATACCGGACCCCCCTCCTGCCGTGTCCATTATTATACCTGAAATTCAATCCCAAAAAGGCTTTGTCCGTTTTTTGCAATCCCTGGCAAAGACGGATTATCCCGGTTTTGAAATCCTTGTCGGTGTCGCTGCAACAGGCAATGAAGCGATTCATTGGAAGTCTGACATGGAACGGAATATGAATATCAGATCCATTGAAATCAAGAGAGACAAAACAACCGCAGCCGGATGCAATGCCATTGTCCGTCATGCCGTTGGCGATCTTCTGCTGTTTGTAAATCCATGCGCTGAATGTATTCATGAGGACTGGATCAGGCCGATGGCAGGGCATTGCTGCCGTGACGATAAGACGGGTGCTGCCGGCGCAATGCTTTATGGGGAAAACAACACCATTCATAACGCAGGGATCATGTTAGGTGTTGACGGTATCTATGGATATCCTCATCGCGGGGAAGAAAAGGATTCCATGGGATATGCGGGACGGCTTCTGATTACCCAAAACGTTTCTGCGGTCAGTGCGGATTGTCTTATGGTCCGGAAAGAGTTGTTCGCTCGGGTGAATGGATTTGACGAAAACTATCAGCAAGAATGTCATGATGTGGATCTTTGCCTGTCACTTCAAAAATCAGGATATCAAAACGTCTGGACGCCTTTTTCCAGACTCAAGGTATATCCGGCCCCCGCGGCGGAGAACATGGAGGACAGGACGTATTTTCAGAACAAGTGGCGGAAAGAGATTGATCAGGGAGATCCCTGCTACAATCCCAATTTTCTGAAAAAAAGCACACTTTTCCGGCTGGCCTGATGAGATTGCAATCAAATTGAAGGATTTCATAAAAATACATCCCCTGTTGACATATGGAAGAGTTCTTTTTACGGCGCACAATTTCAAAAGGCTTCTATGGTATTTGCGACATGGCAGATTTGACCTGATTGTTCAAAGAATCCGCTTTAAGCACGAGATCGGAAAACAGCAAGGCATCAGCAGTCAGCCAAGACAGATGAAATCGCTGAAGGATGTGATGAAGCAGTTTCATCCCTTTCCCCGGATCCCCCATCTCAAAACTGAGAAACCCATTGATATCATCATTCCCGTTTACAATGGTTTTGAATTTCTTTCCGAATTGTTTTCCAGGCTGCTATCCGAACAGACAGTCCCGGTCAGATTGATTGTAGTGGATGACTGCAGTCCGGATAACCGCTGCGCCGGATATATAAGCGGACTCGCTTCTTCCCGTCCGGACATTCTTTTTATCAGAAATAAAACCAATCAGGGATTTGTGAAAAGCGTGAATATGGCGGTTCAGCATGCCCGGAATCATTTCGTGATTCTGAATACCGATGTGCTGCCGCCGAAAAACTGGCTTGAGCGGCTGATGGTTCCTATCTTCCATGGAGACAAGATTGCAAGTACAACCCCTTTTACCAATTCCGGTGTGATTTGCAGTTTTCCTGATTTTTTACAGGACAACGAACTGTATGAAGGGCTCAGCGTTGATGAATTGGATACTTATTTCCAGTCCGTACATTCCGAAACCATACGATTTGAAATACCAACCGGCGTTGGATTCTGCATGGGGATCAATAAGGATGCCGTTGACCGGATCGGCATGTTCGATGATGTCCTTTTCGGCAAAGGGTATGGCGAGGAAAATGACTGGTGCATGAGAGCCCATGAGGCCGGTTTTAAAAACATCATGGTTTCGGATCTTTTCGTTTATCATCGGCATGGCGGATCTTTCTCCGGGAAGGAAAAGCAGCGGCTTCAGGATGAAAACCTGAAGAAGATGTACATAAAGCATCCGGGCTATTCCGCCAAGGTTCAGGAGTTCATTGCAGAAGACCCTGGCAAATCCATTCGAGATTTTATCATTCTTTGGATTTCCGCAACACGCAAAAAGGTGGCTCTTATCATCGATCATACATTGGGGGGAGGTGCCAACCAGTATCGGGAGAAAATCATAGCCGAGCGCCTTCATGATAATCAATGTGTGCTGCTGTTATCCTATGACATTATTGCCGGCA
The DNA here is from genome assembly GCA_003599865.1 of Desulfobacteraceae bacterium. Lineage (GTDB taxonomy): Bacteria > Desulfobacterota > Desulfobacteria > Desulfobacterales > SURF-7 > QZKS01. Next base: position 37,815 of record QZKS01000098.1, read on the forward strand.
GGGGATTTGAGCTGACCTTTCTGGGAGGCGGTTATTCAATTGGTTATGATCTGGGAGAGGCAGAAGATATCCGGTTGCTGTACGATTATATCAAAATCCACGAGATTATCGTGAATGAACTGGCGACCTTTGAGAAACCCTTGCAGATATTGGCTCTGGTTCAGGAGATCAAAGAACGTTATAACGCCAGACTGACTGTGCCGATACATGACTACTTCTCCATCTGTCCGAGTCTTTTTTTGTTGAATGACAGTCTTGTTTACTGCGACGTTCCGGGTGGAGAAGAGTGCCTTCGCTGTATCCACACCAACAAAGCTGAATTTATTCCCATCCGGTATACGGATATCGAAAAGTGGCGGGAAAAGTGGGGCAGCTTTTTGACAATAACCGATGAAATCACCTGTTTCTCAAATTCATCAAAACAGATTGTTCTCAAGGCATACCCGTATATCGACCAGGCCAGGTTTTTTGTAAAACCCCATATGGTTGATGATATGGAAAAAATCCCCCACACGAACCGGAACGACGGGGTGTTGAATCTTGGAATTCTCGGCGTACTCACCACACATAAGGGAAGCGGAGTGGTCAGGAAGATTCTGGATATCATAGACCGGGAAAATCTGCCGGTGAAAATCATCCTGATCGGCGAAAGCCAGGAAAAAATTCAAAGCAGACACCTGATTGTCACCGGTGCATATAAACGCAGTGAACTTCCGGAAATTGTAATGAACGCGGGAATCGACATGTTTTTTGTACCCTCAATCTGTCCGGAAACATTCTCATTTACCACGGAAGAGATTATCGGAATGGGACTGCCGGTTGCGGTTTTCAACCTGGGAGCTCCTGCAGAAAAAATATCTTACTATCCAAAGGGTCTTGTGATCGATGGGTTTGATCCTTCACATGCCATAAAATCAATCATGAAATTTTGGAAAAATGAATCTCCTTAAAAAAATTTTACATCGTGTTATGTCTTTTCAAGACTTGCCGACTGAAGCCTCCCAAGACTTGCCGACCGGCATCACTCGTAAATTGATTGCCGACAAATACTTGTCAGGCAATGGTATTGAAATTGGAGCCTTGCATAATCCCTTACCGGTTTCAAAAAATACAGCCGTCAGATATGTAGACAGAATGCCGGTATCTGATTTAAAGACCCACTATCCGGAACTTGCGCGATATAATCTTGTGGATATTGATATTGTAGATGATGGAGAGTCTCTGCATACCGTCAAAAATGATACGCAGGATTTTGTCATTGCAAATCATTTTATCGAGCATTGTAAAAATCCCATTGCAGCGATAATAAGTATGTTCAGAGTTCTTAAATCCGGCGGAATTATATATCTTGCTATACCGGATAAACGCTATAATTTTGATAAAATTCGTGAGAATACTTCCTTTGATCATCTTGCAATTGATCATAGACAAGGCCCAAGTGTATCAAAGAAAAAACACTTTGAAGAATGGACTCTTTCCTGGAATCAAATTACAGATCCGGAAAAAGCCAAAAAACGAGTAGAATACCTTATGGGTATTGATTATAGTATTCACTATCATGTGTGGACCTCCGATACCTTCCTTGATTTTTTATTCTGTCTGAAAAAAGAATTTTTAAGTGACTTTCAAGTACTTTTGTTTCTTCAAAATGAAGACGAATGTATCACTATTCTGAAAAAAGGATATTAATTGAATTTACGCAAATGATAAAATACGCTTTTTTTGATCAAAAAAGACAATCCGGAACTATAGTAATCGTATTTATTCTGATGATTGTTTTTTTATTTTATAAATCTTTCTACTTATTTTATCCGGATTTAGCTTTTACCTATCCCTTTAAATCCTTTGATAGCTATCAGTGGATTTCAGATGCGTTATTATATGCCGGATATAATATTGATATTAGCTACCGAAATCCCGGCCTGCCGATTCTGATTGCCCTTTTGATGAAAATCGGATTTCCGAATCTGCTGCCGGTGCTTTCCCAGCTGCTTCTGGTTGTATTTTTTATCTATCTGACCTGTTTTCTGCGAAGATATTTTGAAGACGGAATCGTTGCGGTTACGATATTATTTTTCTTTTTTAACTTCAGTATCCAGACCTTTTTTGATTATGTACTTGCCGATCAGTGGGCTGTCACATTACAGCTGATCGCTATCTATTATCTATCCGGAGTAAAAGAAAACCGGCTTTACCTGATACCCTTTGTGATATTCGCATCCCTCAGTTTTCTTTTCCAGTTTGCCGTCGGCTTTCTGTTACCGGCTTTTGTGATCTATTTTATTTTTGAATGCAGGCACGTTATCCGGAATGAAAAACGTTTTTATGCCTTGTCGTTTGTAACCGTCTGCCTGGCTTTGGCCATTATTGCTCCGAATCTCATCTACAAGTGGATCAGGTTCGGAACTCCCTTTTATTCCCAAGTCAATCCGTTTCAGCTGGTGCAATTTCATTTGTTTGGAATTCCCTATTACGGCATCAATTATGTTTCGTTTTTCGGGTTACCGGTCGCGGTTTTTTCCATATACGGCATGTTCACCTCCCTGGCCAAAAGGGATATATGGATCCTGATTCATATCGGCGTCCTTTCCAGCTTCCTTTTCTGGATACTCTTCTATACCTGGCTGGATGTTCGTTTTCTTCTCTATTTTTTACCGTTTCTGCCGTTTTATTTTGCCAATGGTCTGAAAAAAAGCGGTCTGATTGTTTTTGTCAAGGGATATGAATCCGGAAAGAAAAATGCGGCAATCGCTGCCATTCTTGTTTTCTGCACGCTGTACGGGCTGCATGATAAAAAAAATCCATTTGAGCGAAGCAGGCTCCCCATATTGCCGTTTCTCATTGTCACATTTCCCACGGAACCGGTCTCCAAATGGGAGGGAAACCTGACCATTCTGCCTCAAAAAGCATCCATTGTCCTGGATGGAGACATGCTTTCCTTTTTCCGTTACTACCGGAAACATCGCAAGGAATTCAAAAAAAATGACAGCGACCGGGAACGGATGATGCTCCAGAGCATACACAATGAAGCCATCAAACGATTTGGGACAGACTATATAATCGAGGAATGCGGGTATGAAAAAGCGGATTACTATTCTCAGATGAAAAGAAAGATTTTGTTTCAGCGTGATCCTGTCCCATGCGGCAAGGGCGGCGATGTGCGTTTGATCATCGGGGCCGGTGAGGTGGCTGATTATGAATTTTCACCGCTTGAAGATAACAGCCAACAGGCAGTCGTCATTTCCGGAAACCAGGAGATCCGGTTTGATCTGCAGCCGCAGTACCTGGAAAAGGAGATCCGGTTTACATACAAACCCATCATATTTTCCGGGGACCAGTCCAAAATTACCATCCGTTTTTCTTTCCATGATGGAAATCAAAAATTGCTTGGCGTGATCACCTATGTCCTGAACGGCCGGCAGGACTTCTGGAATCCTATGAATACCATTGACTCAGGCATCCCCCATATCACCAATGTACACGATTCATATCCTGCCGGTGAAAAAAGCCAGGTGGTTCTGAACAGCATCCTGGAGGATTACAACAAGGGTGCCAAAGCCATCCATGCGCCCCTTTACCGGAAGGAAGAGATATCCGGAATCAGAATGACGATCCATTCATGGTATCCGGATCGTGGAAAAATTCAAGCCTGTTTTTATGGTCTCAATTCCTTGTATAAACCGTAAACCGAAAAGCAAACGCTTTTTCAGACCTGTTGCATACTGCCGGGCATGAAATCAACCGCAAATACAAGACCGATCATCTGGTTATGCATCATCATTTTTACGCTCGGATGTCTTCATACCGCTTATCTTGCCTTGTCTCAGGCACCGCCTTCATGGGATGAGGCCCATTACCTGCAGGGTGCCTTTGAGATTGCCAAGGGGCTTGATGTTTCCATGCGGGCGGCTTGCAGAGCATATCGACACGCCTTGTCCTTTAAACCGCCATTTGTCTGCATTCCTGCCGGATTCATGATCTGGATTTCCGGAGGTGAACTGTTTGCCGGTATGTTCACGATGGTGCTTGTTTTTCTATGCCTTGGATTTGCGGCCTACTCGCTGTTCCGCAATATCCTGGAGCCGGTTCCATCCGTGATCGCCGTTTCCTTCCTGCTGACAATGCCCATGGTTACAGGTCTCACGCATCGGTTTTATACGGAAAATCTACTTCTGACCCTGTGTGTCCTGACACTCGATATTCTATTGAGGCACCGGTTTCTTTCTGCCGGCGTGTCTGTTGGGATCGGTATCCTTTTCGGAATCGGTTTTTTAACCAAGCTGACTTTTTTGCCTCTTATGGCATTACCATTTTTTTATCTGATCATGATTGAATGTAAAAAAAGGGTTGGAGATCCGGATCGATCCGGAATATATCGGAAAATTTTTGTAAACACCGGCATGATTGTCATAATTGCAGCGCTGGTTTCCTTCACCTGGTATGGCAGCGGGAAAAATGCATCCATGACCTTTCATCATGCGGCAGCGGCTTCAAAATCCAGAGCATGCTGGTATCCGCTGATCGACTCGGTTATGGCCAATATCTCTTCAGGACCATCGGTAGTTATCTTTTTATTATCCGTGACTGGTTTTATCGCACTGATCCGCCGGATCTGGAACCGGCAGATTGAGAAAAAGAGGCTGGAGGCATGGATTACCATATTGCTGATAGCCGGAGTTACACTGCTTATCACGACCATCTCAACGAACAAGGCCACCCGGTTTACCATTACCTGGCTGGCTGCTGTCGCGGCACTTGCAGCCTATGCTCCTTTTGCATGGTTTGAACATCAGCGGGCCGCCTTGTGGATCGCCTCTGCATTTGCCGCCCTGCTGTTTGTTATGACCCTGCACAACTCTTTTGATATACTCCCTTTCAAAGAAATCAAGATGGGAAATCTTACCCTGCTGGATAACCGGTATCCCTTGAATGTGCCCAACTGGTTTGACGATAATCATCCGGTTGACAGAAACCATTACCCATGGGAAAGGGCGGCGGATCTTATCGCAGATGACGCAAGACAGCAGTTTCCCGATGTAGCGACTCCGGTGGTAAGGTTAACGGTGAACAGTCTCATCTTCTGTCATGATTATTTCAATCTGCTGTCAACCATCCGGAACCATCCGATGTTCTATCTCTGGTGGTATGGAACCACCCTGGAAGGCGCATCAGGACCGCACTATATTCTTCATGGCGTTAACCTTCATCAGTTTCATCAGGAAACCAAATTTGAGGAATTTTATCCGGATTTTCATCTTAAAGCTGGGGCAGGGGAGATTCCATACGAGCAGATCGGCCTGATTCAGGGGTCTGGAAATAGCAGACTCCATATCTATCGCAAAATCATTTCCTTTCCCGATTTCAAACAACTGGATACGGATATTATTCAGGAGGCGGAAGCCTATACTCGGGGAAATGTTGTCAAGGATATTCATAATTTCGGTCAGGGAATTGGCGTGATCACCACACCGCATGAAAAAAAATCCTTTGCGGAATATGATCTGCATATTCCGCAAAAAGGCAGGTATCTACTGGAAATACGATATGCTTCCGACCAGTTGCGTCCCATTATGATCCGGATTAATGGAAAAGAGGTGGCATCGAACATTCAAAAGATTACAGGCGGATGGCATCCGAGATTCCAGGCCTGGGAGAGAATCGCCTTGACAGACCTGAATGAAGGAAAAAATACCATTCGTATTGAAAGTGAATCCCTGTTTCCGCACCTGGATAAATTTCTTTTAAGAAAGATGTAGTCAATGAGTCAGCATAACAACACCTCCATCTGCTGTATCATGGTTACCTTTTATCCGGACATGGATACCATTGAGACGATTTTCGAATCCCTGCTGCCCCAGGTTGATCAGGTTTTGATTGTTGATAATGGATCTGACCGGTCTGCCATGATTCCGATTCTGGCAAAAAACAAGATCCATGTGATCTGGAATCCGAAAAACCTTGGAATCGGGGAAGCCTTGAATCAGGGGATCTCCTATGCTGAAAAAAACGGTTTTTCCCATGTTTTGTTTCTTGACCAGGACAGTATACCTTCAAGGAATATGGTGTTGAATCTGGTATGTGCTTCCGAAAGATTGAAACAGAAACAGCCTGATGTCGTTGTTGGCCCAAAGATCATGGACATGCAGACCGGTCGGGAAACCCACTTTGTCACATTTAAATTTCCTTTTGTCCGGCGGTCTCATTGCAGTGATTCCGGCAAGACGGCTATCCATGCCGATTTTTTAATCACATCAGGAATGCTGATCCCGGTTAGTTTATTCCGAAAGACCGGGAAAATGGATAAGCGTCTTTTTATCGACAATGTTGACCTGGAATGGTGTTTCCGGGCTAGAAAAAAAGGTGTCCTGTTTTATGGGGTCTGTGATGCCTCTCTTGCACACAGCCTGAGCGATCAGACGATTCAGGTGTGGATCGGCAGAAATATGACCATTCACTGGCATCGTTCGCCGGTGAGGATTTACTATATCACGCGAAATCGGTTATGGCTGTATTCAAGACCGTATACTCCTGTTGAGTGGATTATCCATGATTGCCTGCGAATGGTCATCAAACAACTGTTTGTGATTATTTTTTTTCAAAACAGGGCGGACAATATCCGAATGTTTGCAAAAGGCATACGGGACAGATTTACCGGATATCTCGGAGAATATCACTGAGTGACCTGTGAAAAACCAGCCGGTAGAGCCATCGAAATTTTACCTTGTCCGAGACTGATTTTGAGATGATCGTCCGGAATGTCAGGCCGGCGAATCCCAAGTTTTGATCCATTTTCTTTGAAGAAAAATCTTTAACCACTGAAGAGCGGCGCAGATATACTTAAAATCTCGATTTTAGTAGAATATGCAAAGGTCTCGTTAGGATAAAAAATGAATACCGCTAAAAAAACGTCCCTTTCGGTTTTGGTCCCGGTTTACAATGAAGAATATCTTGTTGAATCAAGTTTGAATCGATTGCTTGTACTCGAAGAGTCCCCCATGCTGGAGAGGATTCAGGTTATTGTTGTGGATGACTGCTCAAAAGACAATACCCCCCAGGTGTTAAGCCGTCTTTCAACGGAACTGCCGGCAAAAAGCAGAATGATTGAATGGAAATTTTTAAAGCATTCGGAAAACGCCGGCAAAGGAAAGGCTCTCCAGACCGCCCTGCAAGAATCCGAATGTGAAATCACCATTATCCATGATGCGGATCTTGAATATTACCCTCAGGATATTTTACGGATGATTCCTCTCTTTATCGAGGAAAATGCGGATGCTGTTTACGGGTCACGATTTGTTACCCATCAGTATAGACGGATTCTGATGTTTCGGCATGAACTGGGGAACCGTTTTCTGACCTTTTGTTGCAATCTGATTTCGAACTTGAATCTGACGGATATGGAAACCTGTTACAAGGCCCTTCGGACGGAACTGTTCAAGAGTATCCCGTTATACAGCAATGATTTCAGAATAGAGCCTGAAATCACGATCAAGCTTGGAAAAAGGAATGCCCGGATTTTCGAAATTCCGATTAATTACTGTGGGAGAACCTATAGTGAAGGAAAGAAAATCAACTGGAAAGATGGGATCAAGGCAATATGGGCGATTATCAAATTCGGTTTTTCAGATGATATTTTCACCGGAGATCGATTCGGAAGCAAAATACTGATGAGGATAAGCCGGGCCAACCGGTTCAATTCCTGGATGGCCGATACCATACGGCCGTATATCGGAAAGAGCGTGCTGGAAATCGGCGCAGGAATCGGCAACCTCACCAAAAAACTGATTCCAAAAGAGAGATATTATCTGACGGATATCAATTCGCTCTACCTGGAGATGGCAAAAAATTTAAAATTTGATAAGCCCTATCTGTCCGTAGAATATCTGGATATCAACGATGTTTCCGAATTCAGGAATGATCGGAAACGGTTTGATACCATTATCTGTCTGAATGTCATTGAACACATCGATGACGATGTAAAGGCAATGAAAAATATTTCAGATCTGCTGGAGGATGACGGCAATGCCATTATCCTGGTTCCCCGTGGACAGAATCTGTTCGGATCGCTTGATGAGGTTCTGGCGCATAAACGGAGATACTCACAATCGGCAATCCAGTCTCTTGCCGGGAAAGCCGGACTTCAGATCACCCACGTTATCCCCTTTAACCGGGTGAGTACGATTCCCTGGTATATCAATGGTAAAATTTTCAAAAAACGAACTTTTGGTTTGTTTCAGATTTATATGATGGACTTATTGACTCCTGTTTTCCGAAAGATCGACAACATACTTCCGGTACCATCTTTAAGCTACATTTTTATCATGGAAAAAAGAGGAAAATTTTCTTTTAACACTGGAGACCGGCGCAGATGAAATCGGAACTTCGGCTTTTTTTCAAGAAAATCCCTTAATCCGATTGTCTCATTAGTCAGTTCCATATAATATTTGCCGGCTTCCCAAAATAATGATTTTACAAAACTTCAAAATCAGTATAATATAGCGAATCATTATCTTCTTTTTATCGGCACCGGCGAGCCGAAGTAACTTTTCATGTATATCATTTCTGTAAAATAATATGAAATAACCATCAATACAACATGCCGTATCTGGTCGGAGAAAATATGAAAAATTCGAAGAGCCTGTTGGATATTATCATAGTGAATTACAGGAGTACCGATTACCTGAAAAACTGTCTACATTCCCTGTATGAATGCATTTCCGATATTCCGGTCAATGTTTTCATTCAGGATAATGCATCCGGTGACGGGCTGAAAGCTATCAAAGCGCTGTTCCCGGATATTCAGGTTTCCGTCAATTCAACTAATTTGGGATTTGCCAAAGCGGTCAACAATACCCTGAGAATGTGTTCGGCTCCCCATATTATGCTTCTGAATCCGGATACGATTGTGAAGCAGGGCTTTATTGAAACCATTATCGATTATATGCAAAACCATCCGGATGTCGGCATTGTCGGCCCCCGGATTTTAAACAGGGATGGGACCGTGCAGGGTTCGGCCAGATCGTTTCCGACGCCTTTGACCGGATTTTTCGGACGAACCTCACTGCTGACAAAATGGTTCCCCAACAACTGGATTACGCGCAAAAGCATACTTTCACATCCGGACAGCGGCATGGAGCCAATCAATGTGGATTGGGTTTCAGGGGCCTGCATGGTGCTGAGGCAGCGTGCCATTCAAGAAGTAGGGATGATGGATGAGTGTTTTTTTATGTACTGGGAAGATGTGGACTGGTGCAGACGGATGTGGCTGAAAGGGTGGAAGGTTGTATATTATCCCAAACCGACGATTGTTCATTATGTATGCGGGAGCAGCAACAAAAGACCGATCCGGTCCATTTATGCGTTCCATAGAAGCTGTTATCTTTATTTTGTCAAATATCCTGCCTGGCCGTTGAATATTTTAAAACCGGTTGCCTTATTCGGCCTCTCCATCCGCTTTGTTTTTGCAACGATACTGAATCGTATGCATTCCCTGTCTTAAAATCAGATCATTATGTCCCGACAAACCTATCGTCTTGAAAACTTAACCCACAGCGGACTGCTGGTAAAAAACACCTTTCTGAGTGTGCTTGGGCTGTTTGTCCCCTTGCGAGGAACAGCGTTCGAATCTTTCAATGGCACATATTTTTTATAAGACTTTACATCTCGCATAGAGGTTGATATTATCCGGCCAAATTAATACTACCTAACTTATTAATTATTTGATAAAAATGACAAAAATATCAGAAGGGCTAAAACAAAAATATCAAGGCGGCGCTTATCATCAGACGGTTTTTTCGTCGGATTCATTTGTTGAAGAGTTTCTCGCTCGCAGACGGGCTCAAAAATTACAACCTTTTATATCTGATCAGGATAAAGTTTTTGAATTTGGTGTTGGTACTGGTCTGAATTTACGGTACCTAAAATGCCGAAAGCGGACAGGGTATGACTTAAGTGATCAGGCTGAGCGATATTGTTCCCAATATAGTATTGAGCATGTGGCGGACATGAACAGTATAGTAGGCCGTAAATTTAACATCATTCTCTGCCACCATGTCTTGGAACATGTGCCTGATCCAATCCAAACCATAAATCTGTTAAATGATCATCTTGATGCTGATGGACGCATACTTCTCTACGTCCCATTTGAATTTACACGTGATTATCGTCGATATCACCCAAATGACCCCAATATGCACATCTACTCCTGGAATGCATTGACTATAGGAAATCTCGTAACAACCGCCGGGCTGACTGTCGAACAAGTCACAATACTCCCATATGGATACGAACAGCGACTTGCCAATCTATCCAAATTGGGAATGCCTGTTTTCAACGCAGCCATATGGGTGGCTAGATTGATTCGGCCATCCGATGAAATCCAGTTGATTGCACGTAAAAGTTAGCCGTCTTACCTGCTATGAAAAACCCAACCATCATATTTTACATAATCCTTGAAGATAAATCATGACATCCCGGATGTCCGACAACAGGCCGCAAACTGCAAAAAAATTAATTCAGGGGCGCTTACTTTCCCGGAATATTGTGTTTAACCTTTTTGGATTTTGTTCCCCTCTTCTGTTTGCCGTATTTGCAATACCTTTTCTTATAAAAGGAATGGGCACCGATCGTTTTGGCGTTTTGACCCTTGCATGGGTATTGATCGGATACCTGGGGCTTCTGGATTTCGGTATCAGTCGGGCCCTGACCAAACTTGTGGCGGAAAAGCTTGGGGAAAATAAGGTTGAAGACATTCCTTCCTTAATATGGACAGCTTGTTCCCTGATGTTTTTTGCCGGAATTTTGTTGACCCTTATCATTACTCCCATCGTGCCCTTTGTCGTTAAAGAGATGCTGAATATTCCTTTTGCCCTGCATGAAGAAACCATATCTGCATTTTACTGTCTTGCAGCTGTTATGCCGGTTGTGCTTATCAGTATCGGTTTTAGAGGAATCCTTGAAGCCTATCAACGTTTTGCTCTGATTAATGCCGTAAGAATTCCTTTGGGTATTTTCACTTTTCTGGCACCGCTTTTGGTTCTCCCCTTTTCCAGGAGCCTTTTTTATATTGTGGGCATACTTATTTTAGGAAGAATTGCTACTTCTTTTATCCAGCTTTTTTTTTGTTTGCTTGTTGTTCCATCCTTAAAAGATGGCATTGCGTTTAAAGTCAACATGGTGGGACCGCTGATTCGTTTTGGAAGCTGGATGACGGTTTCAAATGTCATCAGCCCCCTCATGTTACATATGGAGCGATTTTTTTTAGGTACCCTTGTTACCGTAACTACAGTTGCATATTACTCCACTCCCCATGAAGTGGTGACAAAATTGTTGCTGGTCACATTGGCGTTTACGGGAGTTTTGTTTCCCGCATTTTCCACAAGTTCCGTTCAAGATCCAAAACATCTGGAACTCCTTTTCAGACGGGGGGTTAAATATGTTTTTCTTGCAATTTATCCCCTTGTGGTTGTGATTATTCTTTTTGCTAAAGACGGTCTTGCTTTATGGTTGGGAAACGAATTCGCACAAAGAAGCGCACCGGTGATGCAATGGCAGGCCGGCGGTGTCTTGTTTTTATGTGTCGGATTTTTGCCTTACACGCTGATCCAGGGCGCCGGACGTCCAAAATGGACAGCGTGGCTTCATATCATTGAACTGCCGATATATTATTCGATATTATGGTGGCAGGTAAATTTGTTCGGCATTATCGGCGCTGCGGTTGTATGGACAGTTAGGATCATAGTGGAAACAGCCATTTTGTTCTGCATGGCGCAAAGGATCGTCAGAACGGATTTCGCTGCTGCGCGTCGAGGTTTAGTGTTGTTGACACCGGCTCTTCTAATTTTGTATGGAGCGACTCTGCCTTGGTGCATCACAACCAGGATATTGTTTTGCCTTGCCTTTTTAACCGTTTTTTCCTTGGCTGCATGGTTCGCGGTCCTGAATATCGAGGAAAGGACAATTTGCAAAGAACATTTCAAAACTTTTTTTAGAATCGGTAGTATATAATCGTGTGTGGTATTACAGGAATGATCGGGCGCTCCATTGCCGGGGATAGCTGGACAGAAACATTGAACCGGATGGCCCTTGCACTGTCTCACCGGGGACCGGATGATGGCGGAATCTGGTTTGACCCGGAAGCGGGTGCCGGTCTTGCCCATCGACGACTTTCGATTATCGATCTATCCGAAGAAGGGCACCAGCCCATGATTTCCCACTCCGGACGATATGTGATCGCCTTCAACGGCGAGGTTTACAATTTCAAGGAGCTTCGAAAAGAACTTCATCAGGAGCCGATCGCCTGGCGGGGAAATTCCGATACGGAAGTGATGCTTGCCGCATTCGATCACTGGGGCATCAGGCGGGCCGTGAAGCAATTTATCGGGATGTTTGCGTTTGCCGTGTGGGACCGCCAGGACCATCTGCTGTATTTATGCAGGGATCGGCTCGGGATCAAACCGCTGTATTTTTCACGGATTTCAAAGGGGCTGCTGTTCGGATCGGAGCTGAAGGCCATCATGAAGCATCCTGATTTTGTGCCGGAAATCAACCCGGATGCGCTTTCGCTTTTTTTCCGCTACAGCAATATACCGGCACCGTATTCCATTTTTCAGCATACATGGAAGCTGATGCCCGGCACGATCCTCAGCATCTCACCGGAGGAGCTGCAGAAAGGCTCCCGGCATCCGGAGGCGGAGACATACTGGTCGGCCCTTGATATTGCGGAAGCCGGACAAGGGAATATGGTTTCCATCGGATTTCAGGAGGCTGCCGAACAACTGGAATCCCTGCTGGGTGATGCCATTCGCCTCCGGATGATCAGCGATGTACCCATAGGAGCGTTTCTGTCCGGAGGGGTGGATTCATCAGCCATTGTTGCCCTGATGCAGGCCCAAAGCACCCGGAAGGTGAAAACCTTTTCCATCGGATTCCGGGAAACCGGTTATGATGAAGCCGGTTATGCAAAAGCCATCGCCGAACATCTGGGGACGGATCATACGGAACTCTATGTTTCTTCGGAAGATGCCTTGCAGGTGATACCCGATTTGCCGGCTTTCTTTGACGAACCGTTTTCCGATTCATCGCAGATCCCGACCTATCTGCTTTCCAAGCTGACGCGGGAACATGTCACGGTCTGTCTTTCCGGGGATGGGGGAGATGAGGTGTTTGGCGGGTATAACCGTCATTTTTTGTGGGAATCGATCTGGCGGAATATCAAATGGATTCCTGCTCCGGCAAGGGTCACGCTGGCCCGCATGTTTCAGTCCGTGCCGCCTGGCATGTGGGATGCAGTGGTTTACAGACTGATTTCCGTATTGCCTGCAAAATTCAAACTGGATACGCCCGGAGACCGGATCTTTAAATTATCGGAAGCCATTGCCGCCGGGACACCGGAGTTGATGTACCGCAGCTTTGTCTCCCATTGGAAACATCCGGAAGACCTTGTAAGGGGAACCAGGGAACCCTTGACCATGGCAACGGATGGACATCGCAAACTGCCGTTTCAGGATTTTACCCATGTGATGATGGCCCTGGATCTGGCAACCTATCTGCCGGACGATATCCTGACCAAGGTGGACCGGGCCAGTATGAGTGTGGCCCTGGAAACAAGGGTTCCGATTCTGGATCACCGCGTTGTGGAATTTTCCTGGAGGCTGCCTCTGGAAATGAAGGTGAAAAATCGCCAAGGCAAACGGATTCTGCGCGAGGTGCTGTACAAATACGTCCCTAAAAGCATGATCGAAAGGCCCAAAACCGGCTTTGCCGTCCCCCTGGAAACCTGGCTGCGGGGACCGTTGCGGGACTGGGCCGAATCGCTGCTGGACAAGAGAAAGATCAAAGAGCAGGGCCTGCTGAATCCGGATCTGATTCATGGAAGATGGAGGGAACACCTTTCCGGAAAACAGAACCGGCAGCATGAAATCTGGGATGTTTTGATGTTTCAGGAATGGAAAAAACAATACAACCTATGAAACGGATTCTGATTACCGGCGCTTCCGGCTATATCGGAAAAGCATTGGCATGGAAGCTGTCCGGTGAACATGAGGTGATGGGGCTGTATCATCGCAATCCGCCTGCCGATCATGGCAGCATCATCTGGGAAAAAGCGGACCTGGCCAATGCGGATACCATCGAGAGGCTGATGCGGCAATTTTCTCCGGATGTGGTGATCCACAGTGCCGCGATCGCCCACCAGAGCCTTCAACAGATTGACCGGAAAACCTATTTTGAAATCAACAGCATGGCAACCGAAAAGATCGCCCGGGCTGCCTGTCTGGCCAATCCGGATGTGCGGTTTATCTTTATGTCTTCCATTTCCGTATATGGGGAAAACAGGCTGGTTATTCCGGTAACCGAAACCCATCCATGCCGGCCATCCGGTGATTATGCCATGAGCAAGCTGGATGCCGAGAATCGTCTGCTGGAGCTCTGTCATAAGGGGCAACTGCGTTTTCTGACCATATTCAGACTCGCGCCTGTTTATGACAAGACCTGGAGTCACAATCTGGATCGAAGGGTATGGGGGCCGTTGAAACTCTTTTATCTGAAATTCGGTTCCGGGCGGCAGCGCATGTCGGCGCTGGCAAGGGCCAATCTTTCCGACCTGATGGCGTATTGGATTGCGGACGAAAAATGGAAAACGGAAAGTCCCATGATACTGAATGTCTGTGATGAAAAACCATACTCATTCCATGAGATGATCAGGACCTTTCGGAAGTCCGGAATCAGGCCGTCCGTGCCGGTGATTTCCTGTCCTTTGCCGATCATATTTGCGGCTACGAGAATCGCCGGGCTGTTTTTCCCCGGAAAAAGAGAATGGATTCATGCCTGTTATGAAAAGCTTGCATTCAGCCTGGTCTTTGATAATAAGAAAATGCTTGAAACCGGTTTTACCCCGGTGCATGATCTTGCCGGCGTTTTCGGCGTAACCGGCAGATGAATAACAAAATGATATTTCCGGCAGGAGCAGCATGATGGAGAAAAAAATACTGGTGACCGGCGGATCGGGTTTTATTGGTTCCAATTTTATCCGGCACACCCTGCAGATCCGGCCCGGATTTCAGATCCGGAACCTGGATGCATTGACCTATGCGGGAAATCCGCTGAATCTGGAAAATCTGCCGGTGGATCACCAGGCCCGGTATGGTTTTATCCAGGGCGATATCTGTGATGCCCGATTCCTGAAAAACCTGTTCGAGCAGGAGACATTCGACGGGGTCATCCATTTTGCCGCCGAATCCCATGTGGACCGCTCCATTCATGGACCGGAAGCATTCATCAGAACCAATGTCAATGGAACCTTTCAATTGCTGGAAGCCTGCCTTGCCATGTGGAAGCAAAACGGCAGTCCTTCCGATTTCCGGTTTCTGCACATATCAACGGATGAGGTTTACGGAAGCCTCGGCAAAGAAGGGTATTTCACCGAAAAAACACCATATGATCCATCCAGTCCGTATTCCGCATCCAAGGCATCTTCCGATCATCTGGTAAAGGCATATCATCGAACCTTCGGACTTCCGGTTGTCGTGACAAACTGCTCCAATAATTACGGCCCGTATCAGTTTCCGGAAAAACTGATTCCCCTGATAATCCTCAATATCATCGAACAAAAAGACCTGCCCGTATATGGAGACGGAAAAAATATCCGGGACTGGCTGTATGTGATCGATCACTGCGAGGCGCTGGTAACGGTTTTTCTCAAGGGAGTAATCGGCGAAACCTATAATATCGGGGGCGGGACCGAACTGGAAAATATCCGGATCGTTCATCTGCTTTGTGAACTGCTGGATGAAAAGCTGGGCCGATCCGGGAAGAACAGCAGCAAAAGTCTGATACGGTTTGTAACGGACAGACCCGGTCATGACCGCCGCTATGCCATCGATGCCTCTAAAATCGAGCGGGAGCTGGGCTGGAAAGCACGATTTGTTTTTTCAGAAGCGATCGCCCGGACCATTGACTGGTATATGGATCATATGGACTGGGTAAACTCGGTGCGAAGCGGTGACTACCGGAAGTGGATCGAGAATAACTACGGGAAACGAAAATAATTTTCGCCGTCAAGATGAGAGGAGTGGAAGGTTTATGAAGGGAATTATTCTGGCGGGAGGCTCCGGCACCAGGCTGTATCCGATCACAAGGGTGGTCAGTAAACAGCTGTTGCCGGTTTATGACAAGCCCATGATATATTACCCCTTGTCTGTCCTGATGCTTGCAGGTATCCGGGATATCCTGATCATTTCAACACCGGAAGACCTGCCCAATTTCAGGAGACTTCTGGAAGACGGCTCCCAATGGGGGATTTCTTTCACCTATGCGGTGCAGCCAAGTCCGGATGGCCTAGCCCAGGCGTTTACCATTGGAAAGGAGTTTATCGGAGATCAGAATGTCTGCCTGATCCTGGGAGATAATATTTTCTACGGGCATGGATTGATCGAACAGCTCCGGGATGCGCTTGCCAGAAAAGCCGGTGCCACTGTTTTCGGCTACTGGGTAAGAGATCCGGAGCGCTATGGTGTTGTTAAATTTGATCAAAACGGCCAGGCTGTCAATATTGTGGAAAAACCAAAGGAACCGCTCTCAAACTGGGCGGTAACCGGTCTTTATTTTTATGATAACCGGGTGGTGGATATCGCCTCAAACCTCAAGCCGTCTGCCAGGGGAGAACTGGAAATCACGGATGTCAACAAGACCTATCTGGAAATGGGGGAACTGTATGTTCAGAAGCTGGGGAGAGGAATTGCCTGGCTGGACACCGGTACACATAAAAGTCTGATTCAGGCATCCAATTTTATCGAAGCCATTGAGCAGCGGCAGGGTCTGCGTGTTGCCTGTATTGATGAAATCGCCTACAAGATGGGATATATCAGCAAAGAGCAGGTGGAAGAGCTGGCCCGGACCCTGATTAAAAATCATTACGGGCAGTATTTGCTGGAAATGCTCAAACACGATGAGAAATTTATTTTATGAAAGTGACATCAACCGATCTGAAAGAAGTGCTGCTCATAGAACCCAGGGTCTTTGCCGATAATCGCGGCTATTTCTATGAAGCCTATCACCGGGAACGGTATTTCGAAAACGGAATCCGCTCCACGTTTATTCAGGACAATTTCTCCTATTCGGTTCAGGGCACCTTGCGGGGACTTCATTATCAGTCCCCCAAACCGCAGGCCAAGCTTGTCCAGATATTGCAGGGAGAGATATATGATATTGCCGTGGATATCCGCAAGGGGTCACCCACGTTCGGGAACTGGGTCGGTGTTTATCTGAGCGACCGGAACAAGCGGCAGTTATTTATTCCCGAAGGATTTGCCCATGGGTTTGCGGTTCTGAGTCCGGTCGCGCTCTTTGCGTATAAATGCAGCGATTTGTTTTCGCCTGAGTGCGAGGGCGGTATCAAATGGAATGATCCGGATCTGGGAATCCGGTGGCCCCTGGACAAGCCGATCCTGTCTGAAAAGGATTCCGGATACCCTTGCCTGAAAGATATTGAATCAGGCCGGCTGCCGGTCTATGGAGGGGACAGATGACGATTCTGATTATCGGATGCAGGGGGCAGGTCGGGACCGAACTGGCCCTTCAGATGAAACAACGGGGCCGTGAAATCATTGCCGTGGATCTGCCGGAAATCGATATCACTGATTCATCATCCGTAAAAAATTACATTGCCCGTCCGGAAGTCAGCCTGGTTGTCAACGCCGCCGCTTACACGGCAGTGGACAGGGCGGAATCGGAAAGGGAACTCGCTTTTGCGGTAAACGCGCAAGGACCTGGTTTGATCGCCGAATCCTGCAGGATCGGAAACATTCCCCTGATCCATATATCAACGGATTATGTTTTTGATGGAACCAAGAGCAGTGCCTATGTGGAGACCGATCCGGTTTCTCCGGTCGGTATTTACGGGAAAAGCAAGGCTGCCGGCGATTCTCTGGTAGCAGGATGTCTTGAAAAATATATCATCCTCAGAACATCCTGGGTATGCAGCGCCCATGGTGCAAATTTTGTTAAAACCATGCTTCGTTTGGGCAATGAAAAAGAAACCATCCGGGTTGTCGACGATCAGAAAGGATGTCCCACCTTTGCCCATGATATTGCAGAGGCCATCGTAACGATCGCGGAAAAATACCTTGCCGAACAGGAATTACCGTGGGGATGTTATCATTATTGCGGAAAGGGGGAGACCACCTGGTTTGCGTTTGCCCAGGAAATTTTCAGGCAGGCAGGAGAGCGCCGGGAATTGAAGTTAAAATCCCTGCTGCCGATTCCATCCTCTGAATATCCCAGCCCCGTAAAAAGACCGATGAATTCCGTATTGAATTGCAGCAAGATCATCGAAAAATTCGGAATCCAGCCCAGGCCCTGGAAAGAAAGCCTGCAACAAACACTGAATGATCTGTATCTTCAGGAATCCGCCATTACATCTTCATAACTCCTTCCAACCATCTCCCGTGTCCTTTTCATGAAAATCATCGACTCTTCCTTGTCTATTTTTCAGCAATAACCAATTGATCCACGGCTTGTTGATCCATCCGGCCGGTTTAATCCGTTGTGGTATAGGTGCAGGATATGCCTCTGGCCAGGATGCCCCGGATATTGTCCAGAATATTACAGGCATCAAAACATTTGGGAAATTGGTCCCTATGCTCGCAATGTTTGCAAGGGCTTTGAATTAAAAAACCAATATCGAAATCGAATGTATCTCGGTTTGTTGTCATTTTATTCACCGGTCCGAGACTACCATATCATCGAAGGGTAAACAAGGCCAAATCGAATGCAGAAAGGGCTCAGGAATGAAAGGGCAAATTCAGCAAGCCTGAGCCAAATGTTTCTTGACACTTCCGGCCGAAGCCCTTAGATTTCACCTTTATTGCAATTCATCTTCCGGCATTCCGGGTAAGGAGAACCCCCAAATGAATATAGGCAAGGCATATTCACGGACATCTTTTATCAGCATTTTTCTGGTGATCGTGATTCTTCTGGCATTGGTCGATTTCGCATTTTATTACGGCATGGATATGATTTTTTCCAAAATAACCATTTCCATGAAAGCCGGATCAGCAGGTCCCGAGCTGCCTGGTTTGATGGAAAAAATCAGCCGGATGGATATTTTGCTGCGAACCTATTTTGTACCGGTTTCCGCCGGAGTTTTTCTTTTGTTTGGACTGATGCTCTGGTTCTATCTGAAATCCGCTGTAAGAAAGCTTGCCAATCAGGCAGCAACTCCTTCGGCAAGAGAATCAAAATCGGATAGCGCCGCCCAAAAGGCTGCGGAAAAACAGAAAAAAGAATTGAGTGATCAGAGACTCTTCATACACCTCCTGTCTGTGTTTCAGCGTGAAGGAAGGCTGGTTGACTTTTTCTCCGAAAATCTGGATGAGTATGAAGATTCCCAGATCGGTGCCGCCGTCAGAAACATTCATGAAAATTGTCAGAAAACTATTAATAAATATATGACATTAAAAGCAATTATCGATCAGAACGAGGGGGATAATGTCATTATCGAACCTGGATTTGATCCCAATGCCGTCAAACTGGTCGGTAATGTGGCCGGCGAGCCTCCTTTTAAAGGGATACTCCGACACCGGGGCTGGCAGGTTGCCAGGCTGGACCTTCCCAAGCTGTCCGATACCGGAAAACTGCAGGCCATCTCTCCGGCAGAAGTTGAGATTCAATAATATTTTCCACAAAGGAGTTGCCGTTTGTCTGACCCCGCATATATTATCGGTATTGACCTGGGTACCACCAATACGGTGGTTGCCTATACCGCAACAGAAGGTTTAAAAAAATCTCCTCCTGAAATCCATGTGTTTGATATACCGCAGGTTGTCAGTGAAGGAGTGGTCGAGACCCGGAATCACTTGCCCTCTTTTATCCTTATCCCTCAGGAACATCAGGTTTCACGGGAATCCCTGCATCTGCCATGGAAAAAGGAAGAACGGTTCTGTCTGGGAGAATTTGCGCGGGAACGCGGCAAAGAATTGCCGGATCATCTGATTTCTTCGTCAAAATCATGGCTTTGTCATGAAATAGTGGACCGGAGCAAGGCGATCCTGCCGTGGAATTCCCATAAAGATCATTTTAAAATGTCTCCCATTGAAGCCTCTTCCAAAATTCTGGAGCATATCCGCGATGCATGGAATCATACCATGGCTCATTCAGACCATCGCTGCCGGATTGAGGAACAGGAGATTTTCCTCACGGTGCCCGCCTCTTTTGATGCAATGGCAAGGGAGCTTACCGTCAAAGCAGCACAAATGGCCGGTCTTTCCAATTTTACCCTTCTGGAAGAACCCCAGGCGGCATTTTATGCATGGATTCAAAGCAATGGAGACAGATGGCGTGATGTTGTCAGGAAGGGGGATCTGATCATTGTTTGCGATATCGGAGGCGGAACCAGCGACTTCAGCCTGATCAGGGTGTCGGAACAGCAGGGCGAGCTTGTTCTGGAACGAATCGCCGTCGGAGACCATCTTCTTGTCGGGGGAGACAATATGGATCTGGCCCTCGCATATACGGTGGCAAACAAGCTTTCCGGAACCGGGAAAAAGATCGATGCCTGGCAAATGCGCGGGTTGATGCACAGCTGCCGGATCGCAAAGGAAAAACTGCTTTCTGAAAATGGCCCGGAATCCTGCCCGATCAGCATATTGGGAAGAGGAAGCAGCCTGATCGGGAATACCATCAAAACCTCTCTGGACAGGGAAGAGGTGATAAAAGTCCTTGTCGACGGATTTTTCCCGTTCTGTGAAAAATCCGACAGGCCGGTCGGCAACCGAAAGATCGGGCTTCAGGAACAGGGTCTTTCCTTTGAGGCAGATCCGGGGGTAACCAGACACCTGGCGAAATTTCTTTCCGGAAATGCCAATGATCCGATGAATACAAGGTTTCCGACGGCGGTGCTGTTCAATGGCGGCATCATGAAATCGGATTCGATTCGAAAACGGATCCTGAATATTCTTTCTGCCTGGAAACAGCAGGAATCCGACGGCTCCGGTAAAACCGAAACCACCCGTGAACTGCAATCCCATGATTTTGATCTTTCCGTGGCTAAAGGAGCCGCATATTATGGCCTTGCCGGACGGGGAGAAGGAGTACGGATACGAGGCGGACTTGGCCGTTCCTATTACATCGGAATTGCCGCTTCCATGCCGGCTGTTCCGGGGATGCCGGCACCCATGAAAGCATTATGTGTGGCTCCTTTTGGAACGGAAGAAGGATCTTTGATCCGGATTGAGGATCAGGAATTTGTTACCATGATGGGAGAACCGATTCAATTCGATCTCCTGGGTTCATCGGTGCGGAAGGAAGATCAGGCCGGAATGATGATTGAAGACTGGAATGACGGAGAGATCGTACCGGTTGCCGCCATTGAAACCGTTCTGGAAGGCGATCATGGAAAAAGCCTTCCCGTATTTGTCGAGATCGAAATTTCGGAAATCGGTACGTTGTCATTTCGATGCGTTTCACGGGAGGATGGCCGGAAATGGAAATTTGAATTCAATGTAAGGGAGAAAGAGAATCTTGCTGTCTGACGGAAATAAATACATCATCGGCATTGATCTCGGCACGACCAATTCGGCTGTTTCCTTTTTAGATCTTGAATCCCGGGAAAAAGGCGAAGCCAAAAATATCCATCTGTTCCCTGTTCCCCAGCTTGTCGGTCCGGGGGAATGGAAAGCGCATGCGGTATTGCCGTCCTTTCTCTATATTCCGGGTGCATATGACATTTCCGATACGGCTGTTTCCATTCCATGGGAATCCGAAGTCACCCGTTTTGCCGGTGTTTTTGCAAGGGACCATGGTGTGAAAGTTCCGGCAAGACTGGTTGCATCGGCCAAGAGCTGGCTCTGCCATGGAGATGTTGATCGAAGAGCCGGGATATTGCCCTGGGGTTCCGGAGAGGATGTCCGGAAGGTTTCTCCTGTGGAAGCAACCAGCGCCTATCTCAACCATATTAAAAAAGCCTGGAATGTAAGATTCGGTGATGATGAGGAGCGGTATCTGGAAAACCAGATGATTATCCTGACGGTTCCGGCTTCCTTTGACGAGGTAGCCAGAGACCTTACCCTGGAAGCATCACGGATGGCGGGACTTCATCATGTCACCCTGATCGAAGAACCGCTGGCTGCTTTTTACAGTTGGCTGATTCAACATGAAAACAACTGGGACCGCTTTGTCAAACCCGACGAGCTGATCCTGATCTGTGATGTGGGAGGAGGCACTACCGATTTTACCCTCATCTATCTGAGAGAAGTGGAAGGTTCTCCAAGGTTCGAACGCATTGCTGTCGGAGACCATCTGATTCTCGGAGGGGATAACATCGATCTTGCATTGGCCCATCATGTGGAAACGGCTTCCGGCAGGAAAAAATTATCCTTGAATCAGGACCGATGGAAGGCTCTCTGCCACCAGTGCCGCCAGGCCAAGGAAAACATCTTCAACAACAAAACGGATTCTGAAAGAATTACGATCATGGGGGAGGGGCGAAGCCTGATTGCCGGAACCCTTTCCGCCGAACTCCATCGGAAAGATCTGGAAAAAATTGTTCTGGAGGGCTTCTTTCCTCTTGTAGAGAAACAATCCGGACGATCCGTGGAGAAGCGGAAAGGCATTACGGAATTCGGCCTGCCCTATGAGCAGGAGCCTGCCATTACGCGTCACATCGGACAATTCCTGGAACGGCATGCCGAGGATGTAAAGAGCATACTGGGACGAGCGCCGATTCCGGATCTGATCCTGTTTAACGGCGGGTCCCTGAAGTCCGGGGTCATTCAGGAACGGATACGACAGGCGATTCGACACTGGTTTGGCTTAGATGACCCATCCGTTCCACGGATACTGGAAAACCCGGACCCGGATCTTGCGGTGGCCCTGGGCGCTTCCTACTACGGTCTGGTCAAAACCGGCAAAGGCGTCCGGGTGGGAAGCGGAAGCCCGCGCGGATATTATCTGGGTGTCGCCACGCAGGAAGGGGGCGGCAAAAAAAATGCCGTCTGTCTGGTGGAACGGGGCCTGGATGAAGGATCTCATATCGAATTGTCGGACAGACAATTTGAAGTGCTCACCAACCAGCCGGTTACCTTTGACGTTTACAGCTCCAGTTATCGATCCGGTGACAAAAAAGGGGATATTGTCGAGGTGGATGATTCCTTTTCCACTCTGCCGCCCATCCAGACCATCGTTCAATTCGGGAAAAAAGGCGTCAAAACAACACTTCCGGTTACGATTGAAGCCCACTACACGGAAATCGGAACGCTTGCCCTGTGGTGCAGTTCCCAGGTGAGCAAACACCGTTGGCGGCTTCAATTTCAATTAAGAACCCATGATGCGGAGACAGACGTCGCTGATACGGAAGTATTTGATTCCGAACTGATCGAAACAACCTGCCATGAAGTGAAGACGGCATTCATGAACAAAACCGGTAAAAAAGAGCTCGAGGGCTTGTCCAAAAAAATCTCCACCCTGATAGAGAGACCGAAAGAGGCCTGGCCTCTTTCTTTTATCCGGACCCTGTCGGACGAACTGATCAGGAACAGGTCATTGCGGAAGATTTCGGCCATCCACGAACATCGATGGCTCAATCTGGCAGGGTTTACCATGCGGCCGGGATTTGGTGACGGCTTTGATGAACAGCGGATCAGGGTTTTATGGAAGGTCTATAACAAAGGAAGAATATTCCCCAATAACAGTCAGGTCGGATCGGAGTGGTGGATTTTGTGGCGGCGGATTGCCGGAGGCTTAACGCCTGGTCAGCAGAAGCAGTTTATACAGGATACAATACCGCTGCTGTTTCCCAAAAAAGGATCTGCCGCAAAATCCTCCCGGCAGCAGATCACCGAGATCTGGATGACTGTTGCCAACATGGAAAAGCTTCTCGTTAAAGACAAAATAAAACTCGGCCGGCAGCTTGTCTCCGAACTGACCCCGAAAACCGCAAGCGCGCAGCTTTTCTGGGCCTTATCCCGAATCGGTGCCAGGGTTCTGCTGTACGGCTCGTCGGACCGGGTCATTCCGCCCGGAGAAATCCAGTCCTGGATCGAAGAGATCCTCATGAAAAACTGGCAGGACCCAGGACCGGTCGGGGCAGCCCTGATTCAACTGGCAAGGAAAACAGGAGATAGAGCAAGGGATCTGGAATCCGGAATGCTGGATCAGATCATGATGTGGCTTTCGGAATATGAACTGTTTCCTTCCCGGATCAAGCTGCTGCAGGAAGTGGTACCCCTTGAAAAAAGGGAGCAGAGTGAGATGTTCGGAGAATCTTTGCCCACCGGCCTGGTGCTGTCAATCTGATGCTGGTTGCCGCTTCCTTTTTTTTTGTCATTCCTGAAAAGAGGCAATCTTGAAATTTCTGTTTATCGAACCCTTTTACGGCGGCTCCCACAAAGACTTTGCCGATGGCCTGACCCGGTATTCCCGTTTTGAGATTGATCTGGTTACGCTGCCGGCCAGGTTCTGGAAATGGCGGATGCGCGGCGCGGCACTGTATTTTTATCGGAAAATACCGTCATTTGATGCATACACCGGGCTGATCACCAGCGGCCTGATGAGTCTGTCCGATTTAAAAGCACTTTGCGGAGGGCGATTGCCGCCGTCAATCGTATACCTTCATGAGAATCAACTGACCTATCCGCTTGCTCCCGGTGAACAGATGGACTATCAGTTCGGCTTCACCGATATCACGACCGCTCTTTCCGCAGACCGGATCGTATTCAATTCCCACACCCATTACCGCTCTTTTTTTTCCCACCTCCCCGGATTCATCAATATGATGCCGGAGTTCACACCCAAATGGGTGATCCATGAAATACAGAAAAAGGCCGGTGTGATCTATCCGGGATGCCATTATCCGGCGGATGTTACCCTGCACGATCGCAAGCCCGGCAAACCGCCGCTGATTATATGGAATCACCGGTGGGAGTTTGATAAAAAACCGGAAGTTTTTTTTCAGGCTCTCTCGTTTCTGATGGAAAAAGGAGCCGACTTCCGGGTCGCCCTTCTCGGTGAGCACTATCAGCGTGTTCCTTCGGTGTTTTCGGATGCAAAGAAAAAATTCGGGGACCGGATTATCCGGTATGGTTATGTGGATTGCCGATCAGAATATTACAACTGGCTCTCCAGAGGTGATATTGTCGTCAGCACGGCGGATCAGGAAAATTTCGGAATATCCATTATCGAGGCAATCCGCCACGGGTGTATCCCCCTTGTTCCCCGGCGGCTATCCTATCCGGAAATTCTGCCGGACGAATTCCATCCTTTGTTTTTATATGAGAATCCGAATGACCTTTTTGAAAAACTCCTGGCAATGGTTCTTTGTCCGGAACCGTTTTTTCCTCACCGGAAAGGTCTTTCCGAAAGCATGAAAAAGTTTGCATGGGAAAATCAGATTGTCCTGTTTGACGAGATGCTGGATAAACTTACTTGTACTGTAAATTCTGAAAAACAGCGATATCCCTCACCGGGATGAGCGACCCGGACAAGGGGTATTGTTTTAAGTCAGGGGGTATTGAACGAATAAACAAGCTGAAATGATAATATTTTCAATCCTGTTGATTTCTTCATGAAATGTTGATAGGAGGAATTCTCATACGAAAGCAATCCGTTAATACCCAATTGCACAAAGGTTGTTTTTGTCTTACAGATCGAGGTATGTAATATCATTAAAACCGGTTTTAACGACCATTTCAATTTTGTTCCGGAGAAGACCAATATGCCAATTATCAAGAGTTTACTTGATACGGAATTTAACAAGCTCACGATGGCACAGGCGGTTCTGCATACTTATCCCGCGGTTCCCGTAAAATATAAATTTGCTTGTCTGAATAAAAAGTTATCATTTCTTGACGAAGTCAAGCAGGAAATTGATCATCTCTGCTCCCTGCGGTTTACGGAAGAAGAAATCAGTTATCTGTCATCCATCCCATTTTTGAAAACGGATTTTCTGGAGTATCTTCGTTTGTTTCAGCACAACAGAAGATATATTAACGTCTATTCGGACAAGGAAGGCGGGATTCGGATCGATATTGAAGGGCCATGGATATCCACGATTCTGTATGAGACTCCTGTGCTGGCGATTGTCAGTGAAATTTATTCCAGACAGCAGAAAAATACCGATTCCGACAGCCACGATCCGGAACAGGCTATGAAAACAGGTGAAAAAATACTTTCTGAAAAAATCGATTATTTGACGGAACTGTTAAAAACAGGTCAGATTCCCGGTTTCAAATTCGCGGATATCGGAACAAAATACCGATACTCACTGGCATGGCATACAAAAGTGATCGAAACATTAAAAGCCAAATTCCGGCCGCACATTTTTGTCGGAACCAGCAATATTGCCCTGGCAAAGCAGTTCAAGGTAAAACCGATCGGCACCATGACCCATGAATGGCTTCAGGGCCATCAGCAGCTGGGCACACGGATTTCCGACAGCCAGAAAGCCGCTTTGGAAAGCTGGGCGCAGGAATACCGCGGCGAACTGGGGATAGCACTTACGGATGTTGTCGGTTTTAAAGCATTTTTGAAAGATTTTGACCTGTATTTCGCAAAATTGTTTGACGGGTGTCAGCATGACAGCGGTGACAGTGTTTCATGGTGTGTCAAGCTGATAGAACATTATGACAAACTCGGTATCGATCCGTTATCCAAGACCGCGGTTTTTACAGACGGGATTGATTTTGAAAAGGCGGTTGAACTCCATCAGACATTCAGAGAATTGATCAATGTCGCTTTCGGGTTAAAAACCTACCTGACAAATGATGTCGGCATCATGCCGCCCGAAGTTGTTATTGAAATGGTTGAGTGCAATGGGCAACCGGTTGCCAAAATTTGTGATACGGAAAATCGAAGTTTATGTAAAGATACTGAATTTATCAACTACTTGAAAAAGGTATACCAGATCAAATAACCGGTCACTGCTTTCTGCCGGATTCCGCACAGACAGGGAACCGCCGGCAGAAAGAATTTACCGGGTTCTTTTCCCTCTCACAAAATTTCAGACCAAAGTGCAGGTCTGAATTCATACTGTTAATCAACGACCCCCAATATATGCGCCGTAAAAGGAATTTTGACCATGATGAACAGAATTGATTCCATTCTGGAAAAGATCGATTTATCCGGAAACAAAAGAACATTCATGGCCGTCTTCCTGGTTTTCGCAGCCTGTTCCAGGCTCCATGCAGCGCAGGGGGACACGAAGCCGATTTCATGGCACATGCTGATCATCTCGCTGTTTGGCGGGCTGGCCTTTTTTCTGTACGGTATGGAAAAAATGAGCTCCGGGATGAAAAAGACCGCAGCCGACAAAATGAGGAGCATTCTGGCGGCGTTAACCAAAAATTCGTTTATTGCCCTAATTGTGGGTGCCGTCGTCACCATGATTATTCAATCCAGTTCGGCCACAACCGTTATGCTGGTGAGCTTTGTCAATGCGGAACTCATGACGTTTGCGCAAACAATTGGCGTGATATTCGGTGCCGGCATCGGAACCACCATCACTGCCCAATTGATCGCTTTTAAAGTAACCGACTATTCACTGCTCATGATTATCGCCGGTTTTTCCATGCAGATGTTATCTAAAAAAGATATGATCCGGAATATCGGGGATGTGCTTTTTGGATTTGGAATCCTGTTTTACGGGATGAAGCTGATGAGCGATGCGATGGAACCGCTCCGGGATTACCCGGAATTCGTCAATATGATGAGAGGTCTGGAAAAGCCGGTTTACGGTGTTCTGATCGGAACGGTTTTTACCGCGGTGATTCAAAGCAGCAGCGCTTTTGTGGGAATTATCATCGTATTGTCACAGCAGGGGCTATTGACCCTGGAAGCCGGAATAGCCCTTATTTTTGGCGCCAATATCGGCACCTGCATTACAGCTGTCTTTGCCAGTATCGGAACATCGAGGGCTGCCAAAAGAGTCGCCATTGCCCATGTTCTTTTCCGTGTTGCCGGGGTCTTGCTGTTTATCGCATGGATTCCGCAATTCAGCCGGATGATCCGGTTTGTGGCAGATCAGTTTGATTCCGATATTTCCCGGCAGATTGCAAACGCTCACACCTTTTTTAACGTAGGGGCCGCTTTTATTTTTCTTCCATTTGCGGCACTGTTTGCCCGTTTTATCGTGGCTATATTTCCGGATAAGGAATTAGATAAGGATCTGAAACTTGTCACATGGCATATTGATGATACCTGTATATCCACACCAGCCTTGGCAATTGATCTGGCCCGGGTGGAAATATCCCGGATGGCCAAGCTCCTGGGGCGGATGCTGCGGGCGATCATCATTCCATTTGTGTCCGACCCCAAGCATTTGTATTATGAAGTACCGGAGAAGGAAGAACGGGATCTTCTGGTAAGGGAAATTCCAACAAGAGATGAGATCTTCCCCCAGCTTACACTGCTGGAGGGTATTGATTTGCGGGAAGAAAAAATTGATTTTCTGGAAGAACGGATCGGCCAGTATCTGGTTAAAATCGCCAGACAGGATATTTCCGACTCCCAGGCCAGCCAGATTTACGGCATGATTTCCATTATCAAGGATATGGAAAGCATCGGTGACCTTATTCACCGGAACATGATACCGCTGATTAAGAAAAAGCAAGCCCTGAAAAAAGATTTTTCCAGGGAAGGAAAAGAAGAACTGTTGATATACCACGAGAAGGTGCGAAGGCAGATTTTACTGTTGCGGGATGCTTTTGCAGAAAGAAATCCGGAAAAAGCCGTGGAAATCATGTCCCGGGAAAGAAAATATCTGGATATGGAATCACAGTTCCGGATCCTGCATCTTCAGCGAATTCTGTATGAAAAACAGGAATCCATAGAAACCCATGAAGTTCATATGGAACTGATGGATCTTCTAAAACAGATTATTGTATATTCATCCAATATCGCAAAGACGTTTTTCAAAACATGTGCAAAAGAGGACATTGAGAAGTGGAAAAAGATTAAGAAGAAGTGAAGAATCAGGCTGTGGCCTGGTTTGTCTTCGGTTTTCGGTCAGTCAGCATTCTTTTTCGCCGGTCGTTTCCGGTCCTGCGTTCGCCTGCGTGTCTTCTGTCCGGTAGGTAGATATCATAGCTCAGGAAACGGCGGTCATTCCCGGATCTTCGATCCCTGTCATCCTCTAGTGCCATTAAATCCAAGGCATCTATCATGAGGTTTTCCTTTTGCCGTCTGGTTATATTCTATTTATATCATAACGGATTGTGTAAATCGTCAGGGAGTGTTTCCAGGACCAGCCGGGAATTTATCCGTTTTCTTGCAGAGCTGGTTCACATTACCCCAGATTTATGCTAATGTCAAGAAATTCGCCTGTCAGCAGGGAGGGATGGATGAGGGAAAATATTTTTAATGGATGAGGGAAACTTATGATTCGAGTTGGTATACTGGGTGCCACAGGATATGCAGGAGCGGAGCTTGTTCGCATTCTTCGGGGTCATCCGGATGTTGAGATAGCGGTAATCACTTCGAGGCAATACGCCGGTGTCTCTTTCAGTGATGTCTACCCTGCCATGAGAGGCATCATGGATATGCCCTGCCGGGAGTATCATATTGATCACTTTGTCAATCAGGTAGATGTCGTATTTACGGCTCTGCCGCATAAACTCCCGATGTCTGTTGTCCCTGAACTGATGGCGCATCAGATAAAAGTTGTGGACCTTTCAGCAGATTTTCGATTTCGAAATGTGCCCGTATATGAAAAACATTACCAGCATCATACGGCCGGCAAATTATCGGAATCCGCTGTTTATGGACTTTCAGAAATTCATGCGGAAAAAATCAGGACCGCCTCCTTGATCGGAAATCCGGGCTGCTATCCGACCAGCCTGCTCTTGCCGCTTATTCCGTTGATTGCGCATAAAATGGTGAAGACCGGTTCCATTATTGCCGATGCCAAGTCAGGTGTCAGCGGGGCAGGCCGTTCCATATCCCTTGGCACTCATTTCTGTGAGGTCAACGAATCCTTTAAGGCATATAAGGTCGCAGATCATCGGCATATACCGGAAATGGAAGAGAATTTAAGTATTGCCGCCAAAGAGCCCGTGCAGATTACATTTGTTCCGCATCTGGTACCCATGACAAGGGGAATGCTGACAACCATCTATGCGGAACTTTGCCAGCCGGCCAGTGAAAACGATATTCGGGAACACCTGGAATCCTATTACCATGATCGCTATTTTATCCGGATTTGCAGGGAAGGAATATTCCCGGATGTCTCCCACGTAAAGACAACCAATTTTTGTGATATCG
The DNA here is from genome assembly GCA_003599865.1 of Desulfobacteraceae bacterium. Taxonomy (GTDB): domain Bacteria; phylum Desulfobacterota; class Desulfobacteria; order Desulfobacterales; family SURF-7; genus QZKS01. The sequence continues at coordinate 68,058 of QZKS01000098.1, forward strand.
GCCTGAAAGTTGATAAACGAAACAACAGAATCGTTCTCGTCTCGGTAATCGACAACCTGGTAAAGGGTGCCGCCGGTCAGGCGGTCCAGAATATGAATCTCATGATGGGGCTGGATGAAAGAACAGGATTAGACTCTGTACCGCTTCCGGTGTAGTGATACGAGACATATGATGATCTGTCAGGGAATACAAAGATTTTAATGCCGGCAGGGATATCGCCGGGTAATAAAAAGGGGATGACTCATGAAAATAGAACAGCTTTCCGTCTTTGTTGAAAACAAGACCGGCAGGTTGGCGAACATTGCCGTCAATCTGGGTGAAATCAACATCAATATCAAAGCAATATCCCTTGCGGATACCTCCGAGTTCGGCATCTTGAGACTCGTTGTCAGTGATCCTCAGCGCGCCAAAAAAATGTTACGGGATCGTGGCTTTACCGTAAGCCTAACGGAAGTGCTTGCCGTAAAAATCATGGACCAGCCCGGAGAATTGGGAAGGCTGCTTCAAATGATGGAAAAAAACAATTTAAACATCGAGTATGTATACGGGCTTACGGAAAGCAATAAAAATCATGCGGTGCTTATTTTCGGCTTTGATGACCTGGATAAAGCCATGGTTGTTTTGTCGGAGAACAATGTAACGCTGATCAGTATGGAAGAACTGGTCAGTATATAACCGATAAAAACCATAAAATTATCTAACCGGATAATCCCTCCATTCTGCAGGCTGCGGTTGCCGCGGTATAACCGGCACTCATTCCGGCCGGACCGGCAATTCGGTTTTTCTCCGGGATTTTGTCATAAAACCTTATAATTCTGATATTCTAATCCCAGAAACACTCAAAATTAAAATAAATTCTTGACAGACTTCCAGCTGATTTGTATTCACTTTAAGCTTGGATGAATTCATTATGGAATAATCAATTCTGGTTCAATTTATAACCAAGGAGAATCTAATGACTGCGAGAAGATTGTTATTTGTTGTGTTGTTTTGCATTTTCAGCCTTGGAACTATTGTTTCGGCGGCAGAACAAAAATCTCCAATGGATGCATGGAAGCCTTCTTTTGATCCTTCCGGTGCAAAATATCGTTGTATTGTGTCCAATGTATCACATCCGGTAATCAAGGGAGTCTATGCAGGCATTGCCATGCGTGATGAACTTTGGAAACGGTCAAAAGGTCAAATTTACATTGACTACAAGCCGCTGTCACAGCTTGGCGGAGAAGTCGAAGTGCTGAACCAACTGCAGATGGGTGCCATTCAGGGAATGGGTGTCAGTTCCGTTGCCTCCACCAATTTAGGACCCCGTTTCGGCGTGGTAAACCTTCCGTATTTAATCGACTCATTTGACAAGCTGGATCAGTTTATTGCCAACAAAAAACTGTTCGATCATTTTTTAATGGCAATGGATCACCAGGGAATTATGGGATTGGATATTACCGGTTACGGTAATTACGGATGGGCAACAACAGTTCCCGTAAAAACCATAGCCGATGCAAAATCCGTAAAATTCCGGATTGCAGAAGCAGCCGTCAATCAATTGAACTATAAGCAATGGGGATTCAATCCGGTTGTCATGCCCTGGCCGGATGTTCCGGTAGCCCTGAAACAGGGAGTGATCACCGGCCTTGATCATACACCGACCGTCTGCAATATTACCAAAAAATTTGAAGTGGCCAAATATTTCACCGAGGTCAATTATGCCCAGGGGCTGTTTATCTGGATTTTCAACAAAGCATGGTTTGAAAATCTTCCGGCCGATCTCCAGACAACATTCAAGGAAGTCGTTCATGATGTTTGTGCGCAGATCCGGGTAGAAAGCCGGCAGCAGGAGATCGAACAGATCAAAAACGCAAAGGAAAACGGAATTCAGTTTTTCACGCTTTCGGATAAAGAAACAGACCTTCTCAGGAAGCAGGGCAATGCAACCCATGAAATATATAGGGATGAGATCAATAAAAATTATCCCGACGATACCTATAAACCGGAAAACTACCTGAAAGAGGTTCAGACTTTTTTAGGATATCAGCTATAACAAAAGAACCATGAATTGTTTTCGGGGGCTGCTTCCGATCTTTTTTTTGAAATCCGCCCCCTTTTTTCAAATCATCCGGGATAATTCCAATGTTGGGTAAAATTTTCAAAATAATGGACAGGATTCTGACTTTTTTTGAAGAATGGACACTGTTCCTGGCGGTAATGAGTGTGCTGATATCCTTGTTCTGCAATGTCATATTGCGATACGGCTTTCATTATTCACTGGCATGGTCGGAGGAACTGGTTCGGAATGTGATCATTTATACGACCCTGATCGGATGCAGTGTTGCCGTCAGAGATCGCTCCATGATTAAGATTGACGCTCTTGTGCAGCTTCTTCCCGGGCTAAAGATTCCGCTGAGTTTTTTCAGTTATATTGTTACGCTGATTTTTTCCGTAATGATGGTATATTATGGCCGGCAGATGGCGGTACTGCAAATGGTAACAAACCAGAAAACCATTATCATGCAGATACCGCTTGTCTATCTGTATTCCATTTTGCCATTGATGGGGGTGTTAATGTTCATTCGCACCATCCAGGTGGCATATCAGGATATTCGGCAACATTCCAAAAAAAACAGACATGAGGCGGAAGTTTCCTGATTTCCCGGCCGAAAAGAGTTCATTGCTATGGATTATAGTCATCTTATTATTCTTCTGATTCTTCTGGGAACAATGGCAGCCTATGTCCCGGTTTTTATGTGCCTGTTTTTTACTGCGGTATTGAGTTTTATTTTTTTCACTGATTTATCGCCCCTGTTTCTGGTTCAGACACTGTTACGCAGTCTTGACAATTTTGCTCTTGTCGTGGTGCTGTTTTTCATCCTTTGCGGCAATATCATGACGGCCGGGACTATCGTTGAAAAGCTGATCAAGGTTGCCAATTCGCTTGTCAGCTGGCTTCCCGGAGGATTGGGAATGGCCGGTGTCCTGGCATGCGGGCTGTTTGGCGCCATTTCAGGATCTACGGTAGCAACGGTTGTCGCACTTGGCGGATTTATGATTCCGGCCTTACTGGATAACGGGTATGATGAAAAATATACCATCGGTCTGATGACAACCTCTCCGAATCTGGGTGTGATTATTCCCCCCAGTATCGGCATGATTTTGTACAGCATGATCAGCAATGTTTCACTGGAAGGGTTATTTTTAACCGGATTTCTGCCAGGCATCCTGATTATGGTGGGAGTATGTATATACACGTATTTTTTCTATCGAAAAGATGCGGTTATTGTTCGAAAACACATACCGTCTTTCCGGGAAATCATCAGTGTCCTGAAAGAAGGTTTCTGGTCGCTGATGCTTCCGGTGATTATTTTCGGCGGGATCTTCTCCGGAATGTTTACGGCAAATGAAGCGGCAGTGGTGGCATGTGTATATGCCTTTATCGTTGAGCTGTTTATTCATAAGTCGATGAAAATTCGAGATGTGAAAAAGGTAACGGTGAGCTCTGCGGTAACATCCGCAACCCTTTTGATTATTGTTGCCGGTGCGACCTGTTTCGGAAGATTGCTGACGCTTGAAGATATTCCGGGTAAAATCACCGAGGCGGTATTGACAAGCATCCAGTCTCCGCTTGTATTTCTGTTGGCCATCAACATACTGCTCCTGATTGTGGGCATGTTTATGGATATCATTTCAGCCACCCTGATTCTGGGACCGGTTTTTCTGCCCATGCTGGCGCCGTTTCATATCGATCCCATGCATTTTGGATTAATCCTGACGGTCAATCTCGCCATCGGTTACTGCACACCTCCGATGGGGGTCAGCCTGTATATCACAGGCGCGATGGCCAACCGGGATTTAATATATGTATCCAGGGCCGTATTGCCCTTTATCGCTATACAGATCGGAATTTTATTACTAATGACATATCTCCCGTCGGCCGTGTTATGGCTGCCGAGAATGATGGGTTTTCATGGATAACGTTAACTTTTTTTTGAAAGGAGATTCACAATGACCGCAAAACTGATATTGGGTACTGAAATTCGGGAGGAAATCCTGGAAGAGATTACCGCTGAAGTAGCGCAGATAAAGAAAAAATATGGAAAAGTCCCGGGACTGGTCACCATTCTTGTCGGTGAAAACCCCGCGTCCATTTCTTATGTTACGCTTAAAATCAAAACCGCTCACCGGGTCGGATTCAATGAGATCCAGGACACACAACCGATTGATATTTCAGAGGCCGACCTTCTCGCCCTGATCAATAAGTATAACAAAGACGATTCCATTAACGGAATTCTGGTTCAATTGCCGCTGCCCAAACATATTGATGAAAAAAAAGTGCTCAATGCCATTGATCCGGATAAGGACGTGGATGGTTTTCATCCGGTAAATGTCGGACGTCTGATGATCGGCGGCAATGAGGTGAAGTTTCCGCCATGCACTCCCGCCGGTATCCAGGAAATGATCGTAAGGGCCGGCGTTGAAACAAAAGGTGCCGAAGTTGTCGTGGTCGGTCGATCCAATATTGTCGGCAAACCGATTGCAAACATGATGCTCCAGAAAGGGAAGGGGGCGAATGCAACCGTAACAATTGTACATACAGGCACAAAGGATCTTGCGTTCCATTGCAAACGTGCGGATATTTTGATCGTTGCAGCAGGTGTTCCGGATCTTGTAAAGCCGGAATGGATCAAGCCCGGTGCATGCGTCATTGACGTAGGCGTCAATCGTGTGGGAGAAAAAATAAGTGAAAAAACCGGCAAGAAGATTGCCATCCTGAAAGGTGATGTGGATTTTGAAGCTGCCAAAGAGATCGCGGGATCGATCACTCCGGTTCCAGGCGGTGTCGGCCCGATGACCATTACCATGCTGATGCTGAATACATTGAAATCTCTCAAATTCAAACTGGGAATCAATTAATCGATACCATTTTTGATCTTTCATGTGGTTTCCCCAAAAAAGGGGATGGAATCCTTCCGTCCCCTTTTCACAACTGCTTCACCCGAACGCATATCCTGCTCAAAATGACGGATTTTTTCTGAAACAGATTGTTCCATGATCACCCAAAATACGATTGTGAGGATGCAGTCCTTGACAGAACGAGGCAATTCGTGTTAAAAAACAAAACATTCAACACACTTTCAAAACAAAATGATCCGGTTGCCACAATAACTCAGCTCAAACACCAGTAACGGATACTGTATTATATTGATCATGACCAAAAAAATAACCTTTATTATTGCCAGCAATACAGGGGCCTCGGTCAAAAGAGCGACCGTTTCCACTTTTAAATTAGGGTTGCTCATCAGCCTGCTTGCATGTGGCTTTCTTTTCTCAGGGGTTCTGGTTTTTGATTATTTCCAATTGAAAAAATCCGCATTTGAAACAGATGAATTCCTCCAGACCATTACCGATCAAGATACGGAAATTCAAAACCAGCGGAAACAGATACAACTCTATGCAAACGAAATCAATCTGTTGAAATCCAAACTGGTGGACCTCAATAACTTTGAACGAAAAATCAGAATTATTGCCAATATTGAAAATACCATCGATCAGAGCAGTATTTTTGGCGTAGGTGGTTCGGCTCCTGAAGATCTGGATATTAATATTTCCCTTGAACAGAAACATGGCAGTTTATTGCGGGAAATGCATGAACAGGTCACACAATTCAAAGCGATTTCCACAAAACAGAAAACAGGTTTTCAGTCGTTATTGACACATCTTGATAAACAGAAAAATCTGCTCGCATCCACTCCTGCCGTCACGCCGACAAGAGGATGGGTGACATCCAGATTCGGCTATCGAAAATCACCCTTCACCGGCCTGAAGGAGTTTCATAAAGGTCTTGATATTGCAGCCAAAACAGGCACACCGGTGATTGCAACTGCAGATGGTGTAGTGGCCTTTTCGGGAACAAAAGGGTTAATGGGAAAAATCATTACCGTTGATCATGGACATGGCATGGTTACCCGTTATGCCCATCTTAACCATCAAATAAAAAATCAGGGTGATATCGTAAGGCGCGGGGATGTGATCGGCGAGGTCGGCAATACCGGAAGAAGCACCGGACCGCATCTGCACTATGATGTCAGGCTGCATGGTATTTCCGTGAATCCGGAAAAATATATTCTCGATTAATCCAACTCGGCCCACCCCCGGAAAACATTATTCCATTCATGATGATCAAATCCGCCGTATTTTCCGACTGCACTCTTCACATACCGTCCAACCTCAATCATTTTTGTAATTTGCCATTTATTTTTGATGAATTTTCTTTTGCCGCATGATCAAGTATGATAATGCAGTTTGCGAAAGTTCCGGGTTATGGGAAAAAACTGAAGAATCACCTCTGTTATCTTTCCGATAAGCAGACAATGCATAAATAAGGAACATTATATATATGATTTCGATGATACTGACGAAGATTTTTGGAAGCAAAAATGATCGGGTTCTCAAAAAATTTTCTCCCATCATTGATTTGATCAATCAAAGGGAGTCCGTTGTCGCCAAAATGAGCGACAAGGATTTGCAGGATCAGACACCTTTGTTCAAGCAGCGGCTGAAAGAGGGGGCTACCCTGGATGATATACTCCCTGATGCGTTCGCTGTTGTGAGAGAAGCGGCAAAACGGGTTCTGAAGATGCGGCATTTTGACTGCCAGCTCATTGGAGGGATTGTTCTGCATCAGGGTAAAATCGCGGAAATGAAAACCGGTGAAGGAAAAACACTGGTTGCGACCCTTCCTGCATATCTGAATGCTTTAAGCGGCAGAGGGGTTCATGTCATTACCGTCAATGATTATTTGGCGAAACGTGACTCCGAATGGATGGGACGTGTTTATACCTTCCTGGGATTGTCCTGCGGCACCATTCTTCATGATCTGAACGACCGGGAACGACAGGCTGCATACGGAGCGGACATCACATATGGTACCAATAACGAATTCGGCTTCGATTATCTTCGGGATAATATGAAATTCGATAAAGCCTCTCTGGTGCAGGGAGACTTGGCATTTGCCATTGTAGATGAGGTCGACAGCATCCTGATTGATGAGGCCAGAACACCCCTGATCATTTCCGGCCCGGCGGAAAAATCAACGAGTCTTTATTATCAGGTCAACAGCATCATACCCTCCTTTGCAAAGGATGTTGATTACACCATTGATGAAAAAGCCAGATCCGCGGTACTTACCGAAGAAGGGGTTGCAAAAGCCGAAAAAAAACTACAGGTTTCCAATCTGTATGATCCCAAGCACATTGAGCTGCTTCATCATACCAACCAGGCCTTAAGGGCCCATACCCTGTTCAAGAAGGATGTGGATTATATCGTCAAAAACGGGGAAGTCATCATCGTCGATGAGTTTACCGGTCGTCTGATGCCTGGAAGAAGATACAGCGAGGGGCTTCACCAGGCGCTGGAAGCCAAGGAAAATGTAAAAATTGAAAATGAAAACCAGACACTTGCGACCATAACTTTTCAGAATTACTTCCGGATGTATGAGAAACTGTCCGGCATGACCGGCACCGCGGATACCGAGGCGGCTGAATTCAAAAAAATATACAATCTGGACGTGGTCATCGTTCCGACCAATCAGCCGATGATCCGCATAGATTTTCCGGATGTGATCTACAAAACCAAAAGAGAAAAATATGAAGCGGTTCTGGACGAAATTGTCGAGCTTCATAAAAAAGGCCAGCCGGTTCTGGTGGGAACCATCTCCATTGATATCTCTGAAAGCCTGAGTGAAAAATTAAAGAAAAGAGGAATCAAACATTCTGTTTTGAATGCCAAGCATCACAGCCAGGAAGCGGAAATCGTTTCACTTGCCGGTCAAAAAGGGGCCGTAACCATATCGACCAACATGGCAGGGCGCGGAACCGATATTGTGCTGGGAGAAGGTGTGACCGACCTTGGCGGGCTTCATATCCTCGGAACCGGCAGGCATGAAAGCCGGCGGATTGACAACCAGCTTCGCGGCCGTTCCGGCAGGCAGGGCGATCCCGGTTCATCCCGTTTTTTTCTTTCCCTTGAAGACGATCTGCTGCGGATTTTCGGGGGAGAGCGCATATCCAATATCATGGAGCGTCTTGGAATGGAAGATGGCGAGCCGATTGAACACAAGCTCATCAGCCGGGCCATTGAAAATGCCCAGGCAAAGGTGGAAGGTCACAACTTTGATATCCGTAAACAACTGATCGAATATGACGACGTCATGAATCAGCAGCGAGAAGTCATTTATCGCCAGAGACGGGAAGCCTTAAGCGGTGAGAATTTAAAGCCGGTTTTTGAGGATATTATCGAAGAGCAGGCTGAAATGATCGCCGATCGTTTTGCAGACGGCAAATCAGTACCCGAGGAATGGGATCTCAAAGCGATCAATGATGCAATATACCAGCAGTTCAATTTTCGAATTGATTTTCAAAAGGATCGTTTGGGGGAGATGACAAACGAGGATCTTGCGAAAATGATATTTGACAATGCCATGAGCAGATATAATGAAAAAGAGGCGGTGGTCGGGGAAGAGGATTTCAGACAGATGGAACGGTTTTTCATGCTCCAGACGGTTGATAACCTTTGGAAAGAGCACCTTCTTTCCATGGATCACCTGAAAGAGGGAATCGGCCTTCGCGGATATGCCCAGCAAAATCCCCTGATTGTCTATAAAAGAGAAGGATTTGACATGTTTAACAACATGATTGCCAGGGTAAAAGAAGAAACCCTGAAAATCATGTTTCGGATTCAGATTGTGAGTGCTGAAAAGCTGGATAACATGCGGGAAACCAAAGCGGAAAATCTGGTTTTTTCCCATGGGGAAGAGCCGCAGAAGAAAGCCCCGATAAAACGGGACGGTGAAAAAGTCGGCCGCAATTCGCCATGCCCGTGCGGAAGCGGGAAAAAATATAAAAAATGCTGCGGAAGTTAAGGATTGATGAGCCCGGAACATCGGCTTCGGGTTCATGCTGCATCAGGGAATGAAAGCTCATTGGTTTTTTTCTATCTTGATTTTTCCTGTCATAAACCTTACTATTTGGTACAAACAATGAATCGGAATTTTACTATTGAACCGCGTCTTCATTCTTTCAAGTTCTGCCCGGGAGTCGGATTCAGTGTGATCAAACAATAACAGAGTCGTGAAACAGATTATGGTTTTATGGAAAATCTGTGTGAAAACCTTCAATTTCCGTTTATATTGGAGGTGGAAGCATGAGTAGGCAGGATACCGGTTCACAAACCGGAATATCCATTGAAACGCGAAAAAAAGTTGCAGAACCGCCCCTTTACCGCGTCTTATTGCACAATGATGATTATACGTCCATGGATTTTGTGGTGGATATTCTGGTGATGGTGTTTCGGAAAACACAAGGAGAGGCAACCCGGATCATGATGAATGTCCACCAGAATGGAATCGGAATTTGTGGTGTATATCCCTATGAAGTCGCCGAAACAAAAATAGAGACCGTACATTCATTGGCTGCTGAAAATGGTTATCCTTTAAAATGCACCATGGAAAAGGAATAATATATGATTAGCAAAGAACTCAGTGCTGCATTAGGGTTCGCTGTCCGCGAGGCAAAAAAAAGAAGGCATGAATACGTATGTCTGGAACATGTTCTATTTGCGGTAATCCATGACACAAGAGGAGTTGAGATCATTGAAAATTGTGGCGGAAACCCGGAAAACCTGAAAAACAATCTGGACAGGTTTCTGAATGAACAGATAGAAAGCGTGCCGGAAGACGGTGAATATGTCCTTCAGCAAACCATTGGTTTCCAGAGGGTTATTCAACGAGCAGTCAATCATGCCCGTTCTGCGGAGAAACCGACCGTTTCCCTGGGTGATATCATTGCCTCCATTTTTCAGGAAAAAGATTCCCACGCAGCCTATTTCCTCCAGTCCGAAGGCCTTACAAGGCTGGATATCCTCCGCTATATTTCACATCAGGGTGCTGAATTGCCGGATGATCCTGTCGAGTTGAAGCCATTGGAAAGGCAGGACGAAAAAGACGATAAAAAGAAAAAAACAGACCCCTTGGATCTGTTTACCACGGATCTGGTTGAGCAGGCCAGGCTCGGTAAGCTGGATCCATTGATCGGGCGGCAGGCGGAACTGGAACGCACGGTTCAGGTGCTCTGCCGGAGGAGAAAGCACAATCCGGTTTTTGTCGGCGAGCCCGGTGTCGGTAAAACCGCAATGGCCGAAGGACTTGCCTTGCGAATCGTTTCCGGGGATGTGCCGGAGCTTTTGAAAAATACCAGAATTTATGCGCTGGACCTGGGCGGCATTCTGGCAGGAACAAAGTTCCGGGGGGATTTTGAGCAGCGATTGAAAAAAATTATCTCTGCACTGAAAAAAAAGGAAGACGCCATTCTGTTTATTGATGAAATCCATACCATTGTGGGCGCCGGTGCCACCAGCAGCGGGTCCATGGATGCTTCCAATATCCTGAAGCCCGTTCTCACATCCGGTGAGCTTCGCTGCATTGGCTCCAGCACCTATGAGGAATACAACTCCCATTTTGAAAAAGACAGGGCGCTGTCCAGAAGGTTTGAAAAGATCGAAATCGCGGAGCCGGACATTCCGGAAACGGTCAAGATTCTAAAGGGTTTGAAATCACGATACGAGGAGCATCACAACATTCTATACACGGAAAAAGCCCTGAAGGCCGCAGCGGAATTATCCGCCAAATATCTCAATGACCGGTATCTGCCGGACAAGGCAATCGACGTGATCGATGAGGCCGGTTCCTATGTCCGATTGAAGGGTTCCTCCCAGAGAACCAAAATCCATGAGTCCGATATTGAAAAAATCGTTGCCAAGATGGCCCGTATTCCTACCCAGAGCATTTCCACCAATGACCGGTCCAAGCTTGAATTCCTGGATGAAAAGGTACGTGAAAAAGTGTACGGACAGGATTCCGCCATTACGTCGCTGGTGACATCCATTAAACGCTCCAGGGCCGGGTTGGGACTGCCGGAAAAACCCATCGGATCTTTTTTGTTCACCGGTCCGACCGGCGTTGGAAAAACGGAAGTCTCCAAGCAGATCGCACAGGCACTGGGCGTTCAGTTTCTGCGCTTTGACATGAGTGAGTATATGGAAAAACATGCGGTGGCCAGACTCATCGGCGCGCCACCGGGATATATCGGATTTGACCAGGCAGGCCTCTTGACCGACGGCATCCGGAAACATCCGTATAGCGTCCTCCTCCTGGATGAGATTGAAAAGGCTCACCCGGATCTCTACAATATCCTTCTGCAGATCATGGATCATGCAACCCTTACCGACAATAACGGCAAGAAAGCCGATTTCCGGAATGTCATCCTGATCATGACCTCCAATGCCGGCAGCCGGGAAATGAGTGCGAACGCCATCGGTTTCGGAAACCTCCGCGGAGATAAGGAAAGTAAGGGGAAAAAGGCGATCGAGAGATTTTTCAGCCCGGAGTTCCGGAACCGGCTGGATGCGATCATCAATTTTAACCCATTGACTCAGGCTATTATGGAAAAGGTTGTGGACAAGTTTATTTCCGAATTGAAAGAACAGCTTTCCGTGAAAAAAATTCAGCTCACGCTTTCCGAATCCGCCCGGGCCTGGCTCGCCAAAAAGGGTTTTAATCCGGATTACGGGGCAAGACCTCTTGCCAGGCTGATCCAGGTCGAGATCAAGGATAAGCTGTCTGACGAGATTCTGTTCGGAAAACTGGAAAAAGGAGGGCGGGTTTCCATTGACCTGGATAGGGAAAACCTGGTGTTCTCCTATGCATGATTTTTTGTTTTCATGACCATTTTTCTGCTGTCCGATAAAATAGCCTTTCCGCCTCAGCATCTTGCCGAAAAAGAAGGCCTCCTTGCGCTTGGCGGCGATCTTTCCGAAAAACGGCTTCTTCTGGCGTATCAGATGGGAATCTTTCCCTGGTATTCACACGACGAACCCATCATGTGGTGGTCGCCTGATCCGCGTCTTGTGCTGTATCCCCGTGAGTTGAAAATATCCCGCAGCCTGAAAAAGGTCATCCATAAAAATACATTTACCATCCGGATCGATACGGCTTTTACGGAAGTCATCCACGCCTGTGCCGGAATACCCCGGAAAACTCAGGACGGAACATGGCTGGTGGAGGACATGATAACAGCCTACTGCAAACTGCATGATTCCGGATTCGCCCACTCCTTTGAAGTGTGGAAGGACGATCACCTTGTCGGAGGCCTTTATGGTGTTTCCCTGGGAAAATGCTTTTTCGGGGAATCCATGTTTTCCAGCGAGAGCAATGCGTCCAAGGCAGCCCTTGTTTTTCTGGCTGATTTTTTACAAAAAAGGGCATTCCATTTTATAGACTGCCAGGTTAAAACCGATCATCTGCTCCGTTCCGGTGCACGGGAAATTCCCCGGAAGCGTTTTTTAAAGGAACTTGCCGATGCTCTCCAATTTCCCACCTTGAGAGGAAAATGGCATCCGGAATCTTTTCTTGACAAATAAAAGTATCGTGTGCTATCCAGCCCATGAAAAAACAAACTGTAAGGTGACTCCTTCGGGAGTTGAAAAGGGAAGCCGGTGAAAATCCGGCGCGGACCCGCCGCTGTGAGTGAGGACGAAACCTGCCATTGCCACTGTATTGACCGGAACGATTCGAAGCAATACGGGAAGGCGCAGGGATTAGATTGATTCACGAGTCAGAAGACCTGCCGGACAGACGGAAATAAAATTTGGTGGAAATGGTAAATCCCCATGCCGATGAATATCGGCCTGGGGATTTTTTTTTGAAATGTCGGGAAGGAGAATGAAAACATGACAAAAACACAGGTAGAATACGCAGTCGAAGGGATCATCACCCCCCGGATGAAGGAAATCGGAAACAGGGAAGGTCTTGATCCAAAATTGATCATGGAGCGAATGGCGGAAGGACGGATTGTCGTCCCGCTGAATACCGGCCGCCCTTGTTCCATTGTGGGTATCGGTATGGGGCTGACCACAAAAATCAATGCATCCATCGGGACATCGACCGATATTGCCGACATTGACGCGGAAGTGGAAAAAGCCGTCGCAGCGGAAGAGGCCGGGGCAGACACCTTGATGGAGCTGTCGGTCGGAGGCGATCTGGACAGAACCAGAAAAGAAGTTCTGGCTGCGGTTTCCCTTCCGGTGGGCAATGTTCCGTTATACCAGGCGTTCAGTATGGCTGCCCAAAAATATGGCGATCCGAACAGGCTGGATGAAGAAATGCTGTTTGATCTGATTGAACGCCAGTGCGCGGACGGCATAAGCTTCATGGCCGTCCACTGCGGCATCAATCTTTACACCATTGAGCGTCTGGAAAAGCAGGGATACCGATACGGCGGTCTGGTCAGCAAGGGCGGCGCCTCCATGGTTGCCTGGATGAAAAAAAATCAAAAAGAAAACCCTTTATATGAGAAGTTTGACCGGGTGGTTTCCATCCTGAAAAAATATGATGTGGTGCTTTCCCTGGGAAACGGCCTGCGTGCCGGTTCCATCGCTGATTCCTTTGACCGGGCCATGATCCAGGAGCTGCTGATCAACTGCGAGCTTGCGGAAGAGGGGCGCCGCATGGGCTGCCAGATGATGGTGGAAGGACCGGGTCATGTACCCATGGACGAAATCGAAGCCAATATCATCCTGCAGAAACGCATGAGCAATTATGCGCCCTATTATATGCTGGGACCGCTTCCAACGGATATCGGAGCCGGCTATGATCATGTCGTTGCGGCCATCGGTGCAGCCCAGTCCGCACGGTACGGAGCGGATCTGGTCTGCTATATCACACCGGCCGAGCACCTGGCCCTTCCCAACAAGGCGGATGTGATCGAAGGCGTGAAAGTGGCAAGACTTGCGGCACATATCGGAGATCTGGGGAAATATCCGGAGCGCACCAGACCCCGGGATATGGCCATGAGCAAAGCCAGACGGGACCTGGACTGGGAAGGTCAGTTCAAAAATGCCCTGTTTCCGGCAGATGCCCTGAAAATCAGGAACGACCGCTCACCGTCATGTGATGAAAAGGTCTGCACCATGTGCGGGGAATTCTGCGCCAACCGGGCCTCCAATGCGATATTTGAGGGAACTCTGGCCGGAAGCGTCAAGGCGTAATGAGTTTACTATGAATCGTAATGAGCGATATAACCAATCGATGAAGAATCCGAATTCCGTCACTCCGGTGAAAACCGGAGTCCAGGATCTTTTGGGGGGAAAAAATACCAGCGATACCGGGTTCCAGTTTCTGGAAGATCTTTCCACAGCCTACTGGTATTCCGAAGTGCTGTTTGCCGCCATCGAGATTTCCCTGTTTGATCTGATCGAACAGGGGAATCATGATCCGGAGTCTCTTGCCATCGTATTGGATTGCAGGCGTGAACCCCTTCACCGGCTGATGAAGGCGCTTCAAGGTATCGGCCTGATCGAACAGGAAAGGGGCTGCTGGCGGAATCTTCCGGCAGCCCGCCGGTATCTGCTTTCAGAAAGTCCGGACTACATAGGCAACTTTCTCCTGTACCGGAAATACATTCAGAACACATGGCAGAACATCACGGAAAAGATTTCCCGTAATCCAGGCCATAAAAGCAGAGCTGTCAAACCGGATGACGATTATGAAACCCGCAATTTTCATTATGTCCGTGCCATGGATGAACTTGCCCGTCAAAAGGCCGGAGAGATCGCCGGACTATGCAGTACAATGGTCTGGAATTCGCCGATTCTGGATATTGGTGGAGGTGCCGGAGCGCTTTGCAGAAGACTGCTTCAGAACACCATCCCGGCTGAGGTCATTCTCCTGGATTTACCGGAAGTCATCCGGGCTGCAAAAATCCTGTATCCTGAGCCGGATTACTGGAAAAGGATACGAACCATTGAAGGTAATTTTTTAACCTATAAATTTCGGGGCAGGGAACGGTTCGGTGCAATCATCATCAGCAATTTTCTGCACATTTATAACAAAGAGGATGCAAAATCCATTATACGGAAGTCTGTTGAACTTCTTCGTGAAGACGGGCAGATACTGATTCACGATTATTTCCCGGATCGGTCGGAATCGTTCCCCCACAAAGGCTTGTTATATGATATCAACATGATGCTGAATACCTGTGAAGGTGTCTGTCATGATTCCTCTCTTGTTGCTTCCTGGCTGCAGGAGATGAAATTTGAAAAAATTGAAATTCTGGATCTGCCATCTGACTCTTCCATTATCCTGGCATCCATCAACCGCGATAGGAAAAGGCCCTGAAAAAATCCCCCTTTTTATGAATTCATTATTTCTGTTTTGGTAATTTTGTAAACATAGACCTATCATATTATAATAATTAATAATCAATTATTAATGGTTAATTGTTGATGAAACCGTAAAAAGTCCCAATTCCGTCACTCCGGTGAAAACCGGAGTCCAGAACCCATTGAAAAAACTGGATTCTGACTTTCGTCAGAATGACAAAAAAGATGATTTTTGACTTTTTACGAAAGCATCAATTGTTAAGTTAGCGCTTATGGGGGCAGGGGGATGTGCTTTTTTTCATAGTGTTTCTTTTCAACAATCGGGTTGTTGATGCGTCTCTTCTTGAGTGCTGCTGCGTAGGCGCGAAATCGTTATTGACAGCCGGATGCATTTTTCTCGGTCCGGTTTCCGGCTTGCGTTACAGCAGGTCATTTCAGAAATTAATTTCTGGAACGGATAAGTCTTCAAATCCATCTGCCTGCGGAATTATTCCGGCTGAGCTGGATAATGGCGAAACAGCATAATTTCAATGAGTTCATTCATCATGATCAGACTGTTTTGTGTTGACATCGATTCAATAAGATGGTTCTGTGGGAAAAAAATAGTTACTTCCGGCAAGATTTAGGGTTTAGGCAGCCGGGCATTTTTTATACATTGAACAGCGCCTGATTGTCAGACGATTTGTTGCGATAATATCAGGTACAATTATCAGGGAAAAAATGCCTGAAAATCCCGTTAATATCAACTTATCAGGGCAAAGGTGCCCGAAAATCAGTCAATATCAAGGAAATATTTGACTTGATAATAATATGTTAGGCCTCTGGAGAAAATCTATGGAAAGTATGAAAAAACATTTAGGGGATACGAAAAAGCTATACGAATTTTTTCCCAAATCTATTTCGGATTGCACTGAGTTGGCTAGAACTATCAAATTTGACAAAACTCATAAATGGCATGTGAGCCTTGTCTCTCTGTATGGTTCAATACTTGAACTCGCCAATTCGATTTGTATCCTTGTTCAAGGGGATTCAGGGATTGGCATTCCAATTCTTCTGAGATCAATGGTTGAAGCTTCCGTGGATTTTATCAATTTGGAGGCAAATAGAACGTACGGATATCATATGGATGCAACTAATCTGAAGGAATGGATCAAAATATTTGAAGAAGCTAAAAAAGGAGACAACCCTTACCTTGCGGATATATCTAAACTTCCAAACCTCGATGAAATTTTGTGCGATCATAAAAAACAATTGGATGAACTGAAGGACAAAGGATATTCACCGCTTTCTCACTTCGATAAATTTGCCAAGTCTAACCAAGCCAAAGAGTATCGATCAATATACAACTTCCTCTGTTGTGATGCTCATAATAATATCCGTTCACTGATTTCAAGACATGCGGATATCAATGATGATCAATCTGATTATCAGCTTCAGTTCTTAGCCCCAATTAATCTGGATTCTATTTTTCACTACATAGATTCATGTATAGGGATCTTGATAAATAGCACAGTGATAGTTCACAAAGCTCTGGAATCGCCAATGACTTCAAAGGCTGAGTCGTTAGCTACTCAATTTTCTGAGATTAGAAAACCATGGATGGCCTAACCCGTCACTGTTGCCGACCCAAAAAGCCGGGCGGCACAGTTCAACCGTTCGGCTACAAAAGGAATAAACCATGAGCATAATTCACGTTAATCAAATCAAAAATCATGTGTTGCGGCTTTTCGACGGTAAAATTGATATGCATGACGCTGGAAAACTGGGGAATGATTTTGACAATCAATTGCTCACACGCTCACTTGCCGCATACGCAATTCATTATTTGTCTGGTGCAGACCCATTATATGTTGCCAAGTCGATTACGGATGGTGGAGACGACAATGGTATTGACGCTATCTTCTATCACGAACCAGAAAGACGGCTCTACATTGTCCAATCGAAGTGGATACACGACGGTAGCGGTGAGCCTTCTAATGGAGACATGAAGAAATTCATTGGAGGCGTCAAGGATCTTTTCAACATGAGGTTCGAGCGTTTTAACAAAAAGGTCAATGCCAATAAAACTTTGCTTACCCAAGTACTCAATGACCCCCAATCTACCTATAACGTTATTATTGTGTACACTGGGATTAACACTCTTGCTACTCCTTCTCAACGAGACCTAGACGACTTGCGCGAAGAGATGAATGATGCAAGCGAAGTGCTTATAATTACAGCACTCAACCAGTCCTCTCTCCACGCTTCACTTACTGCACGTTTAGCTGGAGAACCAATTAACGTTGACTTGGGTCTTAAATCTTGGGGAAAAGTGGAGACTCCGCATTTAGCATTTTACGGCCAAGTTGCCGCGCCGGTGATTGCCGATTGGTGGTCGCGATACGGCGACCGACTTTTTGCACGAAACCTGCGAAGCTTACTCGGTGACACTGACGTTAATACAGAGATGCGTTTAACTCTTCAAGATTGTCCTGAAAATTTCTGGTATTTCAATAACGGCATTACAATTATAGCCAGCAAGATCACAAAGACAATGGCAGGTGGTGGTGGCACAGATTTCGGAACTTTTCACTGCGAGAACATAAGCGTTGTTAACGGCGCACAAACGGTTAGCACTATTGGACGACACAACCTAAAATCATCTGAAAAAATCGCCCAAGCACTTCTTCCTCTCAGAGTGATTTCCCTTGAAAAAGCAGACACACAACTTGAAACCTCAATCACCAAGACAAATAATCGGCAAAACAGAATAGACAATCGTGATTTCGTCACCTTAGATCCAGAACAATCACGACTCCGGGCAGAACTCGGCGTCGAGGAGATTATGTATCATGTGATAAGATCAGAGGCAGTAGCTAGAACAGACAAGTCGTTTGATTTGGTGGAATCAACAACAGCGTTAGCATGCTCCTCTGGAAAGCCAAACCTGTTTGTCCAACTTAAGCGTGAGATTGGGAAACTTTGGGAGGACATAGTACGAACTCCATACAAAGAATTGTTCAATCCATCAGTTAATAGTTTTTTTCTTTGGCGAGCCGTACAAACTCAGCGGTTAATCGACAAGGGTATCGATCAAATGTCGAGTTCTGACGAACTGACCGGACGAGACCTAAGCGTAGCTGTCCATGGGAACAGAATGATTTCGGCGGTCGTATTCCAAGCCTTGCCACTACAAAGTTTCGGATCACCGTCATTTGACTTTGATGATAGTATAACTCAACCACAGATTCTTGAACTCGTTCGGGAAGCATACACTAGGTTGAAGGCCGCCTTAGATGAGTCATATCCGAATGCAATAATTCCAACATTATTTAAGAATATGAGTAAATGCAACGGTCTATATACAAAAATCAAGTAGACGTATAGGCCGAACAAGCCAATAAACCTGACCGGGTGAACGTCTGCGGCGCTTAACGCGGCAACTTCAGGGGCCCGGCAGGTTATCGCGACTGTTATCGGGGGTCTGTTATCGGGGGTCGGATCAAGCCGGATAGCTGACTGACAAGGGTTTATATTTAAAAGAGGGTATTTTTTTGGCCTTAGAACGATGCTTTCCGGCTTAAAAAGAGTGTTTTAAGGAAGATTGGGTTAATCGTTCAGCAGGGATTGACAGCCTTGTTCCTTTTTATTCGACCTGTTATTGTGTGCTCACGATCTTACCAGCTCCGCCGCAATGCTTTGTCTGGTCGCCCAGTCTTG